>NZ_CAMLHO010000004.1 GCF_946479765.1 uncultured Aliivibrio sp.
GACCTACTGATTACAAGTCAGTTGCTCTACCTACTGAGCTAAGTCGGCACACTAAATTCTTTTGACTATTCGTGATCTAGCATTTAATAAATAAATCTAGAACTACACCAACAATCTTATTGTATGGTGCCCGGAGGCGGAATCGAACCACCGACACGAGGATTTTCAATCCTCTGCTCTACCGACTGAGCTATCCGGGCAACGAGCGCTATTAAACGGATTTTTGCCCTCACCGTCAACTTTTTTTTTCAAAATAGGCTGTTTTTTTGATTGTTTGATTGATAATTCATCGAATAGGCGAATTTATCGCTAAATCTTCCCTGAATTAAACTCTTTTTTGAAGGTGGTTACCTTTTCTAAATAGCGACGAGCTTCAGCATTTTTGTGTTTTTTGGTTAAAGCCCAGTACACTTGGTTAGGATTTAAGTTGTTAATGTCATTGATTGCTCGGCTACGATTGCTGTTGAAGGTAGTTAATACTCCCCCCGCACCACCATTATAGGCTGAAATCATGCTGTACTGCTTAGATACTGGGTTACGAATGTCTTTTAAGTAACGTGTTTTTAAAATATAAAAGTAAGCAGTACCCGTATCAATATTGTTGTGTGGGTTAAATAAGTATTCAGGAGTAGGCTCTCCTGACTTTTTTTTCACTAACTTAAATACATCGCGGCCTGCTGTTTTCGGAACCACCTGCATTAATCCATAAGCATTAGCCCAACTTACCGCGTATGGGTTAAAGCTACTCTCTGTTCTAATAATGGAATAAATCAGATCTTCTGGGATATCGTAACGTTGTGATGCTTTACGAACAATGTCAGCGTATTGATATTCACGCAGTTGAGTGTGATTTTTTACCATCGGAATATCGACATAAAAAGCTTTTTTATAATCGATATCTTTTGTTTTTAAGTGATTAGCAATTAAATAGTCAGCATAACGACTTGCACGCCATGACCATTCAATCGGCTTTTTATCTTGATCTACGACTTGTTGGTATAAGAAAGGTTTGCCACCAAGAGTAACATCTGCATCAGAGTAAAGATCGACACCAGCAGGATCATCAGGCGTCAATAATGTCGTTATGATGGCTTGACGTAAATGGGCTTTTGGATCGGTTCCTGCGACGGTTTCTACCGTAACTCGACCGGTAGAAAAATCAACTTGAGATCGGCTTAAATAGCCATCAGTGTACTTTACATAAGCTTGTTTACTTGCGATGACGAGATTCTCTTTACCCCAGCGTTTTTCAATGTTGCCATTAAAACTGTTGATCAAAGAGTCTAGTGCTTTAATGTCTTTAGTAAATTGGCCAGGAAGAGGCGCTAGGTTTTTAGCAAAGCGGTTAGTCGTATCGTAATTAATACCAAAAGTAGACTCTATTGATTCTCGGCTACAGCTAGTGAGAAAAAGACAAGCAGAGGCAATCAGGATAAATTTTTTCATAAAGACAATATAGGGTAAGAATTCGATATTAATGTTAACGGCAGAATGCCCTTGAACTAAAAAATAAAGCAGCCATTAGACTGCTTTATTTACAATTACTTATTCGCTTGGCGGAGTGTAACCATCAATGATGACTTCTTTGCCATCAAATAGAAAACCTTCCATTTCTGTTTCCAGTAATTTGCGGTGCTCTGGATCCATCATGTTCAGTTTCTTTTCATTGATAAGCATGGTTTGCTTATGTTGCCATTGGCCCCATGCTTCTTTGGAGATGTTGTCAAAAATACGCTTACCTAGTTCTCCTGGGTAAAGTTGAAAATCTAGGCCATCGGCGTCTTTATTTAAAAGAACACAAAATACAGTGCGACTCATGGTTATTCTCCATTAGAAATTTCGTACGGAAGGGAGTCCAACAGTTTTTGAACTGGGGCGGCTAATCCTACCGTCATTGGTTGAGATAAGTTATACCAAACTCCGCGCGTTCCTTCCATTACCATATTCGGTTTCTTGGTCAGAGTGATAAGTACAGGAGTGATATCTAAGTGGTAGTGGCTAAAAGTATGGCGAAAAGCAATTAATTGTTGGCTTGATTTTACGTCCATATCATAACGATCAGATAAATCATCTAAGGTATTTTCTGGTTGTTCAGGAAAGCAATATAAACCTCCCCAAATTCCCGTTTGTGGTCGTTGCTCTAACAATACTTCACCATCGTGATAATAGATCGCAAACCATGCCTCTTTAGTTGGCTTGTCTTTTTTGGGTTTTTTAGTTGGGAAGTCTAATTGACGATCTTGCGCTTTGGCTTGGCAAAGATCATTCACTGGGCAAATTTCACACTTAGGCTTAGAACGAGTACATACCATTGCACCCATGTCCATCATGGCTTGATTATATCTCTCAACTCCAAGTTCAGGTGTGTGCTCTTCTGCAACCGCCCACATGGAATTTTCAACCGATTTTTTACCAGGCCATCCTTCAATGGCAAAGCAACGAGAAAGAGTGCGTTTCACATTGCCATCTAAAATAGGGTGGCGTTGCTTGAGAGACAGTGACAGCACAGCCCCCGCAGTAGTTCGGCCAATTCCCGGAAGAGCAATGACTTCTTCAATTGTTTCAGGGAATTTACCATTATATTGCTCAGCGATGATTTGTGCTGTTTTATGTAAATTTCGAGCTCGAGCGTAGTAACCAAGTCCGGTCCATAAATGCAGCACTTCATCTTGCTCAGCATTGGCTAAATCAACAACGGTTGGAAAGCGAGCCATGAAACGCTCAAAATAGGGGATCACCGTGGTTACTTGGGTTTGTTGTAGCATGATCTCTGATAACCATACTTTATAAGGTGTTTTTTCTAATTGCCAAGGTAACGTCTTACGGCCGTAATTATCGTACCACTTTAAAATGGCGTGAGAGAAAGAAGTCATGACATGCTCGATTACATTTTTATAATTAAGAATGGATCACATCATACTGTGATGGTTTTGTACACCCGATAGAAAATAGGGTTATTAGTTCAGGTATATAATTTAGCTTAATTAAGCTTGTTTATAGAGAAAACCAAAGATAATACTTGAACACTGAGCTAAACTTTGGATAATGCCGGATCCACAATCCTTGTTCAGAGAATAACCAGGTTATCCAATCATGACTGAAGTGACTAAAAACGACTTTACCGAAGAAGGTAAAATCGTTCGTAAAATTCGCAGCTTTGTACGCCGCGAAGGACGTTTAACGAAAGGCCAAGAAGGCGCTATTACTGAGTGCTGGTCTACCATGGGTATCGATTTTGTTGAGCAAATGCTTGATTGGAATGAGGTGTTTGGTAATAACAACCCTGTCGTTTTAGAAATCGGTTTTGGTATGGGTGCATCTTTGGTTGAGATGGCGCAAAAAGCACCAGAACTTAATTTCCTTGGCATAGAGGTTCATCGCCCAGGTGTTGGTGCATGTCTTTCAGCTGCAAAAGAAGCAGGCGTAACTAACTTACGTGTAATGTGTCACGATGCGGTTGAAGTGTTTGAATCAATGATCCCTGATTCATCTGTAAATACACTGCAACTGTTCTTCCCTGACCCATGGCATAAAGCACGTCACCATAAGCGTCGTATCGTTAAGGCTGAATTTGCTGAGATGATCCGTCCTAAGCTAAATGCTGGTGGTGTTTTCCATATGGCAACTGATTGGGAAAACTACGCAGAACACATGATCGAAGTAATGCACGCGGCACCAGGTTACGAGAATATCGCAACTGATGGCGATTACATTCCTCGTCCAGATGAGCGTCCATTAACAAAATTTGAAGCTCGTGGCCACCGTTTGGGCCATGGCGTATGGGATATTAAATTCCGTCGTAATGCATAATTAGCTGATTTATCATGCTAAATAAGAACTAAAGCCAACCTCTGTGTTGGCTTTTTTGTCCTTGCGCTCAACAGGAAGTCGAAATAATGAAGCCAACAAAACAGATATTAGATGATATTTTGAATGAAGTGCGTCCTCTTATTGGACAAGGAAAAGTTGCGGATTATATTCCGGCACTTGCTTCTGTCTCGAGTGATAAGTTGGGGATCGCGGTTTATACCAATGATGGTGAAATGATCACATCGGGCGATGCAAACGAACGATTCTCTATTCAATCTATATCTAAAGCGTTGAGTTTAACTCTTGCTATGGAATTATATCAGCCTGAAGAATTATGGCAGCGAGTAGGAAAAGAACCTTCTGGGCAGGCATTTAACTCGTTGATCCAACTTGAGATGGAGCAGGGTGTTCCTCGTAATCCGTTCATCAATGCGGGTGCGATTGTGGTTACTGATATGCTGTTTAGTCGCTTTTCTGCTCCGAAACATCGTCTATTAGAATTTGTACGTAAGCTCTCTGGCAATGAACGTATTATGTATGACCGTGTTGTCGCTAATTCGGAAATGGATCATAGTGATCGAAATGCTTCGATTGCTTATTTGATGCGAGCATTTGGTAACTTCGATAATGAAGTGATGCCGGTATTAAAAAATTATTTTCATGCCTGCGCCTTGAGTATGAGCTGTGTTGATTTAGCGAGAACGTTTGGTTATTTAGCGAACAAAGGCGTACAACCAGAGACAAATGAATTCATCATTACGCCAATGCAGAGTAAACAAATTAATGCATTAATGGCGACGTGTGGTTTATATGATGGTGCCGGAGAGTTTGCTTATCGTGTTGGTATGCCAGGGAAATCCGGTGTTGGTGGTGGGATTATTGCCATTGTACCAGGTGAGATGACTATTGCCGTATGGTCTCCAGAATTAGACCCATCAGGTAACTCTTTGGCAGGAACACAAGCGTTAGAATTGCTTTCAGAGCGTATTGGGCGTTCGATATTTTAAAGCAGGAAGAGCAGGTTTAAGGGCGGTCGCAAGCTCCCTGAAGGTTTCAGGAAAAGCTGTGTAGTGAAATATTCGATTTTATCACTAACAACCCCCTCTAACTCCCCCTTCTATTAACATCATCGATCTCAATGGTTGGTCGATAAAGGGGGAGAACCTTCTTTGATGCTGGTATTTCAACGATCATAATACCGTTCCTCCCCTTGTTTACCGATGTTACTTGGTAATTAGTATTGATATAAGGGGAGGCTAGGAGGGGTTGCTAGTTGTTTAATTTAGAGTTTCGATTATTTGTTCCTAGTCCTCATCACTCACAAACGCTTCCAACAAATCATTCAAGAACAATTTTCCATGCTCAGTGATCTGCCAATGCGTTTCTGTTTCTTCTAAATACTTCTTCTCTTTCGCCCAATCCATTGTTTCTTGAATCGACTCTAAACCTAACCCTGTTTTATCAATGAAATCTTGCTTTGGGCACGCTTCTAATAGACGGAAACGATTCATAAAGAATTCAAAAGGTCTGTCATGATCAGCAACCTCTTGTTCGTCAATTAAGTAAGGTTTCATCAAATCTAAGAAGCCGCGAGGATGCTTAATCTTAGTGGTTCGAACAATGCGACCATCAGCAAAACTCAGCTTGCCATGAGCACCACAACCAATCCCTAAATAGTCGCCAAAGCGCCAATAATTTAAGTTATGGCGACATTGATAACCGATTTTACTGTAGCCTGAAATCTCATATTGAACATAGCCTGCATCAGAAATAATTTGATGGCCTTGTTCAAAAATGTCCCATAAATCATCATCATCAGGCAACGTTGGTGGCTTATAGTAAAACACCGTATTTGGCTCAATAGTCAGCTGATACCACGATAAATGTGGAGGGCTAAGCTCTATCGCTTGTTTTAAATCAGATAACGCATCATCAATACTTTGGTTCGGTAGGCCATGCATTAAATCAAGATTAAAGCTGTTTAACCCTGCTTCATGAGCAAGGCGAGCGGCGCGAAGGGCTTCATCTTTACCATGAATTCGCCCTAGTTTTTCTAGTTTTTCTTGCTGGAAGCTTTGCGCGCCAATAGAGATGCGATTGACACCGGCTTCGCGGTACTCAATGAATCGACCTGCTTCTACCGTCCCAGGATTCGCTTCCATGGTGATTTCAATGTCATCAGCAAATGGTAAGCGTTTTTCAACCTCGATCAGTAAACGCTTAATCTCTGGAGCCGTAATTAAGCTTGGCGTACCACCACCAATAAAAATAGAGTGCAGCTTACGTGGGTCATTTTCCATATTATAACGAGCAAGATCGGTATCAAGATCGTCAATTAACGCTGAAATGTATTGTGCTTCAGGGATTGTCGTTTTCAAGGCGTGAGAGTTGAAATCGCAATATGGGCATTTTTGGATACACCATGGAATATGAATGTATAAGCTAAGTGGTGGTGGAACTAGCATCAATTATTGACCTTCTTTTAATGCAGAGAACAGCTTTTTCAGTGCTTGACCACGATGAGACAGTTGCTTTTTACGTGCAGGCTCAAGTTCTGCGGAAGAGCAGTTATCTTCACTTACCCAGAAAATAGGATCGTAACCAAAGCCATTCTCACCTTGTTGCTCCGTGGTAATGTGGCCTTCCCATGAACCGTGACAAATCAATGGCGTAGGATCGCTCTCATGCTTCATTAAGACTAAAACACAATGGAAGCGCGCAGTACGTTTTTCAGTAGGAATACCTTCCATTGCCGCTAGCATTTTATCGATGTTCTTCTGATCTGTTGCGCCTTCACCTGAGTAGCGTGCAGAGTAAACACCTGGTGCGCCATGTAATGCGTCGACTTCTAAACCGGAGTCATCAGCAATCGCAGGTAATCCTGTTTCTTTAGCCGCATGACGGGCTTTAATAATGGCATTCTCAATAAAGGTTGTGCCTGTTTCTGCTACGTCAGAGACGTTGAACTCACTTTGTGCCACAACATCAAATCCAAAGTCAGACAAAACATCTGCCATTTCACGAACTTTACCTTGGTTGCCTGTTGCTAATACGATTTTGCTCATAATGATTCTCTTACTCTTCTACGTAGAACTTTTGATTGAATTTTAATTTGCCAGCGCCTTTGGTATCAGCGGATACATCAATATCAAAACGGAAGGTTTCTTCGTTAGTGATTGGCAACTCAGCAATGTAATAAATAGCGTTTTGTTCCTTAATTTCACGGAAGCTTAACGTTTTCATTTGGCCAAGTAAATTTTTAGCTGTTCCTGTTATTTTCGCAGCGACAGCTGGTTTTCCTGCTTGAGAGGTGTCTAATACACTGATATTAATTAATGCATTGTAACCAGATCGCTTTAATTGATACGCACGAGCCACTTTAGGCGTTAGAAATGTTGAGTTAAACGCAGAGTAATGTACCTCTACGTTTTTAATCTGTACAAATTGCCCTGCAAACGTGGGTAAGCTAAAAAGGAATAGGGACAAGAGTAAGGTTATTTTTTTCATAACGATCTTCATACACAAAGGTCTCCATATAAAAAAGCCGAGGGTTAACTCGGCATTAATAGTTATTTTGATAGTAATTGTTGAATCGCTTCTGGAATAATTTCCGGCGAATGAATTCGAACTTGTTTGTGACGATTAAGTTCTCCTTTCTCTACCGTGATTTTCCCTTTAGCGACCTTAAACAGTTTGGAGAAGTATTTAATCAAATGTGCGTTGGCTTTTCCATCGACAGGAGGGGCCGTTATCGCTATTTTGAGTTCTTCTCCATGTATACCAACGATCTGATCTCGGCTGGCCTTCGGTTGAAGGTAGAGCCTTAAGATCAAATCGTCGTTATCGTATTTAATTGGCATAACCAGACTACAAGCTATACCAAATTGGGCCAAGTAAATCACCCATTAAGAAGTTAGCAAATTGTAGAACGATGAACAGCACTAATACGCTTAAATCTAACCCACCCATTTGAGGAAGGATCTTACGAATAGGAGTAAGCATTGGTTCAGTTAATTGGTTCATTACATATTCAATTGGGCTACGGCCTTGGCTAACCCAGCTTAGGATTGCACGTACTAATAGGATCCAGAACAGTAAACCACCAGCGGCTTTTGCAAGCGCAATTAAACCAATAAGTAAGAACTCAGGGCCAAATGTAATGCCACCAGCTACAACCATTTGAAGCACCACAAATTTAACGACACATAGAACGTAAGCAAATAATACAGTTGCTAAGTCTAGGCTGCCAATTGATGGAATAATACGACGTAATGGAGAAACCACAGGTTGAGTTGCTTTTACGATAAATTGAGAGAATGGGTTATAAAAATCAGCACGTGCGACTTGTAACCAAATTCGTAGGATCACGACCATGATGTATAAATCAAAAACGGTCGAGATTAAAAAGCTCATTGCATTCATAGTTAGTTAACCTTAAAAATCATTGGTTTGAAAATAAAACGGTTCTGAAAATAGAATTACTTATTTTAAAATAAAGATTCCATTTCTTCTGCACGAGAGACTGCTGCTTGCATTGCTTTGGCTACAATCTCTTGCAATTGATGTTCATTAAATGTGCGTAGAGCTTCCGCGGTTGTACCGCCTTTTGAGGTCACTTGTTCGCGCAGTGTTGATAATGGTGTCTCTGGGTTAGCAACCACCATTTCAGCCGCGCCAAGTGCAGATTGTTGCACTAATAGACGAGCAGTCTCTTCACTAAACCCTTGTTTAATCGCCTCAGCTTGCATCGCTTCCATAAATAAGAAGAAATACGCAGGCGCGCTTCCTGCGGCGGCAATGATTGAGTTAATGCCAGATTCTTTTTCCACCCAACACACTTCACCAACGGCTGACATTAAGTCACTTGCGTAGGTCTTATCTTGTTCAGATATATGCTCTACCGCAAACAGGCCGCTCATGCCTTTACCGACTAATGCGGGTGTATTTGGCATTACACGAACTAAATTTAATTCAGTAGCAAACATCTCATTCAAACGTTTGGCAGAAATACCAGCCGCAATAGAAATCACTAGCTTAGTAGAAAAGTCGATGTATTGCAGTGGCTCAGCCGCCGTTGCCATCATCTGTGGCTTTACCGCTAGAACGATAACATCTGCATTTTTAGCCGCAGAAATATTATCAGTAGAGGTATTAATTCCGTAACATTTTTCTAAATGTTCAAGCTTGCCAGTACTTGGATTTGTCGCGGTGATTTTTTCTTTCGGGTAACCACTGCTAATCAAACCTGCAATAATAGAGCGAGTCATGTTGCCCGCACCAATAAAAACAATATTGCGATGTTCCATTCGTATTCCTTGCGTCATGCCAACCGATACAGTATCTAGATTGGTATCATTCGAGTTGAGGTTATTCTTTATTTTTATAGTTTCTGACACTAAAAAATTAGTCTCTGGCACCAAAAATAGCAGTGCCAATTCGAACCATTGTTGAGCCCGCTTCAATGGCGGCATCCATATCGCCACTCATCCCCATTGATAGGGTATCGACTTGAGGATATTGTGCGCGTAATTGGTTTTGAATGGAAGCAAGTTGTGTAAATGCAGCCAGTTGCTCGTCGTAATTAGAGACATTAGCCGGTATAGACATTAGCCCACGTAACGTTAAGTTTGGCATATCATTGATTGCAGCTGCTAGCTCCATGACTTCATCACTTGTGGTGCCTGATTTACTTTGTTCTGAACTAATATTGACCTGAATAAGTACATTTAGTTCGCCAAGTTCTACTGGGCGTTGTTCATTTAAACGTTGTGCTATTTTAAGGCGTTCAACAGAATGAACCCAATCAAAGTGCTCTGCTATCGGGCGAGTTTTATTTGATTGAATTGGACCAATAAAATGCCATTCTAATGATGTTTCAGAATGATTTTTTTTGAAATATTGAACTTTTTCAACACCTTCTTGAACGTAATTTTCACCAAACGCTCGTTGACCAACAGTTATTGCTTGTTCAAGTAACGCGATAGGTTTAGTTTTACTTACCGCCAATAATTGCACTGAATCAGGGCGTCGACCACATTTTTGAACGCTATTCTCTATCTGAATGGTGATTTGATTGATATTTTGCTTAATACTAGTCATAGAAACGATTACCGAGGAAAATTATGAACATCACAGAATTACTGGACTTTAGTGTAAAACAAAACGCATCAGATCTACACCTATCTGCAGGAGTTCCTCCTATGGTACGTGTTGATGGTGAAGTGCGTAAACTAACATTACCTGATTTTACACACGCAGAAGTGCATCGTTTAGTGACTGATATCATGAATGATGCTCAACGGAGTGAGTTTGAAGAAAAGCTAGAAGTCGACTTCTCATTTGAACTGCCAAATGTTGGCCGTTTTCGAGTGAATGCGTTTAATCAAGCACGAGGCTGTGCAGCAGTATTTCGAACTATCCCAGTTGAGATCCCATCATTAGAGAAATTAGCCGCTCCTGATATTTTTACCGATATTGCAAAATACCAAAAGGGATTAGTGTTAATTACAGGGCCTACAGGTTCGGGTAAATCAACCACATTAGCGGCGATAGTTGATTATATTAATGAGCACGAGAATAAACATATTTTAACCATTGAAGATCCGATTGAGTTCGTACACAAAAATAAAAAATGTTTGATTAACCAACGTGAAGTTCATCGTGATACGCACAGTTTTAAAGCCGCTTTACGTTCAGCACTGCGTGAAGATCCCGATGTTATTTTGGTTGGAGAGCTTCGAGATCAAGAAACCATTAGTTTGGCATTAACAGCCGCAGAAACGGGTCACTTGGTGTTTGGTACTTTGCATACTAGCTCAGCTGCTAAAACCATTGACCGTATTATTGATGTGTTCCCTGGTAGTGATAAATCCATGGTTCGATCTATGTTGTCTGAATCGTTAAGGGCGGTAATTGCTCAAACGTTACTAAAACGTACTGGTGGTGGGCGTGTCGCTTGTCATGAAATTATGATTGCAACGCCAGCAATTCGTAACTTAATCCGTGAAGACAAGGTAGCTCAAATGTACTCCATCATACAGACTGGGTCGTCTTTTGGGATGCAGACGATGGAGCAAAATGCGAAAAAGATCATTGCTCAAGGTTTGGTAGAACCTGATGAAGTCGCAAAGAAAATTGAAATAACAAGCATGGGTTTTTAACGGTGAGTTTGGATGAATTATTGCATCAAATGGTGCAGAAAAAAGCGTCGGATATTTATTTAACAGTTGATGCTCCTTGTCTATTGCGTGTGCATGGAGAACTTCAGGCGGTAGGACCAAAACAAACGGTTGATTCGATTTCAGCATTAATGGCTGAAATGATGGATGATGAGCGTCAAAAAGAGTTCAATCAAACGCTTGAAGCGAACTTTGCCATCGTAAAAGAATGTGGTCGTTTTCGTGTTAGTGCATTTTGGCAACGTGAGCAACCAGGGGCTGTGCTCCGTCGTATTGAAACCACAATACCATCAATGGAGTCACTGAATTTACCTGAGGTAATGAAAGAATTGGCGGTGGCTAAACGAGGTTTAGTTCTTGTTGTTGGTGCGACTGGTTCGGGTAAATCAACCACGATGGCAGCAATGACCGGATATCGTAACGCCAATCGTAGTGGTCATATTTTAACGGTGGAAGACCCGATTGAATTTGTTCACCCTCACAATAAGTGCATTGTCACTCAACGTGAAGTTGGGTTAGATACTGAAAGCTATGAAATCGCGTTGAAAAACTCGTTGCGACAAGCTCCGGATATGATTTTGATTGGAGAGATCCGAAGTAGAGAGACGATGGAATACGCAATGACCTTTGCTGAAACGGGTCATCTTTGTATGGCGACGCTTCATGCGAATAATGCCAATCAAGCGTTAGAGCGTATTCTTCATTTAGTGCCAAAAGATCATAAAGAGCAGTTTTTGTTTGATCTTTCTATGAATTTGAAAGGAATTATTGCTCAGCAATTGGTTCCTGATGTAAATGGAAATGGGCGTCATGGCGTCTATGAGGTGTTATTAAATACCCCTCGGATCTCAGATCTTATCCGTCGTGGTGACTTACATGAATTAAAAGCGACCATGACAAAATCACGAGAATCAGGAATGCAGACGTTTGATCAATGTTTATTTGATTTGGTGGTGGCAGATAAGATTTCGGAAGATGAGGCATTACACAGTGCGGATTCTGCGAATGACTTGAGGTTGATGTTGAAGATGAAGCGTGGCGATTCATTTAGCTCGTCGAAGTTTGATAATGTGTCGATTTCGCTAGATTAGAAACCATAAGAGCAGTAATACGTAAAATTATTACTGCTCTTAATATCTGCTTTTGATCTTATAGGAGCGAAGCGTTCTAGTTTCTAGTCCCTAGCTCCACTGACTCTCAAACCAGCTTTCTAAAATAACCACCGCTGATTGACAATCAATATTTCCTTTCGATAGCGCTTTATAACCACCGAACTCAAATAAATCAGCGCGAGCTTCTACCGTTGATAGGCGTTCATCGTGTAATTCAACTTGGTAGCCAAAACGGCCATGCAGACGATTAGCAAATTTCTTTGCTTTAGGTGTGATGGTTTCTAGCTCTTTACCATGAAGATCGGTTGGTAGGCCAACAACGATCAAATTAGGTTGCCATTCTTTAATTTGCTTTTCAATATCATCCCAATTAGGGGTGCCATCTTGTGCTTTAAAGGCTTTTAATGGGCTTGCTGTACCTGTGATCTCTTGGCCAATGGCTGAGCCAATACTTTTGGTGCCAAAATCAAATGCCATGATGGTACGTGAACTCATGCGTGTCCAACCTCGCTGGATAAATTTGCCGGGCTAATGCCTAATATTTCAATCGCTTTTCGCCAACGCTCAGGAATAGGGGTATCAAAAATAACTGAGGGATCCGCTTCTAGGGTTAACCATGTATTTTCAGATAATTCTTTTTCTAATTGACCTGCATCCCACCCAGAATAACCAAGAGCAACTAAATACTTCTGAGGCTGAGATTCTGTGCCTAAAGTGGCAAGAATATCTTTTGATGTCGTAACATACAGCTCATTAGTGACTTGTATACTTGAGGTATAGGTATCTTTTTCTGAATGAAGGACAAAACCGCGGTCATCAGAAACCGGCCCGCCATTAAGTACAGGTTGAGTTAAAGTCTGTGGAAATATAATTGGAGATGGATTATCTAGTTCAATTTGCTCTAGCATACCTTTTAATGAAATTGGAACGGTCTCATTAATACGTAAGCCCATGGTTCCTTCTGAATCATGCTCACAAATGTAGATGACGCTTCGCTGAAAGAAAGGATCTTTCATACTAGGCATTGCGACTAAAAAATGGTTTTTTAAATCCACAGAGCCTCCTAAATAACTCAGTTAAATTGAAGGGAGACAAGCCCCCCTTCATATTATTTGGATTTATTAAGCGTTAATTTTTCGCTCAATAGCATCCATTAGTTTACCTGTGATTGAAATATCAAATGCGGCTTCGATCTCTTTGATACAAGTTGGACTAGTTACGTTGATTTCAGTCAGTTTGTCACCAATTACATCAAGACCAACAAAGATTAAGCCTTTTTCTTTTAGTGTTGGCGCTACCGCATTGGCAATAGCCCAATCTGTTTCGCTTAATGGGCGAGCTTCACCAGTACCACCAGCGGCTAAGTTACCACGTGTTTCACCTTTTGCAGGGATACGCGCTAGGCAATAAGGCATTGGTTCACCATCAACAACAAGGATACGTTTATCACCATTACTAATATCAGGAACAAAAGTTTGCGCCATGCAGTAGGTTTGCTCGTGATTAGTCAGGGTTTCTATGATGACCGATACATTTGGATCACCTGCTTTTACACGGAAGATTGATGCGCCACCCATGCCATCAAGTGGTTTAAGAATGATGTCACCGTGCTCTTCGCGGAACGCTTTGATTTTTTCTGCTTTACGAGTGACTAATGTCGTTGGTGTTAGCTCTGGGAACCAAGCGGTAAACAGTTTTTCATTACAATCACGTAAGCTTTGTGGCTTGTTTACAATTAACGCCCCTTGGATTTCAGCACGCTCAAGAATGTAGGTTGCGTAGATGTACTCTGTATCAAATGGAGGATCTTTACGCATTAATACGGCATCAAGATCGGCAAGGTCGATGGTTTGCTCTGATGTGAATTCATACCAACTTGTTGGGTCTTCTTTCAGTGTGACAACCTTGGTATCAGCAACTGCTTTACCTTGTTCTAGATGTAGGTCAGCCATTTCCATGTAATGGATTTCCCAACCACGTTTTTGAGCTTCAAGCATCATGGCAAAGCTAGAGTCTTTCTTGATGTTAATGGACGAGATTGGGTCCATTACGATACCGAGTTTGATCATTGTGTTTCTCCAGTTAGCCAAGATCGCCAAAACGAACTTGTAAGGCTGTAATTGCGGTAAGCGCTGCGGTTTCGGTTCTAAGAACACGAGGACCAAGCAGCGTTTCTTCAAATTGATACTGTTCAGTCATGTTGATCTCATCAGACGATAAACCGCCTTCAGGACCAATTAATAAGCGAATATTAGTGACTGGTTCTGGCAGTGTGTTGATTGAGTATTTTGCTCTTGGATGAAGGTTCAGTTTTAAACCGTCATACTCTTCAGCACACCACTCTTCTAATGACATAATAGGGCGAATTTCAGGAACAGTATTACGTCCAGATTGTTCACACGCTGCAATTGCGATTTTTTGCCATTGGTCGAGTTTCTTTTCAAAACGTTCTTTGTTTAATTTGACACCACAACGCTCTGAAATCAAAGGGGTAATAATATTTACGCCTAACTCAACTGATTTTTGAATGGTGAATTCCATTTTATCACCACGAGAAACCACTTGGCCTAAATGTAAGTTTAATGGGGATTCACTGCTGCGCTCAATACGTTCATTGATTTCAACTTCTACACTTTTCTTTGAAGAAGACGTGATTACAGCAGGGAACTCAGCACCGCTACCATCAAATAGTAACACGGCTTCGCCTTCTTTCATTCGCATAACGCGACCAACATGGTTGGCTGCATCATCACTTAAATTCACTTTTCCTTGCGAAGGAAGAAGCTCTGGATGATGGATTCTAGGTATTCTCATGGTCTACTTTTCTTTAACTATCTTACATTTAAGGATGGAGGTTAAAATGTGCTTTTTCAACCTCTAAATTAGTCTAAGTTATTTAATACAGGCTTTATAGACAAATTGATTGTTGTTGCCTTGGATTTTTGCAATACGTTTATCTCGCTCGCACTCCCATGCTGATACTGGGTATTGCTTATTCCATGCTTCCATTAGTTGGCGTTGTGCTTTGGACAAATTAAAACGATATTCATTATTCATGTATAAATAGGTTCGTGCAATCGCCCCTCTTGATTGGGCTGGTGGTTCAGCGACTCTGTTTTTAAAATCCACTTTAAAGGCGCATTGTCCATAATTAGCACCTTTGCTCCCATTCCATTGCGAAAAACGAAAGTTAGAACGGTCGCCATTCACTTCACCAATGGCAGGCACTAAATTGTGTAAGTCAGCCTCCATTGATTTGAACTGTTTGTCGTTTTTGGTGCAGTTTTTACGTCCGCCATTTTGCCAACATTGACGTTGGTGTCCAAATTGCCAAGCGGGAACCACGTGCTCCCACTCAATTCGGCTTGCTCGTTTTTCTTGTTTACGTACGTCATAACCGCAGCTTTCTAAATCGGGAATGCCTTTTTTCTTATTTTTCCAGGTAATGTCACAGCCACAATAAAATGAAGTGGGGTGATCAAGATAAATTTTTACGGCTAATTTTTTAGCTTTAGAAAATGAAGAAGGAGGAGCAGAAAGTACGTTAAAGCTGAAGCTGACAGCAATGATACTGATAACTAAGCGAATTAATTTCATGATAAGTCTACTGATTATTGTATTAGTGCCGCAAGGGTAGCTTATTGTTAATTCGCATTATAGATAAATTGATTACTAGGGCAGGAAATTGAAAGTATTTACTGATTTAGGTTAGTAAAAAAGAGGGATGATTATTTTACAGTGCGCTTAGAGAGCTTTAATGGTGATTGACATGCTTTACAAAGGTATTGTGTTTCTTTGCGCTGAACTCGGTTGTGACGACGCACAGTTAGATCATGTTGTGAGCATTTACAGCGATATGGAAAGGTTTTTCCTTTTACTGAGTCAATATTAAAACTGTGTGTTGTGCGTGCTGGTAGATTGAAGACTTGATTCATTATTCCCTGCCATTCCTTACCATGAGGTCGTACTCGGCCATATAATTTGAATGCGATCAGATGGGCAATTTCATGAGGGATCACTTCATTGATAAAGGTGTGTTCATTTTCTTCTAGCAGGATAGGGTTAATTCGTACTTCCCAGCCTTGTAAGCGAGCGATACCGGCAATTTTTCCGCGTTGAGTAAAGTTAATCTCTGGCAGAGAAAAAGGGCGATTAAAAAAGGCAGATGCTTGTTGAATACATTGTTGAGCTTTAGCGATGGAGGCTTGTTGAAGTGGGGTCATTGAATCTCTTTATTTTGAAGGTCGATATTGAATCATAAATATAAAAAGTATATGGGGGTAAAAAACAAAAAGGAAGCAGAAGCTTCCTTTTAGTATCAGTTTAAGTAGTAAATTACTTAATACCAGCGAAATCACGAAGGATTTCTGCTTTATCTGTTGCTTCCCAAGGAAACTCTTCACGACCAAAATGACCGTATGCAGCCGTCTTCTTATAGATTGGTTGAAGAAGGTTAAGCATTTCTTGTAGGCCATATGGACGTAAGTCAAAGTGCTGACGAACCGATTCGATGATGATGTCGTGAGCTACTTTTTCAGTACCGAACGTTTCAATCATGATTGATGTTGGATCGGCAACACCGATAGCGTATGAAAGTTGGATTTCACAACGATCAGCCATGCCAGCTGCAACGATATTTTTCGCTACGTAACGTGCTGCGTATGCAGCTGAACGGTCAACTTTTGATGGATCTTTACCAGAGAATGCACCACCACCATGACGAGCTGCGCCGCCGTAAGTATCTACGATGATTTTACGACCAGTAAGGCCACAGTCACCCATTGGGCCACCAATAACAAAACGACCTGTTGGGTTAATAAAGAATTTAGTTTCTTTATTTAACCATTCTTGAGGAAGTACTGGCTTGATGATCTCTTCCATTACCGCTTCACGAAGATCCGCCGTTGTTACTGAATCGCTGTGTTGAGTTGAAAGTACAACGGCATCAATACCAACAATTTTACCTTGGTCGTATTGGAAAGTAACTTGAGATTTTGCATCTGGACGTAGGAAATCTAGTTTACCGCTTTTACGTACTTCGGCTTGTTGCTTAACAAGAAGGTGCGCATAAGTAATTGGTGCAGGCATTAAAATAGGCGTTTCGTTTGTTGCGTAACCAAACATGATACCCTGGTCGCCAGCGCCTTGGTCTCTTGGATCTTCTTTATCTACGCCTTGGTTGATGTCTGGAGACTGCTTACCAATTGTGTTTAGTACGGCACAAGAGTTAGCATCAAAACCCATGTCTGAATGAACATAGCCAATATCACGAACAGTTTCACGAGTGATTTCTTCGATATCAACCCATGCAGAAGTAGTTACTTCACCACCGACCATGACCATGCCTGTTTTTACGTACGTTTCACAAGCAACACGTGCTTTTGGATCTTGTTCTAAGATCGCATCAAGTACGGCATCTGAAATTTGATCGGCAATTTTATCTGGATGACCTTCTGATACTGACTCAGAGGTAAATAGGTGCTTAGCCATAAGGGCGCTCCACTTCTTATAAAGAATAAGTTCTAAAAATACCCACATTATATTTAATGTCTATACGTTTATACGTGCGGGTGTTTTTCCGTCTAGACGTCCATAATAGAGGTAAATTGATTAATTACAACTCATTTTTGGAAAGGAAATAAATATAAGAGATAACCAATCGTTTGCGTTCTGAGTTAGCCTTTATGAATTGAAACCTATTTTTTATCAATTTTTTATCAAAATCGTGAAAAAAAGGGCTTTATTTATTAAGTAAACGTTTGCAGTCGTTATAAGGCTTTGCGACAATATGGCGCTGCAAATTTAAGTTAATCCATGTATATGGGTAACTAATCAAGAGTTAACAAGCTCAATAAATATATAGTCCTTCGAATTTTCAGGAGCAGGCATGTCTTCACGTAAACATTTAGCAAATGCAATCCGCGCGTTAAGTATGGATGGTGTACAACAAGCAAATTCTGGTCACCCAGGTGCACCAATGGGCATGGCAGACATCGCTGAAGTATTATGGCGTAGTCACCTAAATCACAACCCACAGAATCCAGAGTGGGCAGATCGCGACCGTTTCATTCTTTCTAACGGTCACGGCTCTATGCTGATTTATTCTCTGCTTCATCTTTCAGGTTATAACCTGTCTATCGAAGACTTAAAGAACTTCCGTCAATTGCATTCTAAAACTCCTGGCCATCCTGAGTACGGCTATGCACCTGGCATCGAAACAACAACGGGTCCATTAGGCCAAGGCATCACTAACGGTGTTGGTATGGCGATGGCTGAAAAAGCATTAGCTGCACAGTTTAACCGTGAAGGTCATGAGATCGTTGACCACAACACATACGTGTTCATGGGTGATGGTTGCTTAATGGAAGGTATCTCTCACGAAGCATGTTCTTTAGCGGGTACATTAGGTCTTGGTAAGCTAGTTGCTTTCTGGGATGACAACGGTATTTCTATCGATGGTGAAGTGGAAGGTTGGTTCTCTGACGATACCCCTAAGCGTTTTGAAGCGTACGGCTGGCATGTAATTCCTGCGGTTGATGGTCACGATGCTGACGCAATTAATGCTGCAATCATTGCAGCAAAAGCAGATCCTCGTCCTACTTTGATTTGTACTAAAACTATCATCGGTTTTGGCTCTCCAAACAAAGAAGGTACGCACGACTGTCACGGTGCTCCACTAGGTGCTGATGAGATAGTTGCTACTAAAGCGAAACTTGGTTGGGAGTTTGGTCCTTTTGAAATTCCTACTGATGTATATGCTGAGTGGAATGCAAAAGAAGCAGGCAAAGCAAAAGAAGCGTCTTGGAATGCTAAATTTGATGCCTACGCTGCTGCACACCCTGAACTAGCTGCTGAATATAAGCGTCGTGTAAACGGTGGTTTACCTGCTGAGTGGGAAGAAAAAACATCGGCAATCATTGCTGATCTTCAAGCTAATCCTGCTAACATTGCATCACGTAAAGCATCGCAAAATGCACTAGAAGCATTTGGTGCAATGTTACCTGAATTCATGGGCGGCTCTGCTGACCTTGCACCGTCTAACTTGACGATGTGGTCTGGCTCTAAATCACTAACCGCTGATGATTTCTCTGGTAACTACATTCACTACGGTGTGCGTGAATTTGCTATGACAGCAATCATGAATGGTATTGCTCTGCACGGTGGTTTCGTACCCTACGGCGCAACGTTCCTAATGTTCATGGAATACGCGCGCAACGCAATGCGTATGGCTGCACTGATGAAAATTCAGAATATCCAAGTGTACACACACGATTCAATCGGTCTAGGTGAAGATGGTCCAACTCACCAACCGGTTGAGCAAATCGCTTCACTACGTTTAACACCGAACATGAGCACATGGCGTCCATGTGACCAAGTTGAATCTGCGGTTGCTTGGAAACTTGCGATTGAACGTCGTGATGGTCCTACGGCTCTGATCTTCTCTCGTCAAAATCTTGCACAACAAGATCGTGATGCAGAGCAATTAGCTAACATCGCTAAAGGTGGCTACATTCTTAAAGATTGTGAAGGTCAACCTGAGCTTATCTTTATTGCAACAGGTTCAGAAGTTGAACTTGCGGTTGAAGCTGCGGCTCAACTTACTGCTGAAGGTAAAGCGATACGTGTTGTATCAATGCCAGCAACAGATGCATTTGATAAGCAAGATGAAGCCTACCGTGAATCAGTACTTCCATCAGCAGTAACAAAACGTGTTGCTATTGAAGCCGGTATTGCTGACTTTTGGTATAAGTACGTTGGTTTCGGTGGCAAGATCATCGGTATGACAACGTTTGGTGAATCAGCGCCTGCTGAAGAGCTATTCAAAATGTTTGGTTTTACTACTGAAAATGCAGTAAAAACAGCAAAAGAGCTTTTAGTTTAATCAAGAGTCATTCGCTTAATCCAAGTGAGTAACTGAATAAAAAGCGAAGTTATCGAAAGGTGGCTTCGCTTTTTTGATCCTTTAAGAAAAAAGTGAAAGGAGTACAATAGTCGGAAATGGATTTAAGAGAATAAAATATCATGTTGAGAGTGGCGATAAATGGATTTGGCCGAATAGGTCGTAGTGTATTACGAGCCTTGTATGAAAGTGGAAAACGTGACCAAATAGAAATAGTGGCAGTTAATGAATTATCACAACCAGAAGGGATGGCACATCTACTTCAATACGATTCAACTCATGGACGTTTTCAGCATAAAGTCACTCATGATCAAGAATATCTTTATATCGATTTACCTAATGGCTCTCAAGATCGAATTCGTATTGTACATCAAGCGGACATTTCTCTTTTACCATGGAGCTCATTAAACGTTGATCTCGTACTCGATTGTACTGGCGTTTATGGATCAAAAGCCGATGGTGAAAAGCACATTGCAGCAGGCGCGAAAAAGGTTCTATTTTCACATCCAGGCAGTTCAGATTTAGATAACACTATTATTTATGGTGTTAATCATGACTCGTTGCTTCCAGAGCATAAAGTTGTCTCTAATGGGTCTTGTACTACTAACTGTATTATCCCGGTGATTAAGGCGATTGATGATGCGTTTGGGATTGATTCGGGTACGATTACCACTATTCATTCTTCAATGAATGATCAGCCAGTGATAGATGCTTACCATACCGATTTACGTCGAACCCGAGCCGCAAGCCAGTCTATCATTCCAGTCGATACAAAACTGCATAAAGGTATCGAACGAATCTTTCCGAAATTTTCCAACAAATTTGAAGCTATTTCTGTACGAGTGCCGACGGTAAACGTCACGGCGATGGATTTAAGTGTAACAATTAATACAAATGTGAAAGTTAATGACATAAATCAAACCATTGTGAACGCATCTCGGTGTACATTACATAACATTGTTGACTATACTGAAGCGCCACTTGTTTCTATCGACTTTAATCACGATCCCCATAGCGCGATTGTCGATGGGTCACAAACAAGAGTAAGTAACGGGCGTTTAGTAAAAATGCTGGTTTGGTGTGATAACGAATGGGGCTTCGCTAATCGGATGCTAGATACCGCATTAGTAATGAAAAAATAAAAGCATCATTCAAAAATTTGTGATGGAAAGAGAAAAAAGATTAATTTTCACCTTGAAAAAAGTGAACTCCATCCCTATTTATTGAATAATGCAGTAAGAATTTAATCGGCTTGGCAATGATGCCGGGCTTGAAAGCTTTTTATTATTTAATTGAGAGGACACAACATGTCTGTAATCAAGATGACTGACCTGGAACTTGCAGGTAAACGCGTATTTATCCGTGCTGACCTGAACGTACCAGTAAAAGATGGTAAAGTAACTTCTGATGCTCGTATCCTTGCATCTCTACCAACGATTAAGCTTTGCTTAGAAGCTGGCGCAAAAGTAATGGTTACTTCTCACTTAGGTCGTCCAACAGAAGGCGAATACAACGAAGAGTTCTCTCTAGCTCCTGTAGTTAACTACTTAAATGACGCGCTAGATTGTGACGTTAAACTAGCTAAAGATTACCTAGATGGTCTTGAACTAAACGCTGGTGAGTTAGTTGTTCTTGAAAACGTTCGCTTTAACAAAGGCGAGAAGAAGAACGAAGAAGAACTTTCTAAGAAGTACGCAGCACTATGTGACATCTTCGTGATGGACGCATTTGGTACAGCTCACCGTGCTCAAGCGTCAACTCACGGTGTTGGCATGAACGCTCCTATTGCGTGTGCTGGTCCTCTTCTAGCTGCTGAACTTGAAGCACTAGGTAAAGCAATGGACAATCCTGCTCGTCCACTTGTTGCTATCGTTGGTGGTTCTAAAGTATCAACTAAGCTAACTGTTCTTGAGTCGCTATCTAAAATTGCTGACCAACTTGTTGTTGGTGGTGGTATCGCGAACACATTCATCGCAGCTCAAGGTCACAACGTAGGTAAGTCTTTATACGAAGCTGACCTAGTTGAAACGGCTAAAAAACTGATGGTAGATTGTGCAATTCCTGTTGCTACTGATGTTGCATGTGCAAAAGCATTTGATGAAAACGCTGAAGCTGAAATCAAAAACGTTGCAGACGTTCAAGATGACGACATGATCTTCGACCTTGGTCCAGATTCAACAGCGGTTCTTGCTGACATCATTAAGAATGCAAAAACAATTCTTTGGAATGGCCCAGTTGGCGTATTTGAATTCAAAAACTTTGAAGCAGGTACTGCGGGTATTTCTAAAGCAATCGCTGATTCTGAAGGTTTCTCTGTAGCCGGTGGTGGTGATACGCTAGCAGCTATCGATAAGTTCGGTATTAAAGCTGACGTTTCTTACATCTCTACTGGTGGTGGTGCATTCCTTGAGTTCGTTGAAGGTAAAGTACTTCCTGCAGTAGCTATGCTTGAAGAGCGTGCTAAAGCATAATTATTTGAAGGCGGGAATGTAAACATTCCCGCTTTTACGTTTGTTGATGACAATGTTTATTGATACAATAGAAAAAGTTGTGAGCAAACGTTTGCAAAAATTTGAACGTAAGTTTTTTAATTTTAAAACGATAGAATAAATAGGACTACTTCCATGTCTAAGATCTTCGATTTTGTAAAACCTGGTGTTATTTCTGGCGACGACGTACAGAAAGTATTTGCAGTAGCAAAAGAAAACAAATTTGCTCTTCCTGCAGTAAACGTAATCAACACTGATACTATCAATGCTGTTCTTGAAGCTGCTTCTAAAGCTAAAGCACCAGTTGTTGTTCAGTTCTCTAACGGCGGTGCAGGTTTCTTCGCTGGTAAAGGCGTTCAACTTGAAGGTCAAGGCGCACAAATTCTTGGTGCTGTTGCTGGTGCAAAATACGTTCACGCAGTAGCTGAATCTTACGGTGTTCCAGTTATTCTTCATACTGACCACGCTGCTAAGAAACTTCTTCCTTGGATCGACGGTCTACTAGACGCTGGTGAAGTATTCTTCGCTGAAACTGGTAAGCCTTTATTCTCTTCACACATGCTAGACCTTTCTGAAGAGTCTCTAGAAGAGAACATCGAAACTTGTGCTAAGTACCTAGAGCGCATGGCTAAAATGAACATGACAATCGAGATTGAACTTGGTTGTACTGGTGGCGAAGAAGACGGCGTTGATAACTCTGATATGGACGCATCTGAGCTTTACACTTCACCTGAAGATGTTGCATACGCATACGAGAAACTAACGGCTGTAAGCCCACGTTTCACTATCGCTGCTTCTTTCGGTAACGTACACGGTGTTTACCAAGCGGGTAACGTTGTTCTTACTCCAACTATCCTACGTGATTCTCAAGCTTACTGTGCTGAGAAGTTTGGTATCGCTTCTGATGCTCTTAACTTTGTATTCCACGGTGGTTCTGGTTCTTCTGAAGCAGAAATCCAAGAGTCTATCGGTTACGGCGTTATCAAAATGAACATCGATACTGATACACAGTGGGCTTCATGGGATGGCGTACGTACATACGAAGCTGAAAACCGTGATTTCCTACAAGGTCAAATCGGTAACCCAACTGGCGAATCTGCGCCAAACAAGAAGTACTACGATCCACGCGTTTGGTTACGTGCAGGTCAAGCTTCTATGGTTACGCGTCTTGAAAAAGCATTTGCTGACCTTAACGCAGTTAACGTACTATAATTTTTATTATAGTACGCTCTAATTGAGTTAATCAAAAACCCGCTGATTGCGGGTTTTTTTATGCCTGAAGAAAGGGAAATACAGGGGGAAGGGACGAGGATTTAGCTCTAGCTCCTAAGTTACTTCTAATAAAAAAGCAGCCTGTAAATACAGACTGCTTTTATCGTTTCTAGAGCGTAGCGTTCTAGTTAGCGAAGCGTATAAACATTATTTTTTCTTTTTCTTCTTTGGTGCAAGTTTCTTCGCTATAGCTGCTTTTTTCTTCGCGTTCTTCTTACGTTTATTCTTAAATACCGCTTTTTTATGAGTTGGTTTCAACCCTTCAATAAAGCGCTCTTTAATGATTTCATCTTCTTCTTTAACGTAACGACCAACGCGTTCCATCATCTTCTGATCATGCGCTTCGATTAACGAAACCGCGCTACCTTTTTTACCAGCACGAGCAGTACGACCAATGCGGTGTAAATACACATCAGCAGTACGAGGCATATCAAAGTTAATTACATGGCTAACATTAGGTAAATCAATACCGCGAGCAGCAATATCTGTCGCAATAAGGACATTTACTCTGCCATCACGAAAACGTGCGATAGCATTATTACGGCTTTCTTGTGGCATGTCGCCTTGTAGCCATGCACATGAGATCTTAGCGGTTTCTAAATGGCCACGAAGTTCAGCAAGACGCTCACGAGTTTTTACAAATACAATAGCGCGTTCAGCCTGGTTCTTTAGGATACTTTTCAGTAATTCTATTTTATGTGGCAAGCTATCTGCACGGTGATACCACTGAGTGATTTTTTTACGTTCACGACGAGGTGGCTCAGCAGTTATTTTTGCTGGTTCATTCAGTAGATCCGCAGCAAAACCGTCTACGCCACGACCTTCTAGTGTTGCAGAGAACAAGAAGGTTTGTTTACGCCAGCGACATTCTTTTGAAAGACGATCTACAACAGGACCAAAGCCCATGTCTAGCATGCGGTCAGCTTCATCAAGGATCAATGTTTCAATCGCACGACAGTCAAAACGCTCAGCTTCAATGTATTCCATCAAACGACCAGGCGTAGCAACAACGATATCTTGAGTTTTTGCAAGGATATCTGCGTGATCTTGGTAGCTGATGCCGCCAGTAATCGTGAATATTTTATGGTGAGTGTATTGTGCTAACTGACGAGCTTCTTCGGCAACTTGGATTGCAAGCTCACGAGTTGGTGTCAAAATTAGCACACGCGCAGGACCAGGGTCGCGACGAGGGAAATCGTCAAGATGCTGTAAAGCAGGCAACAAGAAAGCCGCTGATTTACCAGTACCAGTTGGAGCAGAAGCAAGGATGTCTTTTCCTTCTAATGCTTCAGGGATAGCCATAGCCTGAACTTGAGTTGGACGTTGATAACCAATCTCCTCAAGAGCGCGCAGTAGGTTAGGGGATAGATCGAGATCAGCAAACGTTTTGATCAAGGTGAAATTCTCCGTTCAGGTCTAAAGAGTAGAAATATGATATTAGCCAGTTATTATAGTGATTTATTAGAGACTGATCACCGATCTTTTAATCCATATTGAGATAAAAGAGTCTAGTTAACTGAATAAAGTCATTACTGTAGCCATTTTTATTATGAATGACTAACGTATTCTCTTGATAATAATAAGAAAAAAGAGATAGCTCAATCAATAATCTAGAAGCATCTTTTTTTTCAGTTGTTTTTACTTTTGTTAGTTTGGTTAAGCTAAAACCTGTTTTTTTAGCCATTTCAATAAACTGTTCTCCTTCAACGAGTGGAAGAATGAAACTTGCGCGTCCTTTTGGTGAAAGTAATTTTTTACTCTGCAATAAGAGATCACTAAATGATAAAGAGTCAGTATGACGAGCAACTGAGCGATCTCCTTTTTGTGATTGCTCACCGTTATTGAAATAGGGAGGGTTGCAAATAATTGCATCATAGGTCTTATTTGGGATAAAGGTGAGGATATCTTGATGAAATAGTTCTATCCGTTCAGCCCATTTGCTATTGAGGAAGTTTACTTGAGCGACTTCTACAGCAGTAGGCATTAATTCTACTGCATCAATTTTACTTAATGGTTCTCTTTGGGCGCACATTAAGCTTAGCAGCCCCGTACCACAGCCAATATCAATGATAGATAAGCTATTTATAATATTTGCCCATGCACCCAACAAAACACCATCAGTACTCACTGGCATGCCGCATTCGCCAATATCGATGTGGAACTGCTTGAAAGTGAAGCTTTTATTCATAACTCTCCTAAAATGACAATAGTTGTTAATATTGCGCTTTTAATGTTAATTGGTTTGACGTTCTATTTTTGATATTTTGTTGATTCTTTTAATGATAAATGATCACTCTTTTATAAAAGCAATTAATAGAGGATTACACTGCTTTTACTGTAAATATCAATTTGATTATGGTGTTTTTCTCTAGGCTATTGCGAATGGTTGATAATTTGTTCATTATTCTGACATAAATATCAAAAAAGATATAAAACACAACATTAAATACACACAACATTATACAAGGGTTTCTTATGAAACAGTCATTAAAACTCGCCGATATCATTGCTATTGGCTTCATGCTTTTTGCCTTCTTTTTGGGTGCTGGTAATATTATCTTTCCACCAATTGCAGGCCAAATGGCTGGCGAGCACGTCTTTAGTGCAATGAGTGGTTTTCTTATTACAGCGGTAGGCTTACCACTATTAACCATTATTGCTATTGGTGTTTCTGGTGGCTCTTGGCAACACCTTACTCGTGATTTACCACCTAAAGTAGCAATGATTATGGCGATACTAATGTTCGTTATCATTGGCCCTGCTTTTGCTGCCCCTCGTACAGGTTTAGTTGCCTATGAAATGGCTGCAAAACCATTTATGTCTTCTGATGCGGGACCGTTTTCTCTAACTCTATTTTCAATCGCATTCTTTTCAATCGCAATGTTCTTTGCATGGTCTCAAGGTAAACTGATTGATACGATAGGTAAGTTCTTAACACCTGCATTATTCATTGGTTTAATCATTTTAGCGGTTGCGGTATTTGTTAATCCACAAGGTGAGATTGTTGCAGCAACAGGAAATTATATTAATAGTCCTCTAACGACGGGTTTCTTTGAAGGCTATAACACCATGGATACCTTTGGTGCGCTAATGTTCGGTATTTTAATTATCGATGCATTGAAAAAGAAAGGCATTACGGAACACAAAGCGACAACTAAATACTTAACGATAGCTGGTTGCATTGCTGCTCTTGGTTTGGCGTTTGTTTATATTTCACTATTTTATTTAGGTGCAACGTCAAGTACTGTCGCTGCTGGTGCGAGTAATGGTGGAGCTATATTAAGTGCTTACACTCTGGCTTTATTTGGTTCTTCTGGTCAAATTGTATTGTCTATTATCGTATTGATTGCTTGTTTAACGACAGCGATTGGTCTGATCTCTGCATGTGCAGATTACTTTAGTTCAATTTGCAAAGTGACGTATAAAGCATGGGTTATAATTGTTGGTGTTGCATGTGCAGTGGTTGCTAATGTTGGTTTAAGCCAGCTAATTACCTTGTCGGTACCAGTATTGTTCTTACTTTACCCTGTAGCCATTGCGTTGGTGGCATTAGCATTTACACGTAAGTTTATGCCAAACCCTCGTTTTGCTTACCGAGTTGTGATTTTAGTTGCGACGTGTTTTGCAGTATTAGATGCCGCGAAGGTTGCTGGTGCAGATATGTCAGCGTTCTCTATGTTGCCAATGTTTGATCACGGTATGGCTTGGGTTATTCCAACGTTTGCATCGATGATTGTTGTTCGTTTTGTTGGTAAGAAAGAAGACGAACTAGTGACTGAAAACGCATAATTTAAAAAATTAGAAACAGTAAGAGCGAGTATACTATTTGAGTTTACTCGCTCTTTTCTTTTATAGGAGCGAAGCGATCTAGTTAGCGAAGCGTATTGTTTCTAGTTATTAAAGCGAGTCGTGATACTCAACTAACACCTGTTCACACCACTGCTCAATACGCTCATCACTCTTATCATATTGACTGTCTTCATCCAGCGCTAAACCGACAAATTGAGATTCATCTTCAGTTAATGCTTTTGAAGCCTCAAACTGATAGCCTTCATTTTTCCAATAACCAATGAATTTAGCGTCAGTCGCTTTTAATTCGTCATGCAATAAACCCATCGCATCTAAGAACCATTCGCCATAACCCTCTTGATCACCTAACCCAAATAGGGCGATTGTCTTGCCTTGTAAAGAAAGGCCATTAAGCTCTTCCCATACCGCCAACCAATCTTCTTGAATTTCACCAAAATCCCAAGTGGAAATGCCAAGCAACAACAGATCATAATCGTTCATTGTTGCTGTTGGGGTCTCTTTAATATTGTAGATATCAACTAACTCTTCGCCCATTATGGCTCTGATTTTCTCAGATGCCATTTCGGTGTAACACGTGGAAGAGCCGTAAAACAGACCAATTTTCATTCTAACTACCATAATTAAAGAGGACGAAAGCCTAGTGTACCGCAAATGATTATTAAAATTAAACTTGCATTGAAAGCGCGTAAAATTGTTTAATACTGTAATTCTAACCAGTATTTTTGGTTTTCAGTAAATGGTGATGGCAATGAACAATGATATGGCTTTAATTGAGCGTTTTTTAGATACCATGTGGATGGAGCGTGGATTATCAGAAAATACGTTGGCTTCGTATCGAAATGATTTGGTGAAATTACTGCAATGGCTAGAAGATAATCATTATAAATGTGCCTCTATTTCAGCAATGGGATTAAATGAATATCAGGCATACTTGGTAGATAAAGAATACAAGCAGACTTCACGAGCCCGTATGTTGTCAGCACTTCGTCGATTTTTTCAATATCTACACAGAGAGAAAATTCGTGGCGATGATCCAACGGCCTTATTGATGAGTCCTAAGTTACCGCAACGTTTACCAAAAGATTTAAGTGAAGAGCAGGTTAATGACCTATTAGAAGCTCCAGATGTAAAAGATCCACTAGGATTGCGCGATCGTGCCATGTTGGAGTTGCTTTATGCGACTGGTTTACGTGTTACGGAATTAGTCAGTTTAACGATGGAAAATTTAAGTCTTCGTCAAGGGGTAGTTCGCGTTACTGGTAAAGGCGATAAAGAGCGTTTAGTGCCAATGGGTGAAAATGCGGTTGATTGGATCCAAACTTTTCTAGATCAAGGGCGTCCAGCGTTACTTGGTGAAAAAAGCTCAGATGTGGTATTCCCTAGTAAACGAGCGAGACAAATGACAAGACAAACCTTTTGGCATCGTATTAAACATTATGCGGTGATTGCAGGGATTGATAGTGATAAATTATCACCTCACGTTTTGCGCCATGCTTTTGCGACACATTTATTAAATTATGGGGCAGATCTTAGAGTCGTACAAATGTTACTAGGACATAGTGACCTTTCGACGACACAAATATATACTCACGTAGCAACGGAACGTTTAAAACAGATCCATCAAGAGCATCACCCTCGTTCATAGTAATAGGGAACTTCTTGTTGGTTTACTACTCTAAAATTTAAACTTTCTATTTTTATTTTTTTTATAGGTATCTTTTATGTCATTTATTCGCCGTACTAGCGCGATGTTTATTGCTTTATTGAGTGTAATTTCTTTTACTGCCTGTTCTGATGATCAAGCAAAAGAGCATGCAGTATCTTCGTCAGTTGTTGAAGCATCTCAGGCTGATTCAGAACAAGCAATTACTCAGCGTTTAACGACATTAGGCTTGCCTGTTGAAGCTATTCACGATTCAGAAGTAGATGGTTTTAAACAGGTTGAAACCCCATTTGGTATTTTTTATGTATCAAGTGATGGCAAACATTTCATTCAAGGTCGTATTTTCGAGTTTGATGAAAAAGGTAACATGAAAGATTTATTAGCAGCTCGTTTTTCTAAATTGGTTGATAGCCAAAGCGAGAACATGATTGTGTTCCCTGCGAAAAACGAAAAACACGTGATTACCGTCTTTACTGATACCACTTGTGGCTACTGTACTAAGCTACACAAAGAGATGAAAGATTATAATGATGCCGGTATTACCGTTCGTTATTTAGCATACCCTCGCCAAGGTTATCAAGGTACTGTTGCTGATAAGATGGCGCAAATTTGGTGTGCTGATGACAAGCAGCAGGCAATGGAAGATGCGAAATCAAACCGTGCAATTAATGGTTCAAAACCAGCCACCGCTGAGTGTAAGAACATTATCAAAGAACAATATTTATTAGGTCGTAAAATGGGTGTAAATGGTACTCCTGCTATTGTGCTTCCTAATGGTGATCTAGTTCCTGGTTACAAACCAGCACAAGAGTTATTGAAAGACTTAGAAAAATAATTCTTTCTTCAACCCAATTTTAATCCCCGTAATACTTATTTAGATGAGTATAGTGCGGGGATTTTTTTATCTTCGTAACCATAACATTAGGCTATTATCATGATTGAAGTGAAACGTCGTATTATTCCTGAAATCCCAACACTTCCGAATTCAATTCCTTCAATCTTACAACGGATCTATGCGGCTCGCGGGATCACATCAAACGATCAATTAGAGCGTGGCGCTAAGCATTTACTGTCATATCAATCGATGCATGGCATTACTAAAGCGGTTGATATTTTAGTTGAAGCAATAGCTAAGCAAACTCGTATTATTATAGTTGGTGATTTTGATGCGGATGGGGCGACGAGTTCGGCATTATCTGTCATGGCATTTCGATTAATGGGCAGTAGTAATGTAGATTACTTAGTGCCTAACCGTTTTGAAGATGGTTACGGGTTAAGCCCAGATGTAGTCGACCAAGCGAAAGCTATGGGGGCAGAGATCATCATGACGGTAGATAATGGTGTTTCATCTATTGAAGGAGTAGCCGCAGCTAAAGCCTATGGGATGCAAGTAGTGGTAACCGATCACCACTTACCGGGATCTACTTTGCCAATTGCTGATTCAATTGTTAACCCTAACCTTGAAGAGTGTGCGTTTCCATCAAAATCACTAGCAGGCGTTGGTGTGGCTTTCTACTTGATGCTGGCTATCCGTGCTCGTTTACGCGAAAACAACTGGTTTGAAACTCAAAATATTCCAATTCCAAACCTGGCTGATCTATTGGATTTAGTGGCTTTAGGAACCGTTGCTGACTTAGTGGCTCTGGATGAAAATAACCGTATTTTGGTACATCAAGGTATCCAACGTATTCGTGCAGGTAAATGTCGTCCGGGTATTCAGGCACTAATTGAAGTGGCTAATAAAGTGCCTTCTCGAATTGTTGCTTCAGATTTTGGTTTTGCGCTTGGTCCAAGAATTAATGCGGCAGGGCGTTTGGATGACATGTCGTTTGGTGTTGAACTCCTCATGTCTAACAATATTCATGCTGCGCGTCGAATGGCCTCTGAGCTGGATGCTTTGAATCAAACTCGTAAAGAGATAGAGCAAGGCATGAAAGACGAAGCGATGGCGATTTGTGAGCGCTTAGAATTTGGCGCACAAAGTGAATTGCCTTTTGGCTTGGTGTTATTCCAACGAGATTGGCATCAGGGTGTGATTGGAATTCTTGCTTCTCGTATTAAAGAAAAATATCATCGTCCAGTGATCGCCTTTGCTGATGGTGGTGATGGATTCATTAAAGGGTCGTGTCGTTCCATTACAGGATTTCACATGCGTGATGCATTGGATTTAATCGACACTCGTAATCCTGGTTTGATTTTAAAATTTGGTGGTCATGCAATGGCAGCGGGCTTAACCATTAAAGAAGTTGATTATAAGAAATTTAGCCAAGCTTTTGATGACGTGGTGCGTGGATCAGTAGAAGAAGAAGCGCTTAATGGTGTGGTTTTATCTGATGGTGAATTAACGCCGGAAGAATTTACTTTAGGTACGGCTGAAATCATTCGAGCTGGTGGGCCATGGGGACAAGCTTTCCCTGAACCTATTTTTGATGGTGAGTTTAAAGTTTTAAATCAACGATTAGTGGGTGAGAAACATCTTAAACTGATGTTGGAGCCAATTCATAGAGATTTTCCAACTAATAAAATGGTAGATGCAATTGCCTTTAATATTGATATTCGTCGCTGGCCTGATGCATCGGTGCAAAAAGTAAAACTGGCGTATCGTTTAGATATCAATGAATTCAGAGGTAATCAAACATTACAGTTAATGGTTGAATATATCGAACCTATATAAATAAACAATAGAAGAAGCCTCTCATAAAAACGGCAAGGTTAATCATTACCTAACTTGCCGTTAAGAAATACCTAATGATATGTTAATGCTTTGCTTTGTATGAAAATGGAAAGACTCGTATTCCGAGCTGAGGTTAAATAAAAATAAATTTGATGTGATTAAATTTACACCATTTTCTCAATACTTATTGTTCTTGCTTTCAAAGGGTGAAATACCTCGATTTCTATCACACTTTTGGTTAAAATCACTCGGTTATTTTTTATTCGGCGATGATAAACACCATGTTCGAAATTAATCCTATTAAAAACCGCCTACAGGATGTGTCTGATCGCACAAATATCCTGAGGGGGTACCTTTGACTATGATGCGAGAAAAGAGCGTCTAGAAGAAGTCAATGCAGAGTTAGAACAACCAGAAGTATGGAATGAGCCTGAACGCGCACAAGCGTTAGGTAAAGAACGTGCCTCTCTGGAAGCGATTGTAGAAACTATTGATCAATTAGACCTCGGCGGCGAAGACGTTGAAGGACTACTTGAATTGGCAGTTGAAGAACAAGATCAAGAAACCTTTGATGAGATTGAACCTGAACTTGCTGAACTAGAAGCAAAGTTAGCGACACTAGAATTCCGTCGCATGTTCTCAGGGGCTCATGATTCATCAGATTGTTATATTGATTTACAATCAGGCTCTGGCGGTACAGAAGCGCAAGATTGGACATCTATGATGTTGCGTATGTATTTGCGTTGGGCGGAAGCCAAAGGATTTAAAACGGAAGTTATCGAAGTCTCTGGTGGCGATGTTGCCGGCCTTAAAGGCGCAACAGTTCGTATCTCTGGTGAATATGCTTATGGTTGGTTACGTACAGAAACTGGTGTACACCGTTTAGTTCGTAAGTCTCCATTTGATTCAAGTGGTCGCCGACATACCTCATTTGCTTCAGCGTTTATCTATCCTGAGATAGATGACAACATTGAAGTGGATATCAACCCTGCTGATTTACGTATTGATGTATACCGAGCTTCTGGCGCGGGTGGTCAACACGTAAACACCACTGAATCTGCGGTTCGTATTACTCACGTTCCGACAAATACAGTTGTGCAATGTCAAAATGATCGTTCTCAGCATAAAAACAAAGCACAAGCGATGAAGCAGTTGAAAGCAAAGCTGTTTGAACTTGAGCTTCAGAAACAAAACGCAGAGAAACAAGTAAACGAAGATTCTAAATCCGACATTGGGTGGGGCAGTCAGATCCGCTCATACGTATTGGATGATTCGCGCATTAAAGATTTGCGTACCGGCATTGAAAATCGTAATACGCAGGCCGTATTAGACGGTGATTTAGATAAATTTATCGAAGCCAGCTTAAAATCTGGATTATAAGAAAGGGTTCATTATGACTGACCAAGTACAACTAGATGAAAACAAACTGATTGCAGAACGTCGTGGTAAATTAGACCATATCCGTCAAGCATGTAAGGCTAATGGCCACCCGAATGACTTCCGTCGTGACAGTCTTGCTGCGGATCTTCAATCAGAATTTGGTGAAAAGACCAAAGAAGAGCTAGAAGAATTAAACCACATTGTAGCAATTGCTGGCCGTGTAATGGCGAAGCGCGGTCCTTTCTTATTGATCCAAGAAGTGTCTGGTAAGATCCAAGCTTACGCATCAAAAGATGTGCAAAAAGAGCTTAAAGAAAAATATCAAGGCTTAGATATCGGTGACATCATCGGTGTTAAAGGTGCTCTACATAAATCAGGTAAAGGCGATCTTTACGTGAATATGGAAGAGTTCGTATTGCTAACTAAAGCACTACGTCCATTGCCTGAAAAATTCCACGGTTTAACTGACCAAGAAATGCGTTACCGTCAGCGTTATGTTGACCTTATCGTAAATGAAGATTCTCGTACTGCATTTATTATCCGCTCTAAAGTGGTTTCTGCAATTCGTAACTTCATGGTTGATAAAGGCTTCATGGAAGTTGAAACACCAATGATGCACGTTATCCCTGGTGGCGCATCGGCTCGTCCGTTCGTTACTCACCATAATGCACTTGATGTTGACATGTACTTACGTGTAGCACCAGAGCTTTACCTTAAGCGTCTAGTTGTTGGTGGTTTTGAGCGCGTATTCGAAATCAACCGTAACTTCCGTAACGAAGGTTTATCTCCTCGTCATAACCCAGAATTCACAATGATGGAATTCTATATGGCGTATGCTGATTACAACGATTTAATGGACCTAACAGAAGCGATGCTATCTCAAGTAGCGATCTCTGTACTAGGCAGTGACAAAATGCCTTACGGCGAAGCAACGGTTGATTTTGGTGGTAAATATGCACGTATGAGCATGTTAGACGCGATCAAAATGTACAACCCAGAGCACGCAGAAATCCAAGCGCTAACATATGAAGGCGTTCAAGATCGTGACTTAATGGTTTCTATTGCGAAATCAGTTCATGTTGAAGTTGAAAGCTTCTGGACATGTGGTCAGCTTTTAGAAGAGATCTTTGGCGAAACGGCTGAACCTCAACTTATGCAACCAACGTTCATTACTGAATACCCAGCAGATATTTCACCACTAGCTCGTCGTAACGACAATAATGACTTCATTACAGACCGTTTTGAGTTCTTTATTGGTGGTCGTGAAGTTGCAAATGGTTTCTCTGAGTTGAATGATGCACAAGACCAAGATGAGCGTTTTAAAGCGCAAGTTAACGCTAAAGAGTCTGGTGATGATGAAGCAATGTATTACGATGCAGACTACATTACAGCTCTTGAACACGGTTTACCGCCAACTGCGGGTCAAGGTATTGGTATCGACCGTTTAGTGATGCTATTCACTAACACTCACACAATTCGTGATGTGATTTTATTCCCTTCTATGCGTCCTCAAGCATAATTAAGAATTAAATTAATGAGAAAGAGTGGCTATATAAGTCGCTCTTTTTTTTAACTTTTATTCATTATTCATAATTCATAATGCATAAAAATCAAAAAACTAAGTACATTTTTGATCAATTGACCGAATCTTTACAATTCTCTTTTAATCCCAGTCACGCCTTAAAATGTTATTAAAATTTCATTTTTTATACTTAAAATAATGTTAATTCTCAAAGTTAAAGCATAAACTTATCTAATATGTTAACTATCATTTGTAACCAACGACTCGATTGTGTTGTTTTTGTTAAAACTACGACGACCCTCTCATTTGTGAGACCAGTTGTCGTCTTAAAACCTGTATAGTTGCTTTATAACGATTTTCAGTTGATTTAATATTTAGAATATAGAGGTAAGGCTTATGGGTACTCAGTTTCGTATGGATTCTGTTCCAGGTTCATTGGTAGTAGTTGGTGGAAGCTATGAACCTTGGTTAGCAGTATTAGAACAAGTGGGCTGGCGTTGTCATCGTTGCTATGATCTCCGCGCTGCACAAGCACTGTTTGACGAAATTGGCCCGTGCATTGGTATTGTTGATTTAAGCCAAGATGATTTCAGCCTTAATGGTATAGCAACGTTAGTTAATAATAATAAACAAGTTCGTTGGATGGCGTTTATTCGTGAATCGCAACTAAGCTCAGATACTATTTGCCAATTCATTGTGAATTTCTGTATTGATTTTTTCACCGCTCCGATCCCTGATACACAGCTTTTAAGTACGATTGGGCATCAGTTAGGAATGCTGAAGCTAGAACGTAAAGTATGGCCTAACATGGGCAAGAAATCGGATTTAGGGATCCTAGGTGAAGCACCTACCGTTAAGCGTTTACGCGATCAAATTCGGCGTGTAGCACCAACAGATGTTTCGATTTTAATTTCTGGTGAAAGCGGTGTTGGTAAAGACACGGTCGCAAAAGCGGTACATGATTCATCAGGGCGTAATAAAGGTCCGTTTATATCTCTAAATTGCGGTTCGTTATCTGAAACTAAAATCGAGCAGGAATTATTTGGTCTTCATCTTTCTGAATATCAAGAATCTAAATTATTTCAAGCAAGTGGCGGCACTCTATTTTTAAATGACATTAATGACTTACCCGTTACTCAACAACAGCATTTATTACGTTTTTTACAAGAAGGTAATATTGAAACAGCAGAAGGCTTTATTGATATTGATGTGCGTGTGATTGTCGCTAGCCACGTAGATATTGAAAAAGCAATAGAGGAAGGTTGCTTTAAAGAAGAGCTGTATTACCGCTTAAATGTACTTCGTATTCATGTCCCTCCTCTAAAAGAGAGAACTTCTGATATTTCGATTTTAGCGGATCATTTCCTTCAACGCTATGCAAAAGAATACAATACGCAAGCTCGCACTTTTTCTGAAGATGCAATGCAAACAATGCTTCATTATCAATGGCCAGGTAATGTTCGTGAACTAGTAAACCAAGTAAAACGAGCAGTACTTCTTGCAGATAGTATGACGATTGATCTTGAACATTTAGATCTTCCTCTACGTAATGATACAAAACGCAGTTTACGAGTGATCCGTGAAGATTCAGAACGTGATGCATTATTATTGGTATTAGAATCTCATGATGGTCAAGTATCTTCAGCTGCCAAAGAACTGGGTGTATCACGAGCAACCATGTACCGCTTATTGAATAAACATAATTTAATTTCAGAACCAAGGACCTATAGTTAGGAACTTTGATCTGTAATAATTAAATATATAGAAGGCTTATCTTTCAGGGGTAAGCCTTTTTTAATTAAAAAATGACGTAAGGATCTTGTGAGTAAAATGAGTTTTTAAATAGAAGCCTCTTGGTAACGTTTTGATTGGTTGACCATTCTCACCATACGCTTCGGTAAGGGCTTGACTGTTTGCCGCTTTTGGCCTGAGCTGTAATACCTCGCCATGTTTTGCTGTAATGAACGCCACTTTGCCTAAGACAATTAAATCCATTAACTCTTCCCAATCTTGTTTTAGTTGCTGTTCTTCTTCTATAGAAGGTCGCCATAAAACGGGGTAACCTACGTGACGGTCACCTACAGGGATCTCTCTTTCTCCTTCAACAGGGATCCATAAAACGTGCGCTAATTTATGACGAACATGTGACTCTTCCCATTTTAAGCCATGAACACCAGTTAACGGTGCGACAGAAACAAAGGTGGTTTCAAGAGGTTTTCCATTATGGCTGATCGGAATGGTTTTTAATTCAATCCCAAGATCTATAAAATCAGGTAAAGGTTTACTGCCTGCTGATGCGCCTAGATGCCACTCTAATAACTGTCCAACCCAGCCTTTATCACGCTTCAAATTTTCAGGAACAGGGATACCTGCTTGTGCGGCAAGTTCAGACAGGGTATAGCCTGCGATGCTTTCAGCTTTTGCTAAGAGCTCATTGGTACTTGTTGGTGGCAATTGCTTCATAACCGCTCTGTAATGGTATTAATGGGATAAGATTAGCACATTATTCTTTGATTTCACGAGCTTGATTGGATCTAATTAAGTTATCCACATTCATGATTATTTTCTATACCTTATCTCTTTCTATGGATCTATATACAGTATTATATTTACGAATAAGTGATTGACTTTTTAAGGTATACCTCAGAATAGAGCTTGTAATTGTGGGTAACCATCAAGTTGGTCGTTCTTTAATCGATCTGTGTTTTTATTATTCGTGGCGTGTAGGTTAAAAAAGATCAAGTTAAAGATCTTGAGCTTAACATTATGTTTAATAAGATTTTTATTTATTTCTTGTTTTTTATCCTACTCTATAACGAAACTGGTTTTTATTGTGTAATTTGGTTCGTTTTTATCTTCTTCACAAAGTTATGCACAGAAAAGGTGAATAAATGTGGGGTAGCTCTCATTGCAATGTTGATAACTCTTCTTTTGATTAAAAGTTATTCTACAAAAGTGCTTATTTTAGTAAAACGTGACAAGAAAGTGTGATCCTGTTTGCTCAAAGAGACGATCTGTGAAAAAATCAAAGGTAATATAAGTTTAAGATGAGGTCATCCAGTGATAGATGGCGATGGTTTCCGCCCGAACGTCGGGATAGTGATATGCAATAGCCATGGTCAAGTATTCTGGGCGAAACGATACGGACAACATTCTTGGCAGTTTCCACAAGGTGGCATTGATGATGGTGAGACTCCTGAACAAGCTATGTACCGGGAATTGTACGAAGAAGTAGGTTTGACTAAAAATGACGTACGTATTTTAGCGAGTAGCCGTCATTGGTTGCGATATAAATTACCAAAACGTTTAGTTAGATGGGATTCAAAGCCTGTCTGTATTGGACAAAAACAGAAGTGGTTTTTGTTACGCTTGGAATGTGATGAATCCAAGGTGAATATGCAAAGAGATCGTTCACCAGAATTTGATGGGTGGCGATGGGTAAGTTATTGGTACCCGGTTCGACAAGTGGTTTCATTTAAGCGTGATGTTTATCGCCGAGCATTGAAAGAGTTCGCGGTAATTGCTATGCCGTTTAAGGAACGAAAATTTAAAAGGAAAGGTAAAAAAGGGTAAGCGGTCGATGCCTTATAGCCTTAAGGATTACCTCTTATGCTTACTCAACTCAGGGATATAGTTGATCACGTCGCTAAAGCTGAATCATTAGATGATGCTTTAGCGCTATTAGTGAAAAATACACGAAATTCAATGCAGACAGAGTGTTGCTCAGTCTATTTGATGAGTAATGATAATCTTCGTTTAGAATTAATGGCGACTGAAGGTTTGAAAGCCAAGCCAAATACGGTCTCATTAGGCATTGATGAAGGTTTAGTTGGTCTTGTGGCTCGCAGTTGTGAACCGCTTAATCTCGCTAATGCATCGATACACCCCTCATATAAATACATTCCCAGTATTGCGGAATATAAGTTTAATTCTTTTTTAGCTACTCCAATTATATATCGCCGCCAAAATTTGGGTGTGTTAGTCGTTCAACAAAAAGAGAAACGCCAATTTACTGAAGTTGAAGAATCATTTCTCGTCACTCTTTCCGCTCAACTCGCGGTGGTATTAGCGCATGCAAAAGCGCATGAAAGTTGGTCTACTCATTTACAAACTTCGTCTACATCACAAAAGCAATTTAAAGGTATTTCAGCGTCTAATGGGGTTGGGATTGCGCCATTATGGTTTGATGATGCTCAACCTAAAATTGAAGCGATTTTACCGAGTTCGTGCCTTAATATTGAATTAGAGAAAGATCGTTTAGGCACTGCGATTGAATTGGCCTTAAAGGATTTTAGACGCTCTAAAAAGCGTTTTGAACAAGAGTTGAATACAGAAACACTGGCTATTTTTGATCTCTTTACACACTTATTGAATGATCCTATGTTGAAAGCAGATCTGAAAAAACAGATCACGCTAGGGGATTCTGCCGAGTGGGCTCTACGTCAAGTCATAGAGTCTTATGCTGCGCGTTTTGGGAGAATGAGTGACTCGTACTTAAGTCAGAGAGCAAATGACGTTAGAGAGCTTGGGCAGAGGTTACTTTATTTTATTAATTACGAAGATAATCTAGATATTGAGCTGTCTCATCCTGTTATTTTGGTAACCACTCAACTAACCGCATCAATGCTCGCCAGTATTCCACAAGATAAGCTAAAAGGGGTGATATCGCTTGAAGGCGCAGCGAACTCTCATGCTGCGATTTTATCGAGAGCGTTAGGTATTCCGGCGATTATGGGGGTAGAGTTTAATCCTACTCATTACCATAAATCGTTAGCCATTGTTGATGGGTATAGTGGTTTACTTTACATCAAACCGACAGATGCGTTAACTCAAGAATATCTTGAATTACAAAATGAAGAGATCGCTTTATCAGAGTTGATAACACAAGATCTCGATAAGCCAACGCTAACACTTGATAATCACCTTATGAAGATTTATCTAAACGCAGGATTGAGTGCAGATTCAAGCATTGCGGTAAATCAAGGGGTTGATGGTGTTGGTTTATACCGAACTGAAATCCCTTTTCTATTGCATCAACGTTTTCCATCGGAAGAAGAGCAGTATCTACAATATAAGGAAATTTTAGAAACGTACCCTCAAAAGCCTGTCATTATGCGAACGCTTGATATTGGTGGTGATAAGCCTTTACCTTACCTGCCTATCGAAGAAGATAATCCGTTTTTAGGTTGGCGAGGAATTCGATTTACATTGGATCACCCTGATATTTTTCTATCACAGCTAAAAGCGATGATAAGAGCGAATATTGGTAATGATAATTTATCTATTATGCTACCAATGATCTCGGGTATTCCTGAATTGAAACAAGCGAGAGTCTTGATTAATCAAGCGTATAACGAAGTGCTCAGTGAATCGGAAATTGATTTTTCTAAACCTCGTATAGGTATGATGGTTGAAGTGCCTTCGATGCTTTATTTATTACCAAGAGTTGCTGGGCTTGTTGATTTCATTTCTGTTGGGACCAACGATTTAACTCAATATTTATTAGCAGTAGATAGAAATAACTCTCGTGTATCTCATGTTTATGAGTCTTACCATCCTGCCGTGTTGCTGGCGTTAAAGCAGATTATAGAAACGGCAAATCAACATAATTTACCTGTCAGTGTATGTGGTGAATTAGCCGGGGATCCTATTGGTTGTCTCCTTTTAATTGGTCTGGGTTATCGTAATTTAAGTATGAACACGTCCAATGTTGCCAAGATAAAGTACATAATTAGACAAGTCACCTTGGCTGAAATTGAAAGCATGACAGAGATTCTTTTACACCATGATGATGCTGAGAAAATTTTAGCTGATATGATGGCTTTTTTGGAACAGAAAGATCTTTCAGGATTTATTCGAGCAGGTAAATAAATGTCAGTAGATTTTTGGTCTATTTTTGCGCTGTATCTTTTACTTGGTAGTGTCGTTGGTGTAATGGCTGGTCTATTAGGGATTGGTGGTGGATTACTGGTTGTTCCGGCTCTGTTGTGGTTATTGCCTTTGGCTGGCATTGATTCGAGTATAGCAATGCAAATGGCTCTTGGTACGTCTTTGGCGACAATTATATTTACATCAAGCTCATCGGCATTGAACCATTTGCGTTTAGGTAATGTCGAAGTGGGGTTAATTAAAAGCTTAGCACCAGGGGTTATACTTGGTGGTTTTATTGGCAGTTATCTTACTGAATTAATTCCAATACAATATTTACCTAAAGTGTTTGGTATTATCGTGCTTTTATTAGCATTACAAATGTTGTTAGCGCTTAAGTTTACCGCAACAAGAACAATGCCATCCCCTCTAAAAATAGCAACTTCAGGTGGGATAATCGGTGTTATTTCTAGTTTAGCAGGCATTGGTGGTGGCTCACTTACTGTGCCTTATTTAAGTTTTCATGGTGTTGAAATGAGGAAAGCGATTGGCAGTTCTTCATTATGTGGCACATTAATCGCGATAGCAGGCATGATAGGCTTTGTTATGCATGGGGTTAATGTGGTTAACTTACCGCCAATGAGCTTAGGGTATGTGTATTTACCTGCATTATGCGGCATTAGTTTAACGTCTATTTTAACCACTAGAATAGGGGCTAAGTTAGCGTCACATTTACCAACATCAACATTAAAAAAAATCTTTGCCGTATTTCTCGTATTTATCGGCAGCAAAATGTTCTTAGGATAAGAGAGTAGTCATGAGTCAGGGGTATTTAAACTTCCCACATATCGATCCGATATTATTTGAAATTGGTCCACTAGCAGTACGTTGGTATGGGTTAATGTACTTGTTTGGTTTTATGTTTGCCTTATGGCTAGCAAATAAACGCGCAGATAAACCAAACAGTGGTTGGACTCGTGATCAAGTCAGCGATCTTCTTTTTGCAGGCTTTTTGGGTGTCGTCATTGGTGGGCGAGTTGGCTACGTACTGTTTTATAACTTTGGGTATTTCTTAGAGAACCCATTGTACTTATTTGAAGTATGGACTGGTGGAATGTCTTTCCACGGTGGCCTATTAGGTGTAATTAGTGCAATTCTTTGGTATGGCTATAAAAATAACCGTAGCTTCTTTACCATTGCTGATTTTGTTGCGCCATTAGTGCCATTTGGATTAGGTGCTGGTCGCCTTGGTAACTTCATGAATGGTGAACTATGGGGCCGTGTTACTGACGTGCCGTGGGCGATGGTATTCCCAACAGGCGGACCTTTCCCTCGTCATCCATCGCAGCTGTATGAATTTGCACTTGAAGGTGTTGTTTTATTCTTAATTCTAAATTGGTTTATTCGTAAACCTCGTCCATTAGGCGCAGTCTCTGGCTTATTCCTATTTGGTTACGGTACATTCCGCTTCTTAGTTGAATACGTTCGTCAGCCTGATGCTCAATTAGGTTTGTTTGGTGATTGGATTTCAATGGGACAAATCTTATCATTGCCAATGGTGATTGGTGGTTTATTGATGATGCTTTGGGCGTTTAAACGTAATCTTTTTGCGACTGATTTGCAGAATAATGGTACGAAGCCAGAGAAATCGAAATCAAAAGCAAAATAAACAAACTCATAAAAATACGCTAGAATAGCGTTAATGACGATTTATAGTAATGGCCTCTCGTTTGAGGCCATTTTTTTAAGCCAATTTTAGAGAGCATGACCGTGAAACAGTATTTAGATTTATGCCAACGCATCGTTGATGAAGGTCACTGGATTGAAAACGAGCGCACAGGAAAGCGCTGTTTGACGGTGATTAATGCTGATTTAACCTACGATGTTGCCAATGGTGAGTTTCCATTAGTAACGACACGTAAGAGTTTCTGGAAATCAGCCGTTGCTGAAATGATTGGTTATATTCGCGGTTATGATAACGCAGAAGATTTCCGTAAAATAGGCACTAAAACATGGGATGCGAATGCGAATCTAAACGACGTTTGGCTCAATAACTCTCACCGTAAAGGTGAAGATGACATGGGACGAGTGTACGGCGTTCAAGGTCGCTCATGGGCAAAACCGAATGGCGAGTTTGTCGATCAGTTGAAAAAGATTATTGATGATTTAAGCAATGGTATTGATGACCGGGGTGAGATTTTAAATTTCTATAACCCAGGTGAGTTTGATATGGGCTGTTTACGTCCGTGCATGTACTCACACCACTTTTCGCTATTAGGTGACACTCTGTACTTAAATAGCACTCAACGTTCGTGTGATGTCCCGCTAGGCCTTAATTTCAACATGGTTCAAGTCTATTTTCTGCTGGCTATTGTGGCTCAAATTACAGGCCATAAGGCAGGTAAGGCGTATCACAAGATTGTTAATGGTCATATCTATGAAGACCAACTTGAGTTGATGAAAGAAGTTCAGCTAAAGCGTGAGCCATTGAAAGCCCCACTCTTTAAAATAAACCCTAAGATTAAATCATTAGAAGATTTGGAAACCTGGGTCACAATGGATGATTTTGAAGTGATTGGCTATGAAAGCCATGAAGCGATTAAGTATCCTTTTTCGGTATAGCTAGAGTTAGTTTACTGTTTATAATGATAGGGCCTTAATATTAAATGATAAGGCTCTATATGATATTAAATAAGAGATAATTTTATGTCTGGTTACGTAATGATAAACGTGAAACTATAATGTAAATAGGTCCGTTTATCCCAAGTGATTATTTATCAATAATAATTGAACATGATGATGTCTCTGCTCTAATTATTTGTAATAAATCTGTTATTATAATATCTGATGTCTTTCTGAAGCATACTTTTGGAAAATTGGGTTATCTTTACTATCCTTGTTCTCTGGACGCCATAACCCTTCCTCAACCCCTTTCACTATCAAATGAATAACAGCAGAATCAATTGCTGACATTAAGGCAATATTTACTGGCTCGTTATTGGTGTAGCCTAACTCAACCTCCAAGAGCTCTTTATAATCCACAAATCGAAAAGCTCCCGCTGACACTTCATAAGAAAGTATCGTTTTACTGGTTGTCACACTCGTCAGGATCTTACCGCTACGAACATCAACAGCTCGAATATTGACAGTCACTTGATCCGCTCGGTACTGCCCTGAACCACCAATACCTAAATATCTAGCCCCTGCACCGCCTGTTTTAATATTTGAATCATAAGCTACGATTCCACCCTCAATCATTACATTTGCAGACAACAAAGATGGAAGCGTAGAGCCATGATTAGAAATAGATTCTTGCTTTTTTTGCGCTGCTCTAATAATTTTTCTTTCCGTCAATAAGTTTTGTAACCCTTGACGTTCTAGAGGATGAAACCATTCTGAATCCAGTAATGCCATCGTTAAAAGAGCAGTCCCCCCTTGAGGTACAGCTGTTGAGAAATTACTGTTTGGTTGAGGTTTATACTGACCCGTTTGGTCTCTAAAATCATATACAGAAACAAATATTTTCCCTCTTGGTTTAGGCAAAGAAATGAGATCTACATAACTCGCACCACGCTGCATTAATGTTGGTGATTCTGAAATTTCAGGCACATCAATCGAATTAGAACAACCGGAAATAATAAAAAGTAATAAAAATAATATTGAATATTTCATTGCTGATTCCTTAGCTTAGAAATTAATCTGGAGTAAGACCACTCACTTGAATTTCTGAGGTTTCACCCGTTTCTTTGTCTACAATTTGAATCAGTAAGGCTCCTGAATCATCAACAATATTTAATATAAAATCATCGGTAATAAGCTGCCCTGTATTACCATTACCTACATCCGCTAATAGTTGACTTATTAATCGAGACTCCAAACTAGAAGTAAGTCGATCTAGCGCGGATTCTTGCTCAAACAATGAATCATCTTTCGGTCCTTTATAATCATTAATTGCATTAGCACCAGCAAAAAGATGTGATGTGTTTAATGGGTTACCCCCAAAATTAGGATTCACTGGCGTATATACTAATTCACTCGCCTGGCTTAATGGTATAAAGCTAGCTATTATGATAAAAAATATAATCCGTATAGTCATACTAACTCCTTAGATCTCAGGAAGTTCGAGATCATATGTGTCTCTAAATAATTTCTCTGTTTGCCATTTAATGATGTATTGATTTACAGCCTCTATCGCTTGAGCCGCTTTTTCATCTGCTTGTCTTTGCCCTGGAGAAAGCGCTCCTCTGTAAATAACCTTGTCAAAATGATAAACTCCTATAATGCTTCCAGATAAGGCTGTTGGCCTTTCTTTAACCGTTAAATTCACATCTATATCGTCATATTTACTGTTCATTTTCATCGAAAAAGCAAAATAAAAATCCCTTCCTAGCCGAGTTAAGGTTCGGTCAATAATTAATCCTTCAATTTCAAGTAAGTCATCCGCCTCATCCACTTTATTAGTCTCTAACGGTGTTTTCGACTCCAAAGTATCTTGAGTGCTCGATGCATAAGTAAGCAGCGGAATAAATAACGCCAAAACGAGTAAAAATATAGAGTAAACTCTCATGAGACACCCTCTTTAAGGTCATACCCTTTGGCCCACATCATTGCTTGCAATCGATTTTTCACATTAAGTTTTTTGAATATATTATAAAGGTGTGTTTTAACTGTATTTTCACTGACAAAAAGTGTATTTGCGATATCTATATTTGATAAACCTAATGATAATAGCTTTAGTATTTCTTTTTCTCTTTCCGTTAACGATACTGATGTTGTTAATATTCCACTTTGCTTTTCTCTATAGGAAAATATAATCTCTTTTGTTATTTCTCTACTAAGCCAAATTTCCCCAGATATTATCTTTCTTATTCCTAGAGATATAATGTTGGTATCATCATTCTCATAAAAAACGCCAACAACATTTGGATACTTAATAATATCGTTAACTGCATTGCAAGTTGTTATATTAAATAGTATTTCTTTAAACTGTAACCCCCTCTGAGTGATAATGAATAAATATTCTTTATATCTTTCATCTGTTTGATGTTTTAAATCTAAAATAATAAAAACATCTTCCTCTGACTCATTCATACTACTTAATTCATCGAAACTAAGAGATACAACATTGATACAAGTTGATTTTTCCAATAAATCAATAAGTAATGATGAATATAGCGTTTGGCATGATGATAAGTAATAAATGGTCATATCCAACCTCCTCAATTCACATTATTTAAAACTAGTTCAATACATAAGTATATCCAGAAATAAGTAGTAAACTAATGGATATTTTCGTTGCATTCTCAATATTGAGAGTTTTTTAATGGTAGTAAAAATGGCACTTCTCATGCTTTAGTTTATTTCTATCTAATAAAAATATCATAAAAAAGTTCATGGTGGTTTCCTCTATAAAATCCATACTTTTTAAGTAGCAAAAAATGTTATGACAAAAAGAAAGAGGGACACTGATATGAAAAAATTATCAGTAAGTTATCTATATTTATTACTCGCTGTAAGTAGCTATACCTATGCAAATGGTGACCTAGGAATTAATGAATTTAGTTCTCCTGATGAATTAACAGCATTGTCTGAATTAAATACTAGTCATGATAACAATGCAATTGTAGAGCTTATAAATTCGACAAATTCTCGAGTTGTTATTTTACAGCATAACGTGAATGGAGTAGGAAGTAATAAAGCTAAAGTACAACAAACTGGTTATGATAATAAAGCTAACATAATACAAATTGGGGGTAATAATATAGGCCTAATTGCTCAAAATGGAATAAACAATAGCGCTTCTCTTGAGCAGTGGGGAGTAAACCACGAAGGTGCTATTTTACAGGATGGTAATAATAATATCGCTCATTTAAAGCAAACGGGTAATACTCAACAAAATGTTATAAATCAGACGGGTGATTCAAATATTGCAGCTGCTGTAAACAAAAATAATGGATCTGGTTTTTCCATTAATCAAACTGGCAATCAAGGAATTATCTTAGTCAATGGAATGGATAGATTCATATCCATCATAAATTAAAATCATTTCAAGGAAGTTTATTATGAAAAATTTAGCAATCGCAATCTCAACCATTTTACTTTCTGGTGCTGTATATGCGGGAAATACCGCTGATGTAGACCTATACAACGCCAATGATAATAGCGTCAATATCTTTCAATTATCACCTGCAATAGGTAATGATGCTGATGTTCTAATCCGAAATTCTGATGATAATAACGTTGATATTTATCAAATGGGTCGCCATAACGAAGCTACCGTTAAAGCTCGTAATAACAGTGATGACAATACTTTATTTGTTGGACAACAAGGTCGACACAACGATGCTGTAATAAAAGCTCGTCGTCATAGTGATGACAACAACCTTGCTATTGAACAACAAGGTCGTCGTAATTTTGGTAAAATTGTAGCTTACGATAGTGATGATAATATGGCACTTATCGACCAAGATGGACGTCATAATGATGCTCTTGTTGATATGGATTACTCTGATGGCAATATGGTTAATACTATTGAACAAGACGGTCGCCGTAATGATGCGGCTATCTACCTAGATGGTGCTGATAATAATGCGAGTAATACAATCGTTCAAGACGGTCGCCGAAATGATGCAACCATTGGTATTTATGGTGGTTCTAATAATGATTCACTTGCCATTGTACAAGATGGTCGTCGTAATGATTCAACGATTAGTGTTTATGGAGGTTCAGGTAATACAGCCTTAACTGATATCGATGGTCATGATAACGACACTTATACTGCCTTTTATTTTGGTGCATCAGATAATGACACTAGTATTCTATTAGAAAATGGTGCGTTAGAAAATACAGTCAATGCTGTTGTTGTTGGCGGAAGTAATAATGAGGTCGACGTACTTGTTGATGCCAGCCATGACAACTTTGCAATGGTTACTCAATGGGGTAGTGATTCAGATACAACCATTAATCTAGTTAATGACTCTAACAGTAACTTTATTATGGTAAACCAAACTAACAATGATTCAGCAACGGTTATGGCAGACAATAGTAGTGGCAACGGTATATTTATTACTCAATTCTAACTGAAGATTAGGTGTAATTATCTATGTGATTCATTTTAGTTTATTTATTTATTTATTAGTTACATAAAAATCCCTACCAGCATTTTGGTAGGGATTTTTTAGTGCTTGAGTATGGGAAAGAATAAGGTATGAATTCTGTTTATATGTAGGCTATTGCTAAATATATGTGAGCGTTCAGGACGTCGACTTTCGAGAGTTCATCTAGCTCTTGATAAGCGTAAATTGATAAAGAGGAGGGGGAGGTCTTGATGACCTCCCTTTGCTAGACGTTAAACAGTTAGAGCCAATACGCTACCAGGTAGGATGATGAAGACAAAACTCAAGTAACCGGCAACGACTGCTTTGTTGCGGTTTGCCATTTCAGCAATCCATTCAGCGCCTTTTAGTGGTAATTCACGTAGGAAAGGTGTGCCATAAATAACCAATGTCGCAATAACGTTGAAGCATAAGTGAACCAACGCAATTTGCAGAGCAAAGATAGCATATTCACCAGATACTGCCGTCGCGGCTAGTAATGCGGTTACACAAGTACCAATATTAGCGCCTAAAGTAAACGGATAAACATCACGAATATTAAGAACGCCAGTACCAACCAGTGGGACCATTAAACTTGTTGTTGTCGATGAAGATTGAACTAATACCGTTACAACAGTACCAGAAGCAATACCATGCAAAGGACCGCGGCCAATGGCACTCTTTAGAATATCTTTAGCACGGCCAACCATTAAGCTCTTCATCAATTTACCCATTAAGGTAATCGCGATGATAAGAATAGCAATACCAAGACCAATCATAACTAAACCACCAGTCATGCTTCCAAAGCTAGACAATGGCTCTTTGATTGCGCTAATTACAGGTTTTGTAATTGGCTTGATAAAATCAAAACCTTTAATGCTCATATCACCCGCGTTTAACAGTGGTGATACTAACCATGCTGATAGTTTTTGAAAGATACCAAACATCATTTCTAATGGTAAGAAGATAGCAACCGCAAGTAAGTTAAAGAAATCATGGACAGTAGCGCATGCAAATGCACGTCTAAATTCAGTCTTACAGCGAGCGTGACCTAAACTAACTAGGGTATTTGTAACTGTAGTACCAATGTTTGCCCCCATCACCATAGGGATAGCGGTTTCAACAGGTAAGCCACCAGCAACTAAACCTACAATGATAGAGGTTACAGTTGAAGATGATTGAATCAATGCAGTCGCAACTAGGCCGATCATTAGGCCTGCAACTGGATGAGAAGCGAATTCAAATAAAACCTTTGCTTCTTCGCCTACAGACCATTTAAAGCCTGTTCCGACCATAGCTACCGCTAAAAGAAGAAGGTAAAGCATAAATGCTAAGTTTGCCCAACGCAGCATGCGCGAGGTATTACTCATTGTTGCTGCAGAAATTGATTGGGTATTCATAGTAAAGCTCCGTACCGAAATAGTATGTTGTCGGTTTATTTAATCTGAAGCGATAGTAAATAAGGAATATTTCAGAAATATTACAGTCAGAGGGGAAACTGTAATATTTACGTCATATTTGGTTTTGATGTTATAAACTCTTACTTTTGTTACTGTAACAGATTGATAATTAGTGTTTTTTATTCTTTATTTTAAAATGGAATATAAATTTTTTTTTAAAACTTTTTTGTTCTATGTTGCGAGTTAATGACATTTTCAAGAATATGGATGCGGAAAAAGCGAGGTATAAGTGCTAAATGATTGGTTTTTACGAAGTGTTTGCTATTGTTGTCATAAATAACGTATCTTTATCTATCGTCATCCTCCTTAATGCCATTGATGAATGCATTGAGTTATAAATCATAAGGTTCCAGCATGTCTCACTTAAATTATAACCATTTGTACTATTTTTGGATGGTATGCAAGCAAGGTTCAGTAACCAAGGCGGCAGAGGCGCTCTTTCTTACTCCTCAAACGGTAACCGGGCAAATTAAAGCCTTAGAAGAACGTGTCGATGGAAAACTTACAAAGCGTAATGGTCGTAATATTGAACCCACGGAATTAGGCCAATTAATTTATAAGTACGCCGATCGTATGTTTGGCTTGAGTTATGAAATGTTGGATATAATAAATTATAGCCAACAATCAAATGTTCTTTTGGATGTTGGTGTTGCTGATTCGCTCTCTAAGCGTCTAGTCAGTAAAGTACTATCAACAACGGTTCCTGATGATGCATCTATCCATCTTCGTTGTTTTGAGTCAACGCATGAGTTACTACTTGAGCAGTTATCACAACATAAACTTGATATGATTTTGTCTGATTGCCCGGTTGATTCAGGCCAGAATTCAGGTCTGTTTAGTAAAAAGTTGGGTGAATGTGAAATGAGTTTTTTTTGCTCTAAAGAAATGACAGATATTCAATTCCCTGAAGTATTAGAAAGAAAAAAAGTCTTAATTCCTGGTACCCGAACATCAATGGGACGAAAGGTGATCCAATGGTGCGATCAACAAGGTATTACGCCTAATATTTTAGGTGAGTTTGATGATGTCGCTTTAATGAAAGCCTTTGCTCGTGAAAATGACTCGGTTTTTTTAGCGCCAACGGTTTATATGAATGAAGCGGGCTCTGACCTTTCTTTGCATCGAATTGCTGATGTAAAAGATTTAAAAGAAGAATACTACGTTATTTTTGCTGAACGTATGATCCAGCATCCAGCAGTAAAGAGTATCTGTGCGGCTGATTTTTCGCATTTATTTGATTTACAGTTGCAATAGTGGGGCACAATATACTAAATTAGCACTAGCTAAATTAGAGGTTGTTTTATGAATTTAAAAATGATGGAAGAAAATGCACCTCAAGCGGTGACATTACTAAAAGCGATGGCGAATGAACGCCGCTTATTTATTTTATGTTTATTGCTTGAAGGTGAGTTGTCCGTAGGTCAAATCGCAGAAAAGTTAGAATTAAGTCAATCAGCATTGTCGCAACATCTTGGTTGGTTACGTAAAGACGAACTGGTTTCGACAAGAAAAGAGTCTCAAACTGTGTTTTATTCATTGAATAGCACGGAAGTTAAATCAGTTATTCAATTATTACACGATTTATATTGCCAGAAATAAACGTTAGCGATAGAGAAAAGAGATGATTTTTTACAATCTCTGAATAACAGGCATAAAAAAACCGACCAAGGTCGGTTTTTTCTTATTTCTAACTGAGAATCAAATTTCTATTAAAGAGCTTTGATTGCTGCAGTGAAACGCGCTTTATGACGTGCAGCTTTATTCTTATGAATAAGGCCTTTAGTCGCCATGCGGTCTAGAAGTGGAGTTGCAATTGCTAGTGCAGCAGCTGCAGCTTCTTTATCACCAGCTTCAATAGCTGCGATAGTTTTTTTCATGTAAGTGCGCATCATTGAACGACGGCTAGCGTTGTGCTGGCGACGTCTTTCAGCTTGAGTTGCGCGCTTCTTAGCAGATTTACTATTTGCCAAGGGTCTAACTCCCAAAAACGTAGTTCGGTGACAATTTAAGGTTCGGAAATATGAACCCATTGAACCAAAATGTCAAATGATTTGTGTAAAAACCAGACTGTCTCAAACAAAAGTTTGATGAGAATGGCAAAACACGGTTAAGATGGCGTGCATTCTAACAGCATTTTTTCCAGTTAGTAAGCTCTTTATCGCCATCAACGGCATCTTTGTGAGGTTTTTTTGTGAGTAAACGACTTTTACGTTCTGGCTTAATCGTCAGTATCATGACTTTAGTGTCTAGAGTACTCGGTTTAGTCCGTGATGTAGTAGTAGCAAATTTAATGGGAGCAGGTGCATCCGCCGATGTTTTCTTCTTCGCGAATAAGATACCTAACTTCCTACGCCGCTTATTTGCCGAGGGGGCTTTTTCACAAGCGTTTGTCCCTGTATTAACTGAATATCACGCCAGTGGCGATGATAATAAAACACGAGAGTTAATAGCAAAAGCCTCAGGAACCCTTGGTGTTCTTGTTACGATTGTTACCTTTTTCGGTATTTTAGGTTCTGGTGTAGTCACTGCGTTGTTTGGGGCTGGTTGGTTTATGGATTGGCTTAATGATGGTCCTAATGCCCCTAAATTTGAATTGGCTAGCTTCTTATTAAAAATTACGTTTCCTTATCTCTGGTTTATTACTTTTGTTGCATTATCTGGTGCTATCTTAAATACACTCGGTAAATTTGCTGTTTCGTCTTTTACCCCTGTCTTTTTAAATGTAGCCATTATTGCTTGTGCTTATTTTATCTCTCCAAATTTAGAACAACCTGAGATAGGTTTGGCAATTGGTGTATTTCTTGGTGGACTCATTCAGTTTCTATTCCAGATCCCCTTTCTTTATAAAGCAAAAATGTTGGTTCGTCCGCAGTGGGGATGGAATGATCCTGGTGTGGTAAAAATTAGAACCTTAATGATCCCTGCATTATTTGGAGTATCAGTCAGTCAAATTAATTTGCTGCTTGATACTTTTATTGCCAGTTTCTTAGCAACAGGCTCTATCAGTTGGCTATATTACTCAGATCGTTTGTTAGAGTTTCCATTAGGTTTATTTGGTATTGCTATCGCAACGGTGATTTTACCAGCGCTTTCGCGTCAACATGTGGGCTCCAAAGGTGCTGGTTTCTCTAATACGATGGATTGGGGCGTAAGAATGGTGATATTACTTGGGATCCCTGCCATGTTAGGTTTAATGGTGTTAGCTAAACCTATGCTAATGGTATTGTTCATGCGTGGTGAGTTTTCACCTAATGATGTACACAATGCCTCGCTATCTTTACTTGCTTATGCATCGGGTTTATTAAGCTTCATGCTAATAAAAGTATTAGCTCCTGGATATTACGCACGACAAGATACTAAAACACCGGTTCGTTACGGTATTATTGCGATGATAACCAATATGTTCTTTAATGCTATCTTTGCTTATTTTTACGGTTATGTTGGATTAGCAATGGCAACGGCGTTATCTGCTTTAGTCAATATGGCACTACTTTACCGTGGCCTTCATTTAGCAAATGTCTATAAACTATCAAAAGAAACCATTGCTTATATTCTAAAGCTAGTATTATCTGGCGGTATCATGGTCAGTGTTTTATTGTGGTTTATGCCAGCGATGAGTGTCTGGCTTGAATGGGATTTATTAAAACGAATGACCATGTTGTTAGGCTTTATTACTTTAGGGGTGGTCAGTTACTTAATCCCCGCTATTATATTGGGATTGCGTCCACGTCACTTACGAGTCGGTGCATAATCTTGTTATTCACTGAGTGAGTGGTTTGGCTAGTAAGATTAGTATATAATTCGTCAGTTTTTTTAATCAAATAACTTGATATTGAGATAATGGAATTAATCCGAGGCATTCATAATATTACGCCAAACCATCATGGTTGCGTAATGACTATTGGTAATTTTGACGGTGTTCATTTAGGACATCAACAAGTATTACAACAGGTTAAGGCTAAAGCTAAGCAATTAGGTTTACCATCTGTAGTAATGACATTTGATCCACAACCAATGGAATTTTTTGCTAAAGAGAAAGCGCCTGCTCGATTAACTCGTTTAAGAGATAAGTTTGTACAACTTAATAAATTAAATATAGAACGTCTGCTTTGTATTAATTTTAATTATAAATTTGCACAGCAAACAGCCGATGAATTTGTTGAACACTTGTTGGTTAAGCTGTTGGGTGTTAAGTTTCTAGTGGTCGGTGATGATTTTTGTTTTGGACAACATCGCCAAGGCAACTTTGAAATGTTACAAAAAGCAGGTGAAAAATACGGCTTTGAAGTAGTTAATACCAAAAGTTTTTGCCTTCAAAAACAGCGAGTCAGTAGCACTGCTATTCGTAACTCACTTGCTGAAGATAGATTAAAAGATGTCGCCACTATGTTAGGGCGTAATTACAGTATTACAGGCCGTGTATCCCATGGCCGAAAGCTGGGGAGAACGATTGGTTTTCCTACAGCTAACATTCCATTGAAGCGTTGTGTTTCTCCTGTGTCTGGCGTTTATGTTGTTCAAGCCAAAGACCGCAGTGGTAAGCAGTTAGGTGGTGTGGCCAATATTGGTCATCGCCCAACGGTAGATGGCGTTCGTCAGCAACTTGAAGTTCACTTCTTTGACTATAAAGGCAATTTATACGGTCAACAATTGGATGTGGAGCTACTTTGTAAGTTGCGTGATGAGCATAAATTTGAGTCATTTGACGCTCTAAAACAACAAATAGAATTAGATTCTCAGGCGGCGCGGGTGTGGCTGTCTGAAAACAAATAACATTTCATTTCGCCCAAGTAACGGAATTAAGAATCGATGAGTGACTATAAAGAAACCTTGAACCTGCCTGAAACAGGATTCCCAATGCGCGGTAATTTGGCTAATCGTGAGCCAGTAATGCTTAAGCATTGGTATGATGAAGATCTTTACGGCGAGATCCGTAAAGCGAAAAAAGGTAAAAAATCGTTTATATTGCATGACGGCCCTCCGTATGCAAATGGTGACATCCATATTGGTCATGCACTGAATAAGATTCTTAAAGACATTATTATTAAGTCAAAAACACTTTCTGGCTTTGATGCACCGTACATTCCAGGTTGGGATTGTCATGGTCTACCAATTGAATTAATGGTAGAGAAGAAAAAAGGTAAGCCAGGTCAAAAAATCTCAGCGGCTGAGTTCCGTGAAGAATGCCGTAAATACGCGGCAGTTCAAGTTGAAGGCCAAAAAGAAAGCTTTAAGCGTTTAGGTATCATGGGCGAGTGGGATAAACCATACCGCACTATGGATTTTGGTACTGAAGCAAATATCATCCGTTCGTTGGGTAAAATTGCTGATCAAGGTCACCTACTTAAAGGGTTTAAACCTGTTCATTGGTGTACAGATTGTGGTTCAGCATTGGCTGAAGCAGAAGTTGAATACCAAGATAAAGTATCTCCATCTATTGATGTGCGTTTTATTGCAGCAGACGAAGCGGCAACATTAGCAAAATTCAGCACGCCTGAAGGTCATCAAGGTGAAGGTGAAGTATCTGTTGTTATCTGGACAACGACACCTTGGACATTACCTGCAAACCGTGCAGTAGCATTACACGCTGATCTTGAATACGTATTAGTTCAAGTTGAAGCACACGGCGAGCAAAAAGCAGAACGTTTAATTCTTGCGTCTGAACTAGCAAAATCGGTGATGGATCGTGCTGGTATCGAGCATTTCCATAATTTAGGTTTTGCAAAAGGTTCAGATCTAGAACTTCTTCAATTTAACCACCCATTCTATGGTTTTACTGTTCCTGCTATTTTAGGTGAACACGTAACGGTTGATTCGGGAACAGGTATCGTTCATACGGCACCTGGCCACGGTCAAGAAGATTTCGTTGTTGGTAAAAAATACGATTTAGAAATCGCAAACCCAGTAGGTTCAAATGGTGTATACCTTCCTGATACTGAATTGTTTGCTGGTCAACACGTATTTAAAGCGAACGATTCGGTTATTGATGTATTAAAAGAGAAAGGTGCATTACTGCATCATCACGCGTTTGAGCACAGCTACCCACATTGCTGGAGACACAAAACGCCGATCATTTTCCGTGCAACACCACAATGGTTCATCTCAATGGATCAAGCGGGTCTTCGTGCTAAAGCATTAGAAGAAGTGAAGAGTGTTGAGTGGATGCCTGAATGGGGCCAAAACCGTATTGAAGGTATGATCGAAGGTCGTCCTGAGTGGTGTATCTCTCGTCAACGTACTTGGGGTGTGCCAATCGCTCTATTCGTTCACAAAGAAACGTCTGAATTGCACCCTGATTCATTAGAGCTAATTGAAAAAGTAGCTAAGCTAGTTGAAGAAAAAGGCATTCAAGCGTGGTGGGATCTTGATATCGCCGAGCTTATGGGTGAAGAAGATGCGACTAGATACGAAAAAGTATTAGATACATTAGACGTATGGTTCGACTCAGGTGTTACTCACTTCTCTGTTGTTGATTCACGTGAAGAGTATGACTTCCCAGAAGAAAAAGAAGAAAGAACACACAGTGCTGACCTTTACTTAGAAGGTTCAGATCAACACCGTGGTTGGTTCCAATCATCATTGATATCTTCTGTTGCAATGAAAGGTAAAGCACCTTACCGACAAGTACTAACTCACGGTTTCGTGGTAGATGGTAATGGTCGTAAGATGTCTAAATCTGTAGGTAATGTTGTTGCACCAAAAGACGTAACTAACAAGCTGGGTGCAGATATTCTTCGCCTGTGGGTTGCTTCTACGGATTACACTAACGAAGTTGCGGTTTCTGATGAAATCCTAAAACGTTCAGCTGATGCATACCGTCGTATTCGTAACACGGCACGTTTCTTCCTAGCTAACTTAAACGGCTTTAATCCAGAAACAGACATCGTTCCTGCTGAAGAAATGGTTGCTCTGGATCGCTGGGCTGTTGGTCGTGCATTTGCTGCACAAGAAGAAATCATCAAGTCTTACGATGAATATAACCTACATGAAGTGACTCAACGTTTAATGCACTTCTGTTCAATTGAAATGGGTTCTTTCTACCTAGACGTAATTAAAGATCGCCAATATACAGCGAAGCAAAGTGGCCACGCTCAACGTAGCTGTCAAACTGCACTTTATTACATTGTAGAAGCATTAGTTCGTTGGATGGCGCCAATCATGTCATTCACTGCCGATGAAATCTGGAATGAAATGCCAGGTGAGCGTGAGAAATTCGTGTTTACTGGTGAGTGGTATGAAGGTCTGTTTGACCTTGCAGAAGATGAAGAACTGAATAACGATTTCTGGACTGAAATTCAGTCAGTTCGTGCGTCAGTAAATAAACTGTTAGAAACCGCTCGTGGTGAGAAGGTTATCGGTGGTTCGCTTCAAGCTGAAGTGACGTTATACGCTGATGATGCACTTGCTGCAAAAATCAATAAACTTGAAGATGAATTACGTTTTGTTCTTCTAACATCAAGCGCAACAGTGAAACCACTAAGCGAAAAATCAGAGTCAGCAAAAGCAACAGAACTTGCTGGTCTATTTGTTGATGTTGCCGCTTCTGAAGCAGCGAAGTGTGAGCGTTGTTGGCACCATGTTGCTGATGTCGGTACTATCGAAGGTCACGAAGAAGTATGTGGTCGTTGTGTATCTAACATTGATGGCGAAGGCGAAGAGCGTAAATTTGCATAATGACTAGCGATAATAAGACATTACCGCTGCTTAAAGAATCAGGACTCCGCTGGCTATGGCTAGCGGGGATCATCTTTATGGCAGACATTAGCATCAAGTTATTTGTGATGAAAGAGATGAGTTATGGTTGGGCAAACCGCATTGAGGTATTGCCATTCTTTAACTTTCTTTATGTTCACAACTATGGTGCTGCATTTAGTTTTTTAAGTGATCAAGCAGGTTGGCAGCGCTGGTTCTTTACCAGTATTGCTATCGCTGTGTGTGGTTTGTTAGGATATTGGATGCGTAAAGCCCCACAAACTGACAAACTAAACAACATGGCTTATGCACTGATCATTGGTGGTGCAATTGGTAATGTGTTTGATCGTATAGTTCATGGATTTGTCGTGGATTATCTTGATTTTTATTGGGGTAATTACCACTGGCCCGCTTTCAATTTGGCGGATGCTGCAATCTGTATTGGTGCGGGACTTATCATCTTAGATGGTTTCCGTACTAATAAAAAAGAACAATAAGCAAAAGAAAGTAAATTAGCGCTGCCCGTGAATTCGAGGTGGCGTTTTTTTTAATTCGATATTTTAAAATTAGTATTATCTAAGGGAAGAAGATGTCTAAAATCGAAAATAACAGTGAAGTAACCTTACATTTCACCATTAAGTTAAAAGATGGTTCGGTTGCTGATAGCACTCATAGTTCGGGTAAAGCAGCAAAATTTACTATGGGTGATGGCAGCCTTAGTGAAAACTTTGAAAAATGTTTATTGGGTTTAGAATCTGAACAATCAAAAAGTATTGAACTGAATGCGGTTGATGCCTTTGGTTTGCCAAACCCTGATAATATTCATCATATGGATCGTAATCGCTTCGTGGGTGATGCTGCAGCTGAAATCGGTACTATCATGGCGTTCAGTGGACCTGATGGTATGGATATCCCTGGTATTATTACCGAGATCGCTGGTGATTCAGTGACGGTTGATTTTAATCACCCATTAGCGGGTCAAGATGTTATCTTTGACGTAGAAATTGTAGCGGTTGGTTAATCCAACAAGACATAGAGATAAAAAATGAAAATAGTATTAGCGAACCCTCGTGGATTTTGTGCCGGTGTTGATCGTGCCATTAGCATTGTTGAACGAGCTCTTGAATTGTATGAAGCGCCTATTTATGTTCGCCATGAAGTGGTACATAACCGTTTTGTTGTTGAGGGTTTAAAGCAGCGCGGTGCTATTTTTGTTGAAGAGCTAAGTGAAGTTCCTGACGATAATATCGTGATATTCTCAGCTCACGGAGTTTCTCAAGCGGTACGTCTAGAGGCAAAAGAACGAGCATTAACGGTATTTGATGCAACTTGCCCATTGGTCACTAAAGTTCATATGGAAGTTGCTCGCGCAAGTAAGAAAAATATCGAAGTGGTATTGATTGGTCATGCGGGCCACCCAGAAGTTGAAGGGACGATGGGGCAATATGCAAGTGAAGCTGGGGGGATGTATTTAGTCGAAACCCCTGAGGATGTTGATAAATTAACGGTTCGTGACTCAAGTAATTTGCATTATGTCAGTCAAACGACCTTATCGGTTGATGAAACCGCAGATGTTATTGATGAATTACGCCGAGTATTCCCTGAGATCCAAGGGCCGCGTAAAGATGATATTTGTTATGCAACGCAAAACCGTCAAGATGCAGTGCGAGATATGGCAAGTCAAGTTGATGTGATGATAGTTGTGGGCTCTAAAAATTCATCTAACTCAAACCGTTTACGTGAATTGTCTGAAAAATTAGGTACAACGAGTTATTTGATTGATTGCCCTGAAGAGCTAAAAGAAGAATGGTTAACCAACCAAGCTAAAGTCGGTGTAACAGCCGGAGCATCGGCCCCAGAAGAATTAGTGAATCAAATAATTGAACAAGTAAAAATCTTTGGTGGTACAACGATTGAAGAGTTAAATGGCCGTGAAGAAAACATGTTCTTTGAAGTACCAAAAGAGCTGCAAATTAAAACGGTGTCTTAAATCTTCGCATAGTCGAACTGGAAAAATTAAGATAGAGTGCAAAGATATGCATTTAAAGGAGTGAGAAATAAGATGGTAAGAGTAGCAATTGCTGGCGCAGCAGGAAGAATGGGCCGTAATTTAATTAAAGCGGTAAATAACTCTCAGTTTGCAGTATTAACAGCAGCGAGTGAACATCCTGAATCAAGCTTAATTGGTGTTGATGTTGGTGAGATTGCTGGTTTAGGTAAGTCGGGTATATTTATTGTTGATGACTTAACTAAAGCCGTTGATGATTTTGATGTCATTATTGATTTTACTCTTCCTATTTCGACGCTTAAAAATGTTGAACTTTGCCAAGAAAATAAAAAAGCGATCGTCATTGGTACTACTGGGTTTAGTGAACCAGGCAAAGAGTTAATCGATCAAGCCGCGAAAGAGATCCCTATCGTGATGGCACCAAATTACAGTGTTGGCGTAAACGTAGTATTTAAATTACTAGAGAAAGCCGCAAAAGTAATGGGTGATTATTGTGATATCGAAATCATAGAAGCACACCATCGTTATAAGGTAGATGCGCCTTCTGGCACTGCTATTGGGATGGGAGAAGCGATTGCGGGTGCAATGGGCAATAAATTAGATGATGTTGCCGTATATGCTCGTGAAGGTATTACCGGTGAAAGAACTAAAGATGAGATTGGATTTTCAACCATTCGTGCTGGTGACATTGTTGGTGAGCATACTGCCATGTTTGCAGATATTGGTGAGCGTGTCGAAATCACCCATAAAGCAACTGATCGCATGACGTTTGCAAATGGAGCTGTGAGGGCCTCTTATTGGTTGCATCAAAAGCCCCCTGGTTTCTATACCATGAATGATGTTTTAGAATTAGATAAGCTTTAATTTTTAATTAAGCCCGAATCATTTATTGGTTCGGGCTTTTTTTTACGATAAGAAAATACGTAATCATGATTTATGCACGTATGGTGAACTGTATTTATAAGGTTAGACATTTTATAGGCTATATTTTCTTATTGTTGATTAGAATTATCATGCTTACTTTTTTGTTGTTTTTAATGCTTATCTATCGATTTATTGTCCAGTCTCTTATTTGTTTGTGTTTGGTTGCTATTTTAACGTTTGCTTTATTTTTGTGAGTAATTTTTTTTGATGAAAAAAGATTGAATATGCAAAAAAGTAGCTCGTGGGTAAATATTAGACATATTGATAGTAATAGTTTGAGTTTTTATTGTAAAAATTGTTTTTTTGGTATGAGTTGTCTAAAAAGGTTATTTTATAATGTATTTTATGTTGACACTTACCCTATAGATCTCTAAAATTTCGCCAATTTGTCAAAATCCGACCTTGAAGTTCGAGTTTTGGGTTTAAAAAAACAACTTTGCATTACCATGCTGTAAAGTTGAATATTTATTATGTTTGGAGGTTGTCTTGAGTAAATCAGCGCTGTTAGTCCTAGAAGATGGGACAGTGTTCCGCGGTCAATCGATTGGAGCAGATGGCTCGGCCATTGGTGAAGTCGTTTTTAATACCTCGATGACGGGGTACCAAGAAATTCTCACTGATCCTTCCTATTCTCAACAAATCGTTACTCTTACTTATCCTCACATTGGCAATACCGGAATCAATTCCGAAGATGAAGAATCTTCTTCCATCCACGCTCAAGGCCTTGTGATTCGCGATCTTCCTCTCTTAGCTTCAAACTTCCGCAGTGAACAAACTCTTTCTGATTATCTTAAATCTCAAAATATCGTCGGCATTGCTGATATCGATACGCGTAAGCTGACTCGAATTTTGCGTGAAAAAGGTGCTCAGAATGGTTGTATCGTTGCTGGGTCTTCTACAAAAGAAAGCGACTTAGATGAAGTATTTGCACTTACTCAAGCAAAAGAGTTCCCCGGTCTTAAGGGAATGGATTTAGCGAAAGAAGTAACCACTTCTGAAGCTTACCAATGGAAGCAAGGTTCTTGGACACTGACTGGCGGTCTGCCAGAAGAAAAAGCGGACAGTGAATTACCATTCCACGTTGTTGCTTACGATTTCGGTGCAAAACGTAATATCCTACGTATGTTAGTAGACCGTGGTTGTCGTCTAACCGTCGTTCCTGCACAAACTTCTGCTGAAGAAGTGTTAGCAATGAATCCAGATGGCATATTCCTATCAAATGGTCCTGGCGACCCTGCACCATGCACTTACGCCATTGAAGCAACAAAAGTGTTTCTAGAAAAAGGGTTACCAATCTTTGGAATCTGTCTAGGCCACCAAATTTTGGCTCTGGCTTCTGGTGCACAAACCGTAAAAATGAAGTTTGGTCATCACGGCGCAAATCACCCGGTTAAAGACTTGGATCGTGATGTGGTTATGATCACTGCACAGAACCACGGTTTTGCGGCGGATGAAGAAACACTACCTGAGAACCTTCGTGCAACACACAAATCATTGTTTGATGGCACGCTGCAAGGTATTCATCGTACAGACAAACCAGCATTCAGCTTTCAAGGTCACCCTGAAGCAAGCCCGGGTCCACATGATGCAGCGCCATTATTTGACCATTTCATTGAATTGATTCAGCAGCATAAAGCTTAACTCGGAGTAGTAATAAAATGCCAAAACGTACTGACATTAAAAGCGTTCTAATTCTAGGTGCAGGCCCAATCGTAATCGGCCAAGCATGTGAATTTGACTACTCTGGTGCACAAGCGTGTAAAGCACTTCGTGAAGAAGGCTACCGCGTTATTCTTGTGAATTCTAATCCAGCAACAATCATGACTGACCCAGACATGGCTGATGCAACCTACATTGAACCTATCCATTGGGAAGTGGTTCGTAACATCATCGAAAAAGAACGTCCAGATGCGGTACTGCCGACAATGGGTGGCCAAACGGCATTGAACTGTGCGCTTGAACTAGAAAAACACGGTGTTCTAGCTGAGTTCGGTGTTGAGATGATTGGTGCAACGGCGGATGCGATTGATAAAGCAGAAGACCGTTCACGTTTTGATAAAGCAATGAAGTCAATTGGCCTTGAATGTCCAAATGCTGATACCGCAAAAACAATGGAAGAAGCTTATAAAGTTTTAGAAATGGTGGGTTTCCCTTGTATCATTCGTCCATCATTTACGATGGGTGGTACGGGTGGTGGTATCGCGTATAACAAAGAAGAATTTGAAGAAATTTGTCGCGGTGGTTTGGATCTTTCTCCAACCAACGAGCTTTTAATCGATGAATCATTGATCGGTTGGAAAGAGTACGAGATGGAAGTGGTTCGTGATAAAAACGACAACTGCATTATCGTATGTACGATTGAAAACTTTGATGCAATGGGCATTCACACTGGTGATTCAATCACGGTAGCTCCTGCTCAAACGTTAACGGATAAAGAATACCAACTAATGCGTAACGCTTCTCTAGCAGTATTGCGTGAGATTGGTGTTGAAACGGGCGGTTCAAACGTACAGTTTGGTATCAACCCGAAAGACGGCCGTATGGTTGTTATCGAAATGAACCCTCGAGTATCACGTTCATCAGCTCTAGCGTCTAAAGCAACTGGTTTCCCTATTGCAAAAATCGCCGCAAAATTAGCGATTGGCTATACGCTTGATGAGTTAATGAATGACATCACTGGTGGTGCAACGCCAGCATCATTTGAACCAACAATCGATTATGTTGTCACTAAGATCCCTCGTTTTAACTTCGAAAAATTCGCAGGGGCTAACGATCGTCTAACAACACAGATGAAATCAGTTGGTGAAGTGATGGCTATCGGCCGTAACCAACAAGAATCACTACAGAAAGCGCTTCGTGGCTTAGAAGTCGGTGCTGACGGTTTTGATGAAATGGTTGATCTTGATGCGCCTGACGCATTAACAAAGATCCGTCATGAATTAAAAGACGCAGGTGCTGAGCGTATCTGGTATATCGCTGATGCATTCCGTGCTGGCATGTCTGTTGATGGTGTATTTAACCTAACGAATGTTGACCGTTGGTTCTTAGTTCAAATCGAAGATTTAGTTAAGATGGAAGCAGAAGTTAAAGCGGGCGGTTTCGCTAGCTTAACTGCGGATAGCCTTCGTCAATTAAAACGTAAAGGCTTTGCTGATGCTCGTCTATCTAAGTTATTAGGTGTTGCTGAAAGTGAAATCCGTCGTCTTCGTGACCAGCATGATATTCATCCTGTCTACAAGCGTGTAGATACGTGTGCGGCTGAATTTTCTTCGGATACTGCTTACATGTATTCAACGTATGATGAAGAATGTGAATCGAATCCAACCGACAATGATAAGATCATGATCTTAGGTGGCGGTCCAAACCGTATCGGCCAAGGTATTGAATTTGATTATTGTTGTGTACACGCATCATTAGCACTTCGTGAAGATGGCTACGAAACTATCATGGTTAACTGTAACCCTGAGACCGTTTCTACTGATTACGATACGTCTGACCGCTTGTACTTTGAACCAGTAACACTGGAAGATGTATTAGCCATCGTTCGTATTGAAAAACCAAAAGGCGTTATCGTTCAGTACGGTGGTCAAACACCACTTAAACTGGCTCGTGCTCTTGAAGCTGCCGGTGTTCCGATTATCGGTACAAGCCCTGATGCTATCGACCGTGCAGAAGACCGTGAGCGCTTCCAAGTTGCAGTAGACCGTCTAGGCCTTCTACAGCCAGAAAATGCAACGGTAACGGCAATGGAACAAGCGATTGAGAAATCAAGAGAAATAGGTTTCCCATTAGTTGTTCGTCCTTCTTATGTTCTTGGTGGTCGTGCGATGGAAATCGTATACGATGAGCAAGACTTGCGTCGCTACTTTAACGAAGCAGTAAGCGTTTCAAATGAATCACCAGTTCTACTTGATAGCTTCCTAGATGATGCCATCGAAGTCGATGTAGATGCTATCTGCGACGGTGAGCAAGTGGTTATCGCTGGTATTATGGAGCACATCGAACAAGCAGGTGTTCACTCTGGTGACTCAGCATGTTCTCTTCCTGCTTATACATTAAGTGAAGAAATCCAAGACGTAATGCGTGATCAAGTACGTAAGCTAGCATTTGAGCTAGGTGTACGTGGCTTAATGAACACACAATTTGCTGTTAAAGATAACAAAGTATATCTAATTGAAGTGAACCCACGTGCCGCACGTACGATCCCGTTCGTATCTAAAGCGACAGGTGCTCCAATTGCTAAAATTGCAGCGCGTGTAATGGCGGGTCAATCTCTAGAGTCTCAAGGTTTTACCAAAGAGATTATCCCACCATACTACTCAGTAAAAGAAGTGGTATTACCGTTCAACAAATTCCCAGGTGTTGACCCACTGTTAGGTCCTGAAATGCGCTCAACAGGTGAAGTGATGGGTGTTGGTAATACGTTTGCAGAAGCCTTTGCTAAAGCTGAATTAGGATGCAGTAAAGAGTATCCAGAAGGCGGTCGTGCATTACTTTCTGTTCGTGATGGTGATAAGAAGCGTGTTGTTGATTTAGCGAAGCACCTTGTTAAGATTGGTTACCAACTCGATGCAACTCACGGTACAGCTGTGATTCTTGGTGAAGCAGGTATCAACCCTCGCCTAGTAAACAAGGTACACGAAGGTCGTCCTCACATTCTTGACCGTATTAAGAATGGCGAATACACCTACATTGTAAATACGGCCTCTGGTCGTCAAGCGATTGAAGACTCTAAACTTCTTCGTCGCGGTGCGCTTGCTGGTAAGGTTAACTACACAACAACATTAAATGCTGCATTTGCAAGTTGTCTAGCTCATGAAGCGGATGATCGTAATACGATTAACTCTCTACAAGAACTGCACGCAAGAGTAGCGGCTAAATACGCTTAATAGCAATGTTAGCTAAGTAACAGTAAAAATCCCGAAGAATGAGAGTTCTTCGGGATTTTTTCATTTATTTTTTCTAGTTAATCTAATGAAATCAATTAGAAAAAGAGATCCTAATCTTTGGAGAGTTTAATTAATTCTTGGTAAAAGCTTTTCTCAAAGGTATCAATAGGGCGTTCAACAGGAGCCGTTCCCTCTTTTGCTGCAACTGGGTGATAATCAGCAACAAACTGAACAAATAATTGAGGATCTTTATTTTCTAAACCGACAAAGCCCGCCATATTATAACTGCCAAACAGTGAACCGCTTTTTGATTTCATACTGCCTTTAATTGGCTCTTTTCTCATACTGTTACGATACTTCAGTGTGCCATCAACACCTGATGTCGGCAATAAAGCGATCAATCCCAACTCATGATCGTATTTATAGATAAATTGTAGAATGGCTTTCATTTGATTCACGGTCATACGGTTATTGCGAGAAAGCCCTGACCCATCAACTAATACAGCATTACTCAAATCAATGTCTGCTTGTTTTAATAGAATATCTTTAATAGCAGCGGTGCCATTAGTAAAGCTACCTGCTTGCTGATAATTCATATGGCCTAACATCTTCGTTAAGTTATCGGCGTAATGGTTGTCCGATTTTTTAAGCATATGATCCAATAATTCCATTAATGGTTTGGATTTATGCTGAGCTAATTGATTAGATAATTTTAGTGCTTCTTCTGGCTTACCAAAGCGAACCTTACCTTTTAGGTTGATATTATTTTCGCTTAAAATCTTACTGATGGTTTGTTGAGTAAAATCTTGAGTGTCTTGTACTGCAAATTTGAGTGGTAATGGTTTATTGCGATTAACCAAACAGCCATTAAGCTGATAATGATTGCCTTGAGTTGTTAATTCTAAATCACAAAATGAGGCTTGTTGTTCTTCACGAGTCACACTCCTAGCATTACTTGAAAAGGAAATAGGCTGATGAATAGGAACAAAAACTCGTGTTGTACCATCATCATGGGTTGTGATAGACGCTTGTACGCAGTTTTCATCAATACTTAATGCACTTGATGGCGCACTATAGCAAACGCCCAGAATATCCCATGGCCAACCGACAGCGCGCTCATAACCAGTAAATATACTTCCATCGATCCACAGATCACCTTGAATTGTCTTTAAGTCACTGTCATCAAAAAGAGAAGATAGCTGCTTTCTTGAAAGAGAAGGATCACCAGTGAAAGTAAGAACGATATCGTTACTTTGTTCGTAAAGAGTTGTTGAGAAGGTGAAGTCTTTGCCAAGGGCTAATCTTGCTGCTAGTGCGGTCGCCAGTTTTAAGGTACTTGCGGGTGGCAGTAGTTCGTCTTGTTTTTGTTGGTATTCAATATCGTGTGATGATATTGATTCGACAGTAATGGCTGCTCGGCTTCCTGAAGGAAGGTTGTTAAGTGTATTTTGGATAGTTGCAAAGCTAGCATTTGAAAATAAAACGAGACTTAAAAGGGTAAAACGAGAAAAAGACATAACGAACTCAATATAAAGATAACTGAGGCGTATCTTATCGTTTGCAGCCTGTGATGTGTAATGAATAGGAAAAAATTAATGGAATGTCACAAATAAAAAACGCCCACCGAGGTGAGCGCTTTATTTAAGTAGAGTTAAGACTGATTAGAAGTCGTAACGTAGACCTAAATCTAGAGTATCTTCAGCTTGTGCACTTGATGCAGTACCGTTAATACCGCCAGCCGTTGAACCAAACTTGTCGCCTTCACTGATTAAGTTGAAGTTGTAAGAGATATACGTACGGAAATTAGAGTTGAAGAAGTATGTAGCATCTACCGCAAAGTTATCAGCTGAAGTATCGCTGTTTGTTTCTGCATTGTTGTATGTAGACGTGAATACAGTTTTACCCATAGTATAAGCTACAGCTGCTTCATAACCTGTGTAGTCTACAGAGTTTTTAGTCGTACCTACTTGTTTTTCACCGTCAGTAAATGTACCAGCAAAGTATAGGTCGCCCATAGTGTAAGAACCAGCAAACATCATTTCATTTGATGCTCCTTGATCTGCGTAACCACCACCAAGTTTAAAGCCAGAATCACCAAATGCATAGATACCAGATAGTGCGTAGCCATCATTAGAGTTTTCGCCAGGTTGCGCATCATCAAAGCGGTAGTTTACTTTAGCTGAGAAATCACCAAATGTGCCTTTGTAACCAAGCATATTATCTGTACGGTCTGCAACAGCAATTTTGTCTGCTGCTGAGTTACCACGGTATGCCATGATATCGGTAAAGTCAGTGATAACACCTAACGCGCCGTCGTTTTTACCGTAAGTTACTTCACCGAAGTTACCACCGATACCAGCGTATGTGTAACGGTTGTCAAGAGTTGAACCGTTATCAGCAGCTGTAGCTGTAGCATCTGCCGTTTTAAATTCACCTTCGTAGAAACCAACACCGTATAAACCGTCAGTAATTTGAGTTGTGCCTTTAAAGTTTAAACGCACACGAGTGTTATCTGTTACATCACCATCTTTAGCTGTCATTGTTGCTTCTGCGCGGCCACCCATTTCTAGAGTTTGGTCTGCGCCTTTGTAGATTTCTGCTGCATTTACTGCGCCAGCTGAAGTAATTGCTGCTACTGCTAGAGCCAATAATTTTTTATTCATCATTATTCTAATTCCTATAAGGGTGGAGGAGATTACGTCCATTTTAAATGAAGTACATAATGAATAACTTCTTATGTTTAAGAGTAGTTATCACTTGGCTTCACTGTTTTGATAGCTATATTTTCAGGGGTATTGCGGATAAAAGGTTAGTAAAACAATCTAAAAACTGCAATTGAACGCTGTTTTTAATTATTTTTTTGTGAACCTTGTCATTAATAATCAGATGTTTATGTTTTTTGGCTAAAGTTTGCTTACATTTTGCATTAGAGGGAATTTTATGTTTTTTTTAGCTTTAACTATAAAAGTAATGTGATGAAACTCGCACTTTGCATTTATTTATAGTGTATTTTCTGGGCTTATTTGATTTTTGAGATGAACTTCTTATTTGTGTTATTGCCATTACAAAAAACAAATGGCAAAAACTCACAATAGAATAGGTGATAAAAAACATTTCTTTGTTTACACTAGGGGAAATTAAATTTATACAGAAACACTTAGGATAAAGAACTTATGAGTGAATACTCACTATAAGTCCTCCTTGGTGGGTTTTTTATTTGCTGAATTTGTAATTTCAGCTTTAGAGGTAGAAAATATGAATAAGGTACCAATGACGGTACGTGGTGAAAAGTTACTGCGTGATGAGCTAGAAGTGTTATTAAAGCGTCGTCCTTTGATTTCAAAAGCGATTGGCGAGGCTCGTGAGTTGGGTGACTTGAAGGAAAATGCTGAATATCATGCAGCACGTGAAGACCAAGGCATTTGTGAAGCGCAGATACGTGATATTGAATATAAGTTGTCTGTAGCTCACGTAATTGACGTAACTAAAATGGTAAACACTGGCAAGATTATTTTTGGTTCGACGGTAACTTTGATTGACATAAATACTGACGATGAAGTGAAATATCAAATCGTTGCAGATGATGAAGCAAACATCAAAGAAGGTCGTATCTCAGTAAATTCACCGATTGCTCGTGGTCTTATTGGTAAGATAGCTGGTGATGAAGTGAACATTCAAACGCCCGGCGGAACCAAAGAATTTGAAATTGAAGAAGTAGAGTACGTTTAATTGTAACTATTGATATAAAATATAAAGGCCGCGTAGTTATCTTTTAAAAAGAGAACTAAGACGGCCTTTTTAATTTCTTACAAAATGTATGCAGAAATTACTTTCTAGGGATCTCAATTTTACGAGCTTCGCTAGCACGGTATAGAACAAGAGTCTTACCGATAACTTGTACTTTTTCTGCGTTTGTTTCGCGGATGATTGCATCAACAATCAATAGCTTAGTGTCACGGTCTTCAGACGCAATCTTAACTTTGATAAGTTCGTGGTGACTAAGAGACATCTCAATTTCAGCGACTACAGCTTCAGTTAGACCATTTGAGCCCATCATTACAACGGGTTTTAAATTGTGAGCAAGACCTTTAAGGTGTTGCTTCTGTTTTGTGCTTAGGTTCATATATACCCGATTTTTTCTATATTAAGGGTTGAAAACAGCCTATTCTAACGCCATCTATCCCTGAAGACTATTTTTGTTTTCAGTCTTCTAATTTAAATTAAGTATTTTTAGGTAATGCATGAGTAAGAATAAACTTTCAGCAAGCTCTGGCCGCTGGTTAAAAGAACACTTTGATGATAAATACGTTCTTGAAGCGCAAAAAAGAGGTTATCGTTCTCGTGCTATTTTTAAGATTGAAGAAATTCAAAATAAAGATAAGTTATTAAGACCAGGAATGACGGTTGTTGACCTTGGTGCAGCTCCTGGTGGGTGGTCACAATACGCGGTTGAACAAGTGGGTGATTCTGGTCAAGTAATTGCTTGTGATATTTTGGCGATGGACTCAATTGCAGGTGTTAGTTTTTTGCAGGGGGACTTTAGGGAAGAAGCGGTACTAGACGCATTGCTTGAACGCATACAACCAGATATGGTAGATGTAGTAATGTCGGATATGGCACCAAACATGAGTGGTAACCCAGCGGTTGATCAACCAAGGTCAATGTATCTTGTTGAACTAGCGTTAGATATGTGCCGTCAAGTATTGGCTCCAAATGGTAGTTTTACAGTGAAAGTGTTCCAAGGAGAAAGCTTTGATGCTTATTTACAAGAAGTACGTAAATTATTCAAAGTCGTTAAGATCCGTAAACCAGATTCATCACGTGCACGTTCTCGTGAAGTGTATATTGTAGCCACTGGTTACAAAGGTTAAGTCGTACGTAGTAGCTACAGCTTATAAACTGTAGTACTCTATCTTTCATCTATTTAGTTAACGCGGGGTTAACACCTTGAGTGACATGGCAAAAAATCTAATATTATGGCTGGTTATCGCGGTTGTTTTAATGTCGGTATTCCAAAGCTTTGGTCCGAGTGATAGCTCAGGCCGTTCGATTGACTACACCACTTTTGTTAAAGAAGTTGGTAATAGTCAAGTTCAAGAAGCAACGTTTAATAATCGTGAAATAAAGGTAACGAAGCGTGACGGTAGCCGTTATGTGACGTATATGCCTGTATTCCAGGATCCTAAATTGCTTGATGATCTTATTAACCAAAACGTAATCGTTAAAGGTACTCCACCTGAAGAGCAGAGTTTACTTGAGTCTATCTTCATTTCGTGGTTCCCAATGATTCTTCTTATTGGTGTTTGGATCTTCTTCATGCGTCAGATGCAAGGCGGCGGCGGCAAAGGGGCAATGTCCTTTGGCAAAAGCAAAGCTAAGATGATGACCGAAGAGCAGATCAACACAACATTCGATGATGTTGCTGGTTGTGATGAAGCAAAAGAAGACGTTAAGGAATTGGTTGATTACTTACGTGAACCAAGTCGCTTCCAGAAATTGGGTGGTAAAATTCCAACAGGTGTTCTATTGGTTGGTCCTCCTGGTACTGGTAAGACATTGATTGCAAAAGCAATCGCTGGTGAAGCGAAAGTACCTTTCTTCTCAATTTCAGGTTCTGATTTCGTTGAAATGTTTGTTGGTGTTGGTGCATCTCGTGTGCGTGACATGTTTGAGCAAGCGAAAAAATCATCACCTTGTATCATCTTTATCGATGAAATTGATGCTGTAGGTCGCCAACGTGGCGCGGGTGTTGGTGGCGGTAATGACGAACGTGAACAAACATTGAACCAAATGCTAGTTGAAATGGATGGTTTTGAAGGTAACGAAGGCGTCATCGTTGTTGCTGCGACGAACCGTCCTGATGTTCTGGATGCTGCGTTATTACGTCCAGGCCGTTTTGACCGCCAAGTTGTTGTAGGTTTACCTGACATCCGTGGTCGTGAGCAAATTCTTCAAGTACACATGCGTAAAGTGCCATTATCTGGTGGTGTTGAACCATCATTAATTGCACGTGGTACTCCAGGTTTCTCTGGTGCTGACTTAGCTAACTTAGTTAACGAAGCAGCATTGTTTGCCGCTCGTACTAATAAACGTGTCGTTTCAATGGTTGAGTTTGAACTTGCTAAAGATAAAATCATGATGGGTGCTGAGCGCAAATCAATGGTAATGACAGAAGAAACGAAAACGTCTACTGCTTACCATGAAGCTGGTCACGCCATTGTTGGACGTTTAGTTCCTGAGCATGATCCTGTTTATAAAGTATCTATTATTCCACGTGGCCGTGCGCTAGGTGTAACAATGTACTTACCAGAGCAAGATCGTGTCAGCATGAATCGTCAGCATTTAGAATCTATGATTTCAAGCTTGTACGGCGGTCGATTGGCTGAAGAGCTAATCTACGGTGTAGATAAAGTATCAACAGGCGCATCAAACGACATCGAAAGAGCCACTGATATTGCTCGTAAAATGGTAACTCAATGGGGCTTTTCTGAAGCTTTGGGTCCACTATTATACGCAGAAGATCAAGGTGACCCGTTCTCAGGTCATGGCGGCTCAAATCAATCTAAGCATGTTTCTCCTGAAACGTTGAGACTGATTGATGCTGAAATCCGTACTATCATTGATCGCAACTATGCTCGCGCTAGACAGATCCTTGAAGACAATATGGATGTACTGCATTCAATGAAAGATGCCTTAATGACATTTGAAACCATTGATGCGGGTCAAATTGATGATCTAATGGAACGTAAAGCTGAAATTCGTGAACCTCAAGGGTGGGGCGATGATAATCAAGCCAAACCTGAAGAGGAAAGCGAAAAACCAGCAGCGGAAGAAGAATCAAAAGTTGAAGAGAAGCCTGAGGAAGAAAAACCTCAAGCAACTGAAGAGACTAAACCGGATTCAGATTCATCAGAAAAATAAGATGAATTAAGTAAAAAATAAACCCCGAGTTATGCTCGGGGTTTTTGTATTTAAAAAGAGCTGAACATGAAGTTGATAAGTAAAGATAAGACATTAATATTGGACCGCTCTCATGTTATGGCGATTCTTAATGTTACGCCTGATTCTTTTTCTGATGGAGGTAAATTTACGCATCTGGATACTGCTTTAAAACAAGCAGAGAAAATGGTGAATGCTGGCGTTAGTTTTATTGATATTGGTGGTGAGTCAACCAGACCTGGAGCGCCGGATGTTGGTCTTCAGCAAGAATTAGACCGAGTCATCCCGATTATAGAAGCAATACATCAACGCTTTGATACTTGGATATCAATTGATACTAGTAAAGCGATAGTGATGGATGAGGCGGTAAATGCGGGAGCAGATTTAATTAATGATGTTCGAGCATTACAAGAACCTAATGCTTTAGAGGTTGCAGCCAAAGCGAATGTGCCTATTTGTTTAATGCACATGCAAGGGCAGCCACGTACGATGCAATCGGACCCTACTTATAATGAACTGTTTGCAGACGTAACCCATTTTTTAAAAGAAAGAATTTCGGCATGCCAATCGGTTGGTATCGCAAAAGATAAGTTAATTCTTGATCCTGGGTTTGGATTTGGTAAAACCTTGGCGCATAATTACCAACTACTTGCAGAATTAGAACGTTTCCACCAGCTAGGTTTGCCGATATTGGCGGGAATGTCTCGTAAATCAATGATTTTTAAATTACTTGATGTTGAACCTCAGCAGGCGACTTCAGGGAGCTTGGCATGCGCGACGATTGCAGTAATGAAAGGTGCACAAATTATTCGAGTTCATGATTTTGAGCAAACAATGGATGTCGTTAAAGTTTGCCAAGCAACGTTAGAACAAATATCTCAATAAAGAATTGTTCATTTTAAAATAAATTATTAAAAATAAAACATGGAGTACAACATGGCTGAACGTAAATATTTTGGAACTGATGGTGTTCGTGGGTTGGTAGGGCAAGCGCCTATTACTCCTGATTTTGTTATGAAGTTGGGTTGGGCTGCGGGTAAAGTTCTTGCTAAACAAGGAACGAAAAAAGTCATTATCGGTAAAGATACACGTATTTCAGGTTACATGTTGGAATCAGCATTAGAAGCGGGTTTAGCTGCTGCTGGCCTTAAAGCTAAATTTACAGGGCCAATGCCAACCCCTGCTGTTGCTTACTTAACGCAAACATTCCGTGCAGAAGCGGGGATTGTTATTTCAGCGTCTCATAATCCTTATTATGATAATGGAATTAAATTTTTCTCATCTGAAGGAACAAAACTTCCTGATGATATTGAATTGGCGATAGAAGCTGAACTAGAGAAACCAATGACGTGTGTTGAATCTGCGTTGTTGGGTAAGGCATCTCGTCTAAATGACGCGGCTGGTCGTTATATCGAATTTTGTAAGAGCACCTTCCCTAAAGAATTGAGTTTAGCGGGGGTTAAAATGGTTGTCGATTGTGCTCATGGTGCAACGTATCATATTGCACCTAATGTATTTAAAGAGCTAGGTGCTGAAATAATTACTATTGGCTGTGAGCCAAACGGTACCAATATCAACCATGAAGTAGGGGCAACGGATGTTCGTGCCTTGCAAGCAAAAGTACTTGAAGAAAAAGCGGACTTTGGTGTTGCTTTTGATGGTGATGGTGACCGTATTATTATGGTTGATGAGTTTGGTGCCAAGGTTGATGGTGACCAAATCGCTTATATTATCGCTCGTGATGCGTTACGTCGTGGTGAATTGAAAGGCGGTGTTGTTGGAACGCTAATGAGTAATATGGGTATGGAAGTTGCGTTACGTAACCTTGGTATTCCATTTGTTCGTTCTAATGTAGGTGACCGTTATGTGATGGAGAAACTATTAGAAAATAATTGGTTAATCGGCGCTGAAAATTCAGGTCATGTTATTCTTTTGGATAAAGTAACAACGGGTGATGCGATTGTAGCTGCGCTTCAAGTGATCGCTTCTATTGTTGGTAGTAAAATGTCATTGAAAGATTTGTGTAACGGAATGAGCATGTTCCCGCAAGTGTTGGAAAATGTTCGTTTTGTTGGTGATAATAATCCATTAGATTCTGATGCAGTTAAAGCGGCTCAAGCTGATGTTGAGGCTAAATTAGGTGATAATGGTCGAGTATTATTGCGTAAGTCAGGTACAGAGCCATTAATTCGCGTTATGGTTGAAGGTGAGAATGCAGACCTTGTTCAGCAATACGCTCTTCAAATTGCAGATGCAGTAAAAGAAAGCTGTTAATTTAAGCAATTAAATGAAATTGAACGTTTTTTGTTAATTTTAACTTGTCATAGTAGCCTAGTTTGGTTAATATCCCTCGGCCTCTTCGTTGAGAGCGCGCTGGTGTTGCCAATAGGCTACCGGTACATTAATTAGATACATGGGTGACGGAATGCATACGATTCTACTTGTGATTTATCTGATTGCCGCAGTCGGTGTAATTGGCCTAGTATTGGTACAACACGGTAAAGGCGCAGATATGGGAGCCTCATTTGGGGCTGGAGCATCAAATACAGTATTTGGCTCTGGTGGCTCTGGAAACTTTTTAACCCGAATGACCGCAATTTGTGCAACAGTATTTTTTATTATCAGCTTAGCGCTTGGCAATATGTCTACGCATAAATCTGAAGGTTTTGATCTTAAGTTAGATCAACAAGCTACAGAACAAGTAATTGATAATACGAGTGATGTTCCTGCTACTGAAAACAGCGACGTACCTCTTTAAACGACTTTAGCCGAGATGGTGAAATTGGTAGACACGCTAGCATGAGGTGCTAGTGCTCTAGGGCATGAGGGTTCAAGTCCCTCTCTCGGCACCATATTCAGACAAGAATCTGATTCTTGTAATAAAAGGATAAAGAAACTATACTTTCTTTGTTCTTTTCGGACGCGGGATGGAGCAGTTTGGTAGCTCGTCGGGCTCATAACCCGAAGGTCGTCGGTTCAAATCCGGCTCCCGCAACCAATTATCTAATAAAAGTAATTGCTCTTATTAGATAAGCTACGTAAGTGGCATTCAGGGTCCAGCAGTACTAAACCCCGCAATTATCGGGGTTTTTTGCTATCTGAAACAGACTGTTTTTTAAGAATTGGGCCTTTTAGTGCCCTTTTTTTGTTTTCAGGGGATATCAATGACAGGATTAGAAAGACAACTAACAGAAATGCTTGAGGCTCCTGTTGGTGCTTTAGGTTATGAATTGGTCGGTTTAGAGTTTATTCGTGCGGGTGAACACTCAACGCTACGTGTATTTATCGATCATGAAAATGGCATCTTTGTGGAGGACTGTGCAGAAGCCAGTCGTCAAATCAGTGCAGTAATGGATGTAGAAGATCCAATTACAGTAGCATATAACCTAGAGGTTTCGTCTCCAGGTCTTGAACGTCCACTGTTTAAAGCAGCACATTATCAACAATTTGTTGGTCACGAGGTCAGCCTTGTATTAAAAATGCCGATGAATAACCGTCGTAAGTGGAAGGGAGATATCCTAGACATTAACGGTGAGATTGTTACGGTTACAGTTGATGGTAACAATGAAGAATTTGCGTTAAGCAACATTTCAAAGGCGAACTTAGTTCCTAAATTTTAAGGCTGAAGAGGCTAAAATGAACAAAGAAATCTTAGCTGTTGTAGAAGCAGTATCAAATGAGAAAGCTGTTCCTCGTGAACGAATTTTTGAAGCATTAGAAATCGCATTAGCAACAGCAACAAAGAAAAAAGCTACGCTGGAAATTGAAGTACGTGTAGCGATTGATCGCAAAACAGGTGCTGTTGAAACTTTCCGTCGTTGGGTTGCGGTTGCTCAAGTTGAGCATCCTACATTAGAAATTTCTATTGAAGCGGCACAATTTGAAGATGAAACAATCGAAATCGGTGGTTTTATTGAAGATGATATCGAATCAGTAACGTTTGACCGTATTACGACACAAACAGCGAAACAAGTAATCGTACAAAAAGTACGTGAAGCTGAACGTGCAATGATTGTTGAACAATTCATTGATAACGAAGGTGAGCTAATCACGGGTATCGTTAAAAAAGTAAACCGTGATGCTATTATTGTTGATCTTGGTAACAACGCTGAAGCGGTGATTTTACGTGAAGACCAACTTCCTCGTGAAAACTTCCGTCCAGGTGACCGTGTTCGTGGTCTTCTATACGCAGTGAAACCAGAAGCTAAAGGCTTCCAGTTATTCATGACTCGTTCAAAAGGCGTAATGCTGACTGAATTGTTCCGCGTAGAAGTGCCAGAGATTGGTGAAGAACTGATTGAAATTAAAGCAGCTGCTCGTGATCCAGGTTCTCGTGCTAAAATCGCAGTGAAAACAAACGACAAACGTATTGACCCTGTGGGTGCGTGTGTTGGTATGCGTGGTGCTCGAGTTCAAGCTGTTTCAAATGATCTTGGTGGCGAACGTATCGATATCGTACTTTGGGATGATAATCCTGCACAGTTTGTTATCAATGCAATGGCTCCAGCAGAAGTTGCTTCTATTATTGTAGATGAAGACAATAATACGATGGATGTTGCTGTTGAAGCTGATAACCTAGCACAAGCAATTGGCCGTAGTGGTCAAAACGTACGTCTAGCATCTCAACTGACTGGTTGGGAACTTAACGTAATGACAGTTGCTGATCTAAACAAGAAGCACCAAGAAGAAGCGCAAGGTTCTATTGATGCATTTGTTAAGCATTTAGATATCGATGAAGATTTTGCTCAACTATTAGTTGAAGAAGGCTTCACTACGCTTGAAGAGATCGCTTACGTTCCTGTAAACGAACTACTAGAAGTAGACGCTTTGGACGAAGAGAGTGTTGATCTTCTTCGTACTCGCGCGAAGGAAGCTTTAACAACACTTGCACTAGCGCAAGAAGAATCTCTTGATGGTATTGAGCCAGCAGAAGACTTACTTGCTCTGGATGGTTTAGAACGCGAATTAGCGTTTAAACTTGCAGCTAAAGGTGTTGTTACTCTTGAAGACCTTGCGGATCAAGGTATTGATGAGTTATCTGATATTGAAGACCTTACAGAAGAACGTGCTGGTGAATTAATCATGGCTGCACGTAATATTTGTTGGTTTAGCGACGAAGCATAATTATTTCAGCAAGGAGACGCGGTATGACAAAGCTTACGGTAAAAGCACTTAGTGAAGACATTGGAACTCCAGTTGACCGCTTACTTCAGCAATTTTCAGATGCTGGTATTAATAAAAAAGATGGCGATTCTGTTTCTGAAGGTGAAAAGCAATCATTGCTAATTCACTTAAAGAAAGAGCATGGTAGTGCTGATGAAAGTGCTTCACCAACCCGTCTTACTCTTCAACGCAAAACTCGTAGCACATTAAGTGTTGCGGGTACTGGCGGCAAAAGTAAAGATGTGCAAGTAGAAGTGCGAAAAAAACGCACTTATGTAAAAGCGAGCACGCTTGAAGAAGAGAAAAAAACTGAGCAAATGAAAGTAGAGGCTGAAGACAAGGCCAAACGTGACGCAGAGGAAGCTGCTGTTCGCGAACTTGAACAAAAAGCTAAGCGTGAAGCGGAAGAAAAAGCTAAACGTGAAGCAGAAGCAGAAGTCAAAGTAAAGCGTGATGCAGAACAAGCAGCGAAACGTACTAAGACTGAAAAGGCTAAAAAAGAAATGACTACTAAAAATGATCAAGCAAAAAAAGAAGCTGATGAACTAAAACTTCGTCAAGAACAAGAAGCAACTCGTAAAGCAGAAGCAGAAGCTGCAAAACTGGTTGAAGACGCTCGTAAACTGGCTGAAGAAAATGAAGGCCGTTGGAAAGAAGAAGAGCAGAAAAAATCAGCAGCTGAAAAAACTGCCGATTATCATGTAACAACATCTACTCACGCTCGTGAAGCGGAAGATGCAGCAGATCGTAAAGATGAGCAACAACCTCGTCGTCGTAAGAAAAAAGCAAAACCTGCTGACAACCGCGGTGGTCGTAACCAACGTGGCGGCCGTAACAGCAAGTCTCTACTAAATAAGCCAACCTCTATGCAACATGGCTTTGATAAGTCAGCAACTGTTGCTAAGCAAGTTGTTGCGATTGGCGAAACAATTGTTGTTTCTGAACTGGCAAGCAAAATGTCAGTTAAAGCAACTGAAGTTATTAAAGTTATGATGAAGATGGGCGCTATGGCGACTATCAACCAAGTTATTGACCAAGAAACAGCGGCATTAGTTGCTGAAGAAATGGGTCATAAAGTGGTTCTTCGTAAAGAAAATGAATTAGAAGAAGCGGTACTTTCTGATCGTGATAATAATGCTGCGGTTGAAGGCCGTGCACCTGTTGTTACTATCATGGGTCACGTTGACCACGGTAAAACTTCTACACTAGATTACATCCGTCGCGCACACGTTGCAGACGCGGAAGCTGGTGGTATTACACAACACATCGGTGCATACCACGTTGAAACTGACAACGGCATGATCACTTTCCTTGATACTCCTGGACACGCAGCGTTTACCGCTATGCGTGCTCGTGGTGCTCAAGCGACAGATATCGTTGTACTTGTTGTTGCAGCAGATGATGGTGTTATGCCACAAACAATCGAAGCTATCCAACACGCAAAAGCGGCTGGTGTACCTCTAATTGTTGCGGTAAACAAAATTGATAAAGAAGGCTCTAACCCAGACAACGTTAAAAATGAGCTTGCTCAATACGACGTTATTCCTGAGGAGTGGGGCGGCGAGAACATCTTTGTACATATCTCTGCGAAGCAAGGTACTAACATCGATGGTCTTTTAGAATCTATCCTTCTTCAATCTGAAGTGCTTGAATTAACAGCAGTTAAAGAAGGTATGGCATCAGGTGTTGTTATTGAATCTCGTCTTGATAAAGGACGAGGTCCAGTTGCGACTGTTCTTGTACAGTCAGGTACTCTAAACAAAGGCGACATCGTACTTTGTGGTCAAGAGTATGGACGTGTTCGTGCTATGCGCGATGAAAACGGCAAAGACATTGAATCAGCAGGTCCATCTATTCCGGTAGAAATCCTTGGCCTTTCTGGTGTTCCAGCATCAGGTGATGAAGCAACAGTTGTTCGTGACGAGCGTAAAGCACGTGAAGTTGCAAACTACCGTCAAGGTAAATTCCGTGATATTAAACTAGCACGTCAACAAAAATCGAAACTAGAAAACATGTTTGCAAACATGGAAGCTGGTGAAGTTGCTGAATGTAACGTGGTACTTAAAGCGGATGTTCAAGGTTCTGTTGAAGCGATTGCTGATTCACTATTGAAACTATCTACTGATGAAGTGAAAGTTAATATCATTGGTTCTGGTGTTGGTGGTATTACTGAAACTGATGCATCACTTGCAGCGGCTTCTAATGCTATCCTTCTAGGCTTCAACGTACGTGCTGATACAAGTGCTCGCCGTATGATTGAAAATGAAAACTTAGATCTTCGTTACTACTCAATCATTTACCAATTGATTGACGAAGTTAAACAAGCGATGGGCGGTATGCTTGCTCCTGAATTTAGACAAGAAATCATTGGTCTTGCTCAGGTACGTGAAGTATTTAAGTCACCTAAACTAGGTGCTGTTGCTGGCTGTATGGTTACTGAAGGTACTATTAAGCGCAACAACCCAATTCGTGTATTACGTGACAATATCGTAATTTACGAAGGTGAACTAGAATCACTACGTCGCTTTAAAGATGACATGCCAGAAGTTAAGAATGGCTACGAATGTGGTATCGGCGTTAAGAACTATAATGATGTTCGCGTTGGTGACCAAATCGAAGTATTTGAAATTGTTGAAATTCAACGTACTCTTGATTAATTGACTATAATTACGCCTATTATTCAATAAAGTAATAGGGTAATCGGTTGTTAAATACACCATGGGGGGCTGGTTATTACCACGCCCCCCATCTTTCTAAGTGAGAAATGATATGTCAAAAGAATTTAGCCGCGCACAACGTGTGTCGCAACAACTACAAAAAGAATTAGCGGTAATCCTACAACGTGAAGTTCGTGATTCACGTATTGGTATGGTTACTATTTCAGATGTTGAAGTATCGCGTGACCTTGCCTACGCAAAGGTTTTCGTTACTTTCTTCTGTATTGGTGAGCAAACGCCTGAAACATGTCTAGCGGCATTGAAAGAACATGAAGTTCCTGTTCGTATGCTTCTTGGTAAGCGTATCCGTCACCGTTTGACTCCAGAAGTACGTTTTACTTACGACAACACATTAGTTGAAGGTATGCGTATGTCTAACTTAGTGTCTGACGTTGTAAACACAGATAAGCGTAAAATGGCAGAATCAGGCCGTACTGAATCTGACGAAGGGGAAGAGTAATGGCTCGTCGTCGTAAGGGTCGTCCTATTGATGGTGTTATCTTAATTGATAAACCGGCTGGAATTACGTCGAACGATACATTGCAAAAAGTAAAACGCATCTACTTTGCAGAGAAAGCTGGCCATACTGGTGCACTTGACCCTCTTGCTACAGGTATGTTGCCTCTTTGTTTTGGTGAAGCGACGAAGTTTTCTCAGTTCTTATTAGACTCTGATAAACGCTATCGTGTAGTTGCGAAACTTGGTGAACGTACTAACACGTCAGATTCTGATGGTGAAGTAGTTCAAACTCGCGAAGTAAAGGTTGACCGTGGTCAGCTTGAGCGTTGTATTGCTAAATTTCGTGGCACAACAGATCAAATTCCATCAATGTTTTCTGCGTTAAAGCATGAAGGTCGCCCTTTGTATGAATACGCACGTGAAGGCATTGAAGTTCCACGTAAGTCTCGTAAAATCACGGTTTATTCAATTGAATTAATTCGTTTTGAAGGCCACGAAGTCGAGATGGAAGTACATTGCTCTAAAGGTACTTACATTCGTACTATTACGGATGATCTTGGCGAGATGCTGGGCTGTGGCGCTCACGTAACGTACTTACGTCGTACTGGAGTATCAAATTACCCATATGAAAATATGGTGACGATTGAACACCTTGAAGCTCTGCTAGAAAAAGCGCATCGTGAAGAGATAGCTCCTCGTGAGTTACTTGACCCACTATTGATGCCGATGGATTCAGCAGTACAAGATTTGCCTGAAGTTAATATGATCACCGAATTAGCCGATCATGTTTTACATGGTCAGCCTGTTCAAGTATTTGGTGCGCCACAAGAAGGCATTGTACGAATGACTTCTGGTGAAGAGCGTTTATTTATTGGTATTGGACATATTGATGATGACGGTCGTGTTGCACCAAAGCGTTTAGTTGTTTTTCGAGATGAAGTCGAAGAAGATAAATAAACACGTTGAAGTGATCTGATTGAGAAAGAGTAAAGCCTTGCGGTTTTGCTCTTTTTTTTATTGCTTTATTATTGTACATCCGTATAATTCGCCATTCGCGTAGTGGCTGAATCAGAGATTGGCTGCTGCAAATATTAAACACTCTTACTCAGGAGAGATTTATGTCTCTGAATGCAGAAACTAAAGCAGCAATCGTTGCAGAATACGCACAATGTGAAAACGATACAGGTTCACCAGAAGTACAAGTAGCATTACTTACTGCTTCTATTAACCACCTTCAAGGTCACTTTGCTAATCACAAGCACGATCACCACAGCCGTCGTGGTCTATTACGTATGGTTTCTAGCCGTCGTAAGCTTCTTGATTACCTTAAAGGTAAAAACAGTATTCGTTACCAAGATCTAATCAAACGTTTAGGCCTACGTCGCTAATTTGCGATGTCTGTAAAGACAGTTTGACAAAAAGGAGCGTTTATCGCTCCTTTTTTTGTGCCTGCAATTCCTCTTTTTCATTTCTGAACCTCGCATATTGCCCTGATTGGGGTATACTATAGCGGTTAAAATCGCAGTGTGCGTGCTTAACGCTATAATTTCATTCAGCTATTACAGTCACCGAAGTCGGCCACTAGGTCGCGACTATTACAAGTTATCTTCAACTAAGTAAATTTGTACTAGTCGCGATTGGTAATAGATTGAATTATCACTTAATTTTTCTTAATGTCAGTCAGAAACCCCCTGATAATTAAGAATGAAGGAAAACAAATGTTCGAGAAACCAGTCGTAAAATCATTCCAGTACGGTAACCATACCGTAACTCTAGAGACGGGCGTAATGGCACGTCAAGCAACTGCTGCTGTAATGGCAAGCATGGACGATACATCAGTATTCGTTTCTGTTGTTGCTAAGAAAGAAGCAGTAGCGGGTCAAGATTTCTTCCCTCTAACAGTGAACTACCAAGAGCGTACATATGCTGCTGGTAAAATCCCTGGTGGCTTCTTTAAGCGTGAAGGTCGTCCTTCTGAAGGCGAAACACTAACGGCTCGTCTAATAGACCGTCCAATTCGTCCACTTTTCCCAAGTGCGTTTAAAAACGAAGTTCAAATTATCGCAACGGTTGTTTCTATCAACCCAGACGTAAACCCAGACATGATCACTATGATCGCAACGTCTGCTGCGCTTTCTATCGCTGGTGTTCCATTTAATGGTCCTATCGGTGCTGCACGTGTTGGTCATATCAACGGTGAGCTTGTTCTTAACCCATCAAACACTGAGCTTGCAAACTCTAAACTAGACCTAGTAGTGTCTGGTACAGAAGCTGCGGTACTAATGGTTGAATCTGAAGCAGATAACCTATCTGAAGAAGAAATGCTTTCTGCTGTTGTATTTGGTCATGACCAACAACAAGTAGTAATCAAAGCAATCAACGAATTTGCTGCTGAAGTTGCAACTCCGTCTTGGAACTGGGAAGCACCTGTAGTAAATGCAGAGCTTAAAGCACAAGTTGCTGAACTTGCAGAAACTCGTCTTTCTGAAGCGTACCAAATCACTGAGAAAATGGCACGTTACGAGCAAGTTGGCGCAATCAAAACTGAAACAGTGGCAGCACTTCTAGCTCAAAATGAAGAACTAGATGAACGCGAAATCCGTGGCATGCTTGGTTCTCTAGAGAAAAACGTAGTACGTAGCCGTATCATTGCTGGTCACCCACGTATCGATGGCCGTGAAAAAGACATGGTTCGTGCGCTAGACGTACGTACTGGTGTACTTCCTCGTACACACGGTTCAGCTCTATTCACTCGTGGTGAAACTCAAGCGCTTGTTACTGCAACTCTTGGTACACAACGTGACGCTCAAATCATCGACAGCCTAATGGGTGAGAAGAAAGATCACTTCCTTCTACACTACAACTTCCCTCCATACTGTGTAGGTGAAACTGGCTTTGTTGGTTCTCCTAAGCGTCGTGAAATCGGTCACGGTAAACTAGCTAAACGCGGTATCGCAGCAGTTATGCCTTCTGTTGAAGAATTTCCATACACAGTACGTGTAGTATCGGAAATCACTGAATCTAATGGTTCATCTTCAATGGCTTCTGTATGTGGTACATCTCTAGCTCTTATGGATGCTGGTGTTCCAATTAAAGCGTCTGTTGCTGGCATCGCAATGGGTCTTGTTAAAGAAGGCGATGATTTCGTTGTTCTTTCTGACATCCTTGGCGACGAAGATCACCTAGGCGACATGGACTTTAAAGTAGCGGGTACTAATGAAGGTATCACTGCACTTCAAATGGACATCAAAATTGAAGGTATCACTAAAGAGATCATGCAGATCGCTCTAAACCAAGCACAAGGTGCGCGTAAGCACATCCTAACTGTTATGGATAAAGCAATCTCTGGCGCTCGTGAAGATATCTCACAATACGCTCCACGTATCCACACAATGAAAATCAGCTCTGATAAGATCAAAGATGTTATCGGTAAAGGCGGTGCGGTTATCCGTGCTCTTTGTGAAGAAACTGGTACAACGATTGAAATCGAAGACGACGGCACAATCAAAATCGCTGCGACTGAAGGTGCTGCTGCTAAAGAAGCTATCCGTCGTATCGAAGAAATTACTGCTGAAGTTGAAGTGGGTAAAATCTACCCAGGTAAAGTTATGCGTATCGTTGATTTCGGTGCATTCGTAACGGTTCTTGGTCCTAAAGAAGGTCTAGTACATATTTCTCAAATCGCTGAAGAGCGTATTGAGAAAGTAGCTGACTACCTACAAGTTGGTCAAGAAGTTCAAACTAAAGTACTAGAAATAGACCGTCAAGGTCGTATCCGTCTAAGTATCAAAGAAGCAACTGCTGAGTTAAACCCAGCAGCAGCGACTGAAGTAAAAGACGCAGAATAATCTGATTGATTACAGTCTTTTGATTTAAAGCATGTTATAAAGGGAGCAGAAATGCTCCCTTTTCTTTTGGTATGAGAAAGCTCTTACTGAAAGATTTAGGTTTATTATTAGGAGAGAAAGAGTGAATTGGATTCGAGTTGCGGTAGTAGGCGCAGTCATGGCCCTATCAGGCTGTGCATCAACAAATAACACGTCAGGGTGGAGTTACCCTCCAATGGCAGTGCCTTTACAAGCAAGTATTCAACAAGAGATACAGCTATCTCGTTTGGATCAATTATTACTGCGTCCTAATATTGATGATATGACTCGTGCGAAAATGTTTTATGAGCGTGGGTTAATTAATGACAGCTTGGGATTACGTGATTTAGCGCGTGTTGATTTCACTCAATCCTTAAACTTGAAGCCAGATCAAAGTGATGTATTTAACATATTAGGTGTTTATTACACACAAAATACCGATTTTGACGGAGCCTATGAAGCGTTAGATTCTGCATTAGAGTTAGACTCGAATAATCAATTTGCAGAACGAAATTTAGCGATAGCCCTTTATTATGGTGAGCGCTACGATCAAGCGTATGAAATTGCAAAAAAACATTACAACGATGCGCCGACAGATCCGTATCGTGCAATTTGGCTATATTGGATAGGTCTTGAGATTGATTCAGTTAAGGCGACAGAAGAATTCAAAGTTCAATATCAGCAACGTGTAGATGATGATTTTGGTTGGGAGCTTGCAGGTGTTATCTTAAAAGAAACCACAGAAGACGAATTTTTTAAAAAGATATTAATTACGACACGTAATAATGTCGTGTTAGCGGAAAAACTAACGGAAGGTTATTTTTACTTAGCGAAAAGTTATCAGAATGACGGTGATTACCCAAATGCTATAGCTTTATACAAATTAGCGATGGCTGGTAACGTGTATGAGTTTGTTGAGCATCGTTATTCGTTCGTCGAGCTTGGTAAGATCTTCCGATCACTGCGTGAGTTACAAGAGCAGAAGATAAAAGAGCAACAAGCACTAGAAGCGAAAAAAACACCAGTATCTGAAAGTACTGAAAAAGAAGCGTTAAAAGAAGAAGCTCTAGCTGAATAAGGTTATTTTTATCCGCATACGAAAAAGCCCTGACCTAAAGATAAGTAAGGGCTTTTTTCTATTTATTAAACGGAATAATTACCATACTAATAATTAGATGTGTACATCGAGTCCTGCAATATTATGCCAATAGCCATTGCATTGACGTGCATCTTTTAATGAAAACTTTTCAATACCGACTTCATTGGCTTTAAATTTAGAAACCTCACTAAAAGTTTCAACACTTAATGGACTTAAGCGAACCACATCAACTAAGTCATTCATACTTGATAAATCATTGATTAAATTATAGCAATAGCCTGATTGAGTTTGAATGCCGTTTAAGGTGAAGACTTCTTGTCCTTCTTGGCTGTTTACTGTAATACCATTTGGGTATTTGATACAGCAAGTCTCACATTCATCTTTTGCTTTGTTTTCAGCTCTTGCAGTAAAACATCGAGCTGAATAAGCGAGTGGCAAGTAACCATAACTGAAGACTTCAGTTTCAAATTTCCCTCTAATGCCTAAATCATCACATTGAATTAACACATTTTGTAGCCATTCACGTGACAACTCAACAGGCATGCACCAACGAGTCATGCCCTGCTTTAAAAATAAATTTAGCGTTTGGGCGTTGTAGCAGTTAACTGCTGGGCCAACCACAAAAGGAACTTTGCTTTCTGAAGCCAATTGAATCGCTGATACGTCATTAGCTTCAATAATGAAGTCACCGTTATCAATGTATTTTTTCATCGCATTGACTTCGCTAGGGGCCTCTAACAACGCCATCGTCGATAATACAACTTGCTTACCGGAGTTAGACAGTTCTTTAGCTATCTCAAACCAATCTTTTGCTTTCATTTCTCGGCGTTTTGAACAAACACTCTCACCCAAATAAATGATGTCAGCTTCACTGTTTGTCGCTTTTTGATAAAACGATTCGATATTTTCTTTAGACCAAAAGTATAACAGTGGACCCAATGCGTATTTCATGATGTTCTCCTACTGCCATTTCTTATGATAAGCACCAAGGGTGGTTTGAGTCCCCTCAGATACGTTTGCTAATGTTGCATCCCATTTTGGTTCAACAGAGTAACTGTCAGGATTTGCTTTATAGCGATCAATCGCTGCACGCCAAGTACGAGTCACTTGCTCTACATAAGCAGGACTACGTTGGCGGCCTTCTATTTTAACCGAGGCCACATTAGCAGCAAACAACTCAGGAACAAGAGACAGAGTATTTAAACTGGTCGGCTCTTCTAATGCATGGAATATCTTCCCTTCTACATCGAAGCGTCCTTTACAGAGTGTAGGGTAGCCTGCGTTCTCGCCTTCACCATAGCGATCAATCAAAATATTATTGAGTCGAGATTCAAGACCATTTTCTGTTTCTTGCCAACGAACGTATTTTGCTGGAGAGCAAGCACCGACGGTATTTGGTGACTCACCCGTCATATAAGACGATAAGTAACAGCGACCTTCTGACATGATGCATAAGCTACCAAACGCAAATACTTCTAAATCTACATCAGAAGTTAGATTACGTGATAACTGTTTTACTTGGTGAATTGATAATACACGAGGTAATACAACTCGCTTAATATTGAAGTTTTTCTTATAAAAATCAATTGCCGCTACGTTGGTTGCAGACGCTTGAACTGATAAATGAAGCTCCAAGTCGGGATAAGTATTTGCTGCATATTCTAATACACCAATATCTGAAATGATTAATGCATCGATTCCCATGGCTGCGGCATTATCAACAGCTTTAGTCCAACGGTTAAAACCATCAGGATGAGCAAAGGTGTTTAATGCAACATGAATATGCTTATTGTTGTCATGAACATATTGCACAGCCTTCTCAAGTTTTTTACCTGTGAAGTTTAAGCCTGCAAAATGGCGAGCATTCGTATCGTCTTTAAAACCGATATAAACGGCATCGGCACCGCAATCAATCGCGGTTTTTAGAGCAGGTAAATTACCGGCTGGGCAGAGGAGTTCCATAAGAATACCTAGTTACAAAAAATCTGATGGTCTATGATAATGATAAGATAATTTTGAAACTTGATTTAAGGCAGGTTTTTGGTTGTTTTGTTTTCTAAATGAAGACTTGAGTTAGAATTATAAAAAATAGATGTTTTAGAGGTTTATTCATGCTTAAGAGACTGTAATACCTAGAAAGTGGTGTATGTATTCTAGGTATTAAGTTCTTTTTTTCTTGGTTATCTTGAGCGTTTGTTTTGTACTAATAGCGCTTCAATCTCATGTTTTGGCTGAGGTTTGTGGAAATAGAATCCTTGGATTGAATCACAATTTAGGCTGGAGAGCAGCATTGCTTGTTGCCTTGTTTCAACCCCTTCCGCCACAATGTCCATATCAAGACTTTTCCCTAAGTTAATTACATTTTCAATAATCGTTATTTGTTTTGGTAGTCTATCTATTTCACTAATGAAGCCACGGTCAATTTTTAATTCATCAAGTGGGAAGCGAGCAAGATAAGCTAACGAGGAATAACCCGTACCGAAATCATCAATTGAGAGGGTAAAGCCCAATTTTTTAATGGCATCAAGCATTTGAATAGCATGCTCACCATCACTCATTACAGCGCTTTCAGTCAATTCGAGTGTGATGTCGTTTGGATCCACTTGAGTCGTTTTTAGTAATCGCTCCATATATTCAAGCAGTTGAGGGTTACCAAATTGCTCAGGAGACAGATTGATGGCAATTCGACCCGGTAAAAGCCCTTGGTTTTTCCATTCTTTAACTGTCTGGAAAACTTCACGCATGACCACTTTTCCTAGGGTTTCAATCAAGCCAGAGCGTTCAGCTACAGGGATGAAGCGAGCAGGGCTAATGTAGCCTTCTACAGGGTGCTTCCATCGAACTAAGGCTTCTGCGCCATTGATTCTAAAATCACGAGCGCTTACTTTTGGTTGATACCAAACTTCTAAGCCATTATTTTGTAATGCTTTTTGAAGTTCGATTTCTAACCATAATCGCATTCTAGCTTCTTTGTTCATTTGGTCATGAAACTTGATTAAACGATTGCGACCTCGATCTTTTGCTTCATACATAGCGGTGTCGGCATTTTGTAATAAGCTTCGAGCATCAGTACCATCTATTGGGTATTGAACACTGCCAATTGAACAGGCTAGTCTTTTCGAAAAATGTACTAAATCAAATGGTTGGTTTATTAAAGCAATGATTTTGTCAGCCAATTGATCGAGTATTTGATTGTGTTCAGGTTTTGGGAAAATAATACCAAATTCATCGCCCCCTAAGTGACCGACAATAGCGTGTTTTGGTAGTAATTTTTGTAAACGAGTAGAGATCTCTTTTAATACACGGTCACCAATATGATGGCCTAAAGAGTCATTAATATTTTTAAAATTATCGATGTCTAAATAAAACATGAAAAAAGGAATGTTATTTTTAATCGTTTTTTCAATCACATGGGTGAAACCGTGTCGGTTATAGATCCCCGTCAATAAATCGATTTGTGATGCGGCAACTTTGTTTGTTACTTCAATTTGTTTTTTATGTTCTTTTAGGGCCACTAAATGAGCAGGACTGCCTAAAATGTTTGTTTCTTCAACGGTTAAGATTAGTTCGGTGCGTATTCCGCAGTTCACTGTTGTTTTTACAGTTAGTTGTTGGTCGGATGCTAAATTTATAATTATGTCTAATAAGGATTGATTTTCATTTGCAGGGCTTAATAATTGTTCAATACTTTCACCAATAAATTCACTCGCTTTATTGAAACCAAGCACTTTCGCAGATGCGGTATTTGCTGATACGATTATATCTCCTTCAATTAAGAAGACGGCGTCATTAATTAGCTCTGTGAGTTTGTGGTATTTGGATTCACTTTCTTTTAAAGAGCTGAGTAGTTGTTGTCGTTCGGAGGTATCGGCAGCATGAAAAACGAGATAGGTGTTATTGTCTTGTTCGATAGAGAATAAACTAAAATGAAGGCTAGTATCAAAGCGGTGATCGTCTAAGGTGATTTCAGCTTCAATCTTTTCGCCTTCGAGAGCTCTAATGTAATAGTTTTTGAGTGAGGCATAGAAATGGCTGCCTAAAATCTCAGAGTCTGAGCGTCCACATAACTCTTCTCTACTTAATCCACTTATTTCACAGTAACGATTATTAACGGTCACATAATTATGATCCGAGTCCAGAATAGCAAACAGAAATGGACTGTTATCTGTTAGTAAAGGAAACCAATGTTGTATTTGAGAGAGAGACATAGTGTTACCGCTTTTTAGTAAAAGAAGACAAATAACTTCCAGAATTAATAATAATTATCAGTATTTATAAGTCGAACAACAAAATATACATTGAATTAATCCCTACTTTCTACCCTAAATTGTAATAAGTGCTTTTTTTGATAAGAAACAGGTTAGATATCGGACAATCAATTTATACTTGCCTATAGTTATCGACTAAATGTAATGGAAATTAAGCGTGATTAATCAAATTCGTTCAACATTAGTAAAAAATGCGGCATCGATCTTAAAAACACCAGCAAAGTTAGTTCCTGTTTCAATGCAGCAGAAGGTATTACTCGAAGGATTAAAACAAGTTTTTCATGAAGCTCTTGAAGACGGTGATTTTGAATTCTTAGAAGATAAATGGCTAAAAGTTTCAATCCTTGATCTCGAATTACACTGGTTTATCAGCTATCAAGATGAAAAACTGATAGTCTCAAATAAAACAGAGAATGAAGATGTAAGCTTTAGTGGCCCGCTAAATGATTTAATTTTGATTGCTGGCCGTAAAGAAGATCCTGATACTCTATTTTTTCAACGTCGCCTGAAAATAGAAGGTGATACAGAGCTTGGGCTTGAAGTGAAAAACTTAATGGACAGTGTCGATCTTGATTCATTACCAAAACCTTTAAACCAAGCATTAATGACGTTGGCTAATTTTGTCCAACAAGGTTTGCAAAAGCCTGAAGTAAAAGAGACGATAAATGCTTATTAGAACTGAAGCTCCAGCGGATATTTTAACGATTGATCGATTAGTTCGTGAAACCTTTGAAACAGAAGCTGAAGCAAAATTGGTGATGTCTATACGTGAAAATAGTCACTTAACATTGTCATTAGTGGCTTGCACTGATGAAGGTGAAGTTGTCGGACACTGCCTATTTAGTCCAGTTATGCTTAATGGTGAAGACTTTAATTGGCAAGGACTTGCTCCTTTGTGTGTTCAAAGTGAGTACCAAAAACAAGGCATTGCTCAAGCTTTAGTTAAGGAAGGATTAGAAACACTGGCCGAATTAGGTTATCCCGTTTCTGTCGTCTTAGGTGACCCAGCTTACTACCAACGCTTTGGTTTTGAATCAGCGACCAAATACGGTATGACATGTAAGTGGGAAGCCCCAGAAGGTGCATTTATGATCAAAGCATGTTCTCCTGAGTTTATTGAAGGGAAAACGGGTTTGATTGAATATTGCCCTGAATTTGATTCATTGTAATGTATCGATAGAGTGCTCATTTTTGATGATGAGCATTCATATTTAATTAGCTTTTGAGTTCTGATTTACATTTCTTCTTTTGTACCATTCAATATCTCTCATGTAAGGCACCATCAAGTAGCATCCCACCTAGAATGTTGATAATATCCTCTACCTTAAATTGACAGGTGAATTGATATGCCAAAGCAAGCGTTACAGTTTTTAAATGAAATGGATGTTTCAGTTTGGCAAGTACGACAACCAGAGTACTTTTCAGCACTAGAAACCCAAACCATATCGTTACCTGAAACTTGTCAGTTACTTTTCGTCGCTCCTACGGTTCCTACTGAGCGTGATGCTTTTCTATTTGGAAAAGTTCTTGCGAGTATGAAATTATTACCAGAGCAGGCGTTATTTCTTCCTTCTGAGTCGTTAGAGTATCTAGCTGAACATCATTTAACATGGTGTTGGTTTTCTGGTGTTTCTGTCACTGAACTGGAAGAGGTTAGAGCATTGAGCTCGCCACTTCTTTCTGAAATGCACACCAATACTCAATCACGACGCGATTTATGGCGACAGATTTGTTCCTATGACCATTAATATTCAACCTATTTCAGATGTTCACCTTGATGATATTTGGCGAATTGAAAGATCTGCACATTCACACCCTTGGGCAGAGTCAATGATCCGCGATTTAAATAGTCGCTGTGCACAACATCGAGTCATGCTAGATAACGATCAAGTTGTAGGCTATTTCTATGCTCAAAACGTAGTGGGTGAAGTTACCTTACTTAATGTGGCTATTGACCCTGCTTATCAAAGAAAAGGATTTGGTCGCAAGTTAACTGAATTTTTTATCGATATGTGTATGGACCAAAAAGCAGAATCGGCTTGGCTTGAAGTGCGTGAAAGCAACATCGCAGCCATTTCATTGTATGAGTCTGAAGGCTTTAATGAAGTCACTCGTCGCCATGATTACTACCCAACAGCTAATGGTAAAGAAGACGCAATTATCATGAGTTATATATTCTTTTAATTCGGCGCTTTAGATAATGAACGTCTTTGAGTATAATCTCGCCTAATTACATCCTTTCTGAAATCTTACAGGATTATCAACGCTTATGTCTTTTTTACAAGAAGTGGGTAAACGTAGAACGTTTGCCATCATTTCTCACCCGGATGCGGGTAAAACAACCATTACTGAAAAAGTATTATTATTCGGAAACGCGATTCAAAAAGCGGGTACGGTAAAAGGTCGTGGTTCAAACCAGCACGCAAAATCAGACTGGATGGAAATGGAAAAAGAACGTGGTATCTCGGTAACTACGTCTGTAATGCAATTTCCATTTAACGGTTGCCTTGTTAACCTTCTTGATACTCCTGGACACGAAGATTTCTCGGAAGATACTTACCGTACATTAACAGCGGTAGATTCTTGTTTGATGGTTATCGATACCGCGAAAGGTGTCGAAGACCGTACGCGTAAATTGATGGAAGTAACGCGTTTACGTGATACACCAATCGTAACCTTCATGAATAAAATGGACCGTGAAGTACGAGACCCAATGGAAGTGCTTGATGAAGTAGAAAACGAGCTAGGTATGGCTTGTGCTCCTATTTCATGGCCGATTGGTTGTGGTAAAGAATTTAAAGGTGTTTATCACATTCACCGTGATGAAACGATCTTGTATCAATCTGGCCATGGCCATGAGATCCAAGAAGTGCGTACGATTAAAGGTCTTGATAACCCAGAACTTGACGTTGCAATCGGTAACGAACTTGCGATCAGTGTTCGAGAAGAACTTGAACTGGTTATTGGTGCTGCACATGAGTTTGATTTAGAGTTATTCCTTAAGGGAGAGCTAACGCCAGTCTACTTTGGTACAGCATTAGGTAACTTTGGTGTTGACCATATGCTTGAAGGTTTGACTGAATGGGCTCCTGCACCACAAACGCGTGAAGCGATTGAACGTCCAGTTGAAGCAACAGAAGAGAAGTTCTCTGGCTTTGTATTTAAGATCCAAGCAAATATGGATCCTAAGCACCGTGACCGTATTGCTTTCATGCGTATCGTGTCGGGTACTTATACTCAAAGTATGAAAATGAACCACGTTCGTACCGGTAAAAACGTCAGTATTTCTGATGCGGTAACTTTCATGGCGGGTGATCGTTCTCGTGCTGAAACGGCTTATGCAGGTGACATCATCGGTTTACATAACCATGGTACGATTCAAATTGGTGATACCTTCACGCAAGGTGAAAACTTGAAGTTCTCAGGTATTCCAAACTTTGCTCCTGAATTATTCCGTCGTATTCGTCTAAAAGATCCTCTGAAGCAAAAACAACTGCTTAAAGGTCTTGTTCAGCTTTCTGAAGAAGGTGCGGTACAAGTATTCCGTCCGCTGCAAAACAACGATCTGATTGTTGGTGCGGTTGGTGTACTTCAGTTTGATGTGGTTGTTTCTCGTTTGAAATCTGAATATAACGTTGAAGCTATTTATGAAGGTATCAGTGTAGCAACCGCTCGTTGGGTTGAATGTTCTGACGGCAAGGTAATGGATGACTTCCAGCGTAAAAGCCAAAGTAACCTAGCGTTAGATGGTGGCAATAACTTAACGTATATTGCTCCTACAATGGTTAATTTGAATTTAGCGTCTGAGCGTTTCCCTGAGGTTCAATTCAGAGCAACTCGCGAACACTAATTAGCTGTTTATCAAATAAATGAAACGGAGTCTTAGCGGACTCCGTTTTTGTATCTATAGTTTATTGCTGTCTGAACAAATAATTATGCTAAGTTTATATTGTCGATATAAGAGCAACAGGAGAGCTTTAATGTGGAACGCAAATAATGTCATTTGAACTTATCGACTCTCATTGTCATTTGGACTTTTCTCCTTTTGCGGGTAATGAGGCCTATTATCTTCAGAAAGCTCAAGAGAAAGGCGTGAGTAAATTTATTGTACCTAGTGTAAATCAATCGAATTGGACTCGTGTCGTATCGTTATCACAACAGTATGAATCGATTTATTATGCATTGGGTGTCCACCCTCTATTTATCTTAGATGATTATCAGAATGAAATAGAACTTTTGAAGCAGTTCGTTCAAAAGCATCGAGATAAGTGCGTTGCTATTGGTGAGTGCGGGTTAGATTTTTTGGGTTCTGAATGCAATCGCGATATCCAAATTCATGTGTTTCGAGAGCAATGCTTATTAGCTAAAACCTACCAACTTCCCTTAATTGTACATAGCCGAAAAAGTCACGATCATATTTTAAAAATACTGCGAGAAATAAAGCCAAAGAAAGGTGGCGTTATCCATGGCTTTAGTGGCAGCTTACAACAAGCTAATCAATTTATTAACTTGGGCTTCTATATTGGTGTTGGTGGTGTGATCAGTTATGAGCGAGCGATTAAAACAAAACGTACAATTTCTGAGCTTTCTTTAGAGCATTTAATATTAGAAACAGACGCGCCTGACATGCCATTATCTGGTTTTCAGGGGGTACCTAACTCACCAGATAAAATACAAAATATTCTAGAATGTTTAATTTTGTTGAGAAAAGAGTCAAGGGAAACGATTGCAAATACTGTTTGTAGAAATACTAATCATTTGTTCGATATTTGAGTTGCTGGTCATTACTTTAGATGCAATTGATGAATATTTAGATTGCAACTAGTGATAAAGTTCACAATTATGAGTGAATACATGATGTATGGGGGACGATTATGTGACAACAGTATTACTTTATTAGTGATTCAATGAGTATAATCGCCTCCGCTAATTTGAAACACGCCAACAATCAATTTTAGGGAAACTTTTAACTATGAGCCTGTTAATGAGCTTGGTTGGGATTGTAGCACTGCTTGCATTTGCAGTTCTAATATCTGATAACCGTAAAGCAATCAATCTACGTACTGTCGGTGGCGCTTTTGCCATTCAATTTCTTCTAGGTGCATTCATACTATACGTACCTGTAGGTCGTGATGTACTGTTAGGGGCATCTGAAGCGGTTGCTAATGTAATCAACTACGGTAACAAAGGTATCGAATTCTTATTCGGTGGCTTAGTATCGAATAAAATGTTCGAAGTATTTGGTGGCGGCGGTTTCGTATTCGCACTGCGTGTACTTCCTGTAATCGTATTCTTTGCATCATTAACTGCGGTACTTTATTACCTTGGTATCATGCAAGTTGTGATTAACTTCTTAGGTGGTGCTCTACAAAAAGCACTTGGCACTTCTCGTGCTGAATCTCTTTCTGCTACAGCGAATATTTTCGTTGGTCAAACAGAAGCACCTCTAGTTGTTCGTCCATTCATTCCAAAAATGACTCAATCAGAATTGTTTGCTGTAATGTGTGGTGGTCTAGCTTCTGTTGCTGGTGGTGTACTTGCTGGTTATGCTTCTATGGGCGTGCCTCTAGAATACCTAATCGCAGCGTCATTCATGGCGGCTCCTGGTGGTCTTTTATTTGCTAAAATTCTTAAACCAGAAACAGAAACACCGATTGACCAATTTGATGCACTTGATAATGAAGGTGCTGACAAACCAGCTAACGTAATCGATGCAGCAGCAGCTGGCGCAGCAACAGGCATGCAACTTGCGTTAAACGTAGGTGCAATGCTTCTTGCATTCATCGGTCTAATCGCTCTAATCAACGGTATCCTAGGTGGTGTTGGTGGTTGGTTCGGTATGCCAGAAATTACGCTAGAGCTTATTCTTGGTTACGTGTTCGCTCCAGTTGCTTTCCTAATCGGTGTGCCGTGGGAAGAAGCTACAATTGCAGGTTCTTTCTTAGGTCAAAAATTAGTAGTTAACGAATTCGTTGCTTACTTAAACTTTGCACCATACCTAGCTGAAGGCGCTGAAGTTATTCTTTCTGATAAAACGAAAGCAATCATTTCATTCGCACTATGTGGTTTTGCTAACCTTTCTTCTGTAGCAATCCTACTTGGTGGTTTAGGTAGCCTTGCTCCTGAACGTCGTCATGACATCGCTAAGATGGGTATGAAAGCCGTTGCTGCTGGTACATTATCAAACCTAATGTCTGCAACAATCGCAGGTCTATTCCTATCTCTATAATCATTATAGAGTAAGTTAGATGATAAAAAGCCCGCTTATACAGCGGGCTTTTTTTATGCGTGTCAAAAATATTTAGCAGCAATGAAAAATGGATTTATTTCACGAATATTAAGCAAAAAGTTTGAGATGCAAACCGATTGCGTTACCAGATAGAAACATTACATAGAATTAATCTTGATATAATGAGATCCATAGCAAGGAGAAAGACAGCTAGATTTTGAAAATTAAACTACATTTAATACACACACACAAAGCAATTTGAGAGTGAATTATGTTGAATGAAGTATTGTTATCTATCTTAGCTGGTTTAATTGTTGGTGTTGTTTTTTCAGCGATTAAATTACCAATTCCTGCGCCACCTGTATTATCTGGCGTTATGGGTATCGTCGGTGTTTATCTTGGTGCAGTGGGCTATCAATGGATTATTGAGCGTTTCTTTTCATAATCCCAGTGTCTTTATATGGAAACATACTTTCACTAGTGCCTCTGAAGAAGTATTGGTAAAATAAAGTATGTTTCAACGGTGTCTCATAATGAAATATGAGGCAAACAGAATAGCGGTACTCTTTCATCGTATGAAGTAAGTACTGGCGGCAAAATGGATATTGATTGAGTGTAATTTCGCTCAAGTCTTCAGGGAATCAAGTCCGCTCATTTGCTGTTGAACTTAATACATGAGCAGCAAAACTATCAAAAAATTTATTCTATTTTGGAGATAACAATGAGCGATCTAAAAGCAGCAGCACTACGTGCATTAAAATTAATGGACTTAACGACTCTTAACGATAACGACACAGACGAAGCAGTAATCGCGTTATGCAAGAATGCAAAAACTGCGGTAGGCAATACTGCTGCCGTTTGTATTTATCCACGTTTCGTTCCTATCGCTAAGAAAACGCTGCGTGAGCAAGGAACACCAGAAGTACGCATTGCAACAGTTACTAACTTTCCCCATGGTAATGATGATATTGCTATCGCTGTTGCTGAAACTAAAGCCGCTGTCGCTTACGGCGCAGATGAAGTTGATGTGGTATTCCCATACCGTGCATTGATTGCTGGTGATGAAACGGTAGGTTTTGAACTGGTTAAACAATGTAAAGAAGCGTGTGGCGACATTCTGCTTAAAGTTATCATTGAAACGGGTGAACTAAAAGAAGAAGCACTTATTAAGAAAGCATCTCAAATATGTATCGAAGCAGGCGCTAACTTTATTAAAACATCAACAGGTAAAGTGCCAGTTAACGCAACACCTGAATATGCACGCATGATGCTAGAAGTAATTCGTGATATGGGCGTAGCAAAAACAGTTGGTTTTAAACCTGCTGGTGGCGTTCGTACTGCTGAAGATGCGCAAGCATACCTAGCAATGGCTGATGATATTTTAGGTGGCGATTGGGCTGATAACATGCATTACCGTTTTGGTGCATCAAGCTTGCTAACTAATCTTTTAAATACATTAGAAGTAACAGAAGAAACAGCTGACCCATCAGCTTACTAGTTTCTTGTTACTTGATTTATAACAAAAAATAAATCGACTTAGGTGGGGCATTATCCGTCTCACCTACCTCAACCCTACCTATTATTAATTACCCAACCAAGATTGGGGAGGCACTAATGTATCTACCACAAGAGATTATTCGTAGAAAACGCGACAATAAAGTACTAACAACAGAAGAAATTAATTTTTTTATTCAAGGTGTTGCAAAAAATACCGTCTCTGAAGGTCAAATTGCTGCTTTTGCAATGGCAGTTTATTTTAATGAAATGACAATGCCAGAACGTATCGCATTAACGTGTGCAATGCGTGATTCAGGAATGGTGATTGATTGGAGTTACATGAACTTTGACGGACCTATTGTTGATAAGCATTCAACAGGTGGTGTTGGTGACGTGACTTCATTGATGCTTGGCCCTATGGTGGCAGCGTGTGGCGGTTATGTTCCAATGATCTCAGGTCGTGGTTTAGGTCACACTGGCGGTACGTTGGATAAACTAGAATCTATTGCTGGCTACAATATTATGCCAAGCAATGAGATTTTTGGAAAAGTAACTAAAGAAGCGGGCGTGGCAATTATTGGTCAAACCGGTGATTTAGCCCCTGCTGATAAACGTGTGTACGCCACTCGTGATGTTACGGCAACGGTTGATAATATTTCATTGATCACAGCTTCTATTTTATCTAAGAAATTAGCAGCAGGTTTAGATTCATTAGTGATGGATGTGAAAGTAGGGTCTGGTGCATTTATGCCAACTTACGAAGCGTCTGAAGAACTGGCTAAATCTATTGTAGCAGTAGCTAATGGTGCCGGAACTAAGACAACGGCATTATTGACAGATATGAACCAAGTGCTGGCTTCAACGGCAGGTAATGCACTTGAAGTGCGTGAAGCGATTCGTTTCCTAACTGGCGAGTACCGTAATCCTCGTTTATACGAAGTAACAATGGCGCTGTGTTCTGAAATGCTAGTGATTTCTAACTTGGCAAAAGATGAAAAAGAAGCGCGCGTTAAACTACAAGCAGTACTAGATAACGGCAAAGCAGCAGAATGTTTTGGTAAGATGGTGTGTGGTCTTGGTGGTCCAAGTGACATTATTGAAAACTACGATAACCATTTAGAAAAAGCTCAAATTATTAAACCTGTTTTTGCTGATAAAGCAGGTATTGTTAACGCGATGGATACTCGTGATTTAGGCATGGCAGTCGTTGGTATGGGTGGTGGTCGTCGTGTAGCAACCGATACTATTGATTACGCGGTTGGTTTAAGTGATATGATCCGTTTGGGTCAAACCGCAGATACGGAACAGCCATTAGCGATGATCCACGCGCGTAATGAAGAACAATGGCAGCAAGCCGCGGATGCTGTAAAAGCAGCAATCGTGATTAGTGATAAACAACCAGAAATGACTCCGGAAATTTATCGCAAAATTCGCCCTGAAGATGTGTAAGGAAGAAAACATGAAACGTGCAATAATTTTAGTACTAGATTCATTTGGTATCGGTGCCGCAGGCGACGCTGAAAAATTTGGCGATGTAGGTTCAGATACCATGGGTCATATTGCTGAGCAGTGTGATAAAGGCCTAGCTGACAACAGCAACCGTAAAGGACCTTTAACTCTTCCAAACCTGTCTAAGCTTGGTTTAGCGATGGCAGGTAAAGAATCAACAGGTCAATTTGCTGCTGGTTTAGATGCAAACGCAGAGATCATTGGTGCTTACGGTCATGCGGCTGAGTTGTCTTCAGGTAAAGATACGCCTTCAGGTCACTGGGAAATCGCCGGTGTTCCAGTGTTGTTTGATTGGGGTTACTTTTCTGATAAAACAAACAGCTTCCCTAAAGAATTAACCGATCGTATTCTTGCTCGAGCAAACCTTTCTGGTTATTTAGGCAACTGTCATGCATCAGGAACTCAAGTGCTTGATGATTTGGGCGAAGAGCACATGAAAACAGGCATGCCAATCTTCTATACCTCAGCAGATTCAGTATTCCAAATAGCATGTCATGAAGAAACGTTTGGTTTAGATAATTTGCTAACCCTTTGCCAAATCGCTCGTGAAGAGCTTGAAGATTACAATATTGGTCGTGTTATTGCGCGTCCATTTATTGGTGAAGGCAAAGGTAAATTTGAGCGTACAGGTAACCGTCGTGATTTATCACTAGAGCCACCAGCAATAACTGTTTTGCAAAAATTAGTTGAAGAGAAGAATGGCCACGTTCATTCAATAGGTAAAATCTCTGATATTTATGCAGGTTGCGGTATTACCCAAAAAACCAAAGCAACAGGCATTCCTGCGCTATTTGATGCAACAAAAGAAGCTATCGAAACAGCGGGTGATAACACCATCGTATTTACTAATTTTGTCGATTTCGATTCAGCGTATGGTCACCGTCGTGATGTGGCGGGTTATGCTGCCGCGCTTGAGTATTTTGATGGTCGCCTTCCTGAGATTATGGATATGTTGAAAGAAGACGATATTCTTATTTTAACGGCGGATCATGGTTGTGATCCAACATGGCCTGGGACTGATCATACGCGTGAGTATATCCCTGTTCTTGTTTATGGACACAAAGTGCCTGCGGGTTCATTAGGCCGTCGTGATACGTTTGCGGATATTGGTCAAACCCTCGCAGAGTATTTTGAAATCTCTGATATGGAATATGGAAAATCATTCCTATAAAATCAATAAGCAGTAGAGTTCGCTCTGCTGCTTTTTTTCTATTTTAAAGTTAAAAGAAAGGATACAAATTATGGCTACTCCACATATTAATGCTGAAATGGGTGATTTTGCAGACGTAGTACTGATGCCTGGTGACCCAATCCGTGCGAAATACATTGCAGAGACTTTTCTTGATGATGTAGTTCAAGTGTGTGACGTTCGAAATATGTTTGGCTACACTGGAACCTATAAAGGTCGTAAGATTTCAGTCATGGGTCATGGTATGGGGATTCCATCATGCTCTATTTACATGACTGAATTAGTGAAAGATTTTGGCGTTAAAAAAGTGATCCGTGTCGGCAGCTGTGGTGCGGTGAATGATGGCATCAAACTACGTGATGTTGTTATCGGTATGGGCGCATGTACTGATTCAAAAGTGAACCGTATTCGTTTTAAAGATCATGATTTTGCAGCAATTGCTGATTATGAAATGGTTCGTAATGCGGAGTTAGCTGCTCAAGCGCGTGGTATCGATGTAAAAGTGGGTAACCTTTTCTCGGCTGAGCTGTTCTATACACCAGATCCAAGCATGTTTGACCTAATGGACAAATACGGCATTGTAGGCGTAGAGATGGAAGCGGCTGGTATGTACGGTGTTGCTGCTGAATACGGTGCAAAAGCATTAGCTATCTGTACAGTGTCTGATCACATCAAAACAGGTGAGCAAACGACATCAGATGAACGTGCCACGACATTTGATGAAATGATGTTAATAGCGCTTGATTCAGTATTACTTGGCGATAAGTAATATTGATGTAAACCATAGAGTGTAGAGACAAAAAAGGCGATGGAGGTAAACTTCATCGCCTTTCTTTTTATAGCATGTTAGGCGAGAAAACCCAGTGATCAGCTTGCTGTCGCTGGGAT
>NZ_CAMLHO010000005.1 GCF_946479765.1 uncultured Aliivibrio sp.
GATTATCAACTCACAAGTGCCCACACAGATTAATAGGTTCAAATTGTTAAAGAGCTTTTCTTCTACTTTCGAAGCTTTTTTGCTTCTCTGTGAAGAGGACGGTCATTTTATCAATTTAAGTCTCAGTGTCAAGCACTTATTTGAAACTTAATTTCTAACCGCTTACCTCACCAACCCTTACCTGCTCTATGTTGAGAGCTCCGTGTCAGTGAGGTCGCATTATAGGGAGTTCGATCACATTAGCAAGCTTTAAATGTGTTTTTTTATATGTTTTCTCTCCATTTGAGTGCTATTTAAGCGATAGAAAACTTATACTTTATTACCCTTACCTGCGACACAGCTTGTGCACAAAGTTATCCACAATTGCTTGGTTTTAATCAAATGTAAACTGATAAATTAAATCCACAGCACCATCTACTCCAGAAACGGCTTCTATATATAGATCGCTAATAATTCGATATCTTAATGTAAACTCACCAAGGGAATTAAATATACCAACACCATACTTAACTTGTAAATCTGGTGCTATATAACCACTAATCGTCACTTGAGACTCTTCTCCTGAGCCCGCGGTATCTAATTGTAGATCTTGAACACCAAAAGCTTGGCCTATTTCCCCAACGACTTTGCCACTTTTTGCTAAGCTCAACCCTATTAAAGTCGTCGTCATTGCATTCCCACCAGTATCACTACCAATATCCTGCCCTCTTAATAGATAAGAGAGTGCATTCGCTTGCGGCATACTAGGGGAAGAGAAAATTTCTATTTTAGGTGTATCCGCAGGACCATTAACTCGGACTCCAGCGGTAACATCATCTCTGGTGTTATTAGGATTACGAATGGCTTCAATATCAACATACGGCTGATCTGCCGGTCCATTGAATAATATCTTGCCTTTAGTAATCTCAAGATCTTGCCCAAACGAACGATATGTCCCGTCTTTAATATTTACTTCACCAGTAATGAACGGACCTTTATTTTTCTGAGTAATATTCAATTTACCAATCAAACCACCTTCTAACCCAAACGCAGACAAAAGAACATCATCCCCAATACTTATATTGATATCAGTTTCAACCTTCATTGGTAATGGCGTGCTTTTCTCTACAGGCTGTAAATCATCATTTAGAATAACCTCATCTTTTGATACTCCAACCGCACTCTCTGGCAATTCTTTAACTACAACTCTTCCCCATGGAATGCCAATAGATCCTGTGATTTTAGCCAATGTAGGTATTACCCTAATTTTCATATCAGGCTTAACTTTTAATTTGACCATCGGAGGGACATTTACTTGAAGCTCTTTACCAAAAACATCCAAGCCTACTTTCCAATTCACAAGATCAGACCAATCACCAGAACCCGTAATATTAAGATCACCATCTGATGTTGTTATGACTGAAGTTAATTCTCCACTATGCCCAGTAAGGTTTATATTTATGCTTCCGTTATTAATATCAACAGGTGACACCTCACCTTTTACTTCAATGCTCTCAACATTAAGGTCCCCTAATAATTTAGGATGCTCAGCTTGACCTGAAATTCTAATATCAGAATTAATCATTGCGTTTAATTGACTGTATTCACCTAAAAGAGGTTTAAGCATTTTTAATGAAATCTGATCAATCTTTGAGTTACCACTTAATTCTTTGGTTCCAGTAGGGTGATCTATCTTAAGATCCCCTTCCAACTTTCCATTATCTGTTAACGCAATTAGCCAGTCTGTTGATAGCTCATCATTTTGCATTTCTGCATTAATAAGTATTTTATCCCAGCCTACTTTGAGTGTTTCTTCCATTTCTTGTTGCACACTACCTTCAGGTAAATAAAGAGAAGCTTTGATATAAGGTTTCTTACCTCTTGACCACTTTGCCAGAGCATCTAGATTCACCTCCCCGTTAATAACGGTTTCTTCTGGCAAGAACTTCTTAATTTTACTGAACTCAAAGTGCTTGATGCTTACGTCTGCACTTCCTGATTTTCCAGCCCTTAAATCTTTATTAAGACATAAGGATGTATTTCCCTGACTCCAGCAATTCGCCTGGATAAATAGCTCTTCTTTTTTAATATCATAAGCAAGAGAGGCTTTCTTATCTAACTTCCATGGACCAATATCAGTATTAACATCAGCTTCACTCAATTCACCTTCCCATCCTGTTTTTCGATTTAATGCGCCTTTAAATAATAGATGGGAGTCAATAACATTCGAATCTAAGTCAATTTGTAATTTATGATTGTTTTCTTTACCACTAAAGCGAATAACTAAATCTTTAAGCGTTTGATTTTGGTATTGACCACCTAATAACTTGATACTCACATCTGCATCAATCATAGGCGTAGGTACGATATAACCTCGGATAGAAGCTTTGTTAAGAGTCGCTTCTTTAGATAATTTCAACCCTAAAGCATCTATATCAAGATTAATTCGAGGCTCTGTTAGCTTTCCAGTTAATTCAACATTGCCAAAAAGTTTACCGTGAACATCCGGAACACTGTCTGATAGCTCAGGAAAATCAATACTGACATTAAGATCCCATTCCTTATCTAATGAACCAGAAATCGAAAGTCCATTATCACCATGATTTAATGTTAACTGTGAAATATCTAAATGCGGTTCACCCGTTCCCTTTATATCATCAGCCTTTAATGATCCATTAATCGTTAATGGATACTTTCTAAATATGCCATTAATGTCGATTAGAGGTGTATTGACTTCCCAGCCCCCCTCTTTAGTTAAGCTGCCCGCAGTTACAAACTCTCCGCTAATATTTCCTTCAGCTTCTGGCCATTGCAATCCTGGTTGAATATTTTGTAGATAGACTGTACTTTTCCAGTTAGCTAAAGAAGCCCAATTAGCTTCAGCATTACCAGAAACCGTGCCACCTAATGTATCAATTATAAAATCAGATAAATTAACTTCTTGTAAGTTTCCTTTCCCTTCAAGTCGAACATCTGTTTGAGGAATAGTTTTCCCCTCTATATATAGAGCAGCAGAAAATTGGTATTTATCGAGGTCTCCCTTTGCTTTTATATTAGGAACCGATAATTTCAATTCTTTTTCTCCAGATAACGGCCAATACAAATCCGTTTTAGATACATGAAGATCAAAAGGCAATGTTTTCTCTAATGGATGAATGTCTATATCTATCGTTGTTTTTAAACCACCAAAAACGGTTAAATCAGCATCTAAATCCGCAATGCTCCCTGTCGCAATAAGTTTAACTTTATGCCCTTTTAATTCAGTTTCTTTTAATTCAGCAGTTGCTTCTAGGTTTAATGGATAATCACCTTTTAAAGTGATGTCATTTTTTAAAGAGACATTTACCTGTGGCATGTCTAAATGAAATTCTGAAATGCTTACATTAGACTCACTAGCAACGCCCTTAAAATCTAATCGATTAATCTCAACGGGGGTCTCTTGCTCTAAAATGAAGTCACGTAGCTCAAACTGCTCAACATTAATGTTAAGAGGGATGTAAACATCAGGTAAGACAATGGTCGTATCCGTCGTCGGTGCAACTGTTTTTTCTGCCTTTGCTTCGCTGGTTTCACTCTTAGCTAACTCCACACGGATCTTTTTCCACGTCAAAGGCGTTATAGTTAAATCATTCTTATATAATTTAATACCCGTGGAAAATGTATCCCATTGAAGGTTATTACCCAAAATATTTGCATTAACCTTATTAATAGTAATATTGGATATATTTATAGGTAACGGAATAGAAAGCAGTTTATTCGGTGTCGTCTCTTTACTAACGGGTTGTTCACTTGATTGCGGCAGTTTAGGGAAGTCTAACGTCAATCCATTAATGGTAATGTCGTCTACACAAAGAGATGGCTCCATTAAGCATTTGGTTGTAATCGCTAAATGAAAATCAGATATATCAGCATCAAGTAGTTCTTTATTTTTATAAGATATACCAGATAAATAAAATTTAGGAAGTAGGCTTCCTTTGGTACTTTTAATTGATAATTGAGGTAACGCTTTTTCTGCCCCCCAAACAATCAAGTTTAAGCCAGTGTTAGTAAAAACCAATCCGCCAACTAATAGTAAAACAACCAGTAGTAAGCTTGGTAGAAATAACGCCAGACAAATACAATGGCGACTAAAGCGACGCTTCTCTTTTAACGTTTGGTTCTTTTCTTCTTTTATATCTAAAGAACTCATATCTCAGGCCCTAACGTAAAATGAATTTTAAATTCATCACCCGGTTTAGCATCTAAACCCCACGCAAAATCCAATCGAACGGGCCCGACAGGAGACGCCCATCGCACCCCCATACCTACACCCGTTTTCCAATCAGGAGTTTCAATCCAAGCATCACCATAATCAACAAATGTTGCTAGCCACCAATTACCAATAACTCGATATTGATACTCTAGGCTTGTTGTAGCCATAAATTGACCACCCGTTAAATAGCCACTACTGTCTTTAGGTGAAATTTCTTCATAACCATAACCACGAACACTATTGTCACCACCAGCAAAGAATCGGATAGAGGGCGGTAACTTATAAAAATTATCCGTATAAATTGCACCTACTTCCGCCCTAGCAACACCGCGATGATTTTCTCCGATACTACGAATAATCGCTCCTTGTGCCTGAAGACGAAGTAGTTTGGCATCTGACGTTAAAGCTTGATCTGTTACTTCAATCGTAAAGGCTTTTTTATCTCCCCACATTGGCATGGTGCCACCACGAGTTCGAGTCTGAGAAAATGAAATACCCGGAAGCACTAACCACGCAGAACCATCTTGAATGCCTTGAGTAAACTCTTCATAAAGAAAACGTGTATAAATAGTGCGGTGCCAACCAGAATCAAACACCCAATGTCTCTCAAATGCCAAATTTGATTCTAAACTGTCTGTATCTCGGTTATCGACATTCTTCAAACCATACTTAGCAATGTAGTAATCTTTAAGTACTTGCTCTAGAGGGATTTTATATGACACCGTAGCTTCTTGTTCTGGCTTTGAAACAGAGATCGCGCTATCTAAGCTATGCCCGTATTGATTTAACCATGGTTTTTTCCAACGAACTTTCCCCCTTACACCGACATCCGTGGAATAACCAATACTGGTTTCTATTTGATTACGTACTTGCGGTAATAAATGCACTTTCATTGGCAGTTGTCGGCTTTTCCCTACCGAGTCAAGATCCGGCTCAACATAAACAGAAGAGAACCACTCTGTATTAGAAAGAGATTGGTTTAGATCGCCAATTTTACTTGCAAGGTATGGGTCACCTTCTTTGAAAGGAATAATTGACCGGACACGTTTCTCTTCAATCTGACTTCCTTCAATCGTTGTCGCACCAAAGCTATAACGCTGACCGCTATCATAATGTAAACGCACCATCGCCTGATGTCGTCCGGGGGCAACGTCCAATTGATTTAATGAAAAGTCACCGTCAAAGTAGCCTTTTCTTAGTGCTAAATTTTGTAATGTGCTTTTCAAGCTTTCATAATTGCCATGATTGAGTACTTGCCCTAAATTCAAGTCAGAATTATCTACAGCCCGAATAAAATCGACATCATCTTTAGCCTCACCCGTAATCAATATATCACTGACATATATATAAACAGGTTCCCCAGAGGAAACAGTAACTAAAAGAGTATGATCTCCTTTTTCACCCTCAACAGTAAACGTGATTGTTGGTTGGTAATAACCTAATGCTTTGAGTGCGTCATTGATACTTTCTTCAAGGCGAGATTGAAAGCGAAGAGAGACTGAATAATCTTCTTCTGGAATACCTGAGATGTAGGCTTCTACATTACTCAATAAAGGTCCATCTAAACCCTCAATGTCTAATTCTGTTTCTGCCGATACTTTAAAAGTCGTAATAAACAAACAGGAAATAAAAAAGAGGGGTAACTTTTTTGTCATACTTATAATGATTCTATTGATTCAATAATACATTCTATGTAATGGTAATTTACTCGCTTTGTAGTGTAGCACAAGGTAAAAGTCTTCCAAATGACTCAGTTGAAGGATGCGACATGACTATAAATAAAAATAACACGATGGATCTATCCCCTCACTTTATCTTTAACGTTAATTTAGAGGAACAACCCAAAGAGCATGATGTTATCTATTTTGGGATGGGTTGTTTTTGGGGAGCAGAACGTCTTTTTTGGCAATTACCTGGCGTTTACTCTACTGCCGTTGGATACAGCGGAGGAATTACATTAAACCCTACTTATAAAGATGTTTGTTCAGGAAACACTGTACACGCAGAAGTAGTTAAAGTGGTTTTTGACCCTTCTGTCATCTCTCTCGAAACCTTACTTCATTCTTTTTGGCAAAAACACGACCCTACTCAGGGAATGCGTCAAGGCAATGATCTCGGTACACAGTACAGATCGACCATTTATACTCATTCTGATAATCAACAATTAATTGCTGAAAAAACAAAGCAACAATATCAAGCAGCGTTACAAGCGCAAAACATTACTCATCTTATTACTACTGAAATAAAGCCAGCATCAACTTTCTACTTTGCGGAAGAAGAGCATCAGCAATACTTAGCAAAAAATCCAACGGGTTACTGCGGCCTAGGTGGAACTGGTGTTTGTTTCATATAAATAAAAAAAGTGCTCTTTTTAGGAGCACCTTTCTTCTTTTCTATTGAATTTAAGCGGGCATTACTGACAATTGACGAATATGTTGATTGACTTCACTCATTACCGATAGCATTTTTCTATTCTCTTTATTTGGCATCAGTAATTTTCCGCCGTCAAACTCAAAAGACCCTACGCCCTCAATATGAAGCTGTCCTTTAAATAACGTTTTTACGAAACGAGCCACTTGAAGTGGTCGGTAAGCCTTAAAATTTCTAAACATAGCCATTACCTCAATAATCCATATAAGGTGTTTATTAATAGTCCATCAAAACATACTGTTTTTATTATTATGTTTTATCTAAAAACAAGTCGAACAAAACATTTAATTAACATTATAGAATGCAAAACAGTGTACTACAAGTTGGATTTAACTTTTTACCAACAATTACCACCTAGCACATTAGTACTGGTCGAATCGCTTTTTATTAAGCCCTGCATTACACTACAAACACTCATTTCCAAGGATAATAAAAATGAACATAGTAAAACTACTCGGTCTTACCGCTTGCCTATTACCTTCTCTTTCTTTTGCTCACAACATTTCACTAAACCAAAGCGTACCGTCAGTCTCTGTTGAGCAATATGGTGAAATCACTTATGTCAACGATGCTGCGGCATATCAAACGTGGAACAGTGAGCAACTAAAAGGAAAAGTTAGAGTTTTACAGGCCATTGCAGGTCGAAGCGGTGCTAAAGCAATGAACGCTGATCTTATGAGTGCCATTACCTTAGAAAAGTTCCCTAAATCAAAATATCAAACGACAACTATCATTAATCAAGACGATTCCATTTGGGGTACTGGCGGATTTGTAAAATCGTCTGCTGAAGAAAGCAAAAAAGAATTTTCATGGTCATCTATGGTTCTTGATGAAAATGGCAAGGTAGCTAAAGCATGGGATCTTCAACCGGAAAGCTCAGCTATCATTCTTCAAGATAAAAAAGGAAATGTCGTTTTTGTTAAAGAAGGCAAACTATCTTCTGATGAAGTTAAGCAAGTGATCGCCCTAATTCACGCCCAGCTATAAATAAATGGCTTGCTTATAAATTGTTATATTATTACATTTACCGCTCAAACTATTTCAGGGCGGTACAATGCAAGCTCATTTTTTTACTAAACAGCGTTGGTTAAATTGGAGTTTAGCGATTACTCTAACGCTGTTTAGTATCTTGGCTGCCTATCACCAAATTGATTCCAATGTACAGCATCATGAAAACCACCATTGCCAGCTATTTCATTCAATTAGCTCTGGGCTTGCTGTTCATTTTAATTATCCCCCTATTATCCCTCAAGCTATTATTCATTTTACATTCTCAACTATAGAGAATAGCTCTCCATTTTCGATTACTGTTCATTCACGAGCCCCTCCTTTTTCTATCGTCTAATATTAATAAATACATCACATTTATAATTCGTCGATAATAGGAAGCTCTTATGCTTATCTGTAATAAAAAAAATGCTCTACGCCTAATAATCTCTAGTACATTATTTTCTATGCCATTGTTCACCTATGCAGCAGATCACCACCATGATGAACATGAAAACTCAGAGCATCGCCAGCACGGAGCACACGTTCATGGTGTAGTCGAAACCAATATTGCCCAAGATGGTGAACACTTACTTTTTGAAATCACAGCTCCTGGCTCTGATGTCATTGGTTTTGAACACGCCCCTCAAAATAAAGAACAAGACCTATTACTAGAACAAGCCATCATTAAACTGAAAGAACCAAGCTCAATTTTTTCCTTACCAGCAGCAGCTAACTGCGTAGTCTCCGATGTACATATTTCTCATAACATGAAGCCTGATGACCATGACCATGACCATGACCATGACCAGCATGATGGTGAACACCATAAAGAACATAGCAAGCATGGTGAATTTACCGCTCAATATGAATATCATTGTGAAGAAATGCCAAAACTAAACCAAATAGAAACACAGTGGTTTACCGTATTTACTCACACACAAAAAATGACCGTTCAATATTTAGGTGATTCAGGACAGAAAGCCGCGACGTTAACCGCTAAAAATACAGTTTTGGCTCTATAATTTAGGTATGGTGGTGGCAACACCACCATAATTATTATGAATATTATTGAATTATCAAATCTGACCTTTTACTGGCCAAATCAGACAGAACGAACGTTAGATATTCCACTTTATCAACAAACGCAAGGATCGAAAGTATTTATCAAAGGCCCAAGTGGCAGTGGCAAATCAACCTTGCTCAGCCTGCTTACCGGTATATTATCGCCAACCGAAGGGACGGTTATCATTAATGGTATAGACATAAATCAACTTACATCGAACCAGAGGGATCGATTCAGAGCTGATAATATTGGCTATATTTTCCAACAATTTAATCTTCTTCCTTATTTATCCGTCATTGATAACGTCATATTACCGTATCAATTCTCTTCAAAAAAATCGTTATCAAAACAAGAACTCATCAATGAAGCTGAACGTCTTTTAACTATGCTTCAATTGCCTCGTTCTCATTTTGATAAGCCAATAACCGACCTCAGTATTGGTCAGCAACAACGAGTCGCAGCGGCAAGAGCCTTTATTGGTAAACCAAGATTAATTATTGCAGATGAACCCACATCAGCATTAGATCACGAAACTCGTTTCGCCTTTATTCAACTACTAATGAAAGAATGTGAAGAGAGCGGTGCAAGTTTATTATTTGTCAGTCATGATCCTAGCTTAGAGTCTTTATTTGACCGCAGCATCGATTTAAGAGAGTTAAATAAAGTAGGAGATATCACATGATAGGCATCGCACAACTGGCTTGGAAAAGTTTAAAGAATCGCAAAACAACCGTTATTTTAACCGTTGTGACTATTGCGATTTCTGTCATGTTATTGATGGGGGTTGAGCGAATTAGAACACAAGCAAAAACAAGCTTCGCCAATACTATTTCTAATACAGATTTAATCGTAGGTGCACGCTCTGGGCAAGTAAACCTTCTCCTCTATTCCGTATTTAGAATTGGTAATGCAACCAACAATATTGATTGGAAAAGTTATCAAGAAATTAGTAACCAACGATCTGTAAAATGGTCAATCCCTATTTCTCTTGGCGACTCTCATAAAGGGTTTCGGGTAATGGGTACCAATCAAGATTATTTTCGTTTTTACCAATACGGAAAAAAGCAGCCATTAGCGTTTAAAGAAGGAAAACCTTTCACTCAATTATTTGATGTTGTATTAGGCTCTGATGTTGCCACCAAGCTCAACTATCAGCTTGGTGAACAATTGGTTATTGCTCATGGCATTAGTGATAAATCATTCACCCGTCATGATAATTTACCTTTCACTGTTACTGGAATTTTAAATCCAACAGGCACTCCAGTAGATAAGACATTACACGTGTCACTAGGTGCAATCGAAGCCATCCACGTTGGTTGGGAAAGCGGAGCTCATCTAGGAAATACACCCGATGCAAAAATATTAGAGCAACACCAATTTAAGCCCAAAGAAATCACCGCATTTATGCTTGGTCTTAACTCAAAGATCCAAACCTTTGGTCTACAGCGCTATATAAACAATTACAATAAAGAACCATTAAGTGCCATTCTTCCAGGTATTGCCTTGCATGAACTCTGGGGAATGATGTCAATGGCAGAACAGGCTCTATTAGCAGTCTCTGTTTTTGTTGTTATTGCAGGGTTAATGGGAATGCTAACCAGCCTATTGACTAGTCTTCAAGAAAGACGACGAGAAATGGCCATTTTGCGATCGATGGGCGCACAACCTAGACACATATTTACCTTACTCGTTAGCGAGGCCGTTGTAATTACAAGCTTTGGGATCATAGTTGGCCTAATAGGTTTATATCTCTCACTTGCCATCTTACAACCCATTATTCAGCAATATTATGGCATTGCCATTGAGCTCACTTTACCCACCCTTTATGAACTGAAATTACTCGGGCTCGTCTTGTGTTCTGGTTTTATCATTGGTGTAATTCCTGCAATACAAGCATACCGTCACTCATTAAGTGATGGCATGACAATAAGACTTTAAGGAAAATCATGAAAAATAAACTATTACTTTGCTTGTTGCTACTTCTGCCTTTTAGCGCAGTTAGTAATGAGGTATTAACTTTAGATTGGATTGATTTAATTCCCGAACAGGAGCGTAATCAATTTGATTCTCTAGGTATGCCAAAGGTAGACCATAATGGTGCCACAATGGAACAATCTCTTGTTGGTGGGGTTAGACAAGAATTAAACGGTAGTATGGTAAAAATACCGGGGTTTGTTATTCCTTTAGAAGGGGATGACAAAATGATCACTGAATTTCTATTAGTCCCTTATTTTGGGGCTTGTATCCATGTTCCACCACCGCCTCCAAACCAAATAATTTATGTGAAATTTGAAAAAGGCGCGCCAATACAGCAACTGTGGGATGTCATTTACATTGTAGGGAAGCTAAAGACAGAAACCATCAATAGTGAGCTAGCTGAAACGGGGTATCTTATTGAAGGTGTTCGTTTAGAAGAGTACGATGACGAATAGTTAACATTCTAGACACCACTGGTTTATTTTGAAAAATCAAATGTAATTAGATAGATAAACCAGTGTACTTACATAAACCCCTATTAGCATAATACTAATAAGCGCATTTTTAATACTTAACCCTTTCATTACCCCTTCCTTACAAGAATCAATTTGCCTCTTTATTTTAACAAAAAATTATCATTTATCCACATTTTGTATTTCTTACTCATAATTAATTTCAAATCTTGCTTTGAGATTAAAGTTTTTATCCTTGAATACCGATATTATAAATATAGAACCGTTACTCAGAGCTAGGCTAACTAATGACGTCACAACAAAGTATCATCACCAAAGATGAAAAAATAAAAGAACAACCAACACATAAAAAAGATCATTATGTAGTAAGCAGTGATCGACGTTTAACTGACATTGCCATAAAACAAGGGCTGGCTGCCAAACTACAGACTCAAAAACCAGAAGACACCCTTTTAAAACGCGCCTTATATCGAGACAAATTATTACGAGAACAACAGCAGCAAAACTTAGAACAAATTATAAAGTTTGCTCATGATTACTGTAATGATGAAACCGCCGGCGATCCAGATCCAGATTGGCTCCACCGTTTTTTTGAAATGGCTAAAGATATCCACGATCCATCAATGCAACGCTTATGGAGCCAAATCTTCAAACAAGAAATTATTACTCCGGGCTCTACATCAATGAAGGCGCTTAAAGTATTAAAAGACATGACGCAACGTGAGGCCCAAACGTTTCAACGAGCGGCATCATTAGCCTGTAGTTTTGGACAAGATAATAGTAAAAAATTACTGCTTGGCTATAAGTGCGCAGGCACCCTCTTTAACCTATATAAGACGGAAGGCCCACAACTGGTTCATTTAGGTAACTACAAACTGCCTTATTCAAGTTTGTTACTTCTTATCGAACTTGGTTTATTACTTGGAACAGAGTTAGAATCTGGTGAAATTGAATTTGAACCTGCTCTACCATTACAATATCAAGGCAAAAACATTGCCATAAAACCAATGCAAAAAAGCTCTCGTCTCGTCTATTATCGATTTAGTCCAACAGGTGCCGAGCTGTGTAAGTTATTAGGTAACAAGCCAAATGATAATTACTTCGATAGCCTTATTGCATTATTAAACCACAAGTTTATTGTTGAAATGGACGTAAAGAAAACCATTTCAACCACCGCATAGTGTCTTTCTGATATATATAATAAAGCCCCTAAGTAAACCGTATTTAGAGGCTTTCATTTTTAGATCTCATTTCGCAAAGTTTGAACAGATGACCTTATTTAATAATGCCTCGTGTTTTCAGCTCAGCTAAACACTGCTCAACAAGCATATCAATTGACTCACTACCTGCTGGTAAATCAATTTCAGGATTTACGGGTGATTGGTAATCAGAATCTATTCCTGTGAAATTTTTAATCTCACCGGCTCTGGCTTTTTTATACAATCCTTTTGGGTCTCGTTTCTCACACTCACTAAGTGAGGTATTTACAAACACTTCTAAAAACTCATTTTCTGGTAATAGGTTTCTTACCATTTCTCTTTCTGCTCGATGCGGCGAGATAAATGCACTTAATACAATTAAACCCGCATCAGCCATTAATTTTGCCAGCTCACCAATACGTCGAATATTTTCTTGCCTATCATGATCCGAAAAGCCTAAGTCCTGACATAAACCATGACGCACATTATCACCATCTAATAAATAGGTATGATAACCAAGTTCGGCAAGCTTAATTTCTAATGCGCCAGCAATGGTTGATTTCCCTGCACCTGACAATCCAGTGAACCATAGCACCGCGGGTTTTTGTTTCTTTAACACCGAACGAGTTTCTTTCGTTACTAAATGTTGATGCCAAACGATATTTTCATTTTTCACAGCGTCTTTGACTGACATGTTTCATCCTTGAACTAAAATGGGAAAAAATAAGGGATTAACGTCAATACCAGTATCGAATAAACAATCGACATTGGTAATCCCACTTTTACATAATCCAGTAAAGTGTAGTTACCCACACTAAATACTAATAAATTGGTTTGGTAGCCATAAGGAGAGATAAAACTCGCGCTTGCTCCGAAAAGAACGGCCATAATAAATGGCATTGGATCAACCCCATAACCTAGCGCCATACTATAACCAATAGGAAAAGCGAGAGCGGCAGCCGCGTTATTGGTAATTAACTCAGTCAATACGAGAGTAATCAAATAGACAGCAATTAATGCGCCCATCACACCCCAACCATTAAATAACTCCATAAATAGATTGCCAAGTTGGACTGATAAGCCTGAAGACAACATTAATTGAGCGATTGATAATGCAGCGCCAACAATAACAACGATATCAATTGGGAATCGGCGACGTAACTCACCAATATTAATAACCCCTAGCGCTAAGAGAGCCAAAAGATAAACAGATAACCCTTTAATTATAGGAAAAAATCCCAATAACTCTGCCGCTATCACACCAGCAAAACCGAGTAAAACCAGAGTGCTTTTATCTCCATCCAATTTTGCAGCTGAATCTAAATCACTAATAATGACAAACTCACGTTTAAGCTGCTGTTTACTTTGTTCAAAATTTTTACCTGGCACTAAAACTAACGTATCACCTGCTTGCAGTTCAATTTTTCCCAAACCACCTTCAAGGCGTTCATGCCCACGTCGAATAGCAACGACAACCGCATCAAAACGGTCTCTAAATTGTGAAGATTTAATGCTCTTTCCGCGAATAGAGGCCGATTGGCTAACCACCACTTCAATTAAATTTTGTCCATTTAAGTGATGTTGACCAAAGAGTGTTAATCCATTTATTTCTTGCAACGTCGTCACGCTTTCAATATCACCGCAAAAAAGTAATCGGTCTCCGGCAAGCAGTACCATTTCCGGGTCAACAGAGGCAATGGTTTTTCCCTCTCTTATTACTTCTGCTAAAAAGAGTTTTCGTAATGCTCGTAAATTATTTTCAGCAATTGATTTTCCAACTAATGGCGAACCACCTTCGACTCTTGCCTCTAAAAAATAAGGTAATTCATCATGATTACTTTCATCATAGGCGGGCAATAAATAGCTCAATGGGATCAAAATTAATAATCCACCAAACAAGACAGCTAATCCAATAGCGGTTGGTGCAAAAAAACTTAAACTTGGTAATCCTGCATCTTCAACAAAACTATTAATGATAAGGTTGGTTGATGTGCCAATTAAAGTGAGTGTGCCACCTAAAATAGCCGCATAAGAAAGAGGAATAAGAAGACGAGATGGTGCGTGGCGTTGGTTACGTTTGATTGCGCCAATTAAAGAAACCACCACTGCGGTATTATTTGTAAAAGAAGAAAGGATTGCAGTAGATAGACCCAATTTGCCTACCACACTCCCTAACCTTCCTTGTGAAATATAACGCCCTACCCAGCTGATAAGGCGTGTTTTTTCTAAAGCACAAGAACTCAGGATCAATAGCACTAACGTCAATAATGAAGAGTTAGTAAAGTTTTTTGCCAAGCTAGGTAAGTCAATCATACCCAACATAAACGCAATAAATGCCGAACCAGCAAAAATTACACTAGGCTTCAATTTACTCGCTAACAAACTAACAATAATAAATGCCAATAACGCTAGAACGAATCCCTGTTCCCATGCCATAGAATATCCCTTTTTAAGCCATTAACTTAAAAGCTTTGAAATATCTTGAGCTTTCCAATGAGGGAAATGTTTACGAACTAACGCATTTAACTCCACCTCAAAGGCACTGACATTATCATTAATAGGTTTTACATCACTCAGTTCAGAAAGGTTTTGGATCATACCAGCCCCTACAGTTACATTCGTTAAGCGATCAATAAAAATGAAACCACCTGTGTTAGCACAATCTTGATAGCGATCTAAACTCACCGTCTCTGTTAATGACACATCACATAAGCCAATACCATTTAACGGTAATTCTGTAGTATCAAACGTATCCAAACTATTAATATTCACTTGATGGTGAATCGCATCAATTTGACCTACCGTTTTCTTGCCTGCAATTTTGATATCGTATTGACGACCTGGTTGTAAGCCTTTTTCTGTCATCCACACAATCTCAGCTTTAAATTGATCCGTTGCCTGTAAGCTTGAATTTGATTTCACCAGTAAATCACCACGGCTAATATCAATTTCATCTTCCAATGTTAATGTCACTGCCTGACCTGCTTGTGCCGAAGGTAAATCGCCATCAAACGTTACGATACGTGCAACTTTTGATTTCTTACCTGAGGGTAAAGCGATAATCTCATCACCAACAGCAATGCCACCAGCCGAAACGGTTCCAGCAAAACCACGAAAATCTAAATTAGGACGATTCACATATTGAACAGGGAAGCGGAACTCACCATTACCCCGGTCAGCATCAATATCGATATTTTCAAGCACTTCTAATAACGGAGCGCCTTTATACCAAGCTAAAGCTTCGCTAGGATTAACTACGTTATCCCCTTCTAATGCAGATAACGGTAAAATAGAAAGCTCTAGATTAGGGTTGTTTAACTTCTTCGAAAACGTTAAATATTCTTCTTTAATCTCTTCAAAACGAGATTCAGAGTAATCAACTAAATCCATTTTATTTACCGCCACAACAAAATGACGGATACCTAAAAGGTTAGCGATATAAGAATGACGACGAGTTTGATCAAGTACGCCTTTACGTGCATCAATCAAAATAACAGCAACATTACAGGTTGAGGCTCCTGTTGCCATATTACGAGTGTACTGCTCATGGCCTGGGGTATCAGCAATAATAAACTTACGTTTTTGAGTCGAGAAATAACGATAAGCAACATCAATCGTGATCCCTTGCTCACGCTCTGCTTGTAAGCCATCAACTAACAAAGCCAAATCAGGACGATCGCCTGTTGTCCCTACGCGCTGACTGTCAGCATGAACCGCATCTAATTGATCTGCATAGATTTGTTTTGAGTCATGAAGTAATCGGCCTATGAGGGTACTTTTACCATCATCCACCGAACCACACGTTAAAAATCGAAGTAATGATTTGTATTGATGTTCTTTTAAATAAGCTTCAATACCAAGCTCTGCCAGTTGTTGTTGTACTGCACTATTCATTGTTGACTCCTTCCTTAGATGCCTGATATTAAAAGTAACCTTGACGTTTTTTCAGTTCCATCGACCCCGATGAATCATGGTCTATCGCTCTGCCTTGACGTTCACTCGACGTAGCAACCAACATCTCTTCAATAATTTCAGGCAAGGTATTCGCGGTAGATTCCACAGCACCCGTCAATGGATAACAACCTAAGGTTCTAAAGCGAATGTCTTTATGTTGGATCTCTTCGCCTTCTTCTAGCTCTAAACGTTCATCATCGACCATGATCAACATGCCATCACGTTCAACAACAGGGCGTTTTTCAGATAAATAAAGTGGAACGATTTCAATATTTTCTAAATAGATATATTGCCAGATATCGAGTTCAGTCCAGTTTGATAATGGGAATACACGAATGCTCTCCCCTTTATTTACTTGACCGTTATAAGTATTCCACAACTCTGGACGCTGATTTTTAGGATCCCACGTGTGATTTTTATCTCGGAACGAATACACACGCTCTTTTGCACGAGACTTCTCTTCATCACGACGAGCCCCACCAAACGCCGCATCAAAACCGTATTTATTGAGCGCTTGTTTTAATCCTTGAGTTTTCATGATGTCGGTATGCTTTGATGACCCATGAACAAATGGGTTAATTCCCATCTCCATGCCTTCAGGGTTTTTATGTACTAATAGGTCAAAACCATATTTTGCGGCTGTTTTCTCGCGAAACTCAATCATCTCTTTAAATTTCCAATCCGTATCAACATGAAGAAGCGGGAATGGAATTTTTCCTGGATAGAAAGCTTTACGAGCAAGATGCAACATTACTGAAGAATCTTTACCAATCGAATACATCATAACTGGATTATCAAACTCAGCAGCCACTTCACGGATGATGTGAATACTTTCGGCTTCTAGCTGTTGTAGGTGGGTTAATCTTTGTGCGTCCATGTGTTTTGTCCTTTAGGCTAAATTTGGTAATGGCACCTATTATCGAAATTGATTGCGTTGTCGTTGCATCAACTCTCTTTTCCATTAGGTGGGTATTTTCATTCCAATAAAGTCACTATAGACGGGTTGCTTTATTACCTGAAATTCTAAAACTTCATTTTTTATTCGATTTAATGCTAAGGGTTATAGATAAAAAGGTTTCATTTATAAAAACAGTGAAAAAGAATAAATATCGTTCGACTTGTGGAATGGCATTCCTGTTAATAAAAATCAGCCAGCCAGACAATATGTATCAATAATTCCTATTGAAGCTGTGATCTAGTTACCGTAAAGCACACGGGAACGAGATCAACTCCACATATTGAAATTCAAATTACATTGAGTTCACACTCAATCTGTTATGTTATTGGCGCTTTTTATGATTATCACCTTTGGAGAACACTATGAAACTCTCTGCTAAACCTGTTTCACTTGCTGTATTAGCTGGCTTAGGCTTACTAACAATTTCTGGCTGCACACCATCGTCAGTAGATACAAACGAAGTGATTAAATTGCGTGTTGTAGAAACAACAGATATCCATACCAACCTAATGGATTACGATTACTACAAAGATAAGCCATCTCAAAAAATTGGTTTAGCACGTACAGCGACACTAGTAAAAGAAGCTCGTGGTGAAGTAGTAAACAGTGTTCTTGTTGATAATGGTGATTTACTGCAAGGCAGCCCTATGGGCGACTACATGGCAGATAAAGGCATTGAAGCCGGTGAAGTTCACCCCGCATATAAAGCAATGAATCAGTTAGATTATGATGCCGCTAACCTAGGTAATCACGAGTTTAATTACGGTTTAGATTTCTTAGCTGAATCTATCAATGATGCTGATTTTCCATACATTAGTGCAAACGTGTATGACGCAAAAACAAAAGAACATTACTTTACGCCGTACATCATTAAAACGCATAAGTTTAAAGATACCGCTGGTGTAGAGCACGAAATCAAAGTGGGTTACATTGGTTTTGTTCCACCTCAAATCATGACGTGGGATAAGAAAAACCTTGAAGGCAAAGTCATTGCTCGTGACATTATTGAAACGGCAAATGAACTTGTTCCTCAAATGAAAGCAGAAGGCGCAGACGTTATTATTGCGATCCCGCACTCTGGTGTTTCAACTGACCCATACAAACAAGGCGAAGAAAACTCAACATTTTACTTATCTGAAGTAAACGGTATTGATGCTATTGCATTTGGTCACTCTCACGCCGTCTTCCCTGGTAAAGGTTTCGATGATATGCAAGGTATCGATAACCAAAACGGCACCATGAATGGTGTTGCCGCAGTAATGCCTGGCCGCTGGGGTAGCCATGTTGGTGTGATGGATTTAACGCTTGAGCAAAAAGATGGCAAGTGGGTAGTAGTAAAAGGTCAATCTGAAGCTCGCCCTATCTTTGATAATAAAGAGAAGAAATCATTAGCAGCAGCTGATGAAGGCATTGTTAAAGCACTAGAAGCAGACCATAAAGGCACGCGTGAATTTGTTAGCCAACCTATTGGTAACGCTGATGACGTGATGTACAGCTTCCTTTCTCTAGTTCAAGACGACCCAACCGTTCAAATTGTTAACCTTGCACAAAAAGATTATGTTGAACGTTTCATTCAAGGTGATCCAGATTTAGATGGGATTCCAGTGTTATCTGCTGCTGCGCCATTTAAAGCAGGTGGTCGTGGAAATGATCCAACAAACTTCACTGAAGTTGAATCAGGCCAATTAACGTTCCGTAATGCGGCTGATTTATACCTATACCCTAATACGCTAGTTGCAATGAAGGTAACAGGTAAAGAAGTCAAAGACTGGCTTGAGTGTTCTGCTGGTCAATTTAAACAAATCGATATCAATAGTACAGCACCTCAACAGTTAATTGATTGGGATGGCTTCCGTACTTATAACTTTGATGTAATTGATGGCGTTAACTACCAAATTGATGTTACTCAACCTGCTAAATACGACGGTGACTGTAAAGTTATTAATGAAGGTTCTGAACGTATTGTTGGCTTAACTTACCAAGGTAAAGCGATTGATATGAAGCAAGACTTCCTTATCGCAACCAATAATTACCGAGCTTACAGCAATAAGTTCCCAGGTACTGGTACTGACTTTATCGCTTTTGATTCACCTGATGAAAACCGTACCGTTCTTTCTGGTTACATTTCACGTGTAAGTAAAGAAAAAGGACAAGTTAGCCCATCAGCAGACAACAACTGGTCATTTGCTCCGATCCAGAGCAAAACAAAGCTAGATATTCGCTTTGAAACATCTCCAAGTGACAAAGCGGCACAATTCATCAAAGACAAAGGTCAATATCCGATGAAACGTGTTGCTACTGATGATGTGGGGTTTGCTGTATACAACATCGATTTAAGTAAATAATGAGATCATAATTATTACTTAAACAATAAATTATTTATTAATAGCATGGTTATTTAACCATGCTATTTTTTTACATAGTCCATAACATATTCACAGCTAAACTCCCCGTAAACATATTAATTAAAATAAGTTAATGCTCAATAAAGTTGAAATTGTTATCTTAGTATTTCAATTACGCACAGAGAATATCATCATGATCCAATGGCAAAGCATTCCTTTTCATCAATTAACAACCGTTCAGTTATATGAGTTACTCCGCCTGAGAGTCGATGTCTTTGTCGTTGAACAAACTTGCCCTTACCCAGAATTAGATGGCAAAGACTGTGCTGAAGGTGTGTATCACTTAATCGGTTACATCGACAATAATATCGTAGCTTGTGCGCGATTACTCCCTGCCGGTATTTCTTATAACAATGTGAGTATTGGCCGTGTTGCGACCAAAGAGAGTGCAAGAGGCAATGGGCTTGGCCATAAATTACTTTCTGAAGCATTACGTCAATGTGAGCAATTGTGGCCTAATGCGAATATTGAAATTGGAGCTCAAGAACACCTAACCCATTTTTATCAAAATCATGGGTTTGTAGTAACGTCTGATATGTATTTAGAAGACGATATTCCGCATGTCGATATGCTGTTAGAAAGGTAACCTTGTATAATCTTTGATGAAGTGCCAGATGCTTTAACCTAATGGGAATAGGATTAATTATTTTTCCTCTCATGCCACAAGAATGACTTTACGTATAAGAGGAAAAAGAGAATAGTCGTTGATTCGTATTATTTACTTGCTTCGCCCAAAGTTTCCATCAGACATTCTAAAGAACATAATGGCCTCGCCCTGACGTTCAATCTGAAGAATGTCTAACTCATTTTTTGTATTTAATTTAAAGCGGAACAATTGGCCTTTTTTGACGTTGCTTAATGGTTTATCTGCACCTTCAATTTTGACCACTTTATTTAATTCTGTCAGTGATAAATTATTTTTTCTAAAGATTTGGTACAGCGTATCACCTTTTTGAATTTTGTAATCATGCCATTTTTCAACGCTTTGTTCTGGTGGTGATATTGATGTATCTACTGTCTTTTCTACCGACTTCACTTCCCTTTTTTCTTGTTCAACCTCATAAAAAGAAAGCGCATCTCTAAGCTCAGTTTCTTGCTCACTTAATCCGTCTAGGTTCAAACTAACGCTTTGTCTTTGCATTTCAGGCGCAGGGATCATCGTAGGCTGAATGCTCTCAACCTCTTCTTCTACACCGCTTGGCAATAGAATTAAAACAAAAGTAACTGGAACTAAAATGCGTAATGCTTTTTGATGAAATTGAGGTAAGCGCTGCCAATAAGGTGAGACTTTTTCTGTAAGAGGCCCGCACTTTTCCTTTAAGTTAGCCAGTTGCTCAGAAAAATCTGGGCGCTTTATATTCATTTTTTTCTTTTTATTCATGCCATCGCCTCATGCGAAACTGGTGAGCTCACATTTTATTCTAATATCAGAGTGCAAAGAAGTACAAAAGTTTACCTTAAGCTTAGATCTCTGTATCCTTTATGCCTTCGTTTATACCATATAAAGAAAGAGAGACAGCATGTCTGAAGTTAAATTAGAAACAGTAGAGCAAAAAGCAAGCTACGGTATTGGTCTTCAAATGGGCCAACAACTTGCACAATCTGGTCTTGAAGGCCTAAACGTTGCAGCTATAGCTAAAGGCATCGCAACTTCACTAACTGGCGACATGCCAGAAATCGAAGTTGACGCTATCAACGAAGCGCTTCAAGCACTTCACATGCGTGCTGAAGAAGCTCGTGCTGAAGCATCTAAAGCAGCGGCAGCTGACGGCGAAACGTTCCTAGCTGATAACGCGCTTCGTTCAGAAGTAACTGTACTTGAATCTGGTCTTCAATATGAAGTACTAACTGTAGGTACTGGTGAGATTCCAACTTCTGATAAAACAGTACGTGTTCATTACCACGGTATGCTAACTGACGGTACAGTATTTGACAGCTCTGTAGATCGCGGTCAACCTGCTGAATTCCCAGTAACTGGCGTTATCGCTGGTTGGGTTGAAGCTCTTCAACTAATGCCTGTAGGTTCTAAGTGGAAGCTTTCTATCCCACAAGACCTAGCATACGGTGAGCGTGGCGCTGGCGCTGCAATTCCTCCATATGCTGCACTAGTATTTGAAGTAGAACTACTAGACATTATTTAATCTTTCTCAAAAAAGAGTAAATAATAAAATTAGAAAGCGATGCCTATAGGTATCGCTTTTTTTTATGTCATACTCTAGTTGTCGTGTTAAAAAAACAATATCATTATGTTAAAAGGAAATAACAATGAAAAAGACTCTTATTTTATCGACTTTAGCGATTGCTCTTACTGCTGCTGCACCGGCTAATGCCTTCTTATCTAGCTTATTTGGGGGTGGCGATGATGAAGCAAAAACAGAGCAAGCAACGTCTTCAAACCCTCTTGTTGGTATGTTGACAGATAACTTAGGTATTTCTGCCGATCAAGCAGCTGGTGGTGCTGGAGCATTACTCGCTATGGCTGGTAATGGTTTATCAAGCTCTGAAAGCTCTGAACTAAATAGTATGGTTCCTGGCCTTGAGTCTCTAACTGGTGCTATCCCTGGTGGGCTAGGCGGTATGATTTCAAACATGGACAGTGTTAAAACTGCATTTTCTGCTCTAGGTCTAGATCCTGCTCTTATTTCAAAATTCACCCCATTAATTACTCAATACCTAACATCACAAGACGCAAGCTCAGGCCTGCTTGATTCTCTGACTTCATTATGGAAATAATTTCTTTTTAAGAGAAATAAAAAAAGACAGTGAATAATCGCTGTCTTTTTATTTTTATCAACGATAGAAAGAAAAATTAAATTCCAGAGCCTTCCGCTTCTGCATCATCTTCATGTAAGCCACATTCACGTTTTAATCCAAAAAATCGAGTGTCTTCTTCTTTCATTCCCGGTTCCCATTTCTGAGTTGTATGTGTATCACCAACAGACAAATATCCTTCCTCTCTCAATGGATGGTAAGGCAGCCCTTTTTCTTCTAGGTAATAATGCACATCTTTATTACTCCAGTCGATCACAGGTAAAAATTTAAATACCCCATTTTGAATACTTAAAATCGGCAAATGTGAACGAGAAGAAGATTGATCGCGTCGTAAACCAGAGAACCAAATACTCACTTCTAGTTGGTCCAACGCTCTTCTCATCGGCTGAACTTTATTTAAACGGTTATAATGTTTAAGTCCATCGACACCCTGCTCCCATAACTTTCCATAGCGTGCTTCTTGCCACATGGGAGTTTTATCTGCTGTAAATACTTGTAAATTCAAATTAAGCCGTTTTGTTAGCTCATCAATAAATTGGTACGTCTCAGGAAAAAGATACCCAGTGTCCGTTAAAATCACAGGAGTATCAGACTTAACGTCCGTGACTAATTGCAACATTACCGCGGCCTGAATTCCAAAGCTTGAAGAAACTGCTGGTTTACCTTCTAGATTATCTAAAGCCCAAGAAACTCGCTCTTGAGCCGTTAGTTTTTCAAGCTCGGTATTAATTTCAGCTAAGCGTAAAATTTGCTCGACTTTATTTAATGACAGCAGCTCTGACAGTTGCAATTTAGGCATAAAAGTCCCTTTTTGATACTTTCACTTCATCCACAATTCCGGCTCGAATGGTAAAATCACCAAAGCCTTCATTCTCTTGACGCTCAGTTGCCCAACGACCAACCAATTCATCAATCTCTGATAAGATTTGGCGATCCGTTATATTTTCTTTGTACATTTTAGGAACACGAGTACCACTGCGATTACCGCCTAAATGGAAATTATAACGACCCGGTGCTTTACCGATTAAACCAATCTCAGCAAGCATTGCTCGACCGCACCCATTAGGGCATCCCGTCACTCGGAAAATAATATTCTCGTCTTCTGGCAAATTATGTTTTTTCAGCACACCTTCAATCTCTGTGACAAATTCAGGAAGGAAACGTTCTGCTTCTGCCATCGCTAATGGACAAGTAGGAAAAGCCACACACGCCATTGAGTTTTTACGTTGCTCTGAATGCCCATCATCAATTAAGCCATGCTCTCGAGCAATTTGCTCTATCTGATCTTTTTGCTCAGCAGGCACGCCAGCAACAATTAAGTTTTGATTGGCTGTCATTCTAAAATCACCTTGGTGGATCTTAGCAATCTCAGCAACACCGGTTTTTAATGGCTTACCCGGGTAATCTAATAAACGACCATTTTCGATAAATAATGCAAGGTGGTGCTTACCATCAATACCATCTACCCAACCAATTCGATCACCACGTTCTGTTAACTCATAAGGACGGCTTTCTTCAAATTGAATACCTGCACGTTTTTCGACTTCAGCTTTAAAGACATCAACACCAACACGATCTAATGTGTATTTTGTTTTTGCATTTTTACGATTTGAACGGTTACCCCAATCACGCTGAGTGGTTACCACTGCCGCCGCCACTTCTAATGTTTTTTCTAATGGCACAAAACCAAAGTCATCCGCTTTACGAGGATAAGTGGCGGTATCACCGTGCGTCATCGCAAGGCCTCCACCAACAAGTACATTAAAACCAACTAATTTGCCGTTATCTGCAATGGCAATGAAATTCAAATCATTAGCATGAACATCTACATCATTTTGTGGTGGAATAACTACGGTAGTTTTAAATTTACGAGGAAGATAATTACTGCCTAAAATAGGCTCTTCATCTGTGGTTTCTAATTTTTCACCATCCAACCAGATCTCAGCATACGCACGAGTTTTTGGTAATAAATGTTCACTGATTTTTTTTGCCCATTCATACGCTTCTTGATGTAATTCAGATTCCACCGGATTGGTCGTACACAATACATTTCGGTTTACATCACCCGCAGTTGCAATCGAATCAATGCCAATGCTATTCAATGTTTGATGCATTAATTTAATGTTTGGCTTTAATACACCGTGAAACTGAAAGGTTTGACGTGTAGTTAAACGTAAGCTGCCATACGATGTATTTTCTTCGGCAAATTTATCAATCGCCAACCACTGTTTTGGCGTAATTATTCCACCCGGCATACGTGCGCGAAGCATTACGTTATGCAAAGGTTCTAATTTCTGTTTTGCACGCTCAGCTCGAATATCTCGGTCATCTTGCTGATACATGCCGTGAAAGCGGATCAATTGAAAATTATCGTTGGTAAAACCGCCCGTAATGCGATCCTGAAGATCCTCTACGATCGTGCCTCGAAGATTTTTACTTTCACGCTTTAGACGCTCGTTATCCGCTAATGGGCCAAGTTCTGTGCCTGATAAGATTGTTTTTACTGCAATTTGTTCGCTCATTAGTACACATCCCTTTGGTAACGTTTCGCCTTACGCAGATCATTTACAAATTGCTCTGCTTCTTCTCTGTTCTTTTTACCTTGCTGCTCAACAATCGTAATTAACGCTTCATGCACATCTTTCGCCATGCGAGTGGCATCACCACAGACATAAATATAAGCGCCATCTTGCAGCCACTGCCACACTTGAATTGAATGCTCTAATATACGATGTTGCACATAGACTTTTTCTTGTTGATCACGACTGAACGCCACATCTAATTGATTTATAACGCCTGATTTCAGGTATTTCTGCCATTCAACTTGATATAAGAAATCTTGCGTAAAGGTTCTATCACCAAAGAATAACCAGTTCTTACCTTTTGCATTACGGTTGTCACGCTCTTGTACAAATGAGCGGAATGGAGCGATACCCGTACCAGGACCAATCATGATCACAGGGGCATTATCATCTTGAGGAAGTTTGAAATTATTATTGTGTTCAATAAATATTTTTACTTCATGACCCTCTTCTAAACGATGAGATAGGAAACTAGAAGCACCACCAAATCGAGTATCATCACCTTGTTGGTATTCAACAACAGCAACTGTTAAATGCACTTCTTCATCCACTTCTGTTTGGCTTGAAGCAATAGAATATAAACGAGGAGTTAGACGGCGAAGTAAACCTACTAGTTGCTCTGCCGTTAATTTAGTTTTCTTTTCTGATAACAGATCAATGACTTGAGTATTGCCAGCGTATTGACGTAATTTATCTTTGTCTTGAACTAACTTCTCTAACTTTTTACTGCCTGATAGCTCTGAAAACTTGCTGACTTGCTGTGGATTTGCTGATGTGATTTCGTATTTTTCAATTAAGGCTTTTTGAAGAGATATTGACTCTCCATCAACATCAACTTGCTCTTCACCTTTTAATCCAACTTGCTTTAAAACTGCAGTGACTAATTTCAGGCTATTTTCAAACCACACACCTAATGCATCACCCGGCTGATAAGTTAATCCTGAATCTTCAAGATCAATTTCAATATGGCGAACATCTTTACCTGAATCTCGACCTGTAATTTTTTGGCTTGTTAATAAGGTAGCCGTATATGGATTTTGTTTTGAATATTGCGAAGTAGCGTGCGCCGCTTGACCAACAGGTAATTGCACTACCTGTCCATTTTTAGACTCATTATATGTTGATAAGGTTTCTTTTATTTTCTCTAATGCTTGTTTACGCCACTTTGCGGCTGGCGCTTCATAATCAACATCAAGATCGATACGCTCAATAAATGGCGTCGCGCCTTTCTTAGATAAATACGCATCAAAATCTTTACCTGTTTGGCAGAAAAATTCGTAGCTTGAATCACCTAAACCAATGACTGCGTAGTTTAAATTATCTAATTTTGGGGCTTTTTTAGATTGAAGAAATTCATGTAATTCAATGGCATTATCCGGCGCTTCGCCTTCACCATTGGTCGATGCGACAATAATAACGTGAGTTTCTTTGGCAAGGTTTTTACCTTTATAATCACTCGCATCAAACAGCTCAACACTAATTCCAGAAGCCGATGCTTCTTCTTTTAATGCTTCAGCAACGCCTTTAGCATTACCTGTTTGTGAGGCATAAATAATTGATAACTTACCTACAGGCTCACTTGATACCGCCTCTGCGGCTTGGCTAATTGGTTGTGTTGTACCAGACGTTTGGCTGACACCCCAAAAATAACCACTTACCCAAGCAAGTTGTTGTGAAGATAATTCTGAAGCCGCTAGCTGTAATTGACCTATTTGTTGATCATTAAGTGGGCTAGCGAGTGCGGAGAGTTCCTTTAATAACATGACGACATCCCTATTCATTGCGTCATATTAGATTAGCGACTCTTTTCTATAACAAGAAAGAATAGATAGGTATGTTTTATAACTTTTTGGAAGAAAGAAATGTTTGCGTTACGTAATTTATACCGAAAACAAGTTAATCATTAATCCTGACTTGATTGAATCCAACCGCTAACGCACTCTTTGAAGCCAATTCTAAATCCCTATATTTCATCTCACCTCCCTTCATATCGGTAAGTAAAACAAGGCCTCCACGCACATGGCGAAATTCGACAATCCAAGAGCCCTCAACCATTGCTGACTCAATAACAGCTTCAACAAGCTGATCTTCTTGGTACATCAATTTTAATTCACTTAATGTCGTCATAACTGCATCCTTACCAAATATGAATATCATAGTAATATCCATTATATAAGAATGGTCAATGATCGACGATTGAGCAAATTTTAAATAAAAAAATAGCGACTCAGTCATCTGCGTCGCTATCTTAACGATATTAATTATTGACTAGAAATCAAATGACAAACCGCCGAACCAACCGTCAACCATGACATTTGCTTCGTTACTATCAAAGCCTTCGAAATAGCCAAACTCATGATCCATTACGCGATAACCGAGTTTAAACTCAACATCTACGGCATCAACAGGAAGGATATATTTAACCCCCGCTTGGCCATCCATAGTTCGAGTATCACTGCTGCTACCAAAATCATATTGACCAAAAATGTGGAAGTTTGTGTTTGGAATGTGCATAGATGCATCGGCATACATGTTCATTGCGGTTTCGCTAAAGCTTTGATTTGCAGGTTGAGCTGGATCTGTAGAAACAGAACCACCTTTATTAAACTCGCCATTAGCAAATTGCGTTAACGTTAAACCAACATCAAACTGCAAACCATTAGTGTCTAATAATTTGTAGTAACCCGTATAATCGATTTGATCGTATTCAAAGCGATCAGCCTTTACTGGGGTATAACGTACTTTTACATTTGGTATATACGCAAATGGATGTTCAAAAGCTATCGAGAACGCTTGTGATGCATCTACATCATTGTTACGTATTGCGCCCTCTTTAGATCCCACTTTTGCATCAGGGAACCACGCATCAATCTCAACTTTAGTAGTAAATTCCTTCTCTGTTGAATGTGCAGGTAGTGCCAATACTAAGGCAGCCGAAGCAACAACAGCGGTAAGGGATAGTTTGTTCATGCGTAGTCTCCATTTGCGACGCTATGTGGTTCATCTGCGGTCATAATAAACGATCTGGTTTATTTATGTACTCTTCTTTTTCTTTCTATATAAAACTTATTAGCTCAATATCAAAAGCTTACACATCAAGTTCGGCTGGTATTTTAGCAAGAGCGGCTTGAACCACTTCAATACCTGAGCCTGGTTTGTGTGCATTTTCACTAATGTAACGACGCCATTGACGAGCACCCGGTAGGCTCTGAAATAAACCAAGCATGTGACGGGTAATGTGTCCTAAATTTGCACCATTTTCTAATTGTCGTTCAATATATGGGTACATTGATTCAACAATTTCACGACGCTTTTTAATTGGTTTATCGCTACCAAATAACTGTTGGTCTACTTCTGCTAATAAATAAGGACTTTGGTACGCTTCACGACCAATCATTACACCATCTAGATGCGCTAAATGTTCTTTTGCTTCTTCAAGCGTTTTAATACCACCATTCACAGCAACAACCAGTTGAGGGAAATCTTTTTTAATTTGATATGCTCTTGGGTAATCAAGCGGTGGAATTTCACGGTTTTCTTTAGGGCTTAAACCACTCAACCACGCTTTACGGGCATGAATGGTAAATTGATCACAACCGCCCTTCTCGTGAACCGTTGATACAAACTTAGTTAAAAACTCATAGCTGTCTTGATCATCAATACCAATACGTGTTTTAACGGTCACTGGAATATTAACAACCGCTTTCATCTCAGCGATACATTCAGCCACTAAATCTGGATCGGCCATCAAACAAGCACCGAAACGACCGTTTTGAACACGATCTGATGGACAACCTACATTTAAGTTTATTTCATCATAACCACGATCTGCCGCTAACTTCGCACAATGTGCTAAATCTTTAACGTTTGACCCACCTAACTGCAATGCAACTGGATGCTCTTCTTCGTTATACGCAAGAAAATCGCCTTTACCATGAATAATGGCACCTGTTGTTACCATTTCAGTATATAACAGGGCATGTTCAGATAATTGACGATGAAAATAGCGACAATGACGGTCAGTCCAATCAAGCATGGGAGCAACAGAAAAGCGTTGTAGTGGGTAAGAGCTCATAAATAAATTCGTTCAGTGATCAATGCCGCAATTCTAACATAATCAGAACATAAACAGCCAACCTATTACCTCGATTAAATATCTGACAAAAAGAATGACGTTCTTGAAAAGAGTGTAAAAAAGAACCTAAAAACAAGCACGTTAGCAGCACTTTTAGACCTTTTTATCAATGATAGGGATTTATGGAGCAACACAGGAAGAACTAAGCAATTTGTAATAAAAATGCTTAGAGATTGCGATATAGCTAAAATTAACAATCACGAACTCCAAATAAGTGACTTAATCGAGCATTGCCGAAACAGAAAAGGGACAGGCACAAAGCCCGCGACTATTTACCATGATATCGCCTATCTTCGCTCTGTAATGAAGAAGAGCAGTTTAAATTGCAGCATTGGCACGTTAATACGCTTTTGATTGGTGTCTCTTCTTTTTGCTCAACAGTGCGAGTCTTACAATGACAAACGGGACAAGTAACATACATATTCTTTCTCCTATACCGCTAAATAACTGGAATAGAATTAAAGTAACAGTGATTCTTTTTGATGAGTATAGAACCCTTTTCTATATCAAGGTTCTAGAAAATAGCAGAGGTCAAAATTAGATAATCGAGGAAGGCACACAAGCCTTGTTCGGACTCACCCTCCCCTCCCCACCGAAATTCCGCACCGAAATAAACGAAAAATGCGCTGTATAATGAAATAACTGTAAACCTTGCTAGATAAAGGCTTGAGACTAGAGAGCAAAAAAAGACAGGATCGCAAACGTGCGTTTTTCCAATAAATCATTTTATTGGTATGCGGTCACTATAGAAGATACTTAATATAGTAAAATTATTACAACATTTAACATTGGCGAAGAACTTTTCCACCAATGTTAAAATTAAAGTTATATTTTTATTTAACTTTCACTAACAGTTTCTAATGAACTCGAAGGTGTATATTTAAATGAATGTTCTTTCAAAAGATCCAATTTTTTCGCTTCAAATGCTTTAAGTACTGTCATTTTTAACTTACTTCGTTCTTTATTTGAAATCTTACTTTTAGTCGAAAATCTAACAATTGAGATTGTTAGTTCACTTTGACTCATACTCTCTAAATCAGGGAACTCAAAATCTATTTCACACGCCCCCTCAACTTCGGAGGTTGTTATAGTATAAGTACATGAAATATTAAATAGTTTTATTCTAGCCTTTAGCGTAGATAATCGTAAAAAAACACTACTATCAAGGTTCTCACCTTTAAGTGTTAATTCTTTGATTTTCTGCTCTAGCATTTTTATCTCTTCAGGAGCATCCCCTGGTATATCATTATCTGGCTTAATATGTATTCTTTTCGTGTTTTTAATGTAAGCAGCATAATCTATCGATTTTATTAATTGAGTTAAATAATCTATTCGTGATTCGTTAGTAAAATCTGTAAACAGAATTCGTTTTATCTCTTCTGATTTTATAGCCGACGATTCTTTCAGCTTTCTACTAGCTCTTCTTACTATTTCATTAGCAATATTCTGTGATTCTTTTGATGTATGTTTTGTCGTTACATTAAGGTCAAGTTGATTATTTTCATCCACTCTCATTTCAATTGAGCAATCAAAATAATTTTCATCTTCTCCAAAATTTTTAGTTCTATCTCGACGTTTTATTCTAACCTCAGCAATGACGTGATTTGGATTTTTGCCATCTCCAGCGACTATAAACTGAGGTTCATTTTCGATAGTCAAATTATGAAAAGTATCATCTACCAAGTTTTCAAAATCAAAACCAAAACCAAGTTCAGAAGCCAAAGTTGTTCCCAAGTCTTGATTCCAAGTTAATTGTTTAGTTTGTACCTTAGGATTATCCTCCTTTTCTTTTACTAGATCTTTTAAGTGTGCAAACTCATAAGGAGCAATTCCAGTTTTAACAAGTAAAGGTACAAGATTCTTCTTATCTTGAGATGAACAAAATGCACCTCTAGCTTGTAGTATGCCTTTAAGTTCATTTGCACTAATCATTTGATTCGCTAAGAACTGTCTAAGAATATCGCCAGAGGGAATAAAAGTATTATCTTTATTCATCATTTAAATTCCTAAAATTTGGCTTAAAGTTAAAAACTTTAACATTTTCTGATGAGAGGCTGTGTTTTCGAAGTGATAAGTTTACGTCCTTTTCATGATCATCTTTAAAATAATCATAAAATCCAATACCGTAAGAACTCGCAATTTTAGCGGTTCGTTCTTTTGCACTAAAGATATAATTACTTAATGATTCTTCCGAGAAGTCTTCTTGAGTAATTGTAATAAAAGTAAATACTTCTTGCCCGCTACTTCCTTGTTTTAATAAAAAATTAACAAATGGAGATCCAAGACACTCGACTGGCATTATTTTACTATAAGGAGGCCGATCATAGTCCATAATATTTAAACTCGTACTCCCTTGATGGAAATAAACTTCATGATGAGGGTACATAGTATTTAAGTGTTTAATAGCATCGATAATAAAAGAGATCTTTTTATTATCGACAATATAAAATTCCTCAATATCGAATTCCTGATGTATATAACGAGTATTCGCAATTTTACTAATATAATCAGCTCGAGCATCATCTTCACTGGACAAGAAAAAAAGGACAGGTACATTCCTAACCTTCGTGTATCGCTCACCATAAAATTGTGTAGATAATTCTTGCCTATGTTGTGATAATTGAAAACACTTTTCCGCATCCAAAATATCTTTAATATAATTCTTAACTAACGATGTTAAAGACTGTGGATAACAAGTATTTTTAGTGTGCTTGACTGAAGCAAGTATATTTATAAGTGTTTCTGACTCTAATCCTGAAATGTATGCGTATTGTACATCGATACCATGTTGCTGCCGCTTCTCTTTTTTTGTACCTTCCCTTTTATGTTGTTCACCTTTAAAACAGCTAAAGCTGATGTTGGGGTTCGCATTGTTCCAACCAGTAAGGTTAAAAAACTTATCAATTATATTTTCACCTGTTTCACCAGATGACTTTGATTTTTCTCCAGACATATATTGAACTCATAAATAAAATTATTAATATTATATTCTGATATTTAATCTATGTATTGAAATTGATCACGAATCAGATAACTACATTATCTGATGCTTCAACATATTAATTTGATTGCTGGTTTACACAGCTCAGGTTGCAGCTCAGGATTTGGTTTTTGACCTGCAGGATCAATAATACGGCACACGGATGTGTACGTGACGAAGATAACTCCACAATTAAAATTCAAACACTGACAATAAGCCTCACGTGTTTCTTTGGTTATAGCTTTTGAGGTCGCTATGCGCGCTTTACTTTCGCATTTAGGGCAAGTAATTAGCATTAACCTTCCTCATTATCCTTTCGGCCTATAATAGGCAATTAAGACACTATCAATCGATTATTTTTAAGGTTTATGGTCATGAATTTATCAATGGGTACTTTCGCCCCTTTCTGTAATGGCTTAATCAAACATTGAACGCCTTTAACACTCCAACCAGTCATATCCACGAGGGCTTTTTCTAATGTTTAAATGAGGTTTTCTTGAGGCGCGGAACATCTTTCGTTTTCACGATGCTATAAACTGCGCTTTTGGTTTCCACTTTGATGCATCAGCCATGTGGCGTTATATCATCACCTACCTTTCACCGAATAGCCGTCCCATTTTTCGAGTTGCGATGATACTTCGACGGCAAAGTCCAATTAATAAAAACAGCGTCATAATCAGAGCATAAACAGCCAACCTATTACCTCGATCAAATATCAGATCAAAAGAATGGCGTTCTGGAAAATAGTGTAAAAAATAACATAAAACTTATGATAAACTCACAGGTCTATATCAGAAAATAAGATACATAACCCTTGAATCGTACCCAAAGACAAAAAGTTGAGCAATTATGCCAACAACGCGGCGTTAGACTTACCCCGCAGCGATTAACTGTTTTAGAGCTTATTGTGATCCATCAAGGGGCAATCAGTGCTTATGATCTTTTAGAGCAATTAAAAAAAATAGAACCCCAAGCAAAACCACCGACTATTTATCGTGCTTTAGATTTTTTAGTCACTCAAGGCTTTGTGCATAAGGTCGAGTCTATTAATAGCTACATTTCATGTTGCATGATTGGTGAACACGCCCATTTTTCACAACTGTTTATATGCCGTACTTGCGATGATGTTGTTGAGTGCCATGATATAAAAATTACCGAGCAGCTAACCAAGCATGCTGAACAAATTGGTTTTTCTGTTGAAAACCATATTGTTGAAACTCATGGTACCTGCAAAGCTTGTTTACATAGCGATAATACGAATTAATTTAAAGGATCCTACCCAAGATGCGCGCTGAATTTGTAAACCCTTTCTTAGCCTCACTGATGAATGTACTTAAAACGATGGCTTCAATGGAACTTAAACCTCAGAAACCTCGTATTAAAAAAGATGAAATTGCTCGTGGTGATGTTTCAGGCCTAATTGGTATGGTGGCATCCCAAAGTAGGGGCTCAATGTCTATTACTTTTGATGAGCAGCTTGCCTTGCAAATCATGCAAAATATGCTGGGTGAGCGCCCAAGTAGCATTAATGAAGAAGTCACGGATATGGTGGGTGAAATTACTAATATGGTAACGGGTGGTGCCAAACGTATTCTTTCTGAAAGTGGTTTTGAATTTAATATGGCAACACCAATGGTAGTATCAGGTAAAGGCCATACGATTACTCATAAATGTGACGGCGCGATCATCATCATGCCTTTTTCCTCTGAGTGGGGTAATGCATTTATTGAGATCTGTTTTGAGTAACAGAGACTAGAACGCTGCGCTTCTATAAGAGCAAAAGCAAGATCTAGGATTCAGGATTCAGGATTCAGGATTCAGGATTCAGGATTCAGGAAAATTAAAGGTTTAGGTAGAAATATCTCAACCTTTTTTATTGTCTGTAATAACTCAAAATAAGTTACAGATACAAAAAGAGCCGACCGAAGTCAGCTCTTTTTTATTAATAAACGATAACTTAATGATTAAGCTTTGTATGCTTTAAATGCGTTGATTAAGCCATTCGTTGAACTGTCGTGAGAAGTCACGGCTTTATCGTCAGCTAGCTCAGGAAGGATTTGGTTAGCCAATTGCTTACCAAGTTCTACGCCCCACTGATCAAAACTGAAGATATTCCAAATCACACCTTGTACGAATATTTTGTGTTCGTACATTGCAATCAAGTTACCTAGTGTTTTAGGCGTTACTTGTTTAACAAGAATTGAGTTCGTTGGGCGGTTACCTTCAAAGACTTTAAACGCAACTAGCTCTGCCATTTCTGCTTCTGTTTTACCAGCAGCTGCAAACTCTGCACGAACTGTCTCTTCTGTTTTACCAAAGGCTAATGCTTCTGTTTGTGCGAAGAAGTTAGACATTAGTTTCTGGTGGTGATCACCCACTTGGTTATGACTGATTGCAGGTGCAATAAAGTCACAAGGAATTAATTTAGTCCCTTGGTGAATTAATTGGTAGAACGCGTGCTGGCCATTCGTACCTGGTTCACCCCAAATAATTGGACCCGTTTGGTAATCAACTGGGTTACCGTTACGGTCTACACATTTACCATTTGATTCCATATTACCTTGTTGGAAATACGCAGCAAAGCGGTGTAGATATTGATCATATGGAAGAATTGATTCTGATTCAGATCCATGGAAGTTGTTATACCATAGGCCAATCAATGCCAATATTACTGGAACGTTATTTTCAAGTTCAGTATTAGCAAAGTGATTATCCACTTCATGAGCGCCTTCAAGTAGCTCAATAAAGTGATCAAAGCCAACCGCTAATGCAATTGAAAGACCAATCGCTGACCATAAAGAATAACGACCGCCAACCCAATCCCAGAATTCAAACATGTTATCGGTATCGATACCAAACTCAGACACTGATTCTGCGTTAGTTGAAAGTGCCGCGAAGTGTTTCGCTACGTGTGCTTGATCGCCAGCTTCAGCTAGGAACCAATCACGAGCACTGTGTGCATTCGTCATTGTTTCTTGAGTTGTGAACGTTTTCGATGCGATTAAGAACAATGTTGTTTCTGGATTTAATGGCTTCAGTGTTTCAACGATGTGTGTACCATCAACGTTTGAAACAAAATGCATATTTAGGCGTGTTTTGTATGGAGCTAATGCTTCAGACACCATGTATGGACCAAGATCTGAACCGCCGATACCGATATTTACGATATCTGTAATTTCTTTACCCGTGTAACCTTTCCACTCACCAGAAATTAAACGCTCAGTAAAACCTTTCATTTTATCTAGCACGGCATTCACAGCAGGCATTACATCTTCGCCATCAACCATTACTGGTGTATTGCTACGGTTACGAAGCGCAGTATGAAGCACTGAACGATCTTCTGTTTTATTGATTTTTTCACCACTGAACATCGCTTTAATTGCTGAAGATAATTCAGTTTGCTCAGCTAAAGAAAACAACTTTTTCATTGTCTCTTCAGTCACTAAGTTCTTAGAGAAATCAACTAAGATATCTTGACCAAACGTTGTTGAGAATTTTTCAAAACGCTGAGCATCGGCAGCAAACAAATCTGATAATTTCATGTTTTGTGCTGTTTCAAAGTGTGCAGTTAAGTCTGCCCAAGCTTGAGTTTCTGTTGGGTTGATGTTTTTTAACATGGTAAAAATATCCCGTGTAGTAGGTTTGTTGGCTCAAAAAATAAATTTCGAACGCCCCGTTTATACGAATCTAAAAATTGGTGCTCTAATTCAGTGAGCTTTATATTGAGTTATTATGACCAAAACTACGCTCACTCTTTTTGAGTTAGGTCACATTTAAACTTCTAACAGTGAACATTATCACTTTCAAAATTACAGAACTCTAGTACTGAGATCATATTTCTTTCTAAAACATTAAAATGGCTGATTGATCATCACTCTGAATACGTTTTCTTCACTGCCTTTCGACATTTCAGTTCGCACCACAATACCTTCAACTTGAAAACGAATTGCACCACCGGCACTCCACTTCATGTCATCGTGTAACGTTGATAATGAAAACTCATCAGCAACTCGACCAGTATCAATAAAAGCAACCCATTGCCACCAAGGCACGTCATAAAGATTAAAGATAGGCCACTCTTCTAAGGGTTGCCAATCAGGCATCACTCGATATTCTGCCGAATAATGAATTGCCGAACGACCATGAAATCGTCCACTATTATAGCTTCTCAATCGGTACAACCCACCCAATTTTATACCAGCATATTCAGGGGGTTGATGTGATCCATTTTGCCAACTTGGCGTATCAGCAATATAAACATCTAATGCTAATACTTGTTTATTGATGATGTCACCTAGGCTACCTAAATCAAAAAAGGCACTTTGTTGAAACTCCCATGTCCACCACTCTTCTTGCGAGCTAGTTTCCGGTGAATAAGTAAAGTCCAATTCAGTTCGAGAGCCATTAGTGGTGTTTCTTACACTATTTCGATTATCCCAATCAAGGTTAACTTTCATTCCCCAATTGGATTCAGGTTCATTCCAACTAGCGACATCTGAAAGTTTTCGAGAATAATAAAAGGGACTAAGCTCAATACTCGATACTCCACTTTTTAATGGATTAAAGCCATTTACTTTTCTTTCCGGTAGATAAGCAGCTCTAGCGCCAATACTCTTAGCATTACCAATAGGTAAAACGTAATTAGCACTTAAATGATATTGTGTTTCAACACTGTCTGTGAAAATTTCTTCATTCACATTAGAGCTATTACTACCTGCCACTCCAAGGTGATAATCCATGTCTTTAAAGCTAGCATTATAAGCATTTGCTCCCACTAACCATGAGTGACCGATTTGAAAATTATTCGCAGACAAATACCCCATGTAAGAACCTTTGCTTGAATAAAGGCCTGCTGCAAATAGTGTCGCTTGAGGTTGACCGACTCCCTTCATTACTGCTGCTGCGCCTATCGTAGTCCCTAAGCTCTCAGACGAAAACATAAAAGGAACTGCTGAGGTTTCAGGCAGAGACGTTGGCCAAATATCTTCTTCAGCAAAAGCCTTATTCAAAAAAGAAAAAGATAGAATAAGAAAAAGCGCTAAACAAGTAGCGCTTTTTAGTGGAAATGGATTCAAAATAGATCTCATTAAATATATTGCATCTGTACTCGTGATGTTAGTTTAGTCACTAACTCATAAGCAATAGTTCCTATGTGCTCCGCTACTTCTTCTGCAGGAAGATCTCGTCCCCATAAAACAGCTTCATCACCAACGTTATCTTCTGCATCAGGTCCTAAATCAACCGTTAGCATATCCATCGAAACACGACCAGCTACCGGAACTTTACGTCCATTAACTAATACTGGCGTTCCATTCGGTGCTGCAATTGGGTAACCATCACCATAACCAATCGCAATAACCCCAATTTTAGTATCACGCTCACTGGTCCACATCGCACCATAACCAACACTTTCTCCGACTTTTACTTCTCTCACTGCAATCAAATGCGAAGTTAGAGTCATCGCTGGTAAATACCCTAACTCTTCCGCCGATTGTTCGGCAAAAGGAGAAACGCCATACATGATAATACCAGGACGAACCCATTCTAATTGACTGTTTGGCCAAGCTAATAACCCAGCAGAAGCCGCAAGTGAGCGCTCACCTTGGCAACCTTTAGTTAAAGACATAAACGTCTCTATTTGCTTATTAGTTGTCGGATTTTCTAGCTCATCCGCGCAGCCAAAATGACTCATATAACGTAATGGTTTCGCTACGTTTTTACACGCATGCAAACGACTCACATATTCTTGATATTCTTCAGGGCGGATACCTAAACGGTGCATACCAGAATCCACTTTTAACCAAACAACTACCGGACCTTCAAGATCAGCGCTTTCTAAGGCTTCAAGTTGCTCTTTACAATGTACCGCGGTTTGAATGTTATTGGTCACCAAAATAGGCAAATCACCTGCCGAGTAGAATCCTTCAAGTAACAATACTTGTTTAACAATCCCACCAGCACGTAATTGCAGCGCTTCTTCGATACGAGCAACACCAAAAGCATCAGCCCCGTGTGCGCCTTTAGCTACCTTAAGCAATCCATGTCCATACCCATTCGCTTTTACTACTGCAAGCACTTTACTATTCGGTGCTTGCTGTTTAACTTTTTGCAAATTATGGGCTAACGCAGACATATTAATCTGCGCAGAGGCCGCTTTCATATAACTCATGATCCAGCCTTATTATTCATCATCAAACGCAGGGCCTGCGTAATTATCAAAGCGTGAGAATTGCCCTTGGAACGTCAAGCTTACCGAACCAATAGGACCATTACGCTGTTTACCCAAAATAATTTCTGCAATACCTTTACGATTACTCTCAGGGTTATAAACCTCATCACGGTAAATAAACATGATCAAATCGGCATCTTGCTCGATAGCACCAGATTCACGAAGATCCGAGTTAATTGGGCGCTTATCGGCACGTTGCTCTAGGGAACGGTTCAACTGAGACAAGGCAACAACAGGAACATTCAATTCTTTCGCAAGTGCTTTTAAAGAACGAGAAATTTCTGATATTTCTTGAGTACGATTATCTTGCATACCTGGAACGCGCATTAATTGAAGGTAATCTATCATGATCATACTTAGCCCACCCGACTCACGTGCAACACGACGTGCACGAGAACGCAGCTCAGTTGGAGTAAGGCCAGAACTGTCATCAATATACATATTCTTTTTCTGAGTCAAAATACCCATGGTAGACGAAATCCGCGCCCAATCTTCGTCATCTAATTGACCAGTACGAATTTTGGTTTGATCAACACGCGACATTGAAGCCAACATACGCATCATTAGTTGTTCGGCTGGCATCTCTAGCGAGAATATTAAAACGGGTTTGTCTTGGTCCATTGCGGCATTTTCACATAAGTTCATCGCAAAGGTAGTTTTACCCATTGATGGACGAGCCGCAACGATAATTAAATCCGACCCTTGCAAGCCCGCTGTTTTCTTATTTAAATCCGTAAATCCAGTCGATACACCCGTTACGCCATCTTGTGGACTTTGGTATAAAAGCTCAATACGTTCTAATGTTCGCTCAAGAATGGTATCTACCGTTTGTGGTCCTTCATTCTCAGTCGTACGAGCTTCTGCAATAGCAAAAACTTTACTTTCTGCCATATCCAATAAATCTTCAGCGGTTCGACCTTGAGGATCATAACCAGCATCAGCAATTTCATTCGCAATACCAATCAAATTACGTACCATTGCACGCTCACGTACAATATCCGCATAGGCATTTATGTTCGCGGCACTTGGGGTGTTTTTCGCTAAATCCGCAAGATAAGCGAAGCCACCCACAGTATCTAGTTTTTCATGACGTTCAAGGTGTTCTGATAACGTGATTAAATCCAGAGGCAAACTACTTTCTAGGATGGATTTAACCGATTCAAAAATCAGTCTATGTGGTCGGCTATAGAAATCCCCCGCCACTACTTTTTCTGCAACAGAATCCCAACGTTCATTATCAAGTAGTAAACCACCAAGTACAGATTGCTCTGCTTCTAATGAATGCGGCGGTACTTTTAATGCATCAACTTGTGCATCGTGCTTACGGTTTTGATTTCGATTATCGGCCATTACTACTTTTCACCATCCTAAATTTAGCTCTATATTATAACTGAAAGAAACATGGATTAAATAACAATCCTTCTATAGCAACCTCACCATTCGAAAAATAAAGATTTTGACTCAAATTTAACTCTTTAATCGAATAAAACACTATACTATCCACCCTATTTATTTTTTCTGAGATTTATACGTGTTAAAAAAAGTTTTACTTACAGGGCTTATCGCAATCAATGCATCTGTTCATGCAAGTGAGATTGAAGACGCGGATACATCACCTCCCTCTCCATGGGAAAGCCAAGTGGAATTTGGTTACCGATCAAATAGCGGCAACAGCGACTCCCAAGCACTCAATAGCCGATTTGAGGGTAGTTACACATCAGGACAACACCGCCACACGGGTGAAATAAAATATTACTTATCACAAAAAGATGGTGAAGCCGATAAAGACCAACTTAGTCTTAACTTGCAAAGTGATTATAAGATCAGTCCTGATTACTATTTATACGCCAACTTCAAAGGGCTAAATACCAAATACAGCGCTTATTTTAATGATTATACTTTCTCTGGTGGTTTGGGTTACCAAGTCAGTAATACAGAAAAATTACTATTAGAAGTCGAAGTCGGCCCCGGTTTTCGTTACCAAGACCCTAACTTAGATGAAATCGATGATGATGATTTGATTTTTCCAGAGACAGTTCAAGAACCCATCCTTAGAACGAATGTAAATATTTCGTGGAAGGCGCTTGATTCATTAACCTTAGCAGGTGAAGTCACCATTACTGCTGGTCATAGTAATACTCGTGTCGATTCTGAAGTCAGTGTGACAAATAACATTACCGAAGAAATCGCCCTGAAGATCGCGCAATCACAAGAATATCTTGATCGGGTCCCTCCTGGGCTAAGCAATAGCGACTCAGTATTTAGTATAAATTTACTTTTTTCTTTTTAGCGATTAATACCACTAATTCAATGTAACTCTTCATGCTTCTTCACTAATCCAAAATCAGCCAATATCGCGTAGGCCGCAGGGATCATGAATAGAACCAATAGCGTTGATGTAAAAATACCAAACACAATAGAAACCACGAGAGGCTGAATAACTTGCGCCTGCAAACTGGTTTCTAATAATAGAGGTAATAATCCCACAGCCGTTGTTACTGACGTTAAAAATACCGCTCTAAATCTTTCTTGACTGGCTTTTACCACCGCTTCATACACCGAATCACCATCATCCACATGGTGTCGAATGTATTGCACTAACAAAATAGAATCATTCACAACTATCCCCGCCAATGATACAAACCCCATAATGCTCGGCATGCTTAATGGGTGACCTAACAGCACGTGCCCCCACAACACTCCAATCAACGCGAGTGGAATTGCCAGCATGACGACAAAAGGTTCAAGATAACTTCTAAATTGAAAACTTAAAATAACAAACACACCAAATAAACCTAGCATAAAACCAGTGCCCATTGATTGTCCGGTTTCAGCGGTGTCTTTCGCTTCACCTTCAAAATCAAAACGTAAACTTGGGTATTTCTTTTGTAACTCAGGCGCAAGCTCTGATCTAAATTGAGCTAATATTTCAGAAGAGCTAACTTGTGATGCATGAACATCGCCAAATACGCTTAAGGTTCTTAATCCATTAACGCGTTGAATTCGAACATAGTTACGTTGAAAATCCAATGTAGCGATAGAAGCCAAGGGGATTTGACTGCCATCAGGCATGATAATAGGGAAGTTTTCTAACGTGTGTAAGTTTCCCGCTTGCTCTTTATTCAAACGCACTTCAATTTCAATATTTTCAACACCGAGTTGGATCTCATCTGCCGTTTGTCCAAAATACGCCGCTCGTAATTGATTTGCGATCAACTGACCAGTAACACCATAGGTTTCAGCGCCCGGTCTTAATTTCACCAGAACCTCTTCCTTGCCCATACGCATGTCATCAAGCACACCATACACGCCAGAAAACTCATTCAAATAGGCCTGAACTTCTAATGATGCTGATTTCAATGTATGTAAATCATCATCCATCATCCGAATTTCAATCGCCCGACCTCCCGGCCCCATCGTCGGTTGTTTATATACCATGGTTATTGGTTCAGCCAGATCGCCCACTTCTTCACGCCATGCATCAATAAAATCATCAATTAAGGTATTACGCTCTTCTGCGCCTAATAAATCTAATCGAATAGTCGCAAGGTGCGGGCCTGATTCACTCGCATCGGCATTGGTATTAAATTGCTGAGTAATGTGCTCAACCAATGGACGACCATCTTCATTTTTCTCGCTCCACTCTTCATTTAATTTTTCAGCCGCTGACACTATTTTATCGACGACTAATTCAGTTTGAGAAAGTGACGTGCCCGGGGGGAGGATAATTCGCGCTTCAGCAATATCACCATCCAACTCTGGGAAACCTACAAACTTCAGAGCACCGCCAGAAATGAGTGAAAAAGAAATCAGCAAACTCGCAATAACGGCACCTAAAAAGGCATAACGCCATTCAACCACTTTCGTGACGGCTTTCACTAGAGTGACATTTCTAAAATGCTCAAAACGATCTAATACGATTTTTTTGATGCCTGAAATTGGCTTGTCTTTTTTTGCCTTATGTAATGAGTGACTAAGGTGATTAGGAAGAATTAAAAACGCCTCAATTAGACTAAGAGACAGAACTAATATCAGTACTTGTGGGATAACTTTTAGAACCGCCCCCATCTCTCCTTGTAGAAACATCAAGCTACCAAAAATACATACTGTCGTTAAGAAAGAAGACAGTACGCCGGGAAAAACCTTCTTCACCCCGTTATATACGGCATCGTCTATCTCTTGCCCTCGGTCTAAATGGGAAGCGATGGATTCTGCAATTACAATGGCGTCATCCATCATGATCCCTATCGCCATCAACAGGGCGACGAGCGACATAATATTAATTGAGAGCCCTAAACTCGCCATTAAAAATAAACCGCCAAAAAAAGCCACCGGAAGACCAGCTGCAACCCAAAAGGAATATCGGAACGTAAAAAAGAGCCACATGGTGAGGAAAACAAGAATGATCCCTTGCCAGCCATTTTTTACCATCATGGTTAGTCGATCCCACAACAAGGAGGAAAGATCGTTGGTCATTTCTAATGCCACGCCATCAGGAGCAACAGATTGTTGATATTTAACAAACTCCGTCACTCGATCTTTAATACGTAAGGCGTCTTCTTCTTTATTTTTACTGATCTTAAGTAACGCTGACGGCTTACCATCAAACAATACTTTTTGTTCATCCAATTCAAAGCGATCGGTTATCGTGGCAATATCGCCTAAACGGATCAACGCCCCATTATCTGATGCACCCATGACTGTTTTTGCCAATTCTTGCGGGGTTGTTTTTCTTTCATCAAAGCGAATTAAAAAGTTTTTCTCTGGCGTTTCAATGCTGCCACTTGGTAGTTTTACATTCTGTTCAGCCAACTTATTTGCTATATCACTGACATTTAAACCAAGCTGACGAATCGCACCTTCATCTAACTCAACACGATATTGGTGATCCGAAAAACCACTCACTTCAACTAAGGAAACATCATAATCAAGCTTTAGACTTTGTTTGAGCTTTTCTGCATACGCTTTTAATTCTGGCCATGTTGTATCTGCTGTAATCGCCACATCCACCACAGGTTCATTCCAATCCAATTCTTGAACTATCGGTGACTCTATCTCTTTAGGAAAATCGTTAATTGAATCAATTTGAGTCTGAACATCAACCAACATTCGTCCAATGTCGGCTTTCGTATTCAATTTAATGACCAAACGAGCAGAACCTTCAATTGCCTCACATTTGGTTTCTTCAATATTGCCTAATCCATCAACAGCGTCTTCCAGTCGAACACAAATGCTTTCTTCCACTTCTTGTGGCGACGCACCAGGGTAAACGACACCAGCGAGAATATAAGGGGGGCTAAATTCAGGAAAGGTTTCTCGTTTTAATTGAGATAGTGACACCACACCAAGCAGCAAAATAGATAGCATTAATAAATTGGCTGCGGTTGGATGTCTTGCAAAAAACTTAATCATTCAGCCGACTCCCCTTCCTTTCTTTGCTCAACAGAACGCAATTGCATGCCGTTAATAGCAGGAAGGAGATCATTTAAGATCAACAAGTCACCCGACGTTATATCCCCGACAATAGCGACTTGATTGTCTCTTCTAAACACAATATTTACGGGTAAAATAGTTAACTGGCTGTCATTATTAAGTAGGTAGATTTTATCACCATGAAGGGCACTTTCAGGGATCACCCATTGTGGTGAAACCTCGCCTTCAATTTCTGCTTTTACAAACATACCATTCACTAATGGAGGTAATGTGCTGGGTGTTAATGAACGGTAGTCTTGTTGTATCTCTAAAATAATGCCAACGGTTGCTTGATTGGGATCGACTGTTTCACTGATCCGAGCAACCTGAGCTTGCCACTCTGCATTAAAACGCCCACTGCTTAATTGTACGTTTGCTTTTAGCGGCAATGAATCAAGGTTTGGCATACCGCCTTCACTCAATTGAAAAAAACGAAAACTGTGCACTAGCGTTTGCATATCATGAATCGATATCTGTGCTTCCATTTCCATTGTTTTAATGCCATGGGCGATGAACATGGTTTGCTGTAGATTAACCACTTGATCCGCTTCAATATCCACCTCAGAAATACGCACATCCGTTGGTAATATAATCGACGTTTTTTCTAAAGAGCGCTTCGCTTCTTCCAATTTAGCTTGGTTTACTTTCACCATCGCCGCAGCTACTTTTCTTTCATCTGGCAATAATAAGATTTGGTTTTGAATATCTTGCACGACTTTTTGTTGTGCTAAATAGGATTGGTTCTGTTGATCTAAATCCGATTGAGAAGTTAACCCTTTTTTCTGAAGATTAATTTTACGACTTAACTCTTTCTTACTAAGAGATGACCTATTTTTTTCTATTTTTAAGGTATTTCGAATATTTTTTTCTTCTAGATCTACTTTTGCTAACTGGGTTTGGCTAGAACTAAGATCTGCCTCTGCTTGAGCTAATTTCAACTCATAATCTAGTGGGTCTATTCTTAATACTTCAGTTCCTGCTAATAACACATTTCCTTTGTTTAGCTCAGGGTGACGATAGACCACTTTACCCGATACTTCTGCAATCGCCTTCCATTCAAATTTAGGTCTTATTTTGCCAAACCCTATCACTTGAGGTGCGATATTCTGTTGCTCTAAAGAGAGCGTTTTCACAATTTTCGAACGTTCTTCTAAGGGTTTAACTTCAGCTGATGGACGCAATTTAGTCACAACAATAAGCGTTATTACCCCTAGAGCAACAACAGGAAAAAAAAGGTATTTCTTATTTATTTTCATTAGTGTTATCTCTTTTATTTGCTAAACGCCATGCCAGATAAAGCTAGATATTTTTTAATTGTACTATTAAGAATTAAAAATACGCCTACTTTGTATAAAAACACACCCACGCAATCGTTTTATCTCTCTTTTTTAACATTTAACCAAAAAAACATTCATATAAGGTAAAAACGCTATTTAAAGGTTGACGATATGAGCCAAGTACGATATTAATTTGTTAATTATTTTTATGGATTGTATTTCAAATGAAAACAACATCTTCTTTATCTCTTCGCCTCCTCCTGATCGTGAACATCTCACGCGGGTAGGTTGTGGAACAAAAGAAGCCATAAACCAAATTTTAAAACCCGCTGAACATGGCGGGTTTTTTTATGGAAAACCGTCGTTAAAGCGCACGACATACACAAGGAAGCAAGCCCATGAGCGATCAAGTCATTATCTTCGACACCACCTTACGAGATGGCGAACAAGCACTATCAGCGAGTTTAACCGTAAAAGAAAAATTACAGATTGCGTATGCGCTTGAGCGTCTGGGTGTTGATGTTATTGAAGCCGGTTTCCCTGTTTCGTCTCCTGGTGATTTTGAGTCAGTTCAAACCATCGCAAAACACATTAAAAATAGCCGAATTTGTGGTCTAGCTCGTGCCGTTCCTAAAGATATTGATGCCGCAGCAGAAGCACTGAAAGTCGCAGAAGCCTTCCGAATTCATACTTTTATCTCTACTTCTACCGTTCACGTTCAAGACAAATTACGCCGTAGCTACGATGATGTGGTTGAGATGGGCGTAAAAGCGGTTAAACACGCACGTAATTATACCGATGACGTCGAGTTTTCTTGTGAAGATGCAGGTCGTACACCGATTGATAACTTATGTCGTATGGTAGAGGCCGCAATCAACGCTGGCGCAAACACCATTAATATCCCTGACACGGTTGGCTACACTATTCCAGGCGAGTTCGGTGGCATTATTCAGCAATTATTCAACCGTGTTCCAAACATTGATAAAGCAATTATCTCTGTGCATTGTCATGATGATTTGGGTATGTCAGTTGCCAATTCAATCGCAGCGGTTCAAGCAGGTGCTCGACAAGTTGAAGGCACGATTAATGGTATTGGTGAGCGTGCAGGTAACTGTTCTCTAGAAGAAATTGCAATGATTTTGCAAACTCGTTCAGAGTATCTAGGTGTTCATACTGGTCTTAAAAATGATGAAATCCATCGCACCAGTAAGCTAGTTAGTCAGCTTTGTAATATGCCAATTCAAAGTAATAAGGCTATCGTAGGCGCAAACGCCTTTAGCCACTCTTCAGGCATCCATCAAGACGGTATGCTTAAGAATAAAAACACTTATGAAATCATGACGCCAGAGTCAATTGGCTTAAAAAACAAAGCATTAAACCTAACCAGTCGTTCAGGCCGAGCCGCAGTTAAGAGCCACATGGATGCAATGGGTTATAAAGCCGAAGAATATAATCTAGATACCTTGTATGCCGATTTCGTGAAATTAGCAGATCGTAAAGGCCAAGTATTTGATTACGATTTAGAAGCTCTAATGCACTTTGCTAATTTACGTGATGAAGATGACTTTTATAAGTTGAACTACCTAAGTGTGCAGTCAGGTAGCGTAATGGCAACAACCAGCATCAAATTACTTTGCGGTGACGAAGAGAAATGCGAAGCCGCTGTCGGTAACGGTCCAGTAGATGCGCTTTATCAGTGTATTTATAAGCTAACCGGTTACGAAATCGTACTGGATAAGTTTGACTTGACCGCAAAAGGCGAAGGTGAAGATGGCTTAGGTCAAGCAGATATCATCGCTAATTACAAAGGCCGTAAATATCACGGTACTGGTTTAGCGACCGACATTATCGAAGCTTCTGGTCAAGCACTGCTTCACGTCATTAATAGTATTCACCGTGCAGATCAAATCGCGGAAATTAAGCAAAAGAAGATTGTAACGGTTTAGGGCAGCTTAAAAGAATTTTAAATCGGGGAAACCTAACCTTCTCTGATTAAGCAAATTAAATAAAAAGATTAAAGGATTAACATGACGAATAAAACATACAAGATTGCAATTTTACCGGGCGATGGAATTGGCCCTGAAGTAATGGACCAAGCACATAAGGTGCTGGATGCAATTGAGAAAAAACACGCAATTTCATTCTCTCGCGAACAACATGATGTCGGCGGTATTGCGATTGATAATCACGGTTGTCCACTGCCAGAAAGCACAGTAAAAGGCTGTGAAGAATCAGATGCCGTTCTATTCGGTTCGGTTGGTGGACCTAAATGGGAAAACCTTCCACCGAATGATCAGCCAGAGCGTGGCGCACTACTTCCTCTACGTAAACATTTCGAACTGTTTTGTAACCTACGTCCTGCTCAAATCCATAAAGGACTAGAAGGTTTCTCTCCACTGCGTGCTGATATTTCAGGTAACGGGTTTGATATCGTCGTGGTTCGTGAACTAACAGGCGGCATTTACTTTGGTCAACCGAAAGGTCGTGAAGGCGAAGGTCCTCAAGAGAAAGCGTACGATACTGAAATTTATCATCGTTATGAAATTGAACGTATTGCAAAGATTGCTTTTGAATCTGCGCTTCTACGTAACAAAAACGTGTACTCAATTGATAAAGCCAACGTTCTACAAAGCTCTATTTTATGGCGTGAAGTGGTTGAAGAAGTAGCGAAAGGCTACCCAGAAGTCAAACTGAGCCACATGTACATTGATAACGCGACCATGCAGTTAATCAAAGATCCCTCTCAGTTTGATGTCATGCTGTGTTCAAATATCTTTGGGGACATCATTTCTGATGAATGTGCCATGATCACAGGCTCTATGGGCATGCTTCCTTCAGCAAGCCTAAATAAAGATAACTTTGGTTTGTATGAACCAGCAGGTGGTTCAGCGCCAGATATCGCGGGCAAAAACATTGCAAACCCAGTGGCTCAGATTTTATCGGCTGCACTGATGTTACGCTATAGCCTTGGTGAAGAAGAAGCAGCTCAAAGTATTGAAGCTGCCGTATCTAAAGCGCTATCAGCAGGTGAACTAACCGCAGATCTTGCCGGAGATAAACCCGCATTAACGACCTCAGCAATGGGCGATAAAATCGCTGAATATATTTTGAATTCGTAATTCAAGGAAGAAACAATGTCTAACGCAAAAACATTATACGAAAAAGTTTATGACGCCCATGTTGCAGTTGCAGCAAAAGGTGAAACCCCGATTCTATACATCGATCGTCACTTGGTGCACGAAGTGACTTCGCCACAAGCGTTTGATGGGTTACGTGAAAAAGGTCGTAAAGTTCGCCAAGTAGGTAAAACTTTCGCAACAATGGATCATAACGTATCGACACAAACTAAAGACATTAATGCCTCTGGTGAAATGGCTCGTATCCAAATGGAAACACTGTCTAAAAACTGTGAAGAATTTGGCGTAACTCTTTATGACCTAAACCATAAATACCAAGGTATTGTGCATGTCATGGGACCAGAGCTAGGTATTACACTTCCAGGTATGACGATTGTGTGTGGAGATTCACACACCGCAACACACGGCGCATTTGGTTCTCTTGCATTTGGTATTGGTACCTCTGAAGTTGAGCATGTGTTAGCGACACAAACGCTAAAACAAGCGCGTGCTAAAACCATGAAAATCGAAGTCAAAGGCAAAGTGGCTGAAGGCATTACTGCAAAAGATATCGTTCTGGCTATTATTGGTAAAACAACAGCCGCTGGCGGCACTGGTTATGTGGTTGAATTCTGTGGTGAGGCAATTACAGACCTTACAATGGAAGGTCGAATGACGGTATGTAACATGGCGATAGAGCTAGGTGCCAAAGCCGGCCTAATCGCACCAGATGCCACCACGTTTGACTACATTACTGGTCGTAAATTTTCACCTAAAGGTGACGATTTAACGGCAGCTATCGAGTATTGGTCGTCACTAAAAACGGATGATGATGCAAAGTTTGATGCCGTTGTTAGCCTTGATGCCTCTGAAATTAAACCACAAGTGACGTGGGGAACAAACCCTGGCCAAGTTATTGCCATTGATCAACCCATTCCTGCACCAGAGAGTTTTTCTGACCCAGTAGAAAAAGTATCCGCAGAAAAAGCCTTGGCTTATATGGGTCTTGAAGCCGGTAAATCATTAACAGATTACAACGTAGATAAAGTCTTTGTTGGTTCTTGTACTAATTCACGTATTGAAGACATGCGCGCAGCTGCTGCTATTGCTAAAGGCAACAAAGTCGCCGCTCACGTTCAAGCGTTAATTGTTCCAGGCTCTGAGCAAGTAAAAGCACAAGCTGAAAAAGAAGGTCTAGATACAATCTTTAAAGAAGCAGGTTTTGAATGGCGCTTACCGGGTTGTTCTATGTGTCTTGCAATGAACAACGACCGTTTAGGTCCACAAGAGCGTTGTGCATCAACATCTAACCGTAACTTTGAAGGTCGCCAAGGCCGTGATGGTCGTACTCACCTAGTAAGCCCAGCAATGGCGGCGGCTGCCGCAATCGCAGGTCACTTTGTTGATATCCGAACTATCACTGAAAAAGCATAAAAGGAATTTACTATGTCAGGTTTTAAGCAACATACAGGTCTAGTCGTTCCTTTAGATACGGCGAACATTGATACCGATGCGATCATTCCAAAACAGTTTTTACAGAAAGTAAATCGCACCGGTTTTGGTAAGCACCTTTTCCATGACTGGCGATTTCTTGATGATGCTGGTCAACAACCAAACCCAGAATTTATAATGAACGCTCCACGCTACCAAGGCGCGAGTATTCTGCTGGCTCGTGAAAACTTTGGTTGTGGTTCATCTCGTGAACACGCCCCTTGGGCTTTAGCCGATTACGGCATCCAAGTGATGATAGCACCAAGCTTTGCTGATATTTTTTACGGCAATTCAATCAATAACCAAATGATCCCTGTTCGTTTAACTGATATTGAAGTGGATGAAATATTCCAATTCGTTGAAGCGAATGAAGGCGCTGAAGTTGCGGTTGATTTGGAAGCTATGTTAGTTAGCGCTAACGGTAAGCAGTATTCTTTTGAGATTGATGAATTTCGTCGCCACTGTTTATTGAATGGTTTAGACAATATAGGCTTGACGCTACAGCACGCTGATAAAATTTCAGAATATGAAGCGAAGATTCCGAATTTCTTGAAATAGGATTCAGGAAATAATAGAGGTTGATATGAACGTATCAACCTCTTTTTTGTCTATAGAATACAGACAATCTATACTAAATAATCATTAGTAAAAAATCAGAGGCCCTTTATGAAATACATTTTTTCCTCGTTACTTTTGCTTTTCTCATTCCATTCTTTTGCCGCACCAAAATCTGAACTGTGGCATGATTGGGATATAAGTAATGAAAAAAACACCACCACAATTTCACACCAATATTGGCAGCAAACATTAGATAAATACCTCACCACACAAGGAGAATATACTCTTTTTGATTACGCGAGTATTACTGAAGCCGATGAACTAATCTTAAATAGTTATCTACGCCAAATGAGACGAATTGATCCTAGAGAGTACAAAAAATCTGAACAATACGCTTATTGGGTAAATCTTTATAATGCAATTACCGTAAAAATTATTTTAGATAACTATCCAATCAAATCGATCACAAAATTAGGAGGGTTGTTTACCTTTGGTCCTTGGGATGAAGAAGTGATTGTAGTTGCAGGTAAAGCATTGACACTCAACGATATTGAACACAGAATTCTTCGTCCAATATGGAATGACCCAAGAACTCACTACGCTGTAAACTGTGCGAGTCTCAGTTGCCCTAATCTACAACCAAAAGCATTCACCGCTAGAAACAGTGAGCAGTTATTAGATAAAGCCGCAAAAGAATTTATTAATAGTAAAAAAGGAGTATTAGTGACGAATAACAATACTCAACTTTCTTCTATCTATGATTGGTTTGCCATCGATTTTGGTAATCAACAGCAGCTTTTTGAACACCTAAAAAAATATCGCCCAGAATTAACATCATTCACAGGCGATATCAGTTATGACTACGATTGGGATCTGAATAAACAATAATATTGTTCATTCAAATAAAGGGATTATTTCATCCCTTTTGCTTTCTTAATTAAATCGTACGCACCTTGGATTTCTTGTGCTTTTTCTTTTGCCATGTTCATCATTTCAGGTGGTAAGCCTTTCGCTACTAACTTATCAGGGTGATGTTCATTCATTAGCTTACGATGCGCGCGCTTAATGGCTTTAGCATCGGCATCCTCACTAACACCTAATAAATTATATGCATCTTTCAATTGATCTGCTGAACTGGCTTTTTGCCACTGTCCATGACTTTGATGTGAACCACCTTGTTGAAAACGGAATGCTGCTTCTTGCATTTTTAAGCGTTTTTCAAGCTGATCAGCACTAAAGCCAAGCTCTTCAGCAACAATATGTAAAATGTCTCGCTCACTTGGGTGAATGTCACCATCCGCAATCGCCGATGCTATTTGTAATTCTAAAAAGAATTGCAATAAATCATAACGACCACCGGTAATCGAGCGGATCTTTTGCAGTGTTTCACGTAATGGAAAATTGTTTTCTTTCCCCTCTCTAAATGCTTCTTGAGCTTCTCTTTTTTGCTCAGCACTTAGATTCATACGATCCATCATCATCGCTGCAAGTTGAATTTCTTGAGCGGTAACTTGTCCCTTTGCTTTAGCTATATGACCCATAACGGCAAACGCCGCGTGGAAAAACTCAGCTTGTTTTTCAGTTTGAGAAGCCCCACCCGTTTGAAAGGTAAAACCTCGACTCGCCATGCGTTTCGCTTTATCAAATTGGTGACCAATAAAGATCCCTAATGCCGCGCCAAAAAAGCCGCCAAATAGGAAACCAAAAAAACCACCTAATATTTTGCCAAATATTTGCATTTTATATTCCGATTAATGAATTATTCTATTTTTACTCTGTCACACAATGAGCAAACGCACCCTGTTACTTTACAGCCATTAATCGATGATAGCGACATCTTATGGGTGGTTTGGGCATGGCTTTTGCTTTATTATGAACAAGTGACTCTGTCTAGTCTCTTTGAGTATATCAGCGGATTAATATAACGAACAGGAACGTCTAACTCGATGCCTTTTACCTCTCGCAGCCTACTTGTTTCATTTGCTGGATGCCTTCTTTACGGTACTCCCGTCATCGCTGATGATGGAAGTAAATCTGTATCTCCAGAAAATAGTATTATCTTCCCCCTAAAAACTGACGCGGTTAACTCCTGCCAAGTGCCGACAGAAATGTCAAAAGAGGAAGACGAACAACAACCTGTTTTAATTCAAGCTGACAGTGTTGAAGCCAGTAATAACTCAAAAGCAACCTATAAAGGTAATGTACATATTATTAAAGGCCGCCAAGAAATCAAAGCGGATAGTATTACTATACATCAGCAAGAAAATATTGCGATCGCTGAAGGTAACGTTGATTACTCAAGCATGGATATGAGGTCAACATCAGATAAAGTCACAACAGACTTAAGCACAGAAAACACAATCATGATTAATACGGCATACAAGATGTCTTGCCAACCTATTCGTGGGCAAGCTAGCCGTGTTCTCAAAACAGGCCAAGAAATTTACCAATTAGAAGATGCCTCATTCACAACTTGCCCAGCGGATGATAATAGCTGGCGCTTTAAAGCCAGTGATATCGAGCTTGATCAATCAGATGAATGGGCAACATTCTATAATGCACGCTTTGAAGTCCTTGATGTGCCAATTTTTTACTTACCTTACATTACCGTTCCTGTTGGCGATAAACGTAAAACAGGGGTGCTTATCCCGAGCGCGAGCTTAGACAGTAAAAATGGTTTTGAGCTATCAGTTCCTATTTATTGGAATATTGCACCAAATTATGATGCAACTACCACCATTAACTATATGGAAAAGCGAGGCACCCAGTTCGAAGGTGAATTCCGCTACCTAACAGAGCTAGGTACTGGTACTTTTGATCTCGAATATTTAGGTGATGATGCTAAATTTAAAGATAAAGGGGCTCGTTGGGGAGCAAGTTGGAATCATTCAGGAATATTCAGAAAACACTGGAAATTTGAGGTTGAGTACTCTCAAGTAAGTGATATCACCTACTTCCAAGATCTAAATTCAAGCATTGGTAGTCGAGATGAAGGTCAATTAAGTCAATCGGGCGAAGTATCCTATCGAGATCAAGATTGGGACTTAACTATGCGCGTACGAGATTTCCAAGTTCTAGTTGAAAATCAAACACCATATCGACTAATTCCACAAATTGAGTTTAATTATTACGCACCTCAGTTTTATAAAGAATTTGACTTTAACTTTCACAGTCACATTAGTAAATTTGCAACCGATGATCTGAAAAAGCCATCTGCTACTCGTGTTCATCTTGAGCCAAAAGTAAGCTTACCATTAAGTTCAACTTGGTGGTCATTAACTCCAGAAGCTAGCTTACTTTATACTTATTACTCACAAGATTTTGATAATCAACCAAAAGGTATTGATTCGAAGGGAAGAGAATATACTTTAGATTTAGAACACGAAACAAGTAGAACCATTCCTGAAGTGAGAATAAATGGTGCCATTTATTTAGACAGTACGCATAAATTCTTAGGTGAGTACTTACAAACATTAGAGCCAAAAATTCAATATTTATATGTTCCTGAAGTTGACCAAAGTGCTATTTATGGTGGTACTGGTGATGGTGGTTATGATAGTAGTAAATTGCAACTAGACTACTACGGACTATTTAGAGATCGTCAATACAGTGGTGTGGATTATATCGCAGCAGCAAACCAATTTAGTATTGGTGCCACATCACGCTTTTATGATGATTCTTATAAGGAACGAATGAATCTTTCTTTTGGTCAGATCCTATATATGAATGGCTCTGGTACATCAAACGAGAATGATGACAAAAACTCATCTGCTTGGGCTGTAGAAAGTGACTTCAACTACGATGATTATCTTTTCTATCATGGTGGCATTCAATTTGATTCTAATGCAAGTGAATTACAGGTTGCCAACAGTACGTTAGAATATCGCCATAGTCAGGGCTATATCCAAGTGAATTATCGCTATGTAAGTAAAAACTATATTGATGATAATGTTGCATATTCTGATTCAAATAATACAACAACACGCTATGGTATTTATCAAGCAGGTATATTAACGCAATATAATGTAGGAAATAGTTGGCGTTTAAATGCTCAATATTTCTATGATACTAAAGAAGAGTTCATGCTTGAAACACTTGCAGGCGTGACTTATCTTAGCGACTGTTGGTCTTTTGGTTTAACTTACAGTAACCAATTAATTGCTTGGGATTCAAATAGTGGCACACTATCGACTTACAAACCAGAATACGAAAGTAATGTAATGCTTTCTATCGCTATTCGTGGTCTAGGAACCAACACTGGTATCACCTCAGGCTCTGCAACCAATGCATTAGGCTATGGTCGCCCATTCTATTTAAATAACTAATTTATACGGACATACATGAAGCACCTATTTTACAAGGTGCTTCAATCTCCTCACTCTTGGATGACACTATGAATAATTGGAAACTCCCACTTGTTAGCACCTTATTATTAATGCTAACCATCAATGTACAAGCAGCACCGGTTGAGCTTGACCGTGTAGTGGCGATTGTTGACGAAGGCGTCGTCCTTCAAAGTGACATTGATACTTCATTGAAAACAGTAAGAATTAATGCTCAAGAAAAAAATCAACCTCTACCTGAAGAATCAGTGCTTCGTGAGCAAGTTCTAGAAAAATTGATTGTTGATACGATTCAAAGCCAGCAAGCAGAAAAAATGGGTATCCGTATTGATGACACCCGTTTAGAAGAAGCGTTAAAAGATATCGCAAAAGAAAACAACATGACTCTTGCTCAACTACAGCAGAAAACAGCGGCGCAAGGGTTATCTTACGCTAGTTTCCGTGAGCAAATTCGTAAAGAAATCGCGGCAAGTGAAGCAAGAAATGCGCAAGTACGTCGTCGTATTAATATCCTTCCTCAAGAAGTAGAAAGTCTAGCATTACTACTTTCAGAAGAGACACAAGCAACCGTACAATACAAAATCAGTCACATCCAATTGCGAGCAGAAGATGGTGCAACCCAAGCTGATAAAGAAGCATTAGAACAACAAGCCAAAGACTTAACCGAGCGCTTAAAGCAAGGTGCTGATTTTGCTACGATGGCGTATACCTATTCAAAAGGCCCTAAAGCGCTACAAGGTGGCGACTGGGGTTGGATGCGTAAAGAAGAAATGCCAACTATCTTTGCCGATCAGATCACAGGCGAAGGTAAAAATAGTATTATCGGCCCATTCCGCTCAGGCGTTGGTTTCCACATCCTTAAAATCGATGATGTGAAAGGCCTAGAAACAATTGCGGTAACCGAAGTAAACGCTCGACACATTCTGATTAAAACATCGGTAATCATGAGTGATGAAGGAGCTAAACGTCAGCTAAATAATATTATTACGGACATTAAAGCCGGTAATGATACCTTTGCTGAAATGGCAAAACGCTATAGCCAAGATTCAGGTTCAGCAGCAAACGATGGTGAGCTAGGTTTCCAAACCCCAGATTTATACGTACCAGAATTTAAACATCAAGTAGAAACCCTACCAACAGGGAAAATTAGTGCGCCATTCAAAACGGTTCATGGTTGGCATATTGTTGAAGTATTAGAGCGTCGACAAGTAGACAGAACTGATGCAGCAATGAAAAACAAAGCTTATCGTATTCTAATGAATCGAAAATTTAACGAAGAAGCTGGCGCTTGGTTACAAGAAATTCGCGCAAGTGCTTATGTTGAAATTCTACAAGACAATGATGGTGAAGAAAATAATGAATAAGATTAAACGCATAGCAATCACTCCAGGTGAACCTGCTGGTATTGGTCCCGATCTTGTTCTCACCATTGCACAACAAGATTGGCCTCATCAGTTAGTCATTTGTGCGAATAAAGAAGTATTAGAACAAAGAGCCAAGCTACTAGGTCTTGGTATTTCAATTAAAAGCTATGATGCTCAATTACCAGCGACTGCACATAAAGCAGGAACATTAATCGTTGACGATATTGCACTAAATACAGAGGTAATAGCTGGAGAACTTAATGAAGCTAATGGCCATTATGTTCTAGAAACATTACGTCGTGCTGCACAAGGTAATATGGATGGTGAGTTTGATGCGGTTGTTACAGGACCTGTACACAAAGGCGTAATCAACCGAGCTGGTGTTGCTTTTAGTGGTCACACTGAGTTCTTTGCTGAGCAATCAAATACCCAACAAGTCGTTATGATGTTAGCAACAGAAGGCTTACGTGTAGCGTTAGTAACCACTCATATACCTCTTGCTTATGTTGCTAAGGCGATTACCGCCGATCGTCTTAAGCAAGTGACACGAATTCTACACCAAGATTTAATCACAAAATTTGGTATTGAAAAACCGTCTATTTTTGTGTGTGGATTAAACCCACATGCAGGTGAAGATGGCTGTCTTGGTCGCGAAGAAATTGATATCATAGCGCCAGCATTAAATGAATTACGTGAAGAAGAAGGCATGAACTTAATCGGCCCATTGCCTGCTGACACGTTATTTCAAGATAAATACTTACAAGAAGCGGACGCGGTACTCGCTATGTATCACGATCAAGGACTTCCTGTGCTAAAATTCAAAGGCTTTGGAAAATCGGTAAACATCACTTTAGGTTTACCTTTTATCCGAACCTCCGTAGACCATGGTACTGCATTGGAATTAGCAGGTACTGGAAAAGCAGATGCAGGAAGCTTTATTACCGCACTTACCCATGCAATTGAACTGGTAGAAAATAAATGAGTACAAGAAATGATGTCCATTTAGGCCATAAAGCGAAAAAACGCTTTGGTCAGAACTTCTTAAATGACCCTTATGTGATCGATGGAATCGTATCTGCAATTAACCCTCTACCAGGCCAAAACCTTGTAGAAATTGGTCCTGGTCTTGGTGCTATCACTGAGCCTGTAGGCCGTGAAATTGATAAGTTTACTGTTATTGAACTTGACCGTGACTTAGCAGCACGTTTACGTACACACCCAGAACTAGGCAGTAAATTAACGATTCATGAAGGCGATGCAATGCGCTTCGACTTCACGCAACTTATCCAAGAAGGTAATAAATTACGTATCTTTGGTAACTTGCCATACAACATCTCAACACCATTGATGTTCCACCTTTTTGAGTTTCATAAAGACATTCAAGATATGCACTTTATGCTACAAAAAGAAGTGGTTAACCGTTTAGCTGCGGGTCCAGGAACTAAAGCTTATGGTCGTCTAACGGTTATGGCTCAATACTACTGTAAGGTTATGCCTGTACTTGAAGTGCCGCCAACAGCATTTGTTCCGCCACCTAAGGTTGACTCAGCGGTTGTTCGTCTTGTTCCTTATGAAGTACTGCCATTCCCAGCGAATAACTTAAAATGGCTAGATCGCGTATGTCGTGAAGGTTTTAACCAACGCCGTAAAACCGTTCGTAACTGTTTCAAAGCGCTATTAACGAAAGAACAATTGGAAGCATTAGGTGTTAATCCATCTCATCGCCCTGAGAACTTAACGTTAGAGCAATTTGTTATCATGGCAAACTGGTTGAATGACAACTATCAAGCAGAAGAACAAGAACCTGCTAAATAGTAATGCAGATTAACAAACAGTAAATAAAAGGTGACTTCATTGTCACCTTTTTTCTATCTATTTTTACCCAACTGATGAGAGGAAAGGCGCATGGCAACGTACTTTGTGGGCGACATTCAAGGATGCCTAGACGAGCTCCTTCTGTTATTAGATCAAGTCTGCTTCGATAAAGAAAATGATCAACTTTGGCTAACCGGTGATCTTGTTGCTCGCGGACCTAAATCATTAGAAACGCTTCGCTTTGTAAAATCATTGGGGAAAGCGGCGGTCACTATTCTTGGCAATCATGACCTTCATTTACTTGCTGTCTCTCAGGGTATTTCACGCGTAAAAGAAAAAGATAAAACCGCCCCTATTTTTACCGCGTCTGATAGTGAAGAATTACTCACTTGGCTACGCCATCAACCATTATTAGCGACCCACGCTCAGCATAATATTGTCATGACTCATGCTGGGATCTCTCCACAGTGGAATATAGAAACTGCCACTGAATGCGCTCGTGAAGTTGAAGCTATTTTGGTTTCTGACAGATGGGTATGGTTATTAGAAAATATGTACGAGAACCAGCCTGATTTATGGCGAGAAGAGCTTACTGATATCGAGCGTTATCGCTACATCATTAATGCATTTACACGCATGCGCTTTTGTTTTCACGACGCCAGTTTAGATATGGACTGTAAACAACCGCCACAGGACTTATCTTCAGAAGATAAAGAAAAACTAACCCCATGGTTTGATCTTAAATCTCGACGCCCTCTTTCTCACACCGTCATCTTTGGTCATTGGGCGGCATTGATGGGTTATGAAAACAATGGCGTAATAGCATTAGATACAGGCTGTGTTTGGGGGGAATATATGACGATGTATCGTGTTGATGATGGGAAGTATTTTACGCAGAAGGCGATAAGCTAGAAACTATACGCTTCGCTAACTAGAGACTATAAAAGCAAAGAATAAACGACTTATCTAACTCATCATTAGCAACCCCTCCTAGCCTCCCCTTATATTAATAATTGTTGCCAATGAATATAATTAACTAAGGGGAGGAACCGTTATTCATGTGCTGAAACTACAGCGACAAAGATGGTTCTCCCCCTTTTTTGATCAGTTATTGAGATCAATAAAGTAAACATAAGGGGGAGTTAGTGGGGGTTGCTAATAAATATATGAAGTACTTCGAAGAACATCGCTTTTCCTGAAACCTTAAGCGAAGCGCCCTTTAGAACGAAGTTCGTCCTGCTCTTACCTTTCTAACACCACAAATTCCATATCATACTTATTCTTTTCATCTTTCAAATACATCTCAGAATACGTCTGATTCCACCCCTCTCCCCAATCAGGGAATTGAGTGTCACCATCAATGTCAGCATCGATGAAAGTTAGGTAAAGTTTATCCACCGCGGGTAAACACGCTTCATAAATAGAGCCACCACCGATAATCATTAGCTCTTCAATATCACCCGCGACTTGCTTTGCTTCATCAATGGAAGTCACACAAGTCACGCCTTCAATGTTCAAATTCGCATCACGACTTAAAACGATATTTAATCGACCCGGTAATGGGCGACCAATGGATTCGTAGGTTTTACGTCCCATCACAATAGGCTTACCCATAGTCGATTTTTTAAACCATGCGAAATCAGCAGGTAGGTGCCATGGCATTTGGTTATTTTTGCCAATAATTCGAGATTGAGAATTTGACAGATTACACGATTTATCTATTTTTCCATTATGTGCCATGGCCGCAATCATACTAATCTTCATTTATTCTAAATCTCATTTTATTAAGCAAAAAAACTGGTCCGTAGAATAACAAATTAATACTCTTATCACACTATTGATTTTCTTCGATAGAAAAGCAAACCAGGCATAGCTAACCCAATGGCTAATGCCGCAATCGTAAATAAGGTTTTCACTAAATTATCGATCATTAACGCCCATAATTCAGGAGAATAACCTAGGTGATTTATCTCAACGACTGCAATCATCGCCTTAAAAGCAAAAACACCGGGGATCATTGGAATTAATGCAGCGACCGTAAATACTTTGGGATGAGCAAGAAAACGATGTGACCAATGCACACCAATCATACCCACTGTTGTAGCTGCACATAATGTCGCCCACTCTAATGGCGCACCATAATGCATTAATAAGAATCGAGTCCCATGACCAATCGCACCACCAATCGCACAGTATTTTAATGCCTTCGCTGGAACATTAAAAACCAGAGCAAAACCAACGGCAGGGATCATCGCGAAAAACATATCATTAATAAGTTCGAGAAATAAATCAAAAACAGAATTCATTGTTACGCTATCCATTTGTAAAAGCATCCATTAGTTAATCCATCCCCACACACCGACTAGATTCATTGCCCCAACAATACCAATACTGGTTGATAGAGTAAGTAAGGTCGCAAATGTCCAGCGTGCAATCCCCATATTGACATAACCTTTCACCATATCAGCGACCGCATTAATTAATGGAAAACCAGGAACTAGCATCAAAACAGAAGAAGCCATTGCAAGAAAGGGGGTGTTACCAATATGATAAATGACAGCTTGAGAAGAGATAAGTGTGGTAACAAAGGCAGTAATGCCAAAGTTAAGTAGAGGGTTAAAATGTCGATGCCCGATTTCTTGTCGAACAATCATTCCTAAGGAGGACGCAAGAAACGTCATCATAAATACCGGCCAGTCACCACCAGCTAAACGGCTAAAACTAGCACAAGACAATCCAATCATAACAACCACAAGCCAACGGTTATATCTTTCTTGACTGATCCCATCTAGTTTAATAGCAGCTTCATGGCAATCTAACAAACCTTTTTCAGACATAATACAGATCCGCTGGATCTCTGTAACTGCTCGCATATTAATCCCGCGATCAGGTGCTCTTCGAGCGGTCGTCATACAGTGTTCATCAATCATTGTGGTAATAACTAAAGAGCTTGCAGATAATGATATTTCAACATCATCAGCACCAACAGCAATACCTAATCGTCGGCTAACATCTGAAACCAAACTACTTTCAGCTCCATGTTGAAGTAGCATCTGCCCAGCTTTCGCTACTAAGCGTGATATTTCCCTTTGCTTTTCGTCCATTTGTCTTCGTAATAATTAACTAAATAAACCTCTATTCTAAGCCTTTCATTTTTATCTTTAATGACCTAAATAAAAAAAACCGCAATAAATGCGGTTTTTTATTATCATTCTTTTGATTAAGAATTAGTCACGAGCATAGATAACGTGGCCGTCATCTTCTTCGTCATCCCAATCGTCATCATCATCACCGTCTTCAGTAACTACATTTTTACCAGACATTGCGTCTTTATGATAATCATCCCACATGAAGTCGACTTTAAGCGCCGCTTTCTCTTCATCTGTCATAATTTCTTTCGGTAAAGTATCCATAAAGTCAGATAGTTCATTACAAACTTCTTGAGTACCTGTACGGCTTACTGCTGCAATTTTAAAGTGCTGCCCTTCCCAAGCTAATGCTTCTAAGATCTCTGCGATCTTTTCGTCAGCTTCTTCTTCAAGTAGAAGATCGGTCTTATTAAATAATAACCAACGAGGTTTACCAGCTACTTTTTCACTGTATCGCTCTAACTCATCAATGATAGTTAATGCGTTTTGAACAGGATCACTGCCATCGATAGGAAGAATATCGATTACGTGAAGTAATACACGACAACGCTCAAGATGCTTCAAAAAGCGAACACCAAGACCAGCTCCTTCAGCTGCACCTTCAATCAAACCAGGAATATCCGCAATAACGAAACTCTTATTACCACGAGCACGAACTACGCCTAAGCTAGGAATAAGTGTCGTAAATGGATAATCAGCCACTTTCGGTTTTGCTGCAGATACTGCACGAATAAATGTTGATTTACCGGCATTTGGTAAGCCAAGCATACCTACATCAGCAAGAAGAAGAAGCTCTAGACGAAGTTCACGAACCTCACCCTTTGTTCCCATTGTCTTTTGACGAGGAGCACGGTTAACTGATGATTTAAAACGAGTATTACCTAAACCATGCCAGCCGCCTTTAGCAACCATGACTTTCATACCGTGAGCCATTAGCTCTGCAACTTTCTCACCAGTATCAATATCGATAGCACGCGTACCAACAGGTACTTTCAATGTAATATCTTCACCACGTCGGCCAGTACTATTTGTACCACCACCATTTTTACCACGCTCAGCATCATAGAAACGGTTAAAACGGTAATCGATTAGGGTATTTAGGTTTTCATCAGCTTCAAGGTAAACATCACCACCATCGCCGCCATCGCCGCCATCAGGGCCGCCTTTAGCTACGAATTTTTCACGCCAAAAACTAACAGTACCGTTACCGCCGTCGCCTGCATCTACTTTAATTGTCGCTTCATCAACGAATTTCATTTTATTCTCCGAGCTGTAGCGTAAATACTCTTTTCATTATAGCTACAGTTTCATTATTAACCGTAAACCAAATAATAGGATGAGTGTGGATCTTCAATGATCTTTACGTTACTTAATATATCAATATATAGTCACTAGTTAAACATTCTACTGATTCACTACACTAAAATGGTTAACTGGTGACTATCCATAAATAAAAAGCCCCGCCAAGTGGCAGGGCTTTTAAAATTAGTTTTTAAAAACGATTATTCAGCGTCGATAGAAACGAATTTACGGTTTTTAGGACCTTTAACTTCAAACTTCACTTTACCTTCAGATAGAGCGAAAAGAGTATGGTCTTTACCGATGCCTACGTTAGTACCAGCGTGGAATTTAGTACCACGTTGACGCACGATGATGTTACCTGCAAGAACAGATTCGCCACCAAAGCGCTTAACACCAAGACGTTTACTTTCTGAATCGCGGCCGTTACGAGTAGAACCGCCAGCTTTTTTATGTGCCATTTGTTATTCTCCTTAAATTAAGCGCTGATGCCAGTGATTCTGACTTCAGTGAACCATTGACGATGGCCCTGCTGCTTACGAGAATGCTTACGACGACGGAACTTAACGATTTTAATTTTATCGCCACGACCGTGCTGAACTACTTCCGCAGTTACTTTACCGCCAGCTACTAGAGGTGCACCAATAGTGATTTCTTCACCATTAGCAATCATAAGAACGTTGTCGAAATCAACTGTTGCGCCAGTCTCAACGTCTAATTTTTCCAAGCGAAGAGTTTGACCTTCACTTACACGGTGTTGTTTACCACCAGATTGGAAAACAGCGTACATATTTTACTCCGCTACTTTCGCACTACCATTTAATTTGTTTACTCAACAATTTTGGTGTGCGTTAAACTTGTCATCAATAGGGTCCGGATTCTACGCGAATGATTTCAATCTGACAACCCAAAATTGCAGAAAAATGATGAAAAGATAAACGAAATAGTTAATCAGCAAAAAGAGAGGTATTTTCGACTGTATTGCGACCCTCAATTTAGTGTATTATTTGTGTAATCACTTATTACAATAAAGCCTATTAGGCCCTAACCTTGCTGGAAGAATAATGGATTTTAAAGCTATCCAAGCCCTCACGGCTGATGACATGGCAATCGTAAATGAAACCATCTTAGCGCAGCTGAATTCAGATGTGGCACTTATCAACCAACTTGGTTTTTACATTGTAAGCGGCGGCGGTAAACGCTTGCGTCCTGTGCTTGCCATTTTATCCGCAAAAGCACTTGGATACGAAGGTAAAAACCATACTATGGCAGCCGCCTTTATTGAGTTTATTCATACTGCAACGTTACTGCACGATGACGTGGTCGATGAATCAGATATGCGTCGTGGCAAAGCAACCGCCAATGCAGAATTTGGTAATGCGGCAAGCGTACTCGTTGGTGACTTTATCTACACTCGTTCATTCCAAATGATGACGAGCTTAGGATCCATAAAGATCCTTAGCTTAATGAGTGAGTCCGTTAATGTGATCGCCGAAGGCGAAGTGCTCCAATTAATGAACTGCAATGATCCCAACACCACCGAAGAAAGCTACATGCAAGTGATCTACTCTAAGACTGCTCGCTTGTTTGAAGCCGCCACTCAGATCGGTGCTATTCTAAATGACGCACCACAAGAGATCGAGACAGCACTACAAAATTACGGTAAATATTTAGGCACAGCATTTCAACTGATTGATGATGTCATGGATTACACTTCTGATGGTGAAGACATGGGTAAAAATGTTGGCGATGATCTTGCAGAAGGTAAACCAACCCTTCCTCTATTACATGCGATGAAGCATGGTAATGCAGAACAAGCAGCGATGATCCGAGAAGCAATCGAACAAGGTAATGGTCTAGATAAATTAGAGCCTATTCTTGTTTGTATGAAAGAGGTGGGATCCTTAGAATACACAAAACAAAAAGCCGATGAAGAAGCAGATAAAGCAATTGCGGAACTAAGTATATTACCTGAATCTGAATACAAAGAAGCCCTAAAGGCATTAGCTCATCTAGCAGTAAAGCGCAGCAAATAATACTTGGATAGAATGAGAAAAGGGGGCTGATAATAATCATCAGCCCCCTTTTTATTTAATTCAAATTTATTAATTACTTAACGAATTCTTCGCCAATTTTGATATCAGCTTTCAGTGTATCTAGCATGCTATCTAATGCTTCTTGTTCAAATGCACTTAGCTCACCATAAGATTGAATCTCTTCAACCCCGTTTTTACCAAGTAGAATTGGCTGTGCGAAGAAGCGAGCGTGCTCGCCATTACCTTCAACATAAGCACATTCAACAACACCTTTCTCACCACTAAGCGCTCTTACTAGCGATAAACCAAAACGACATGCCGCTTGGCCCATTGAAAGTGTCGCAGAACCACCACCGGCTTTTGCTTCTACTACTTCAGTACCCGCATTTTGAATGCGCGGCGTTAATGCTGCAACTTCTTCAGCAGTGAACTCAACACCTTCAATTTGAGAAAGAAGTGGAAGAATAGTTACGCCAGAGTGACCACCGATAACAGGAACACGGAGCTCTCTTGGATCTTTGTCTTTTAGCTCAGCAACAAACGTTTCTGAACGGATCACATCCAGTGTCGTAATTCCAAATAGCTTGTTCTTATCGTATACACCCGCTTTCTTTAATACTTCAGCCGCAATAGCTACTGTTGTATTTACCGGGTTGGTAATAATACCGATACATGCATTTGGACAAGTCACTGCAATTTTTTCAGCTAATAACTTAACAATACCTGCATTAATATTGAAAAGATCTGAACGATCCATGCCTGGCTTACGAGCAACACCCGCAGATATTAAAACCACATCGGCATTATCAAGCGCTGGTGTTGGATCTTCACCACAATAACCTTTAATTGAAACTGGTGTTGGGATATGGCTAAGATCCGCAGCAACACCAGGTGTCACTGGTGCAATATCATAAAGAGCAAGATCAGATCCTGCGGGTAGTTGATTCTTAAGAAGTAATGCTAACGCTTGTCCGATGCCTCCTGCGGCGCCAATAACAGCAACTTTCATGTTCTTTCTCCTTGAGTAGTAGAGGTATATTTTTATTATTAATTTACTTTCAAACTGAAAGTGACGTTATAGCAAGCTCAAATGAAATTCAATGCTATTTGCTTCGCTTTGCGACCTTACGCAATGACATCCCAATCGTGCTACAAATTGAGTGCGACTCTACTTGTATTTCCCTAGGCTTGTAAATAAAGTTGTCACGTAAATTAAACTTATTTAAAAGTAAAAAGTGAATAATAGATGAGTAAGTATTCACAAATATGCCATTTTGATTTGGTTATAAGTAAATAATTATGCGAGAATAGTAATAATTATTGCAAGAAGAATCAAAACAGTATGCGAAATAATGAGAAACAAGAACGACTAGTTAAAGAATTTAAATCCATTCTTAAAGCCGAACGCTTTGGTTCACAGGGCGAGATTGTCGATGCACTTCGTATCACAGGCTTCGATAATATCAACCAATCAAAAGTATCGCGTATGCTCACAAAATTTGGAGCTGTTCGTACTCGTAATGCAAAAATGGAAATGGTGTACTGCCTTCCTATTGAACTGGGTGTACCAACGGTTTCAAGTTCTTTACGTGAACTCGTAATGGATATTGATTACAACAGTGCACTTGTTGTTATTCATACCGGTCCTGGTGCTGCTCAACTTATTGCGCGCTTATTAGATTCTTTAGGTAAAGCAGGTGGTATTTTAGGCGTTGTTGCTGGAGACGATACCATTTTTATTACCCCAACAAGAAAGATTGATATCGCTGATTTATTTGATTCAGTGTGTGATTTATTCGAATATTCTGTTTAACACCTTCCTATCCTCCTCACTATATTTGAGCATTTTATCCCATAATAAAATGCTCTTCATCGACCATTACATCCTGTCTTTACCATAATAAATGTTGCTTAATTGTTGTTAATCAGAGGTAATTTCTATTATTATTCTTATCATTAGTTAGTTATTTCACACTTTTGATAGTTTTTATTTAACACTATTGTAAAAGTAACGCATTAGTTTGCTATCATTCGTACGCCATTTCTGTAACAGGAAACGAAAACACTTTGTATTCAAAAGTGAATAAATACTGATTTTGCTTATATCACCTTGTGATTTATAAGGCGTAAAGTAAAGGTCACACAATAAAGGAAGGGAATAACATGGCATTAGGAAAAGTAATTAAAGCAAGCGCTATCGCTACGGCAATGATCGGTGCGAGCATGGGTAGCGTAAGTGCTCAAGAATTTATTACGATTGGTACAGGTTCAGTAACTGGTGTTTACTACCCAACTGGCGGTGCTATCTGTAAATTAGTGAACAAGGATCGTAAAGAGCATAATGTTCGCTGTTCTGTTGAATCAACAGGTGGTTCAATCTACAACGTAAATACTATTCGTTCTGGTGAGCTAGACTTTGGTATCGTTCAGTCAGATTGGCAATACCATGGTTACAACGGTACGAGTAAATTTGAAGCTCAAGGCCCTTACAAAAAACTGCGTGCTATGTTCTCTCTTCATACAGAACCTTTTAACATCATTGCTCGCTCAGATTCAGGTATCAACAATGTTGAAGATCTTGAAGGTAAACGTGTAAACATTGGTAACCCAGGTTCTGGCGACCGAGCAACCATGGGTGTTGTAATGGATGCTATGGGTTGGACAAACGACAGCTTTAAACTGGCTTCAGAGCTGAAGGGATCTGAACGTTCACAAGCATTGTGTGACAACAAAATTGATGCCTTCATCTACATGGTTGGTCACCCAAATGGTTCAATCAAAGAAGCAACAACATCATGTGATGCAAAACTCGTTTCTGCAACGGGTCCTAAAATCGATAAGATTGTTGCCGACAACCCTTATTACGCCTCAACTATAGTGCCTGCTGGCATGTACCGTGGCACAGAAGGCGATATAAATAGCTTTGGTGTTGCAGCAACGATGGTAACCACCTCTGATGTATCTGATGAAGTCGCTTACAGCGTAGCAAAAGCAGTATTTGAAAACTTCAATACATTCAAACGTCTTCACCCTGCATTTGCAACACTGAAAAAAGAAGACATGGTAAAAGCCGGTCTTTCTATCCCGCTGCACCCAGGTGCTGTGAAATATTACAAAGAAGTGGGTCTACTAAAATAGTATGTCTTCTACGTGCGCGACTTGTAACAAATAGCGCAGCTATAAATCGAAGAGGCCAAACGGTCTCTTCGCTTCTTCGCAACACCCCCTGATCTTTCCATGCAACGGATAACAATCAATAAGAAAACGGATTTGAAGATCGGTTCTTTCTAGCCTATACATTGGCTTATATTCAGTAATCTAATACTTAATGATTGAGTATTAGCTTCGACCATCACTAAGGAAAAGTACATGACGCAGTCGTCAAATTCGTCACAAGATGTGCAAGAAATGGTGGCCCAATCTGATACTGGTGCTCGCTCACCGCACGGATTATCTGGCCGTATTTTATGGTTTGTTCCACTATGTTGGTCTTTGTTCCAACTTTGGTATGCTTCCCCTTTACCGTTCATTTTTGACTTCGGCATACTCAATGATACAGAAGCTCGTTCAATACATTTAGCGTTCGCTATCTTCTTAGCTTTCACTGCTTATCCGGCACTTAAAAATTCACCAAGAGATCGTATTCCTGCAATAGATTGGGCTCTGGCTTTTGCTGGTAGTTTTTCTGCTGCTTATATTTATATTTTCTATGCACAACTAGCCGATCGTTCTGGCGCACCAACAACTCCTGATATTGTTGCTTCCGTCGTAGGTATGGTTCTATTGCTTGAAGCGACACGTCGTGCTTTAGGTCCACCACTAATGGTGGTTGCTGCTGTATTCTTGCTATACACCTTTGCTGGTCCTCATATGCCAGATGTAATCGCACATAAAGGCGCAAGTTTAAATAAAGCAATGTCACACCTATGGTTAACAACAGAAGGTGTTTTTGGTGTTGCTTTAGGTGTTTCAACCTCATTCGTTTTCTTATTTGTACTTTTTGGTGCCATGCTAGAAAAGGCAGGGGCTGGTGCTTACTTTATTAAAGTCGCCTTCTCTTTGCTTGGTCATATGAAAGGTGGTCCAGCAAAAGCAGCCGTTGTCGCTTCTGGTCTATCTGGTTTAGTTTCTGGTTCATCGATTGCAAACGTGGTAACAACGGGCACTTTTACTATCCCATTAATGAAACGCGTGGGATTCTCTGGCGAAAAAGCGGGGGCTGTAGAGGTTGCCGCATCAACAAATGGTCAATTAACCCCACCAATTATGGGTGCAGCTGCATTCTTGATGGTTGAATATGTTGGTATCTCTTATGTTGAAGTTATTAAAGCTGCGTTATTGCCAGCCTTAATCTCTTATATCGCACTTCTTTATATTGTTCACCTTGAAGCCTGTAAAGCCGGAATGAAAGGTCTTCCTCGTCGCCATACTCCAACATTAGTACATAGCTTATTGTCCTTTACTGGCACTATTCTTGGTCTCTGTGTCATGAGTGCAGCCGTGTATTACGGTATTGGCTGGACTAAAGATGTCTTCGGTGATGGCGCGACGCCAATTGTAACCGTTGCTCTATTACTTGCTTATGTGGGCTTAGTTAGTATCTCTGCAAGATATCAAGAGCATGCCATGATGGCAATCGATGAAGAACTGACTGAAGTTCCAGATCCAGGCCCAACCATCAAATCAGGTTTACATTTCCTATTACCGATTGTGGTATTGGTTTGGTGTTTGACCGTTGAGCGTTTCTCTCCAGGTTTATCTGCTTTTTGGGCATCCGTATTTATGATCTTCATTTTACTGACTCAACGCCCATTGATTGGCTTCTTTACTAAAGAAGGCAATGTAGTCGACCAAGTAAAACAAGGGGTTAATGACTTACTAGAAAGTTTAGTCTCTGGTGCTCGAAACATGATCGGTATCGGTGTTGCTACCGCAGCAGCAGGTATAGTCGTAGGGGTTGTAACCTTAACGGGTATCGGTCTAGTCATGACAGATTTCGTTGAGTTTATCTCTGGTGGTAGCATTATTCTTATGTTGCTATTTACTGCTGTGATCAGTTTGATTTTAGGCATGGGTTTACCTACAACCGCTAACTATATTGTTGTATCTACCTTGATGGCTCCGGTAATAGTTACTTTAGGTGCAGCTCACGGCTTAATTATTCCACTGATTGCCGTGCATTTATTCGTGTTCTACTTTGGTATCTTAGCGGATGACACTCCTCCGGTCGGCCTAGCTGCATTTGCCGCTGCTGCCATCGCTAAATCCGATCCAATTCGTACCGGTATTCAGGGGTTCACCTACGATATTCGTACTGCGATCTTACCGTTTATGTTTGTTTTTAATACGCAACTATTATTGATGGGCATTGATTCTTGGTGGCACTTAGCACTCACCATTATCTCATCCATTATTGCGATGCTGACTTTCTCTGCCGCAACTCAAGGCTGGTGGTTTACTAAAACCAAATGGTGGGAGGTTGTTTTATTACTATTAATTACATTCTCACTGTTCCGCCCAGGTTTCTGGTGGGATCAAATCTATCCAGCCAAAGATTATTACCAAGGTATTGAGATCGCTCAAATTGCAGAAGGTCTAAATGTGGGACAATCACTCACATTAGAAGTTACAGGTCAAAACCTTGAAGGCAACCTCATTAGTAAAACGGTGAGTTTACCTTTTGAAGATCGTGCAATTACGGGTGAAGAACGCGTCAGCTCTATGGGCCTTATGTTATCTGAAGTTGATAATAAGATGATCGTAGATATGGTTGAATATGGTAGTCCAGCAGAAGCCTCTGGTGTTGATTTTGACTGGGAAATTAAGAATGTCATTCTTGATGCAGACCGTCCATTAAAAGAATGGGTCTTTGTACCAACTCTTCTTCTACTATTTGCTCTTGGCTTTAATCAGCGTCGCCGAGCGAGAAAAGAAAATTTGGCGGCATAAATTAATGAATGGAATCTAGGGGAGAAAACCTCCCCTACTTAGGTAATAAAAATTATGTATAAACAAATCTTGGTTCCAGTAGATTTAAACGATAAAGGCTTTGCTGATAAAGCGGTTGAACTCGCCGTTTGGCACGCAAAACACTCTAATGCAGAGTTGCATCTATTAAATGTATTACCGGGCATTCATATGTCAATGGTATCAACCTATTTCCCTGAAGGTGCAGCAAAGCAAATGAAGGAAGATGTTTTAAAACAACTGAATGAATTTGCGGCTAAATTTGTTGATGAGGACGTTGTCTATAAAGTTCACGTTTCTGAAGGCAAACCTTATGTCACTATTTTAGATTACGCTGAACGTCTCGGTGCCGATCTAATCGTAATGCCAAGCCATAAACGTTCAAAAATTGACAAAGTCATTTTGGGATCTGTGGCGAATAAAGTGGTAGAGAACTCACCGATTAACGTTATGGTCGTTAAGCCACAAGGCTAATATCTATTATAAAGTTCGTGATTTAACCCGAAGAAATGGGGGTAAGCCCTTATTAGAGGTAATTAAAGCACTGAACCCACTGTTGCGTGGTTTTAGCCAGTACTTTCGGATAGCCAATGCCAATAAGCAGTTTAAAGCACTAGCCGGTTGGCTGAGATGGCGGCTTCGTAGCATTCAGTTGAGGCTTCATAGATGGTTGAAACAGCAAGGCTACAAGCCACCTTTTAAGCATATTAACATGCGAAGTTGGAATTCCTCTAAGAGTCCACTTGCAAGCTATGCAATGCCAAATCAGTGGTTTACAGAGTTAGGTTTATTTAACCTTGAAACGGTAATCGTTGGGAAAGTGCTCACATACGAATATAAGTAAGCAGGAGCCGTGTACGAGGTCCGTACGCACGGTTCTGTGAGAGGGATGAGGCGGCAACGCCTCACCCTACTCGATGCCCTGAAACGTATTAGCGTGCATCTGATTTTAACCCACAAATAACACGGAATTAATGAGTATCTTTGGTGGTATTAATCAAAAATATGGCACGGATGCTCTGTTTTTAGGCGCTCAGGTGTTGATGAGCTTCAATCTATTACACCCTATCACCAAACGGCAAGAAATCATTACTATCGTAAGACATCAGATCTAACAAACGAGTATTAATAAATAGAGTTTCACGACCTATCACTTTAGATTCCAAAATTCCCAATGACTCTAATAATTTAAGGTTTGTGCTCGCAGCTTGTCGTGAGCGGTATATCTCTCTTTCAAGTAAGTCCTTAGCTCTTAGATATGGCTTTTCAAAAAGAAGCTCAACCAATTCATGTGAGTAAACTTTCGAGGCACTGTCTTTAATATAGAGTGAGGTTTGTTTTTGCAGTTCAACAATGGCATTTACCTTGTCGATAGTCCATTCAGCCGTCACTTTAACGGCATCAAGCATAAAACAAATCCAAGACTCCCAATCCCCCTCCTCTGTGACTTTTAACAGCAATCGATAGTAATCTTCTTTGTTCTGCACGATGTAGCGGCTTAAATAAAGAATTGGTTGGGAAAGTAGGTCATTTTCAATTAAAAATAAGATATTGAGTATTCGACCAGTTCTTCCATTACCATCTAAAAATGGATGAATAGCTTCAAATTGATAATGGGCAACTGCCAAGGCAATAAGCGGATCAACATCATGTTCATGGATATAAGATTCCCAATTTGAAAGCTTATTTCTTAGATTAACCTCTCCAACGGGAGGCGTGTAAATTACCTCTCCAGTACGTTGGTTTTTAAGGTTTGTCCCGGTAACTTTACGAACATCCACTTGCTTATCAATAAGCTCACTACATATAGCAATTGCAGTATTGGTATTTAAAGGTCTTGCCTCTTTGCCAGCAATAGAGTCAAAACCAAGAAATAACGCCTTTTTGTATCGTAATGCTTCTTTGGTTGCTGAGTCTGCGTTTGATGTATCCGAATCGTGTTGAAATAAAGCATCTGTTGTCGTGACAATATTTTCAATTTCAGAACTCGATTTTGATTCCAATATTGGGATCAAATTAACCAATAAATTTTGATTAGTAAGAAGCCTAGCCACCTGATTTAAAGCGGCTAATGATCTTGCTGCAGGAGTCACCTTTTTTAGCACTTCAATGGTTTCTATATCATCGATAGGGAGTGCCGGAATATCGTAGGGTACTTCAGGGTTAAACATTAAATCACCTTAAATTTAGAGCGCCATTTCAACATTGGTTAATTTTTTATTAAAATATTAACGAGTCACCAAGTATAGGTTATCTCAAATAACCATAAAAAAAGATAGGTTAGTTTTTTAAAATTTTTTTAACCTATCTATGTTTATAGGTTAATTTAATGACCTATGTAAGATGATGCGTTAATAAAAAAGGAGCCAATCGGCTCCTTTTTTTTGTTTTTATTCTGGCATTATAACCAACGACATAACTATTATTGTTTAGGTAATGTCTTGTAATCCGGTCTTATTGCCACGATATCCATTGAATCTAACACGCCAGATTGAGCTTCTGGATAAAACTCACAAGGAGCAAATAGACTGATGAATTTATCAGTTTCTGGATGATAAAAACTCAATTCAGCAGAGTGTAATTGCAAACGGTCTGAAAACGCATGAGCCTCGTCACAAGCATAAAACTCATCACCGACAATCTCATGCCCTTCTTCCATCATATGCACCCGCAGTTGATGAGAACGACCTGTAATTGGCAATAAACGAACTAACGTCGTCTTATCTTCAACTTGGATCACTTGATAACCTGTTTGCGATGATTTTCCATGCTCATAGCACACCATTTGGCGTGGACGATTTGGCCAATCACAAATTAAAGGTAAATCAATCTGCCCTTCCAGTTTGTCTACCTTCCCCCACACTCGTGCATAGTACACTTTATGAGTTAAGCGGTATTGAAACTGTTTTTTAATGTGTCTTTCTGCTTCTTTATATAAAGCAAAAATCATTAAACCAGAGGTCGCCATATCCAGACGGTGCACTAACTGAGCGTCAGGAAACTCAGCAGTCACACGTGACCATACACTGTCATAGTGCTCAGGAGCCCTACCGGGATTAGAGAGTAATCCCGCTGGTTTATTCACCGCAAGAATCGCTTCATCTTGATAGACAATATCAAGCGGTTCCATTGGTGGATTATACTCAAGCATTGCCATAATTAGTTATGGCTCACTACGATTAGACGCAGTGAATCAAGCTGAACTTGCGCTTTATCTATGTATCCTGAAAGTTCACTCATTTGTGTTTCAATCTGAGTTAATTCTTCATCACGGATATTTGGGTTTACGGCTTTCAAGGCTTGTAAACGCTCAAGCTCTGTATTTAATGCTGCTTTCATCTCGGTATTCGCATCAACACGAACCGCTTCAATACGATCTTCAATACTTACTTCAGCAGTATCAATCAACGCATGAATTTCTTTTTGTACTGAGTTAACAAGCTTACTCGCCATATGACGATTAACAGGGCTTAGCTGACGGTTAAAGCTTTCAAACTCAACCTGAGCAGAAAGGTCATTGCCTTTACTGTCCATCATCAAACGAATAGGCGTTTTAGGTAAGAAACGACCAATGCCACTTTTCTTAGGCGCTTGTGCATCCACCACATAAATCAATTCAAGCAATAGAGTACCCGCAGGCAGCGCTTTGTTCTTTAATAAAGAAACGGCTGTTGCACCCACTCCTTCAGTAAGAACTAAATCGATACCACCTTGGATCATTGGGTGTTCCCAACTGATCAAGTTCATGTCTTCGCGAGAAAGCGCGGTTTCACGATCAAAGGTAATGGTGCATCCTTCATAAGGAAGGCCAGGATAACTTGATACCAACATGTTTTCCGCAGGAGTAACAACAATGGCATTTTCGCCTTTGTCATCCTGATTCAAACCAATCGTATCAAACAGGTTTAATGCAAAATTAACTAAGTTAGTATCACCATCGGTTGCTGCAATTTTCTCAGCAAGTGCTTTTGCTTTATCACCACCATTAGAATGAACTTCCAATAAGCGGTCTCGACCTTGCTCTAACTGCGCTTTTAATTCTTTATTTAATGCAGCAGACTCTTCAATAAGAGGTTCTAGCCCATCTGATTTACCTGTCGCTAAAATGGCAATGATCGCATCAGAGAATTTCTCATACACAGCACGACCTGTAGGACAGGTTTCACTAAAGGCATTAAGGCCTTCATCAAACCAACGAGCCAGTAATTCTTGAGATGTACCTTGTAGATACGGTACATGGATCTCGATATCACGTTTTTGACCAATACGATCCAAACGACCAATACGTTGCTCAAGTAGATCAGGGTTAAACGGTAAATCAAACATGACCAATTGATTAGCAAACTGGAAGTTACGACCTTCAGAACCGATCTCTGAACAGATAAGAACCTGAGCCCCACCTTCTTCTTGTGCAAAATAAGCAGCGGCTTTATCTCGTTCGATAATAGACATGCCTTCATGGAAAACCGTACCACGAATACCTTCACGCTCACGTAATGCTTGCTCTAGTTGCAATGCCGTTGAAGCACGAGAAGCGATAATTAATACTTTCTCGTTACGGTTTTCTTTTAGTAACTCAAGCAACCAGTTTACACGCGGATCAAACTGCCACCACGTCGCACTATCGCCTTCAAATTCTTGGAAGATCTCTTCTGGATAAAGCATTTTCATTGCACGAGCTTCATCACTCATGCGGCCACCCATCATAGTCGCAACGCGCATAGACGTTGAGTATTGTGATGGTAATGGCATTGGCATCAGATTAAGGTTTCGTTGCGGAAATCCTTTGATCGCTGCACGTGTATTACGGAATAACACACGACCTGTACCATGACGGTCCATCAAGTTATCAACTAACTCTTGGCGTACTTGGCTTTGCTGCTCTTCAGAACCATCAGACTCAAGAATTCTAAATAATGGCTCGACATCTTGCTCAGAAAGCAGTTCAGCAATACGGTTCTTTGCATCATTTGATAATTTATCACCACTCATCAAAGCAGTAACGGCATCAGCAACAGGCTGATATTGACGCTCTTCTTCAACAAACGCATCGTAATCATAGAAACGGTCTGGATCTAATAGACGCAGACGAGCAAAGTGACTTTCGTGACCTAGTTGCTCAGGTGTTGCAGTTAACAGCAAAACACCAGCGGTTTCTTCTGCAATCGCTTCAATCACTTGATATTCACGGCTTGGTTTTGTTTGATTCCACTCAAGGTGATGCGCTTCATCGACAACAAGAAGATCCCAATCCGCTTCAACCACTTGCTCAAAACGACGTTTACTTCTGCGAATGAAATCCAATGAACACAACACTAATTGCGCGGTATCAAATGGATTTTCTGAATCAGCGTAAGACTCAATACAACGCTCTTCATCAAAAATAGAAAAATGAAGATTAAAACGACGCATCATTTCAACAAGCCATTGATGTTGCAGTGTTTCAGGAACAACGATCAACACACGTTCAGCACGGCCAGAAAGCACTTGCTGATGAATAATCATACCGGCTTCAATCGTTTTACCTAGACCAACTTCATCCGCTAATAAAACACGAGGAGCATAACGACGACCCACCTCTTGAGCGATAAACAGTTGATGAGGGATCAAGCCTGCACGCATACCACACAAACCACGCATTGGATTTTTGTGTTGCTCATACTGATTTTTGAGTGCACGGAAACGCAATGCAAAGCGATCCATACGATCAATTTGACCTGCAAATAATTTATCTTGAGGTTTATTAAAGCGGATCTGATGGCTTAACAACGTTTCACGAAGAACAACGTTTGCTTCATCTGTATCTGTTCGCGTACCGATATAAGTTAATAGCCCAGCGTCTTCGATAACTTCTTCTACTTCAAGTGACCAGCCCTCATGGCTTTCAATTGTATCTCCTTTATTGAACATCACTCGGGTAACGGGTGCATCGTGTTTTGCGTATAAACGGTTCTCTTCTGATGCGGCAAAAAGTACAGATACTGTTCTATCATCAATAGCGACGATTGTCCCTAAACCCAAATCACTTTCTGTATCACTGATCCAACGTTGGCCCAAAGCAAATGACATAGTAGTAATACACCTCAAAATTAGTTTATTTATTTTATATAGAGTGAGAATCTTTATGATGAACCGAGAATAGACAGCCATAAGGCGAGGTTCAAAAGGGCGCCAATCTTACTGTATGACAGCAGTTAGGTCACGCCTATTTATCATAAAACTGAGTGTAGTCGATTATACTCAATTTGAGAGTGATCAGTTTACTTAACCGCGTCTAAATATCGAGTTAATTCAGGTGAATTGTCTTGTGTCATTATCTCTGACATTTTGCCATAACTTACTATTTTATGACTGCATACAAAAGCATAATGAGAGGCTAAGGCTTTCGCATCTTGAATGCTATGCGTCACCATGAGTACCGTTAACTTTTGATCCTTAATTAGATCTCGGATCAAGATAATCATCTCTTCTCGTAACATCGGATCAAGCGCAGAAAAAGGCTCATCCAATAATAATACTGGTTTATTTTGTACTAAACATCTAGCTAATGCGACGCGCTGCTTTTGACCGCCAGAAAGTTGTTCAGGTAAACGTAGTAATAACTCATCAACACCTACCTGTTGAGCTGCATGGATGACCTGCTCTTTCTCTTCATTATTGAGGCGTAAATTAGGTTTTATTCCTAATGCAATATTGTCTGCAATCGATAGGTGAGCAAAAAGATTATGTTCTTGAAATAGCATAGAGAGTGGGCGCTGATGAGGCGCTTGTGATAACAACGATTGCTGATCAATACTAATCTCTCCAGATTCGGGAGCAATAAAACCAGCAAGTAAACTAAGTAATGTACTCTTACCTGCCCCACTGGGGCCAAGAATAGCGACGACATCCCCTTGATTAACCGTTAAATCAAATTCAAATAACTCTGAATGGTAACGATATTTCACCTCTGAAAAACTCAGCATCACAACCCACCTTTATGATTTTGTTTGGAGGTAGAGAACAACCACTCCACCACACTAAACACACCAACACTTAATACTAATAAACTCAAAGAAACTACCGCTGCCGCTTCCATTTGATAACTGCCTAATAGTTGAAATAGATACAACGGCAACGTTCTGAAATCTTGACTACCAAACAGAGCAATTGCGCTTAGATCACCTACCGACATAATAAATGCTATCGCAAACGCATGAGCCATCGGTTTTCTTAATGCTCGCCACTCAATCAGTCGAAATCGAGTAAAACCATACAAACCTAAACTTGCAGATAATAATTGATATTGCTGAGCAATATGCAGTAATGGCTGAGCCAGCGTTTTGATCACATACGGCAGTGCCATTAAGGCATTAACTAACATCACGATCCAAATCGCCATTGAAAATACGTCTGTCATGTTTCGTAGTAATAAAAACAACCCTGTGCTGATCACTAACCCTGGAGTGACTAAGATCATCGTGCCGATCAAATCTAATTTATCAGCCAAGAATCGCCTCTCTTTTAGTCTCAAAGCCCGAGTCGTATGCAATAACATCACACCAAAAACCATGGCTAACACCGCAGCACATAACGCAACAACTAAAGAGTTCGCTAAGGCTAACCAAAAATCAGACGAGCTCAAGACCGTAATGAGTTCTGAATTTAATCCACTAATGACGACCATGCCTAATGGTGGTAATAAAAAGAGAATAAGTAGCCCAATCCAACTTCTATCCCATAACTGTTCTTTCTTTGAATCTTGATAAAGCACCGCTTGCTGAATTGACGCTGAATCTACCGCAACAGACGTCGAAAATCGCTGAATAGTTAAAGATAGCACGCCACATAACAACATTTGCCATAAGGCTAAAATCGCGCCTGCCTGCAAATCAAAGTCAAACTTAATGGCTTGATAAATAGCCAGTTCAATCGTGGTTGATTTAGGCCCACCACCCAATGCCATCACGGTAGCAAAACTGGTAAAGCACAACATAAAGACCAAGCCTGCCACATGAGGAAGTTGTTGTTTCACTCTAGGCCAAGCAAGCAGTCGATATTTGTTCCATCCAGTGAGCCCTAAATGAGCCGCTAACTGATGTTGTTCAGCAGGAATTGAATCTAAAGTTTGTAAAAAAAGACGCGTCGCAAAAGGGAAATTAAAAAAGACATGGGCGAGTAAAATGCCATTTAAACCATAAATAGAAAAAGGAAGAGAATAACCAAACCATTCAAATACCTCCGCAATAAGTCCACTGTTGCCATAAATAGACAATAAGCCAAACACACCAACTAATACGGGGAGAACAAGGGTCGTTGCGCAGAGCTTGAGTAGTAAGCTTCGGCCTTTAAATTGACGACGAGACAAGGCATAAGCAGTAGGTATAGCTAAGCTAACACTCAATAATGTTGAAAGAGAAGCTTGGTATAAACTGAATTTGGTAATATACAGATAATAAGGATCAGACCAAATAAGAGAGAGATCTAAACTCGGTGATTCTAACAACAGTGCACTGATCGCTCCACCAACAAAGCCAACAATAACAATTGCAATGAAATATCCCAAAACAGGGACAGAGTTATAAGAAGAGGTAGTTTTCATAATTGCCAAAAGAAAGGAGCACAGCAGTGCCCCTTATTTAAAATTAGAATGTCAGAGCGTGTTGCCACTCACGGATCCACGATTTACGTTGTTGTGAGATCTCTTGCGAGCTGAACGACAGCCCTTTGCTTGGTACCGTTAACGCGTCAAAACCAGCAGGTTGAGCCACATTGGTTACTGGATACATCCAATTTCCTGTTGGCATCGCAGACTGAAATTTATCACTTAAGATAAAAGCAAGAAACTCATCTGCCAATTCATTATTTACGGTGCTTTTCACTTTCGCTGCCACTTCGACTTGCATGTAGTGACCTTCTGAAAAGTTCGCCGCTGCAAATCTATCGTCTTTTTCAGCAATTGAATGATATGCAGGAGAGGTTGTGTAAGATAATACTAAGTCAGACTCACCCTCTAAGAACATGCTATAAGCTTCAGACCAGCCTTTGGTTACCGTCACGGTTTTCTTCGCTAATTGCTTCCACGCTTGTGGTGCTTCATCACCATAAACAGACTTCATCCACAGTAATAACCCCTGTCCAGGTGTCGAGGTTCGTGGATCTTGATAAATTACTTTTAGATCATCGCGCTGCTCGACTAGCTCTTTTAAACTTGTTGGCGGATTTGTCACTTTTTCTTTGTTGTATACAAAGGCAAAATAACCAAAATCATAAGGCACAAACGTCGTATCATTCCAGCCACCCGGTAAAGTTACAGAATCTGTATTTACTTGATGCTGAGCTAATAGCCCTGTCGCCTTCGCTTCTGCCATTAAATTGTTATCTAAACCGAGTACAACATCTGCTTTCGCATTGTTACCTTCAAGACGTAGACGGTTTAAAATAGACACACCATCATCTAGGGCAACGAGCTTTAAGTCACACTCACATTGCGCTTCAAATGCCGCTTCAATCGTTGGACCTGGGCCCCAATCGGCAGCAAAGGAATCATAAGTATAAACAGTTAATGTCTCTGCTGCTGAAGCAGAAAAAGAAGTCACTACCGCCATAGTTAGCGCTGTAGGTAATAGTTTACGAGAAGAGAAGATAGAAAGAGTATTCATTATGTGCGCTTACATCCTTTTGAACGGCACAGAATTAAGTTGATATTCTCAAGGAGGATGTCATCTCAATCCCTACGCCAGCATTATCTGAGTCAGGTAGTACGGGTTTAAGTAAGCATTATCCAATGTTTACTAATCTCAGCTAGTCGCTCCCCGATGAGAGTCCATATTGTATGTGTGAATGGTTTAATGAGCCAGAGGTTTATTAATCCTTCTGACGCTGGTCATATCCCCAACGTGGAACAAGCCCTTGCTCTACACCTAAATGATCTAATATCCGAGCAACCATAAAATCAATTAAGTCCTCTATGGATTTAGGTTGATGATAAAAACCAGGAGCAGCAGGCATTATCGTTGCGCCCATTTGAGATAGCTTCAACATATTTTCTAAATGCAATGTAGAGAACGGAGTCTCTCTGACTACCATTATCAATTGACCACGTTCTTTTAAGACGACATCAGCAGCCCGCTCAATAAGATTATCTGAAATACCGTGAGCAATAGAGGCAACACTACCCGCAGAGCATGGGCAAACCACCATCTGTTTTGGTGCTGCTGAACCTGAAGCAACAGGAGAGAACCAATCTTCTTTACCACAAACTGTTAAGTTATCAGCATTACAATCTAAGTGCTCAACCAAAGCCGCTTTCATTGCATCAGGGCCACTTGGTAGCTTTAAATCATGCTCTGTTGCCATCACTACTCGAGCAGCAGAGGATATTAAAAAATACACATGATAATCAGCAGCAAGTAAGCATTCTAATAACCTTAATCCATAAGGAGCTCCTGATGCTCCTGTCATGGCAAGTGTTATCACTTTCTTTTGGGTTTTCATTATTGATTTAACTTCTCAAGTAATTTACCGTGAATTCCTTCAAAACCGCCGTTACTCATCACTAATATCTGATCACTTGGTTTCGCTTCAGCCACAATCATATCAACAAAAGCATCGATATTATTATGGGTATAAGCGGGTTGAGAACACTGCTCTGCAACTTCATCCACCGACCAAGAAATATTATCCGGTTGATATAAATATACGATATCTGCAGCATGAAGAGAGGCTGCTAACGTATCTTTATGTACACCCAGTTTCATGGTACTTGAGCGTGGTTCTAAGACGGCAATAATTCTCTTATCACCAACTTTATTACGTAAACCACCTACAGTAAGTTCAATGGCTGTTGGGTGATGAGCAAAATCATCGTAAACCGTTACGCCATTCACTTCGCCTTTAAACTCAAGACGACGTTTAGTATTAATAAATTTACCTAATGCGTCACAAGCTAAATCAGGAGTCACTCCCACATGACGAGCTGAAGCAATCACCATCAATGCATTGCTGACATTATGATCACCGACTAAATCCCAATTAACTTGCCCAACCTTATCACCGTTAAAATAGATTTCAAATTGACTGCCATCTTTTTCTAACTTAACCGCCTTCCATTGACCATCTTCACCGGTAAATTCAAGCTCACTCCAACAACCTTGATCTAAAACCTGCTCAAGAGGCTTATCTTGCTTAGGCGCAAAAATACGTCCAGTGCTAGGAACTGTTCTAATTAAATGGTGGAATTGACGCTGAATAGCAGCAAGATCATCAAAAATATCCGCATGATCAAACTCAAGGTTATTTAACACTAAAGTTCGTGGTCGATAGTGAACAAACTTAGAACGCTTATCAAAAAAAGCACTGTCATATTCATCTGCTTCAACGACAAAAAACATGCTTTCGCCTAATCGAGCCGATTCACCAAAATTACCAAGTACGCCACCGACTAAAAATCCCGGTTTATAACCACACTCTTCAAGAACCCATGCCAGCATGCTTGCTGTTGTTGTTTTACCATGCGTTCCTGCTACGGCCATTACCCAGCGATCTTGTAGCAAAAACTCCTGTAACCATTGTGGCCCAGAAGTGTATTTAAGATTTTTATCTAATACATACTCAACACAAGGATTACCGCGACTCATCGCATTGCCAATAACGACAAGATCTGGTGCTGGATCTAGCTGACTTGGGTCAAAGCCTTCAATAATTTCAATGCCTTGAGATTCCAATAACGTACTCATTGGTGGATATACGTTAGCATCGCAGCCCGTAACTTTATGTCCAAGTTGACGAGCTAAGGTTGCAGCTCCCCCCATGAAGGTGCCACAAATACCGAGGATATGAATATGCATAATAAAAACCGTCTTATATTAAATTAAGTGAGTAATCTCGATACAGAGTTACTTCAATACTCTTAAAAAGTTCTATGTTATAGAATGAATTACAGCAAACAGTAACACAACCATTATAAAAATAAATCAGTACCTAACCCTACTTATCGTTAATATCTAATAACAGAGAATAAAGGAATAACTATGTCTGAAATGAGAACCCTAGGTGAGTTTATTGTTGCTAAACAGCATGACTTCCCTCATGCAAGTGGAGAGCTATCTTCGCTCATTGGTTCAATTAAGTTGGCTGCTAAAATTGTAAACCGTGAAATTAACAAAGCTGGACTTGTTGATATTACTGGAGCTTCTGGTGAAGAAAATATTCAAGGTGAACAACAACAAAAACTGGATCTTTACGCTAACGATAAATTTAAAGCCGCATTAGAAAATCGAGACCAAGTCTGTGGTGTTGCAAGTGAAGAAGAAGATGAAGCCGTTGCTTTTAATAAAGAATTAAATCAAAACGCCAAATACGTTGTTTTGATGGACCCACTAGATGGTTCATCAAATATTGATGTTAACGTCTCCGTTGGTACTATTTTTTCAATATACCGTCGTATTTCACCTATTGGAACCCCTGCGATAGAAGATGATTTTTTACAACCTGGGAATAAACAAGTAGCCGCTGGATACATTATTTACGGCTCTTCAACCATGCTAGTTTATACCACAGGCAATGGAGTACATGGTTTTACTTACGATCCATCATTGGGGGTATTTTGCTTATCTCATGAAAACATGCAGATCCCGAAGGATGGAAATATTTACTCGATCAATGAAGGGAATTACATTCGATTTCCTGAAGGGGTTAAGCAATATCTAAAGTACTGCCAAGAAATAAAACCTGAAGATAACCGCCCATATACTTCGCGCTATATCGGGTCTCTTGTTGCAGATTTTCATAGAAACCTACTTAAAGGTGGGATCTATCTTTACCCAAGTACTCAAGCTTATCCAAACGGAAAGTTAAGATTACTCTATGAATGCAATCCAATGGCGATGCTCATTGAACAAGCCGGAGGTAAAGCGACTGATGGCGAGCAGCGAATTCTTGATATCAATCCAACAGAATTACATCAACGCATGCCGTTCTTTGTTGGATCTAGCAATATGGTAGATAAAGTGCAGAATTTTTTAGATGAGTGGCAAGATTAATAAGAAACGTTAATTTCCACAGAATTCAGATATAAAAAAACCGAGTCCTAAGACTCGGTTTTTTTTGTGAAACTACTTACTGATTACTCAGCTGCAGCTTCTACTTCTGGACGATCTACAAGCTCAATGTATGCCATTGGTGCTTTATCGCCTGTACGGAAACCGCACTTCAGAATACGAGTATAACCACCAGCACGTTGTGCAAAGCGTGGACCTAACTCGGTAAATAGTTTTGCTACTACTTCGTTATCACGAGTACGAGCAAATGCAAGACGACGGTTAGCAACACTGTCAATCTTAGCTAATGTAATCAAAGGCTCAACTACACGGCGAAGCTCTTTTGCTTTTGGTACAGTCGTCTTGATAATCTCGTGACGAACCAAAGAGCAAGCCATATTGCTAAACATAGCTTTACGGTGGCTGCTGTTGCGGTTGAGTTGACGACCACTCTTACGATGGCGCATGACCTAATCCTTCTAACTAGATAATTAGTGAACTGATTAATCTTCAGCGATAGACGCTGGTGGCCAGTTCTCTAGGCGCATGCCTAAAGAAAGACCACGTGAAGCTAGAACATCTTTAATTTCAGTTAAAGACTTCTTACCAAGGTTAGGCGTTTTAAGTAGCTCAACCTCAGTGCGCTGCACCAGATCACCAATGTAGTGAATCGCTTCTGCTTTCAAACAGTTAGCAGAGCGAACCGTTAGTTCAAGATCGTCTACAGGACGCAGTAGGATCGGATCGAACTCTGGCTTTTCTTCTTTCTCTTCAGGAACTCGTACATCACGAAGATCTACAAATGCATCCAGTTGCTCAGCTAAAATTGTAGCTGCACGACGGATAGCTTCCTCAGGATCAAGTGTACCGTTTGTTTCCATATCGATAACAAGCTTGTCTAAGTCAGTACGTTGCTCAACACGTGCAGCTTCAACCGAGTAAGATATTTTATCTACTGGGCTGTAAGTTGCATCGACAAGCAAACGACCGATTGGACGCTCATCTTCTTCAGTATGGATACGCGCTGTTGATGGTACATAGCCGCGACCACGCTCTACCTTGATTCTCATGCTGATTTCAGCATTGTCATCAGTTAAGTGGCAGATTACATGCTCTGGGTTCGCAATCTCAACATCACCATCATGGGTGATGTCACCTGCAACAACAGGGCCTGCACCAGACTTGTTAAGAGTAATGATAACTTCATCTTTACCCTCAACCTTAACGGCAAGGCCTTTAAGGTTTAGAAGGATTTCAAGGATATCTTCCTGAACACCTTCTTTGGTGCTGTACTCATGTAATACGCCTTCGATTTCCACTTCAGTTACGGCACAACCCGGCATTGAAGATAGTAAAATACGACGTAGAGCGTTACCTAGAGTGTGGCCAAAACCACGCTCTAACGGCTCAAGAGTTACTTTTGCGTGAGTCTGGCTAACTTGTTCAATGTCAACTAGACGCGGCTTTAGAAATTCTGTTACAGAACCCTGCATTGTGTCCTCTCTATATTGAAGCTCTACTTAGAGTAAAGCTCGACGATCAAGTGTTCGTTGATGTCGGCAGACAAATCAGAACGTTCAGGAAGACGCTTAAACGTACCTTCCATTTTGCCAGCATCTACTTCAATCCAAGTTGGTTTTTCGCGTTGTTCAGCAACTTCTAGAGCAGCCTTAATACGTGATTGCAGTTTAGCTTTCTCACGAATTGAAACAACATCGTTAGCCGCAACTTTGAAAGAAGGAACGTTAACTACTTTACCATTAACTAGAATAGACTTATGACTAACTAGTTGACGAGATTCGGCACGTGTAGAACCAAAACCCATACGGTAAACTACGTTATCTAGACGACCTTCAAGAAGTTGAAGTAGGTTTTCACCTGTGTTGCCTTTAATACGAGCAGCATCTTTGTAGTAGTTACGGAATTGTTTTTCTAGAACGCCATACATACGACGAACTTTTTGCTTCTCACGAAGCTGAACGCCATATTCAGATAGACGACCGCGACGAGCGCCGTGTACACCTGGAGCGTTATCGATCTTACACTTGGTATCGATCGCACGTACGCCTGATTTAAGGAATAAATCAGTGCCTTCGCGACGGCTAAGCTTCAGCTTAGGACCCAAATATCTTGCCATGTTCTTTCTCCAATATTCCTAAAAACGAAACTTAAACGCGACGTTTCTTAGGTGGACGACAACCGTTATGAGGGATCGGAGTAGCATCAACAATATTTGTGATGCGGTATCCAGCAGCGTTTAACGCACGGATAGTTGACTCACGACCAGGACCAGGGCCCTTAACCATAACTTCAAGGTTCTTAACGCCATATTCTTTGGCCATTTCACCACAACGCTCAGCAGCAACTTGCGCAGCAAACGGAGTAGATTTACGAGAACCACGGAAACCAGAACCACCTGCAGTAGCCCAAGCTAGTGCATTACCTTGACGGTCAGTAATGGTTACGATTGTATTATTGAAAGAAGCATGGATATGCGCTACGCCATCCGCTACTTGCTTGCGAACGCGCTTACGAGCGCGAGTAGGTTGTTTTGCCATTGTACTCTCTACCTTATCCGATTATTTTTTGATCGGCTTGCGCGGACCTTTACGGGTACGTGCGTTGGTTTTAGTACGCTGTCCACGCAATGGTAGACTGCGACGGTGACGAAGACCACGATAACAACCAAGGTCCATAAGACGCTTAATGTTCATCGATACTTCACGACGTAAGTCGCCTTCGACAGTGTATTTGGCAACACCATCACGCAGAATATCAATCTGCTCATCATTCAGTTCACTGATCTTAACATCTTCAGCAATACCAACTGCAGCTAAAATAGCTTGCGAGCGAGTCTTACCGATGCCGTAGATTGACGTAAGTGCAATCACAGCGTGTTTATGATCAGGAATGTTAATGCCTGCTATACGGGCCACTATTCACTCCTAGTACTTTTTCTTAAGAAGAGCCGCAACAAAGCCCGATGAGGATACGTTGCGACTATAACTACTTCTTTTGCACACAAAAGGTAGGCCGAGAATAATACTCGGCCTAACTTAATATATCAAGTAAAAATTTCTGCTAATTAACCTTGGCGTTGTTTATGCTTTGGTTCAACACAAATTATACGCACAACACCGTTGCGCTTAATAACTTTACAGTTGCGGCAGATTTTCTTAACGGAAGCACGAACTTTCATTGCTAAACTCCGTAAATGGGTCTGAAATTAACGGCCGTAGCCTTTCAGATTAGCTTTTTTCAAAACGGACTCATACTGCTGAGACATCAGATGAGTCTGAACCTGTGCCATAAAGTCCATAATAACTACTACTACGATTAGTAGGGAAGTTCCGCCAAAATAGAAGCGTACGTTCCATGCAATCATCATAAACTCAGGGATCAGACAGATAAAGGTAATATACATCGCGCCCGCTAGGGTTAATCGAGTCATAACTTTATCTATATATTTCGTCGTCTGTTCGCCTGGGCGGATTCCGGGTACGAATGCACCAGACTTCTTCAAGTTATCAGCTGTTTCACGCGGGTTAAACACCAACGCTGTATAGAAGAAACAGAAGAAGATAATTGCTGCTGCATAAAGCATTACATATAACGGCTGACCAGGGCTTAACGCCATGGAAACATCAGTTAACCAACCGAATGTTCCTTCGCCATTACCACCAAACCACTGAGCCAATGTCCCAGGGAATAGTATAATACTAGATGCAAATATTGCAGGTATCACACCAGCCATATTAATTTTAAGTGGCAAGTGAGTACTTTGAGCTGCAAATACCTTACGGCCTTGCTGACGTTTCGCGTAGTTAACGACAATACGACGTTGACCACGTTCCATGAACACTACAAAGTAGATAACTGCAAACGATAACACTGCAATTAGTAATAGAAGAAGCACGTGCAGTTCACCTTGACGCGCCTGCTGGATCGTTTCACCAATAGCTGGTGGTAAACCTGCAACGATACCTGTGAAAATAATCAAAGATATACCGTTACCGATACCACGCTCAGTAATTTGCTCACCTAACCACATTAAAAACATGGTACCAGTGATTAAACTGACTGTAGCTGTTAGATAGAACATCATGTCAGGGTTAGAAACTAACCCTGGAATCATGCTTGGTAAACCGGTTGAAATCCCAATTGCTTGGAATGTAGCCAGAACCAAGGTGCCATAACGTGTGTACTGATTAATCTTACGACGACCAGACTCACCTTCTTTTTTCAATTCTGCTAGAGGTGGATGTACTACTGTTAACAGTTGTACAACGATAGATGCCGAAATATACGGCATAATACCTAGAGCAAGAATTGAGGCACGCGACAGCGCACCACCAGAGAACATGTTAAACATTTCAATGATGGTACCCTGCTGCTGTTCGAAAAGATCAGCAAGGACAGCAGCGTCAATCCCAGGAATTGGCACAAATGAGCCCGCACGGAACACTAAAAGCGCACCTATCACAAATAAGAGACGCGATTTCAGTTCAGCTAAGCCGCTCTGAGCACTATTTAATTCTTTTCCTGGTTTCTTTGCCATTGTACCTCATCCTTCGAGGATTATTCCTCGATCTTACCGCCTGCAGCTTCAATCGCAGCTTTAGCGCCTTTCGTTACGCGTAGACCTTTAACAGTTACAGCAGTAGCGATTTCACCAGAAAGTACAATTTTCGCGAACACAATGTTCTTGGTGATAACGTTAGCAGCTTTAAGGCTGTTTAGATCAATTACGTTACCTTCAACTTTAGCAAGCTCGCTTAAACGAACCTCTGAAGTCACTAGGCTCTTACGTGAAGTAAAGCCAAATTTAGGTAAACGTTGTTTTAGAGGCATTTGACCGCCTTCAAAACCGACGCGAACTTTACCGCCAGAACGTGATTTTTGGCCTTTGTGACCACGGCCACAAGTTTTACCTAGGCCTGAACCGATACCGCGACCTACGCGCTTCTTAGAAGCGTTAGAGCCAGCAGCCGGTGATAGAGTATTCAAACGCATTACTGATTACTCCTCAATGCTAACCATATAGTGAACTTTGTTGATCATGCCGCGGTTACACGGTGTATCTTCAACTTCTACTGTATGGTTGATGCGACGAAGACCTAGACCTTTAAGACATAAAATATGCTTAGGTAGGCGACCGATAGAGCTTTTAGTCTGAGTTACTTTGATAGTTTTAGACATGGTACTTACTCCGAAATAGATTCAACAGTTAGACCACGTTTAGCAGCTACCATTTCAGGTGACTTAACACTACATAGACCAAGAATCGTTGCACGAACAACATTAATTGGGTTAGTAGAGCCATAAGCTTTAGCTAGTACGTTGCGGACACCCACAACTTCTAGCACTGCACGCATAGCACCACCGGCAATGATACCAGTACCTTCTGAAGCAGGTTGCATGTACACTTTAGAACCAGTGTGGCGACCTTTAACAGAATGGTGAAGAGTACCTTCGTTAAGTGCAATCGTAAACATATTACGACGTGCTTTTTCCATTGATTTTTGAATCGCTGCTGGTACTTCACGGGCTTTACCGTAACCGAAACCGATGCGACCATTACCGTCACCAACAACTGTTAGTGCAGTAAAGCTAAAGATTCGACCGCCTTTAACCGTTTTAGAAACACGGTTAACAGCAATTAGCTTTTCGTTCAAATCTGTAGCTTGTTGTTGTTCTTTAGCCATCTTCCAACCCTACCTTAGAATTTCAGACCAGCTTCGCGAGCAGAATCTGCTAGCGCCGCTACTCGGCCGTGGTATTGGAAACCAGAACGATCGAAAGCAACATTAGTAATGCCTTTCTCGATAGCGCGCTCAGCAATTAATTTACCAATTACTTCTGCAGCAGCTTTGTTGCTGGTGTTTCCAAGTTGCTCACGGATTGCCTTTTCTACAGTAGAAGCGGCAGCGATAACCTCTGAGCCGTTTGGTGCGATTACCTGAGCATACGTATGACGCGGAGTACGATGCACTACAAGGCGAGTTGCACACAGTTCAGCGATCTTACGACGTGCACGTGTAGCACGACGGATGCGAGATGCTTTCTTATCCATAGTGATACCCTACTTCTTCTTAGCTTCTTTAGTACGCACGATTTCATCGGCGTAACGAACACCTTTGCCTTTGTAAGGCTCAGGTTTACGGTATGAACGAAGGTCCGCAGCAACTTGACCAACTACTTGCTTATCGCAACCAGTTAAAATGATCTCAGTTTGAGTTGGACACTCAGCTTTAATACCTTCTGGTAGAGCGTGCTCTACTGGGTGTGAGAAGCCAAGAGTAAGGCCTACAGCGTTGCCTTTCATAGCAGCACGGTAACCTACACCTTTAAGAATTAGCTTCTTAGTAAAGCCTTCATTTACACCAATAACCATATTGTTTACTAGTGCACGAGCTGTACCAGCTTGTGCCCAAGCATTGGCAACGCCTTCGCGTGGACCAAATACAATAGAATTATCTTCTTGTGAAACAACTACAGCGTCGTTAAGAACGCGAGTCAGTTCACCTTTACCACCTTTAATAGTGATTTCCTGGCCGTTCAGCTTCACTTCTACGCCAGCAGGAAGTACCACAGGTGCTTTAGCAACACGAGACATATCCTACTCCTTAAGCTACGTAGCAGATGATTTCGCCACCAAGACCAGCTTTACGCGCAGCGCGGTCAGACATAAGGCCTTTTGATGTAGAAACAACAGCAATACCAAGACCACCCATAACAGATGGTAACGCGTCTTTCTTCTTGTAAACACGAAGACCTGGACGAGAAACTCGTTGGATTTGCTCGATAACTGATTTAGCTTGGAAATACTTAAGAGTGATTTCTAGCTCAGGTTTGATTTCGCCTTCAACAGCGAATTCAGCGATGTAGCCTTCAGCTTTAAGTAGTGCAGCAATTGCAACTTTAAGCTTTGAAGAAGGCATTTTAACAGCAACTTTATTTGCTGATTGACCGTTGCGAACGCGGGTCAGCATATCCGAAATCGGATCTTGCATGCTCATAAGATTTACTCCAAATGATTAAGTGGCAATTACCAGCTAGCCTTACGAAGACCCGGAATCTCGCCTTTCATGCAAGCTTCACGAACCTTAATACGGCTTAAACCGAATTTACGTAGGTAACCGTGTGGACGACCAGTTTGGTTGCAACGATTACGCTGACGAGATGCACTTGAATCACGAGGTAGAGATTGCAATTTAAGTACTGCATCCCAACGCTCTTCTTCAGAAGCATTTACATCGCTAATTAGAACTTTTAACGCAGCACGCTTTTCAGCAAACTTTGTTACAAGTTTCGCACGTTTAGCTTCACGTGCTTTCATTGATTGTTTAGCCATAACAGTAACCCTTCACCTTACTTACGGAATGGGAAGTTAAAGGCAGCTAGCAGAGCTCGGCCTTCCGCATCTGTATTCGCTGACGTCGTGATTGTTACATCAAGACCGCGTACACGATCAACTTTATCATAGTCAATCTCAGGGAAGATAATTTGCTCGCGAACGCCCATGCTGTAGTTACCACGTCCGTCAAAAGACTTAGCGCTAACTCCACGGAAATCACGTACTCGAGGAAGTGCAATAGAGATTAAACGCTCTAAGAACTCCCACATACGTTCGCCACGCAGGGTTACTTTACAACCGATTGGGTAGCCTTCACGGATTTTAAAGCCAGCAACAGATTTACGCGCTTTAGTAATCAATGGTTTTTGACCAGAGATAATTGCCATATCGGCAGCTGCGTTTTCTAGAAGCTTCTTATCGTTGATTGCTTCACCAACACCCATATTTAGGGTAATTTTTTCAACCCTAGGGACTTGCATGACGCTTGTGTAACTGAACTCTTTGGTAAGCTCAGCGACTACAGACGACTTGTAGTAATCATGCAGTTTCGCCATAGTAGAACTCCAAATTACTTCTATTAGTTAGAAACAGTTTCGCCGTTAGATTTGAAGAATCGCACTTTTTTGCCTTCTTCAAAACGGAAACCGATACGATCCCCTTTACCAGTAGCTTCGTTGTAGATTGCGATATTAGAAGCATCAATTGCAGCTTCTTTCTCAACAATACCACCTTGCTGACCAAGAGCCGGTACAGGCTTCTGGTGTTTTTTAACAAGGTTGATACCTTCAACGATAACTTTACCAGTCTCAAGGACCTTAGTTACTTTACCTTTCTTGCCTTTATCTTTACCGACAAGAACGATTACTTCGTCATTACGACGGATTTTAGCTGCCATCTGACCGCTCCTTACAGAACTTCTGGTGCTAGTGAAACAATTTTCATGAATTTCGCATTACGAAGTTCACGAGTCACTGGACCAAAGATACGTGTACCGACTGGTTGCTCAGTAGTGTCATTCAACAATACGCAAGCATTACGGTCGAAGCGAATGATAGAACCGTCCGGGCGACGAACGCCTTTACGAGTGCGCACTACTACCGCCTTCAGAACATCACCTTTTTTAACTTTACCGCGAGGAATTGCTTCCTTAACAGTAACTTTAATGACGTCTCCGATATGTGCATAACGGCGGTGAGAGCCACCCAGAACCTTAATACACATTACCTTGCGCGCGCCAGAGTTATCTGCAGCGTCAAGTGTACTTTGCATTTGGATCATTGTTAGTGCTCCGCTAAATATTAAAACTAGACCCATCACGGGTCGGGCTGCCTCTTTTAAAAGAGGATGGGATTATATCACCATTCTTTTAATAAAGGTAGTCAAAAAATAAACAGCTCCAACAGAATAGGAGCTGTTTACATATAACGCTATTGAATCAACAAAAAATTATGCTTTTGCTTTTTCAATAATGTTTACCAATGTCCAAGACTTAGTCTTAGATAGAGGACGACATTCATGAATTGCAACTAGGTCGCCTAGGCCACATTCGTTGTTTTCATCATGTGCGTGAAGCTTAGTCGTACGCTTGATGTATTTACCGTAGATCGGGTGTTTCACCATGCGTTCAATAGCAACAACAATAGACTTGTCCATTTTGTCGCTAATTACACGACCTTGCATAGTACGAATTTTCTCGCTCATTATGCGCCAGCCTTCTCATTCAGTAAAGTTTTAACACGTGCGATATCACGACGTACAGATCTTAGAGTATGAGTTTGCTGTAGTTGACCAGTCGCAGCTTGCATACGCAAGTTAAACTGTTCACGTAGCAACTTCAGAAGCTCTTCATTAAGCTCTTCAACGTTTTTCTCGCGTAGATCTTGTGCTTTCATCACATCACCTGCTTAGTTACAAAAGTCGTTTTGATAGGCAGTTTACGTGCCGCTAGGCGGAACGCTTCACGTGCCAACGATTCAGGTACGCCATTCATTTCGTACATTACCTTTCCAGGTTGGATTTGGGCTACCCAGTACTCAACGTTACCTTTACCCTTACCCTGACGAACTTCAAGCGGTTTTTCTGTGATAGGTTTATCTGGGAACACACGGATCCAGATTTGACCTTGACGTTTAACATGACGTGTCATAGCACGACGTGCCGCTTCGATCTGACGTGCAGTCAAACGACCACGGCCAACAGCTTTAAGACCGAATTCGCCGAAGCTCACTTCAGTACCTTTAGCAAGACCACGGTTACGACCAGTCATAACCTTACGGAACTTAGTACGTTTTGGTTGTAGCATCAGTCAGCTCCTTACTTACGGCTTCTACGCTGCTTCTTAGGCTTGTCAGCCTTAGGCTCTACTGCATTAGCAGCTGGCATACCGCCTAGAACTTCACCTTTGAAGATCCAAACTTTAACGCCGATCACACCGTATTGAGTGTGAGCCGAAGAAGTTGCGTAATCAATGTCTGCACGTAAAGTATGTAGAGGTACACGACCTTCACGATACCATTCAGAACGTGCGATTTCAGCACCGCCAAGACGGCCGCCTACTTGTACTTTGATGCCTTGAGCGCCTAGACGCATTGCATTTTGTACCGCACGCTTCATTGCGCGACGGAACATAACACGACGTTCTAGTTGAGAAGCAATGCTATCAGCTACAAGTTGAGCATCTAGCTCTGGCTTGCGAACTTCTGCAATGTTGATTTGCGCTGGAACACCGGCAATTTTTGCTACGCCTGCGCGTAGTTTTTCTACGTCTTCGCCTTTCTTACCGATTACTACGCCTGGACGAGCAGTGTGAATAGTCACACGGATGCTCTTCGCAGGACGCTCGATAACGATGCGAGATAGAGATGCTTTTTTCAGTTCTTTAGTAAGATACTGACGTACCTTGAAGTCGCCGTCTAGGTTGTCAGCGAACTCTTGGCTACTAGCAAACCATGTAGCATTCCATGGCTTAACGATGCCAAGACGAATACCATTAGGATGTACTTTTTGACCCATTTGCTTAATCTCCTAGTCTTTAACGATCAGCTACAACGATAGTGATGTGGCTTGAACGCTTCAAGATGCGATCTGCACGACCTTTAGCACGAGGCATAATACGCTTCATGATAGGGCCTTCGTCTACGAAGATTTTAGCGACATTAAGATCGTCGATATCTGCACCTTCGTTGTGTTCAGCGTTTGCGATAGCAGACTCAACAACTTTTTTAATAATTACTGCAGCTTTTTTGTTGCTGAAAGTAAGAATTTCAAGAGCTTGGTCTACTGATTTCCCACGAATTTGGTCCGCAACTAAGCGAGCCTTTTGTGGAGAAATGCTGGCAAAACGATGTTTAGCAATAGCTTCCATATTCTACCTCCTAACGCTTTTTAGCTTTCTTATCTGCAGCATGGCCGCGATAAGTACGAGTAGGTGCAAATTCGCCCAACTTGTGACCAATCATGTCTTCTGTAACGAAAACTGGTACATGTTGGCGACCATTATGGACAGCGATGGTCAAATTGATCATAGTTGGAATGATCATTGAACGACGGGACCAAGTCTTAATAGGCTTTTTGTCTCCGCTTTCCACCGCTTTCTCTACCTTCTTCAGCAAGTGTAGGTCAATGAAAGGACCTTTCTTGAGAGAACGTGGCATGGCGATTCCTCTTTATAGATTATTTATTACGACGACGTACAATGTACTTGTCAGTAGATTTATTCTTACGAGTCTTGAAGCCCTTAGTTGGCATACCCCAAGGTGATACTGGGTGACGACCGCCTGATGTACGACCTTCACCACCACCGTGTGGGTGATCCACTGGGTTCATTGCAACACCACGTACCGTTGGACGAACACCGCGCCAGCGTGTAGCACCGGCTTTGCCTAGCTCACGTAGCATGTGTTCAGAATTACCAACTTCACCGATAGTCGCACGACCTTCAGAAAGAACTTTACGCATCTCACCAGAGCGTAGACGTAATGTCACGTAAGCGCCATCACGAGCAATGATTTGTGCGTATGCACCAGCAGAACGTGCAACTTGCGCGCCCTTACCAGGTTTTAATTCAACACAGTGAACAGTAGAACCTACTGGGATGTTGCGCAATGGTAGGCAGTTACCTGCTTTGATTGGCGCATCAACACCTGATTGAACTGTATCGCCGGCTTTAAGACCTTTTGGTGCGATAATGTAACGACGCTCACCGTCTGCGAACAGAACTAGTGCAATATTTGCACTACGGTTTGGATCGTATTCTAAACGTTCAACGATAGCTGGAATGCCATCTTTAGTACGTTTAAAGTCAATTAGACGGTAGTGTTGCTTATGACCACCACCAACGTGACGTACTGTAATACGACCGTTATTGTTACGACCACCAGATTTAGAGTTTTTCTCTAAAAGAGGTGCGTATGGCTTACCCTTATGTAGGTCAGCGTTAACGATTTTTACAACGTGACGACGACCAGGGGAAGTCGGCTTACATTTAACAATAGCCATTTTTAACTACTCCTGTTATTCCGCGCCGCCAACGAAGTCTAGGTCTTGACCTTCTTTCAAGATTACGTACGCTTTTTTCACGTCTGAACGACGGCCTTGGCGTGCACCTTGACGTTTGGTCTTGCCCTTAGTGATAAGGGTATTTACAGACTTAACTTCAACTTCAAACAACTTTTGTACAGCTGCTTTAATCTCTTTTTTAGTTGCATTGATTGCTACTTTGAAAACAATAGTGTTATTGCCTTCAGCAGCCATCGTTGCTTTTTCAGAGATATGTGGGCCGCGTAGGACTTTTAGTAGACGCTCTTCACTGATCATGCCAGCATCTCCTCAACTTGCTTGACTGCAGCAGCAGTCATTAGAACCTTGTTAAATGCAACTAGGCTTACTGGATCAATACCAGCAACGTCACGTGCATCAACTTTATATAGGTTACGAGCAGCTAAGAATAGATTCTCGTCTACTTCGCCAGTTACGATAAGAACATCGTTAAGCTCAAGCTCTTTAAGCTTAGCAACTAGCTCTTTAGTCTTTGGTGCTTCAATTGAGAAGTCTTCAACAACGATCAAACGATCTTGACGAACTAACTCAGAAAGAATGCTCTTTAGAGCACCGCGGTACATTTTTTTGTTTACTTTTAAGCTGTGATCTTGTGGTTTCGCAGCAAAAGTAACACCACCTGAACGCCAGATTGGGCTACGAATAGTACCCGCACGAGCTCGGCCTGTACCTTTTTGACGCCATGGCTTAGCGCCACCGCCAGATACTTCTGAACGTGTTTTTTGAGCGCGTGTACCTTGACGAGCACCTGCTGCATAAGCAACAACTACTTGGTGTACAAGAGCTTCGTTAAACTCACGTCCGAAAGTAGTTTCGGATACAGTTAGTGCCGCAGCACCTTTAACCATAAGTTCCATTACATACTCCTAAGACGTTATGCTTTAACAGCTGGTTTAACGATCACGTTGCCACCTGTTGAGCCTGGTACTGCACCTTTAATAAGAAGCAGATTGCGCTCAGCGTCAACACGTACGATCTCTAAGTTTTGAGTAGTACAACGCTCAGCACCCATATGACCTGCCATTTTTTTGCCTTTAAATACGCGACCTGGAGTTTGACATTGGCCAATTGAACCCGGAGCACGATGAGACAAAGAGTTACCGTGAGTCATATCTTGAGTTGCGAAGTTCCAACGCTTAATTACGCCTTGGAAGCCCTTACCTTTAGATGTACCAGTAACGTCTACTTTTTTGATTTCGTTAAAGATTTCAACACTTAGCTCAGCGCCAACTGTGAATTCTTCACCGTTTTCTAAACGGAATTCCCAAAGACCGCGACCTGCTTCAACACCTGCTTTCGCAAAGTGACCAGCTTCAGGTTTAGATACGCGGTTAGCTTTCTTAGAACCACAAGTAACTTGGATTGCGTTGTAGCCGTCAGTTTCAACAGTTTTCACTTGAGAAACACGGTTAACTTCAACTTCAACAACAGTTACTGGGATAGAAACGCCTTCTTCGGTAAAGATGCGGGTCATGCCCACTTTACGACCGACTAGACCAATCATAATATTCTCCCCTTAACCTAGGCTAATTTGAACATCAACGCCAGCGGCAAGGTCTAAACGCATTAGTGCGTCAACAGTTTTATCTGTTGGCTCAACAATGTCGATTAAACGCTTGTGAGTACGAATTTCGTACTGGTCACGTGCGTCTTTGTTAACGTGAGGAGAAGTAAGAACAGTAAAACGCTCTTTACGTGTAGGCAGTGGAATAGGACCACGAACCTGAGCGCCAGTGCGCTTAGCTGTTTCAACGATTTCCGCTGTAGACTGATCGATTAGCTTGTAATCGAATGCTTTTAGGCGAATACGTATACGTTGGTTCTGCATGAGACAGAGCTCCAATAATAAATACACAAATAATATCGCCACTCAATCTCGTAAGAACGAGAGAATGCCGATTGATTTATGTGAAACCATAGGTCCAAAATTAGGACACATTGTCAGTTAACTTATATTAGAATTTAAGCCAATGACAAGTCATTAAAATAAGTTCTAATAATGTTAACCGCGAACATAAGCTGAGTATTCATTCTAAGCACTAACCCTACTCTGTAGGAATCAGCACTCTCCTCGCTGCTCATTGGTTCACAAACTGACTTAAGCCAGTGCGTTGCATTATACAGATCACACTTTTAGATGCAAGCATTGTTTGAAAAACAAACGAAATATTTTTATTTATTTCCTTACGGGCAACAAAAAGGGAAGCCTAAGCTTCCCTTTTTTTAGTCATGCGATTTATCGCAAAATCTTTAAGCTATTAAGCGAAGATTTTAGCAACAACACCAGCACCAACTGTACGGCCACCTTCACGG
>NZ_CAMLHO010000006.1 GCF_946479765.1 uncultured Aliivibrio sp.
ACCATTGTAGTGAAAGATATCGTTAGTATAGTTCGGGCTAATTGAATTCACTCTAAGTATTGGAAAGTTCTATTCTTTACTGTCATCTAATCTAAAATATTTTTGAATACTTCATTAAGCATCGATAATCCTTTTTTATTTTTGTTTACTTATAGGCTCTCAGCAATATCGACAGTATGACTAATAATGTTTGTCCCTTCGCCAACGTTACCATGCCCGGGAACAACGAATCGAGTTTCAGGGTATTTAGTTAATACTTTCTGAGCTGAATCCGCCCATTCTTTCGTATCTGCATCACCCGTCCATCCAATCGTATTAACCTCATTTGCTCGCATTAAACAACCGCCAAGTAATACTTTTTCTTTGGGTAGCCATACAACAGAATTATCTTTAGTGTGACCCGCCCCCGGGTAGAAAACTTCAATCTTATTTTCTAACAGCACAAAATTATCACCTGAAAATTGATGATTAGTCGCTTTCTTGTTATCACCTTTCAAAAAATTGTTGGTTAATGCAGACGCGTAAGTCTCAAAGTGATGTTCTTGCAGGTATTCTAATCCACCAGTTTGATCTTCATGAAAATGAGAAAATACCGTTTTCTTTAATGTTAATCCTCTATTTTCAATCCACGTCATCAACTGAGGCATGTTCGACGCATTCCATGGCGTATCAATTAAATACGCATCCTTTCCATCAATATACACTAAAGAATTAGCATCGACCAAAATAGGTTTCTTTGGGCTCTGTAAGTTTTTAAATTCACGATACGATTTAACTAAAAACACATTATTCGTGATTTCTTCAAATTGAAGCGGTTTAACTGGCTCATCCGCAGCAGATACATTAAAGCCAATAACCGCACTCAATAGCGCTATAGTAAATTTAAACATGAATTCCATTCCTTTTTAAATATTGCTATAAATATACAATATTCCTCCGCTTTCAATTGTTAGTTAAGTGTAAAATCCAGCCTAACTCTACGTTAACGCATTGTTTGTTTTAATAGCCTTATTTTTGAAAAAAGCAATTTTGTACAAGAACCAATTCATGCCCTGCTTTACTCTAGTTACATAAATAAAAACAAGGATTGATACACAATGATGGATCAAAATTATTATTGGCTACGGGATAACAGTAATATTACGACAGTTGCCACTCTTGGCCCAAAAAGTTCAAGCAGTGAAGCCGCGGCTAATTACTATTCAAATTTACTCAATAGACCATTAAAGATCTTACTTTTCGATACTTTTGAAAAAGCTTCTGACTTCGTCGAAAATAATGACAATGTGGCATTACTTGTTGCGAACGCCTATAAAAAAGCAGATTATTTTTACATGAACCCAAGAACATTACTGTCAGGGTCATTCTTTTTTTCTCCTCCTAAATACTACCTTTGTTGTAGAAATCTTCATGAATTACAGCAAAAAATAAATAATAACGACACTATAAGCATCGATACTCATCACGCCCCTATTTCACGTCTTGATGGCTTAATCAAGACTGCGAGCCCAAGCCTAATAGATCTATCGAGCGCTAATTTAAATATCAAACTTTCATCTTCAACAAGTCAATCTGCTATCCATGTTTCTGAAGGTTTATCAGACTGTTGCCTTGTCAATTCAGATTCCATCAAACTCTATCAACTAGAAAAAATTTCAGCCCCTTTAACCATTCAAATGACTTGGGTGCTTTTTATAAAAAATAAACAACGTAAAAAGGAAGAAGTGTAATGGACAATCAAAAATGCGTGCTCGTGATAGATAAAGCCTTGCCACAAGGGCTAATTGCGAATACTGCGGCTGTTCTTACTTTATCGCTAGGTAAACTACACCCAGAACTAATCGGCGCAGACAACATCAATAATGATGGCGAAACTCATACAGGGATCACTTCAATTCCAATCCCTATTTTAGCCAGTTCATCTGGTTCAATTAAAGAAATAAGACGCTTTCTAAAAGATGAAGTCACCGTAGTCGACTTTTCAAACGTAGCTCAAAGTACTAAAAATTATCAAGATTATTCAGAAAAACTGGCTTCAACTAAAGCCGATGATATTGAATATCTTGGTATCGCAATTTATGGAGCAAAAAAAATAGTCAATAAATACACGGGGGATTTAGGATTAGTAAGATGAGTAGAATCAATAACATGACATTAGTTTCAGGGGATCCTTATGAGAGAGGTTCGAACTTAAGCCCTGATGAACAGCCTATATGTACAATTACTCTGGCACCTTTTTTTATAGATATACACCCTGTATTAAATAAAGATTTTAGAATTTTTATCGAACAAGGCGGTTATTCAGACCCTTCTTATTGGTCGCATAAAGGGTTTAACTTTATTACAGATAGCCAAATCACTGAACCATTATATTGGCATGATAAAAACTGGAATGGTGATAAAAAACCAGTCACTGGTATTAGTTGGTATGAAGCTGAAGCTTATGCAACCTTTGTAGGTAAAACACTTCCAACAGAGACTCAATGGGAATATGCCGCCAAAGGAAATGATACTCGTACTTACCCTTGGGGCAATGCAGAACCGACCTCTTCTATTGCTAACTTTGCACCTGATTGTGAACCCGAAGAGTTTGACAGAAAATCAACAGATTGGGATGCTCACCCCCAAAATCGGTCACCTTTTGGTTGCGTTGATATGGGGGGAAATCTCGCTGAATGGTGTTTAGATAATTACCTTCCAAATTATGCATGGGACACTAAAAACATCGATCCTATTTGTATATCAAATATTAATTTTGACCATGTTGTCAGAGGTGGTTCAGGCCTGCATGATGAAGATTATATGCGATGCTCAAGTAGAGATAATTACCCCCCAACGGTTAGAGATAATATTGTTGGTTTCCGCTGTGTTAAAAATTTAACGGATTAGTGAGTCGTATTATGGAAACAATTACGAAAACCCCTTTTATAGAGAAGAAACCCTCGTCATTACGCTATTACCAAGAAGGACCACCAGTAGAGTTTGATACTCAAAAATGGTCATTAAAAATCTTTTTGCCTAATGAAGCAACGCCAATTGAAATTGGTCTTGATGAATTAAAAAAAATTGCCCCAATAACAGAAAATCGTCGTGAAGTTTGTGTCTGTAACTGGAGTATTCGTCGTACTTGGACAGGAATTTTACTCTTAGATTTATTGAATTATCTTAAAATTGATAGTCCACAATACCGCTCTCATTTCTTGAAACAAATAAGCGTGGGTACGGAGAAAGGTCAATACGACTCTACCATCCCTTTTATCAACGCCATTGAAAACCGCACTATGCTTGTATGGGCAGTAGACAGCGAAGAACTGTCATTTGAAGAGGGCTATCCATTAAGACTAATTAATTTCTCTTTATATCGCTATAAAGGAGTTAAGTGTTTGTCTGAACTATACTTTACTAAAGAATTTAAAGCCGGATTCTGGGAAAAAAAAGCAGGCTACTGCAAAGAAGGACAAATTAAGGCAAAACGCTATCGTATTGTCGATTTACAAGAACACCGCTTCATTGAAGGACACAAAGAAGTAACCGAATTTTAAGGATAAATTATGACTCTATTTCTAGCGATGGCAACGTTTGCCTTTGTCACTTCACTGTCACCTGGACCGGTAAATATTCTTGCCACCATTACTGGTGCCAATCATGGGTACACGAGAACCATTCCACATATTTTTGGTGCAACTGTGGGGTTTGTGTCTATCCTTATCTTATTGGGATTAGGGCTCATACAAGCCTTTGATGATTCTCATACAGCAACACTCATCTTAAATTACCTTGGCAGTGCCTTTCTACTTTATTTGGCTTATAAAGTGGCAACAAGCGAAAGAACTGAACAAGATAAAAGTAAAAAAGACGATGCTCCAACCATGACCCAGGGCTTATTGTGTCAATGGTTAAATCCAAAAGCTTGGATTGTGTCTTTATCAGGTGTCACCGTTTTTTCTAGTAATGGTGTGATTCCTCTCGAAGACCTTGGGGCATTTAGTGTGATATTTTTTATCGTATGTTATTGCTGTATATCAACCTGGGCTCTATTAGGGTTAACTATAGGCAAATACCTTGAGCACCCTATTCATTATAAAATTTTTAATCGAATTATGGGGGCCTTACTTGCACTAACCGTAGTGTATGTTTTCTTTATATCAAAATAATAATGGACGTTACGTTGGCTAATTCAAATCCTCACTTTTTAAGATCATCAGTTCTTCCGTTTGAGTTACGTTATTCAGATAATTCAAACGCCTGCTACAAAAAGCACACCCATTCAGAATTCTCGATAGGAGTGGTTGATAGTGGGATCAGTGAGTATGTAAATCAAAATATAAAACAAACAATTCAACCAGGTTCTACTGTTATTGTAAACCCGGAAGAAGTGCATTCATGTAACCCACAAAAAGGCACAAACTGGAGCTATAAAATGCTGTATGTTGAGCCCAGTTGGTTGGCTAACCTTCAATCTAAAATATCTAATAAGAACAACAATAACTTTCAACCTATTCAGATGACACACAGCGATTGTCCTTTTCTATATCAAGGATTCCAATCACTAGCTCAAACCCTAATAGAAAATGAATCAGCGATTAAAGTGGAGCAAACCGCAATCAATTTTTTCGCTGAATTATTTTTAATTGATGCCAAAATACCTTCGATAGATATCATTTCTAAAAAAGCTGTTGATTGTGCTTATCAATATATTTCAGATAATTTTGATAAAAACATTTCAATTTCTGACATTGCCAATATCTCGGGTTTAAGTGATTTTTATCTTATCCATTCATTTAGAAAACAATATGGTATTACTCCCCATGCTTATCAAATTGTCATGCGCATCAATCGAGCAAAAGAATTATTAAAACAAGGAGATAATATTGCGTCTATTGCGACAGACCTTGGCTTTACTGATCAAAGTCATTTCCATCGAAATTTTAAGAAAATGGTCGCAGCAACACCAAAACAATATAAAAAAGACTTATAATTATTCATCATTGATAACTTTTACTATAACTGTTTCAATGGAGTCATTCACATTATAATAACCAAAGGATGATGACGAATGAACTTACGCTATTTACTTCTTACTACTTGCGTAATTAGTACGCCTGCGCTTTCGAAATTAGCAAATAAAGAAGGCATTAGTGGTGAAATTGCATTAACAACGGGGTTTGCATCTTCAACATCCAATTTTAATACTGACGGTGATGACACCATTACCTCAACAAATCAAAAAGCCTCTGCCGAAAACAGCTTCATGGCCTTTCCTCTTGGTAATATTGCCTATACGTTTGGCCAAGAGTTAAATCAACAAGTTCACGTTGGTACAACACGTCAAGATGTGGCAACAGGTACGGTTGTTCTTGAAGTCGGTTATAAATATCAATTTAAATCAAGAATGGCGATTGATGTTTCTATTCTGCCAACCATTATGTCGAGCAATACATGGGCTGACCCATATTTGGTCGGTTCTGCACGTACAGAAACGGATGCCTCAGGAAACGCATTTCGTTTTAAAGTCGATAATATTGCAGGTTCAAACTTTACCATTGATACCGCTTATGCCACCAAAGATATCAAAAACGATGAGGTCGAAGACATACTAAAAAGAGACGCCGATACTCTCTACTTAAAGGGTCAATATCGTTTACCATTAAGTCGCACTTCTTTCGTCCTACCTTCTGTTATTTACCAATCGTCATCTGCAGACGGAGAAGCGAGCTCTTACGATCAATACGGCGCTGAGCTGAGCTTTTTCAAATTAATGCAAAGGCATAAGTTAGTAGTAACCGCAGGGTACAACCAACAAAACTTCAGCGCAGACAATCCTATTTATAATAAAACTCGTAAAGACAATAAGTTAAGCCTATTTGCCGCTTACGAATACACTAAATTCATGAATTCGAAAGATTGGTCATTCATCTCTTTTGCGGGTTACAGCTCAACCGATTCAAACATTACTTTTTATGACGAATCAGAATACATTGTTACTGTCGGTCTAAACTATAAATTCTAATACCATTAACAACATAAAGCCCTGTTTAAGATTATGCCGCAGGGCTTTTTACCATCAATAATAACGATAATCACTGGTATAAAAATCCAGTAGTTTATTAATCGCAATATCTCGATAACTGTCTTTCTCAATTAACATATCGTGATAAGCCCCTGCGACTTGTTCTAAATGGCTTGTATCGCATTTCTCATGAAACTCAGATTGCGCCACGTTACTCACCACAAGATCTTCCCCTGCTTGAAGGATCAGTATTGGGATTTTTACTTTATGTGCATTCGCAATGCATTTCTTACCCGCCCTAATAGATTCAGTGATCCAATGGGTACTTGGTCCACCTAATCTTAGGTTTGGCTTCTCTAAAAACAAATCAAGAAATAGTTTATAGCGCGCCTCACTGTGAGTTAAGACATTATCTTGATATTGAACTTCTTTAAAATGACTTTGGCCTAACGCATAGTTTGGTTTACTCGCTAACACATCAAGTAAATTTAACGTTTGTTTTTTAAAGCCATGCGCCCTGCCCGAAATGTACACACCAAACATAGGAGAGGTTGCTGCTGATGCCTTTACTGGATGATCGAAGGTTGATAAATATTGAGTCATTACCGCAGCGCCCATCGAGTGAGAAAGCATAAAACACTCGCCCTCTAAATTTGGTCGCACGACCTTCTCCATAAAAATATAAAGATCCATAACATAATCATGAAAATCATCCACGTGACCTAATTCATGATCTTGTGTCATTCGTCCAGACTCACCTTGACCACGGTGATCATAAGCGTAGATATTAAAATACTGACTTAATTCAAGAATCGCTTCTTTATATTTCCAATAGCTTTCATTACGACCATTCACAATAACTAACGTTTGCTTTTTATCATTAGGGTTAACATTAATCCATTTTAATGGAATACGTTCTACACCTAAGACTTCACCGAGCTTTTTGTTATTCCAAATAGCATCAATTTGCTCATTGTATTCTTGCTGTTTCTCTCCATCCGTAAAATGCTCTTCACGAGTTTTCACTAAAAAACGTTCTTGTGATAAATGCGCTAAATTCAGCTTTGGTGCTATTGTTTCAAGAAATAGCTTACCTACGTCTTTACCATGATGATAATCGGCGTCCAATTGTTTTTTTGTACTACCAAGTACTTTAGATTGAAGACTTCTATTCGGTGATATTTCATAAATAATGACATCATCTGGTGGATTCGCTAAAAATGCTTGAGTCTTACGATAATTATCTTCGTGAATAATCAGCATTGCGGCCATATGATCTAACGTATTATTCTTTGTCATCTTAGCAAGAGAAATTAACCAGTCATGATTTTCTTTAAAATCAACAGGTACTGTGCGAATAACAACAATATGACGAAAACCTCTATCATACGCGGCTTGCACTGGAATAGGCATTGTTAAGCCACCATCAAGCCAACGTTTATCATCCATAATTACAGGCTGTTTATGTAGAGCAGGGATAGCACAAGAGGCGCGGAGGATGTCTTTCCAATTACTGGTAGAAAGATCGAAGTATTTGGTTTCAAAATTGGTTGCATGAGCCGCAACGGCAAGCACTTGTTTAGTATTGAGATGTTCTTCTCCAACTTTCCAATTAAGAGGAATATCGAATTCTGTTTTATCAATTAACCAATCTAAGTCCATCCCTTCGCCAGTCAATAAGAAGCGGGATAATTTGAAAAAATCAGGACTGCGAGTAACTTGATCGATAATTCGATAAGCGTGTCCTTTATGACCACAAATATAAGACGCTAAATTAAGCGATCCGGCAGAGGTTCCAATCAATAAATCAAATGGGTTAAAGTTCGCTTGCAAGAAGCTATCAAGCACACCAGCAGTAAACACGCCTCTTTGGCCGCCACCTTCAGTAACTAACGCAATTTTATCGACATCTCTTTTAGCGAAACGAAAAACATCAAAACTGTTTTTACTAATCGAATAATGTTCACCCATCATATTTGACCATTTTTGATAGAGTAATTATGTCTATATTATGGCATATCACTATAAAATCAGGGAAAATAAATGCCCTTTCAATAAATAACGATTCAATTCCCCCTCACTAACAAAGAAACCTTCTTCATAACTCGATATTTGCGATCTACCTATGCTATGGTTCTTTTAGTAATAAGGAGTCCAATGAACGACTATGAGCTTTTCATCAAAGTAAATGATGCGATTTTACTTAAGTTTGATGTGTTTAAACCGTGGGAAAAAACGTTACTTTTAAGTATTCAAAATCAATTAATGGAGCGATTTCCGATTTCGGAACCACAGCGAAAACTACTCACTAAAGTACTTGAGAAAAAAAGACCAAAGAAAAAGAAAAAAAGATCAATATAAAAGCCATAATGATAAGTATCACTATGGCTTTTTTGTTTAACGCTTATAATATTTATTACATTCTAATACAAGACCATTGTCAGATAACCTAAGACCAGTACTATCATTGAGGTTAATGCGTAAGGAACCGGATAGCCTACCGCTGGCATATCGCTTTGACATTCATCCTGAGCACCTTTCATTGCAGGGGTACTATTACGACCACCAGCACAAGCACCCGCTAGGATCGCAGGATTCATCTTTCGGAAATACAAACCATAAATCCAAGCCAATAATGGGGGAAGTAAAGCTGCAACTAAACCTAAACCTGCAATTTTAATTACCACAATACCTTGGAATGAAGCCAAGATTTTTGGCCCTACCGTTGCTGCTAATACCGCAACAAACAAGCTCAAACCAATATCTTGTAAGAAGCTACGAGCCCCCTCACTCATAGGGCCGCCAAATGCTGGATTACGAGTACGTAGGAATGAGAATATAATCCCCGTCAACATACAGCCCGCAGAGGTTCCTAATGCAAATGGGATCCCACCTAAAGTGACACTAAAATGACCACATACATAACCTATCAATAAAGAAAGCGCTAAGTAGAAGGTTTCTGTCAATGTACTCTCAACAATAGGATTACTATTCAATTTTTTCGCGGCCTGTTTAACACACCAATCAGAGCCTGCGACACGGATAACATCACCTACTTCAACCACCGTTTGAGGTAGCATAGGAAGTTGATGTCCTTGTCTAAACACCGCTTTCATGTAGATACCAAAACCAACTTCTTTACTCATTTCTTCGATGGTTTTGCCTGTGTAGGCTGATTTACCTAAATGAATATCGGCAACTTCTATATCGACATTACGCGCTCTAGGCTCATCAACTTCTACACCGACAGTTGATTCTCCACCTTCTATTAATACATGGTAATCACCTCGAACCCCGATGATATCTCCAAGTTGAAGTTGTGGGTTATCTGCCGCATCGAATACGTCATCACCACGAACCACTTTAAGGATTGCAGCATGAGGATAACGATGGAATAACGCGTCGACATCTTGTCCAACTAATTCTTGGTGATCAACTCTGTACGCTCGAATATCTAAAGGAAGAACTCCTAAATTTGAGAAACCATTGGTACTAGGTAATGCCTCTGTATCACCTCCGGCACCAAAATCAGCTTCAGCATCTTTACCCGCTTTCACCGGGTCAATACCAGACATCGCAGGTAGGTATTTAATAAGTAAAATAATGAAGACACTAGAAAGAATATAACTAATGGCATAACCCGCGGCTATGTTGGCACTGATTTGATCGAGAGTCATTCCTGCGGGTGCTTTAACGGCACCAGAATCAATGGCGGATTGAGCAACCCCCATCACCGCAGTTACCGTATAGCTACCAGATATAATCCCAGCAGCATAACCCGGAGCTAAATCCAATAATTTAGCACCAAAGAAAACGATAATAAAATTACTGAATACAACAATTAAGCCAATAACGACAAAGTCTAACCCACCTCTTGCTAAGCCAGAGAAAAACTGTGGCCCTACTTTCATACCGATGGCATACATGAACATCATTAAGAAGATATCAGACACCAAACCCGGCGCATCGATATGTAAGCCATAAACAGAGAACGCGGTTAATGCGATACCGACACCAACAACCAATGTACCTGCCGTTGAGCCTAAATTAATACCTTTAATTGTTACTTTTCCTAAAGGATAACCAATGGCAATACTTAAGAAAAGAAACACAAAAGGATTGTGAGCGATATAAGTAAACAAAAAGCCAAACAATCCAGAAGCTTCATGCTGCGCTAACGCTTCAACAGATTCGGCAGCCATAAGGCGACTAGAAAATAGAAAAAGTGATAGAGTAAGTAATAAAGTTCGGCGTTGAGACTTAATCCAATGAAAGGCATGGTTCAATTGATCCATATTCATAATTATTTCCCATATAGAATAAAGATGAAGCAGGCTTCTATTATCAATCTAGATAAAAATAAGATTTATAGAAACCCATTAGAACGAAAATGGGCCGTAAAAACGGCCCAAGAAACATTAACCGTGATTAAAGCCTGAAGATTCAACTTCATCACTGCCATGAGAGATTGGGTGCTTGTCGAAAAACTCGATGCAATGTTTTAAATCAGCAACCAGCAGATCAGCTTGATCTCGACTAAAGCCATGACGAACCAAAATACGCATGATAACTAAGTCTTCACGTTTTGGTGGCATTGCATACGCCGCAATTTGCCAACCACGAGAACGAATTCGATCCGACAGATCAAATAAGTTAAACCCTGGGTTCACGCCTTCTTTTAGCGACCAACTCATTGCAGGAATACCACCTTTGCCATCATAAATAATGTCAAACATTCCCATTTTCTCGATTTCAGCTGAAAGATAAACCGCCGTGTCGTAACACGCTTGGTGGATCTTACGATACCCTTCTTTACCTAGACGCAAGAAATTATAGTATTGCGCTACAATTTGGCCGCCAGGACGAGAGAAGTTCAACGCAAAGGTAGGCATGTTGCCACCTAAGTAGTTCACGTTGAAAATAAGATCTTCGTGCAATGCAGACGCATCACGCCATATTACCCAACCCACACCTAATGGACTCAAACCAAATTTATGGCCTGACGCATTGATTGATTTCACACGAGGTAAACGGAAATCCCACTCTAACTCAGGATCACAGAATGGGGCTAAGAAACCACCACTCGCCGCATCAATGTGCATTGGAATATCTAAACCCGTTTCTTCTTGTAATTTATCTAACGCTTCATGCACCGCTTTTACAGGTTCATACTGACAAGTAAATGTCACACCTAATGTTGGAACAACACCAATGGTATTTTCATCACAGCGTTTAATCACCTCTTCCGGTGTCATGATTAAGCGATCGCCTTCCATTGGGATCTCACGTAATTCAATGTCCCAATAACGCGCAAATTTATGCCAGCACACTTGAACAGGACCACAAATCATATTTGGTTTGTCTGTTGGTTTTCCCAACTTTTTCATTTTTTCACGCCAAGCCCATTTTAGCGCCATTCCGCCTAGCATTGCGGCTTCACTTGACCCTGTAGTAGAACAACCTAACGTATTTTCTGCATCTGGTGAGTTCCACAAATCAGCCAACATATGCACACAACGCGCTTCAAGCTCTGCTGTTTGAGGGTATTCATCCTTATCGATCATGTTTTTATCGATGCATTCGTCCATTAGTTTATGAACTTCATCTTCAACCCAAGTTTGGCAAAACGTAGCTAAGTTCTGTCGAGAATTACCATCCATCATGAGCTCATCATGAACGACTTGGTAGGCATGACGGGGGTCATGTTCTTGTTCAGGCATTTTGTATTTTGGCATAGACAACGAAAGGTCAGCTGACGAATAAACATCATCAAGAAGATCATCTCTGACTGTATCTTTAGAGTGAAGTGGCATACGTTTTAGCTCCATTAAATTGAACAAACAATTAAGAATATAAACTGTCAAATTTATTAGATTCGGCCGTAAATAAATAAGTAATTACAATAGTGTCAATTAGTTACTTGTTGGTATTTAGTTGTATTTTTAGGCCTTTTAGTTATGAATGTCAATGCTATTTGTTGCATTTTATAAGGCATGTACGTCGCTAAGTTAACGACTTCTGTGAACGAATTATCTCGTCATCTACCCATTTAAGCAGTTGTTTAATCGCCTTAGATAGCACCTGATTTTGTCTAACAATGTAACCTAAGCTGGTCGTAGGAAACTTAGGCAATGGAGTTACTGCTGCCTTAATATTTCGCTTTGCATGGATAGAAAATTCAGGAACTATGGCTACACCAAACCCAGCTTCAGCCCAATCAATCTGAGCATCGACACTGCCCACTTCCATGATGCGGTACTTAGGCAAATTCAAGGATGGTAACGCCAAATCAAGTAAATCTCGTGTTCGTGTATCATGGCCTAGTAATATGAGCGTAGGTTCACCATCTAAAACAATAGTAGGATCAAAATTCGCTTGCTGCCACTTTTCAAGATGATTCCCCAATGCACACCACTTTATTTGCTGAAGTTCAGTAAAATGAAGCGGTTGACTCTCTTTTTGAGCAATAACAAATCCCAGATCTGCCTCTGCACTTTTCACTAATTCTGACGCTTGTGATGACGTTGTATTGAGTAGTGAAAAATCGATCCCTGGAAACTCTTGTTTAAATAATTGAAAAGGTCCGATCAATAATAAGCGAGAAATAATATCGCTCGCCGCAATCGTCAATGTTCCACGGCTTAAATCATTAATGGCGTTGAGATCCGCTTGGCACACTTGCAGTTCCATTAATGTATTTTGACTGGTTTTTAATAATCGAACGCCTGCTTCAGTTAGATGAAATGGGGTTCTTTCAATCAACTTTACTCGAGTCGCACTTTCTAACTGTTTGATATGTAAACTTACATTAGGTTGCGTCATGTGAAGAACTACGGCTGTTTTACCAAAATGTTTTAACTCTGCCAATGTTACAAATGTTTTAAGCCAATGAAGATCAAGCATTCCTATACCCTTTTTTTGAATAGATTTCACGCAATATGTTATATGAATTTCTTATCAAGTCGATAATTATAATTAATTTCTCATATTGCATTATTAGGATTAGCATAGCGTCTTAATCATTTAGGAGTTTGTATTATGCCGTCTATTGTTGTTGTTGGTGCTAATTGGGGCGATGAAGGTAAAGGCCGTATCGTTGATTTTCTTGCTGCTGACGCGTCTGCAAGCATTCGTTTTCAAGGTGGTAATAACGCCGGTCATACCGTGGTAAATGACTTCGGTACATTTAAACTACACCAACTTCCAAGCGGTATTTTTAACCCAGATTGTACAGCGATTCTTGGCCCTGGCATGGTAATTAGCCCTGCGGCATTAAGCGAAGAAATCGCAGAAGTAAAAGCGGCTGGTATTACGGTAAAAATGCACATTTCTGACCGTGCTACGCTTTGTCTTCCTCTTCATGCTCTTGAAGATACATTAGAAGAATTACGTTTAGGCGACGGCGCTTACGGTTCAACTCGCCAAGGTATTGCTCCTGCGTACGGTGACCGTGTAATGAAAAAAGGCATCCTTGTTGGTTGGTTAACACAACCTGAAGTATTGCTTGAGCGTATTCAATTCATGCTTGATTGGAAAATGCCACAACTGAAAGCACTATACCCAACGTGCGATTTCAGCCAAACGGCTGAAGAAATGACGGAATGGTTACTAGAAGTGAGCGCACCTTGGCGCGAATTCATCTGTAACGTGACTGAACCTCTAAAAGTAATGCAAAAGAACGATGCAAATTTATTGTTTGAAGCACAGTTAGGCGCTGGGCGTGACTTAGTTTATGGTGAATACCCATGGACGACTTCTTCAAACGTAACCGCAGCTTATGCTGGTATCGGCAGTGGTCTACCTGCTTTACGTCCTGAGCGTATTATTGCGGTTGCTAAATCATTCAGCTCATCTGTTGGTACGGGTACTTTAGTAACAGCAATGGAAGAGCAAGATAACTTCCGTGAAGCGGCTAACGAATATGGCGCAGTAACAGGTCGCCCACGTGATATGGGTTATTTTGATGCAGTCGCAACACGCAACGGTATTGAGCTACAAGCAGCGACTGAAATAGCATTAACAAAAATTGACTGCTTAAGTGGCATGGCGGATCTTAAAATCTGTACGTCTTACGCTGGCGAACACACTGAGAACCCAATTTGGCCTCAAACCGCTGCATTAAGCCCTGTATATGAAAACATGGAAGCATGGCAAGAAGATATCACAGGTTGTCGTACTTTTGAAAGCCTACCAAAAGCGGCTCAAGCATATGTATTACGTATTGAAGAGCTGATGGGTGTACGAGTAAGCATGGTTTCTGTTGGTCCTGAGCGTGAACAAATGATCATCCGTTAATCTGAATATCATTATATACGGCCACCTCAATGGCTGATGTGTAGAATCAAAAATTAAAACCGCACTACCCTATTTTGTGAGAATTTTAGGTGGTGCGGTTTTTTGATCAAACTGTCGCTTTTATTCAATCTTCCTTTTTTACTTTTGCCTACAATCCCTACCAAGAAATAATTCAAAATAATAAACAGATAAATGATGGTCTAACTGATTTATCTCATTAACAGCACAACAGATCACCATAATTATTTATATGATCCGATTCGTAGTTGAGCTAGAGATCTGATTTTTGACTAAAAACTCAACAGAGTTCGATTGAAAAAAGAGGAGTTCAGGTACACTCTGCATTGCATATTTAAAAACCAAGGATAGGAAAATGAATTCGGTTCGCTTTGGAGAAAAATTAATTACTCCATCTAAATTATTATGTATTGGCCGTAATTACGTTGCCCATATTAATGAGTTAAATAATACGATCCCTGAACAAATGGTGGTGTTTAATAAACCAAATTCATGCATCAATTCAACCCTATCTTCTTTCCATCAAGAGCGTTTACATTATGAAGTAGAGATCTGTTTTTTGATTGAAAAAGAACAGCTATCTGCCGTTGCAATAGGTTTTGATTTAACCAAACGAGATTTACAATCTGAGCTAAAAAGCAAAGGACTTCCTTGGGAGCGAGCAAAGGCATTTGATGGCTCAGCTGTGTTCAGCCGCTTTATTCCTCTTGATGACATCGATATTAATAAACTACAAATCGAGCTATTTATAAACAGTATAAGAGTTCAGTGTGGTCACGTTAACCAAATGATCTATTCGCCAACCACTATTCTTTTAGATTTAAAATCTTACACACAACTTTGCGATGGCGACATCGTCATGACAGGTACACCACAAGGCGTTGGCGAAATTCACATGGGGGATATTTTTCTTAGCCGTTTAAAATCAAATGGAAATACATTAATAGAAGCAGAATGGGTTGCAAGGTAATAAAAAGACAAAAAAAATCCTCAGCAAACTCACTGAGGATTTTCATTTATTCGTTAAATTTATTCTACATCATTAATGATGTTCACTTCAAAGTTCGCCTGAACACATTTTGTGTAGTCACGAGATTTAAATGCTGAATGTGGTGTCTGATAACCCACTAATTGACAAGCGTATGCTTTGCCATCAGGAGTTGCACTTGACCAACTCCAATCTTGTTCCCAATAGATATTAACTGCACCCGCTCCCGCTGCATCAAATTGTTTCATACCTTTACAGCCAAGAATTTCATCGTCAGCCACTTGCACACCCAAGTAGTTAGCAAATTCTTTATAATATTTAATACGATTTAAAGACTGTGCAATTTCAACTGTGCCACCACACTCAACACCACCATTGATGATTTGAGTAGTAACACCAAAGCCTGGAACTAATCCATTATTAAGATCCGCTTGGTTTGGCTGCCATGTACCATCAATAACATGTAGCATGCTTGGTTTTGGCGGCTGTGGGTATACAAAAAAGAATACCGCTGACGCTAAGTTTAACCATGTATCTGCCACCATCTCTGGCTTATCTAATAACGTACGTACTGTTCCAAACATCGCATCAGAGAATGGGCCATAGTTATAGTTATAACTTAACTGTTTTGCACCACGACCAAAATAAGATTTAAATTCATCATTTTCAAATTGACCACATGGCCATGTTTGACCTTGCCATACGTTAGGATTACATTCACCGTTATAACCGCCACGCATCTCCTCATCCCAACCCATTTCACGAACATGAACTAAGCCTTGACGCCACTCAGCCACTTCCCAGTGTGCTGTATGACCACCTGTTTCTTGTGTAAAGTGAGCAAACATAGTAGCTAATGACTTCTTACAAATCGCGTCTGAATCACGACCATCTTCATACGTTGCACAAAATGCAGGAAATTTGCCTATCGCCTGCAAGAAATGACGGTATGTATATTCTGGGGCACGTTTAGGGAACAAGAACTGCCACGTTTGTTCAGATACAATACCTTCAATACGCTTTACGTTTGCAGGATTTGATTCAGCACCAGGTATAATACGCTCAACCGCGTCATTACCTAATGTTGCTATTGCCGCTTTAACATCATTCATTGTATCGAAATCCGTTAATACCGCTTCTTTTGCATCCAATTGAGATTGCTTAATCGTGTAACCATCACCCTCTGTTGGTGGTATTTCTGGTTCTACCGGTGGTATCTCTGGCTCTACCGGTGGTAAAATATCACCTTCTTTAATTTTTTCCCATGCATCCACCCACGCTGTACCGGTACCTGGAGCATAAGCCCATGCAGCACCTGAACACCATGCTTCTGTTATGCCTATTTTACAACGATATAAATCGTTTTCATTTTGAACAACATCACCACCTTTATATTTTTCGCCATCTTTATATTGAGGGTAATCACCTTCAGGCAATTCTGGCTCAGGTTCAGGCTGTTCGGGATCAACCACTGGTGGCGGAGGTGTTACACCATCACCTTCTGAAATCAACGCCCAAGGAGTATCCCATGGATTTGCAGCAATATCCGCAGGTGTTTGACCTGGGTTTGCCCACCATTTTGCTTCATAGATATCACCATTAAAAGAAACTTGGCTACCTGCTTGATAACTTTGTTCTTTATTGTATAAATCAGCCGCATTTACATACGTTGAACTGGCTAGCATCACTGCGATACAAAGAGTGCTTAATTTCATGTGGATAAACCTTTTCTCAAACAGGGTTGATAATTGACTGGCGAAATATAGTAGATAAATGCACACAGTATCAACAAAAAGACACTGCAAACTTTAATATATGTGATATTACTTCAGTTATTTTACACCCAACTGTGATATCGAAATCATTACTCCGTATTTAGTAAGAACAAAGATATAAATACAACATTTAATTCTCTGATTTTATAGTGAAAAAAATTCATCACTGACGCATAACTAGCCCTGCTTTCATCAAATTATATTCCCAATCATTTTAAGTAGTAGAAATGCCCTACTCACTACTATAAAATCCGCCACCTAATTTAACTAATCAATATGTACTAATGATTGATATTTCTATTCTTCCTGTTTATTTAACCGCCGTGATCGCACTGCTTCTTATCCCTGGGCCAGATATGCTCCTCATTACTTCCTCGAGCATGAGTTATGGTAAAAAAGTAGGGGTATTTGCCAGCTTAGGTAATGCGACCTCTGGTATTATTTTAACCTTGCTTGCTGCTTTAGGCGTATCTGCATTGATTGCTATGAGCCCTATTGCCTTAAAAGCATTACATCTAGTTGGTGGCGCTTACTTATTAAAGATGGGTTTGGATTGTATTCGTGCAGAAGCTGATGAAGCGCCTGAATTAGAGCAAGGCTCAACCATGGCGACTACATTTTACCAGCGCGCTTTAGTGAGTAACTTATTAAATCCAAAAGCCTTAGTATTCTTTGTGATGTTTCTGCCGCAATTTGTCTCTACGAATATTGCTGCGACTTCAGGAGAGCAAATGCTGGTTCTGGGGTTATTGCTGAATGTTCTGGGGTTAGTGTTTAATCTAATCCTAGTTGCTTTAGTCGGTACGCTTGGTAAATCATTAATTAACAATGTGAAATTCAGAACCTATCAACATAAGTTTATGGGCGGGATATTTATTGTTCTTGCACTATGGATGTTGAGTTCTTTTGCAATGTCGTTTTAATTTCACTTTAGAATACAAATGAAAACGGTGAGCCTCATAGCTCACCGTTTTTATATTTACGCCTAAATATTATAAACTTTTTTGATGCTCGCTAATCAATCGAGTCATTGCTGCATTTGCTTTTATTTGAGTCTCCGCATAATCATCAGTTGGAGCGACCTCTGTTACCATCTCATAATAACATTTCAGTTTTGGCTCAGTTCCTGAAGGACGAACAATAATACGAGACTCATCTTCTAGATGATAAATCAGCACATCACTCGCAGGCAGATCAATTGACTCTGTTGAACCATCAGATAAGTAACGTAATGATGCTTTCAAATCTTCAGTCACACTAATGTTAACACCAGCAATTTGCTTGGGTGGATTTGCTCTTAATTTATCCCCCATTGGTGGAGAGTTAGGATCTAGTGCAATGCTTTGTTGCGCATTTACATATAAACCATTAGTGCGATAAATCAACTCTAACTCATCCCAAACACTCTTGCCTTGGGTTGAAAGCTCTGCCGCTAATTGAGCAAAGGCAACTAAAGCAGATAACCCATCTTTATCCCACACTTCACTACCAACGGTATAACCAAGCGCTTCTTCATAAGCAAAAAGAAATTGTTTCTCATCACTCTGTTTTTGCATTGCAACGTTAGTCAGCCACTTAAAACCAGTCAGCGTCTGAAAATACTCTGCCCCTTTTGCTTCTGCAATTTTCTTTAACAAACGAGAAGACACAATCGTATTACCGACTAACTGCTTAGTGGCATCCGTGTGTTTCAATAAATAATGTCCAAACAAGATACCGACTTGATCTCCTGTTAGCATTTGGTAACTACCATCTACTTTTCTCGCAGCAAGTGCAAAGCGATCCGCATCGGGATCATTGGCACACGCCAGCTCAGCCTGTATTGAATCAGCTAGTGCAATCACCATATCCATCGCGCCTTTCTCTTCTGGATTAGGGAAATTTACCGTTGGAAAAGTCCCATCAGGCTCTCTTTGCTCTGCGACACTAACAACATGGTTAAACCCAGCGTCACGTAATAAAGTTTCGGCCATATCAGCACCCACGCCATGCATAGCAGTATAAGCAATTGAAATGGCTGATGGGTTAGTATGATTTGAAAGTAATGGATTACTGTTCATCGCATTACGATAGCTTTGATAGTAATCATCATTCAGCCACACCAATAACCCTTTAGCTTCGGCATCACCAAGCGACATCAATGGGATTGGCTTAGTCGCCGCAATCTCTATTTCATTGGCAATACCGGAATCGTGCGGTGGAATAATTTGCGCCCCATTTTCCCAATACACTTTAAAGCCATTGTATTCTGGTGGATTATGACTTGCAGTAACCACCACTGCGCCTGCTGCATTAAATTTCTTTATGCCATAAGCAACAATTGGAGTCGCTGCTACTTTGGTTGTTAAAAAGACTTTAATGCCAAGTGCAGTTAGAACGCTAGCGGTATCATGAGCAAATTGTTGAGAGTCTGTACGACCATCATAACCAATCACAACCCCTCTTTGGCTTGCATCTGTAATGTGTTCAATTAAGTAATGACCTAACCCTGTTGCTGTCTCTTGGATCACGAGTCGATTCATTCGGTTCGGTCCAGCACCTACCATGCCACGCAACCCTGCAGTACCAAATTGCAGACGAGAAGAAAAACGGTCTTCTAATTCAGAGATATTATTACTATCAACAATGTATTGAAGTTCTTCACGTGTTTTTGGATCTGGATCTCTCGCTAGCCATTCTGTTATTTGCTGCATCATAATGAAAACCTCTTTACTGAATATGCCATAATTCTAAATGATATTTATTATCAATTACATGAGCGCAATCGCTAAACTCAATGTAAAATTAAATATGAACAAATTATAGCTCTAATACATAACTATCTTTACTCAGATAATACAAAAAACAACTATCTCTCATTTTTCACTTATTTTTACATTAATAAGTGATAGAGTAGAAACAGAGTAAAATTAATATAACCTATTTATTTGTAAGGATATTATATGAAAATTGCAATGTTCAGCACTAAATCTTATGATGAATCTTCTTTTAGCCGAAGTAATGAGAAATATCAGTTTGAGTGCCAGTATTTCAACTTTCAACTCACAGAAAGTACAGCACCTATTGCCAATGGTGCTGATGTTATCTGTGCTTTTGTCAATGATGACTTATCTGCACCAGTACTAGCTAAACTGGCTTCTCAAGGCACCAAATTAATCGCAATGCGTTGCGCAGGTTTTGATCGTGTTGACCTTGAGGCGGCCAAAGAATTGGGACTGCAAGTTGTTCGTGTTCCTGCTTATTCACCAGAAGCTATTGCCGAACATGCCGTTGGAATGATGATGTGTCTTAACCGCCGTTTTCATAAAGCATACCAACGCACTCGTGATGCAAATTTCTCTTTAGAGGGCTTAACTGGCTTTAACTTCTTTGGAAAAACGGTTGGAGTTATTGGTTCAGGTAAAATTGGCCTTGCAACGATGCGAATTCTGAAAGGATTAGGGATGGATATCCTCTGTTATGACCCATATCCAAACCAAGTTGCTATTGATTTAGGGGTTAAATACACGACCTTAGATGATATTTTTACCCACTCAGATGTGATCACATTACACTGCCCACTAACTCCAGAAAATACACATTTATTAGATACTGACTCATTTGAAAAAATGAAAGATGGTGTGATGATCATCAATACAAGCCGTGGTGGTTTACTTAATTCAGCCAATGCGATTGAAGCATTAAAATCAGGAAAAATAGGCGCGCTTGGGTTGGATGTTTATGATCACGAGAAAGAATTGTTCTTCCAAGATAAATCAAACGATATTATTACGGATGATGTATTCCGTCGTTTATCTGCTTGCCATAATGTTCTCTTTACTGGACATCAAGCATTCTTAACAAACGAAGCCTTAGAGAATATTGCGGGCACTACATTGGGAAGCATTGACTCTTTCATTAACGGTAATGTGTCTGGTAATGAATTAATTCAGGCGTAATTATGATAACTCCCTCATATAAAACAGTGCATGAGGGAGTTATAGTAAAAATACCAGATTATCGTAGTCGGTTTAATACTACTTGCTGATCAAGGTGTTCTTGATAATCGGTATATTCAAGTCCTTTATCAAATACAAACTCGGTCACTAAACGAGTGACTAATGCTCTTAATTCGTCTGCGTTCCATGGTTTTTCAATATAACTTTCAATACGTGCTCGATTTATGGCAATAATGGTATCTTGATGAGTTGCTTGCCCTGTTAGCAATACCTTCTTGGTTCTTAAAAAACGGTAGTCGTGAGACACATCGGTTAATAACTCCACACCACTTTTACCCGGCATCACATGATCAGACAACACTAACGCAATGTACCCACCTTCACTGTCCAATTCATCCATTAAATCGAGAGCTTCATCTGCCGACTCACATTCTTCAATGTTGATCCATGACTTTAGTGGTGCGAGATCTTGCAAAACGGCACTCAGCACTTCCCTTTGATCGTCTACACAAATCAGATTAAGCTTTTCCATGACCGTCCTCCACTGGCAATTTAATTCTAAAAATAGTTTTTTCTTGATTGCTTTTTACTGCAATTGAGCCACCGTAGCCACTCAAGATCCGTTTCACGATAGCTAACCCTAACCCCAAGCCAAAAGAGAGTCCGCCTTTTTTGGTCGTAAAGTTAGGTTGAAATATTTTACGTCTTGTCGCTTCATCAATTTCGGGGCCATTATTAGCAATAGTGACTAGGACAAAACGGTTTGATACTCTGGTAGAGATCTCAATCTCTGGTTCTTGTACTTTCTCCATGGCATCACTGGCATTTTTGATAATGTTAGCCCATATCTGCACAAGCTCTGTTGCTGAGGCTTTCACCATTGGCATAGCTGCAGGACTTAAATGCACAGAGACACGGCGTAAATCACTTTGCAGTAGTACTAAGGCTTTATTGATACTGTCATTCACATCTAAGATTTCATCGGTATCAATGTCTGTTCGACCTAGCTGTTTGACAGAACGAACAATGCCAACAGAATGTCTTGCAGCCAAACGCATGTCATGTAGATCTCGACCTATGTTCCAATACCTTACCGCTTGTTCTGGACTTTTAAGCCAAAATTGAGAAAGCTCACCTTCTGGAACAGCTCTAGCTAATTCTCGTGCGGTATCTCTATCAATACCGTAGTTCACTTCAAGCTCTCGCCCTCGCTTTCTTACTTCAGAAGAGCTGATGTTTTGCCCGTGGATTAACCCTTGATCGACAAAGCTACTCGCTTCTGGGTGTATCTCTTCAAGTAACTCTAAAATAATAGATTGAAGTCGCTCTGTTTTACTGCTCAAGACACCTACTGCATTATTGAGTTCATGGGCAATTCCCGCTGCCAGCTGCCCCAACGTTGTCATTTGCTCTGCTGAATACAACTTTTGCAATGCTTTCTCTTTTTCAATAGATTCATGCATTGCTCTGCGTTGCCTACGAGAAAGTTCATTAACAATAATAGGCGTAAATTGAGCAGTTAAAGGGCCATAGCGCTCTAACTCAATTGCGGTTGTTGTAGAATCAATCCAACTCAATTCACTTTCGGTTTTACTCACCACCGTTGACGAGGCAATTAGGGTTTCAGAAAAAAAACTGTGTACCCCAATAAAAGCGCCTTCAGAAGCGCTGAATACCTTAACTTGATTCTCACCATTCTCTTCTAGATAAAACCCTTCTAGCTCTCCAGAACAGACGTAATAGAGACGATCATTATCAGCACCTTGCTCTAAAATCGTTTCTCCGGCGGGAATAACGACTCTTCGCTCAGGTTGACTAAAATAGGCATCAATCAAACGTTGTAATTTTTCTTGATTCATAAGCTATCCAATGTGGCCAACAGAATGAAGTATCCATACCATAACAAAGCTTAATAGCACCCCAACAACACCTAATATCACACCTGTTTTTGCCATTTGGCTGCTTTCTACATTCCCTGTTGCGTGTGCTAATGCATTCGGTGGCGTACTGATAGGTAATGACATACCTAAAGAAGCAGCAAACGTTACGATTAAGATAAGCGTTAACTCTCCGCCAAGTGGTGTCAGTGACGTCATTGATGTACCTAACGCCGCCATAATTGGCATTAATAAGTTAGCGGTTGCGGTATGAGACATGAAGTTTGCCATGATTAAACATAAGAAAGCCGCACCAAATAAAACCACATAAGGAGAATAAGCATCAAATGGAATGCTATGAACCACTAACTTAGCCAAGCCTGTTTTATCTAAAGCTAAACCAAGTGCAATACCACCCGATACTAACCATAGAACATCCCACGAAATTTTCTTAAGATCTTCTTTGTTAATGATCCCTGTAATAGAGAAAATAGCGACGGGAATAAGAGCAACTGTATATGAGTTCATGCCGTGACTTGATCCCATAAGCCATAATAAGATCGTACCTGCAAACGTAATATAAACCGTGATCGCTTTTGGTGTTTTTAAGAACTTACCTTTAATGTCTAAGTTCATTGATGTTTGCTTGGCTGGATATAGATAAACAATTAAGAACCAAGCCAGTGCCATCATAATAATCACAAATGGCACCCCAAAGACCATCCATTCACCGAAAGTAATTAAATTATCACCCACTAAGTATTTCAGCGCTATCGCATTAGGTGGTGTTCCAATAGGAGTACCAATACCACCAATATTCGCTGCAATTGGAATACACAATGCAAAAGCAATACGACCTGGATCTTTAGGTCCAAATACGGCGATTACTGGCGTTAAGATAGATAGCATCATCGCTGTTGTCGCAGTATTAGACATGAACATCGAAAAGATGCCAGTAATCAACATCAAACCAAGCATAACGAATTTTGGATCTGTTCCAAATGGCTTCAACAATACTCTAGCTAAGTTAACATCTAAACGGTATTTCGTAGCTGCCATTGCAAGAAAGAATCCACCTAAAAACAACATGATAATTGGGCTAGCAAACGTGGCCATGATGTCGGTGTAATTAAGAAGCTCACCAAAATGGGCAGCATCTTGATTCATCTTAAATAAGAATAAACCTTTGTCTGACACCATAAGTAACTCTAAGACAATAATAACAACCGAGGTAGCGTAAATAGGAATAGGTTCGAATACCCAACATAGTGCGGCTAATAAAAAGACAGCGATGACACGTTGCTGAATGATCGTCATACCTTCAAAAGGAAAAGCTGACAAAGGCATCAAAAGAATGATGAGTGGGATAATTGTTGGGATTAAATACTTCATGTATTGACGCATAACGCTACCGACTTCCATAGAACAATAAAGGGTAATAACGATAATTATCTCCTTAACCATTCGTTCGGTATAACGTCCTAGATCAATCATTATTTCGAAATAATAATAAATATGAAATTTTGTGACAGCGGTATCATAAAAAAAGAGCTGCATTTCTGCAGCCCTCTTCTGTTTAGCTTGAGATTAATGTCTTAAAAATTAAGACTCTTTCTCTGCCTTTGGCTTTTTACGTTTATCGGTAACAGCCCATTTTCCATCAAGATATAACCCCGTCCAACCAGATGGCTTACCATCAGTTTCAGTACGAACGTAATTTTCTTTAGTCTTACGACTAAAACGAATTACGGCTGGTTTACCGTCTGGATCATGTGTTGGTGCTTCCGTTAAGTATAAGAACTTAGGTGATAGGCGATCTTTAAAGCGAACTAACTCTTCCACTAATGGCGCTCGTGTTTCACGCGATTTAGGGAACGTACTTGCCGCTAAGAATAACCCTGATGCACCATCACGTAATACAAAGTACGCGTCAGATTTTTCACATTCCAATTCAGGAAGATGAACAGGATCTTCTTTTGGTGGTGCAACATCGCCATTTCTTAGGATCTTACGTGTGTTTTTACAGGTCTCACTCGTACAATCCATGTATTTACCAAAGCGACCGTTCTTAAGCTCCATATCTGAACCACATTTGTCACACTCGACAATTGGACCATCATAGCCTTTAAGTTGGAATTCACCTTTCTCTACAATGTAACCATCACAGTTCGGGTTATTACCACAAACGTGTAGCTTACGATCTTGGTCTATCAGGTAAGGGTCCATTGCTGTTTCACACTTAGGACAACGTTTCTTCGCACGTAATGCGGCGGTTTCTACGTCTTCTTCAAGAACATTAATAATGCCCTCTTCATTACCTAAGTTAATGGTTTTCTTACAGCGTTCTTTTGGTGGCAGTGCGTAACCTGAACAACCTAGGAATACCCCAGTTGATGCAGTACGAATACCCATATTACGGTCACACGTCGGACATTTAATATCAGTCTCTACGATATTATTTGGTGACATACCGCCTTCTGATTCATCAAGCTCAGCTTTTGCTATATCGTCAGTAAAGTCTTGGAAGAATGCATTTAGCACTTCTTTCCAATCTTTGCTGCCTTCAGCAATTTTATCCAAGTTGCCTTCCATGCGAGCAGTAAAATCGTAATCCATCAAATCATCAAACGATTGATTTAGACGATCAGTGACAATTTCGCCCATTTTTTCTGCATAGAAACGACGGCTTTCAACACGAACATAACCACGGTCTTGAATCGTTGAGATGATTGATGCGTAAGTCGATGGACGACCAATGCCTTTCTTTTCAAGTTCTTTAACCAATGCTGCTTCGCTGAAACGCGCTGGTGGTTTAGTAAAGTGTTGCTTTGGATCAAGCTGTTCTAGTTTTAGCTTATCGCCAAGTTGAACGGCAGGAAGCAGTTGATCTTCGTTTTTACCCATTGGACGTTGCACTCGAGTCCAACCATCAAACTTAAGGATACGACCTTTCGCTTTTAGGGTGAATTCATCGGCTTTAACGCTCAATGTGGTTGAATCGTATTGTGCTGGCGTCATTTGACACGCCACAAATTGATTCCAAATTAGGTTGTAAAGTTTATGAGCGTCCGCTTCCATACCTTGTAGGTCGTCAACTTTCACTTCTACGCTCGAAGGACGAATCGCTTCGTGAGCTTCTTGTGCGCCTTCTTTGCTTCCATAAATAATTGGCGCGGCTGGTAAATAGCTGTCGCCATACTCAGAACCAATAAACTCACGTAGCGTCTCTACAGCTTCTTTACTTAAGTTAGTTGAGTCAGTACGCATATAAGTGATGTAACCGCCCTCATAGAGGCGCTGAGCTAGCATCATGGTCTTTTTCACACCGTAACCTAAGCGAGTACTTGCCGCTTGTTGCAATGTTGACGTAATAAATGGTGCAGATGGCTTACTTTTCGTAGGACGGTCTTCACGCTTACAGACTTCGTATTCAGCTTTCTCAAGAATGCTTACCGCTGATTCTGTATCAGCTTGGTTCAGAGGCTTAAATACTGAACCATTACGCTGTGCCACTTGCAAACGGAAGTTTTCTTTACCCGCTGTCAGTGTATCCGCATGGATATCCCAGAACTCTTCAGGAATGAATGCGTTGATTTCACGTTCACGTTCCACCAATACTTTCACGGCAACGGATTGAACACGACCAGCAGACAAACCACGTGCGACTTTCTTCCACAACAGCGGAGAAGCCATGAAGCCAACCACACGGTCTAAGAAACGACGTGCTTGTTGAGCATTAACACCAGGCATGCTTAGTTCACCCGGAGTTTCAAACGCTTGTTGAATCGCATTTTTTGTAATTTCGTTAAAAACTACTCGTTTATAGCGTGAATCATCACCACCGATGATCTCGCGAAGGTGCCACGCAATAGCTTCCCCTTCACGGTCTAAATCGGTTGCGAGATAGATAATATCTGCGTCTTCAGCCAGTTTTTGTAATTCTGCTACGACTTTTTCTTTGCCAGGAAGAATTTGGTAATTTGCCTCCCAATCATTATATGGGTCGATCCCCATTTTATTGATCAGATTCTTCTTGTCTCTTTCTTTCTTAATGCGTGCTTTATCTTCAACACTCATACCTTTGGTTGACGCTGCCGCCGTTTTCTTTCCGGTGCTTGTCGAACCCATAGGCAAATCACGTACGTGACCTACACTGGATTTTACGATGAAGTCCTTGCCAAGGTATTTATTAATTGTTTTTGCTTTGGCTGGTGACTCCACGATAACTAGAGATTTACCCATAATGTCTCACTAACGTCCTCGTGCTGAAATACAATACTGTCGAAAAACGATATCCGCAGCTATAAATTAAACTTTTATCTCTATATTACTATTGAGGGAGGATGCCATCACGTCAACCTCTTTTTTTACAATTGATTCTAAATGGTCGCGCTTTGGACAGATGTTAACTAGATGTAATAACCATTGCATCCTATTTCATGTCTTATTATTTCGATGGAATCTATTAACATTTACCGACCAATAGCTCAAAAAGTTAATCTCATAACTTGCGCTTGCTCACAATAAAACGCCAATTAACTCCCCTGTATTTTATTTTAAACATCATGATTTACATCAATTGTAATTTTAATTCTTTATGCTTAAAATCCCTCCTTTATACAGTAAAAAATGAGTGACTTATGAGCGATAAAAAATCCATTTCAGAGGCTGATTTACTGTTAATCGCCAATCAAATCATTCAAGATCATGAGAACTATGCCGAAGGCATGCGTGCAACTAGTGTAGAAGAAAAAGACGAAGTATTAGTCTTTAAAGGTGAGTACTTTTTATCAGACCAAGGGTTACCAACAGAGAAAACAACCGCTGTATTTAATATGTTTAAGTACCTTGCCCACCAGCTTTCAAAAAAGTTTACCGTTAAGTGATTTTTGCTAGTCAAAAACAATAAAAAAGGCTGAATTATTCAGCCTTTTTTTGTTAATTACCATTGCTTAAAACTTAAACAATCGGACGTTGACCCTTGCTGATTAAACGCATAAATACATTCTCAGCAGATTGCCCTGCAATTCCTGCGATTTTAGCGCCTAACTTCTTCTTTTGTACGTAATGAATCGCTAGTACTTCACGATCTTTACATGCTTGTGTTACATAATCATCTGACGTTTGAATGGCATCAATCAAGCCTAATTCTAGCGCTTGCTTTCCAAACCAATGTTCACCTGTCGCTACTTTTTCAAGATCTAATTCTGCACGGTGCTCATGAATGAAATCTTTAAATAACACATGAGTTTCTTCTAATTCTAATTGGAATTTTTCACGTGCTTTATCACTATTTTCACCAAACATAGTAAGCGTACGCTTGTACTCACCAGCAGTCAGTTGTTCGAATTCAATATCGTTTCTCTTCAACAACTTACTGAAATTTGGCAATTGAGCGACAACACCAATAGACCCAACAATCGCAAACGGTGCTGCAATGATTTTCTCACCGATACACGCCATCATATAGCCACCTGAAGCCGCAACTTTATCTACTGAAATAGTCAGCGTAATATTGGCATCTCGTAAGCGATCCAGTTGTGACGAGGCTAGGCCATAACCATGAACCATGCCACCACCACTTTCAAGACGCAAAAGCACCTCATCGCCTTCAACAGCAATCGCTAAAATCGCGGACACTTCTTCACGAAGACTCGCAACTTCTTTAGCATCAATACTGCCTTTAAAATCTAAAACAAATAAGCGAGCATCACGTTTCAGCTCTAATTCACCTGATTTTGCCGCTTGTTTAACTTCTTTCTGTTTTGCTTTATCGGCTTCTTTCTGTGTTTTTTTCTCAGCTTTTGCGCGTGCTTTTAATTCAGCCTCGTCAAATAAATGGTGCTCTAACTCTGCAACCGTATCCTTATATTGCTCAGTTAAGTTAGTGACTTCCAACTCACCTTTTGCTGCCGCAGATTTACCACCTACCGCTTTCACCGCTACTAAAATGACGATAATAGACACAACCACTGTGGCTACTTTCGCTAAAAAGAGACCGTAATCAAACAAAAATTCCAATGTAATACCCTCTTAAGTATGTTTCGTGTATTGTACCTAACTTAACCCTAAGTTAATTCACCTTATGATAGAAACTCGCACTAAATGCGTGTTTTTACATCAATACACTGCAAAAACAAGCAGTCTTATTTATGGTGAGCGTTGAAATACAAGGATTACAGAGTGGACTATCAGGTTTCAGCTGACGCATTAAAAAACAAAACAATTCTCATTACAGGTGCTGGAGATGGCATTGGTAAGCAAGCGGCATTACATTATGCACAACATGGCGCGACAGTGATTCTGCTTGGTCGTACCGTGGCTAAATTAGAAGCCGTATATGATGAAATCGAGGCGGCAGGTTACCCTACACCAGCAATTGTCCCTCTTGATTTAAAAGGTGCAACCAAACAACACTACGTCGATATGGCTGAAACAATTAGCAGTCAATTTGGTCAACTAGACGGTCTGCTACATAATGCAGGATTGCTTGGCATGTTAAGTCCATTTGAGCAATTTGAAGAAGCTATGTTTGACGAAGTTATGCAAATTAACGTCAAAGCACAATTCTTAATGACTCAAGCTTTACTGCCTGTTCTACAGCAATCAGATGATGCACGTATTATTTTCACTACATCGACGGTCGGACATCAAGGCCGTGCTTTTTGGGGAGCTTACGCTATCTCAAAATTTGCCACTGAAGGGATGATGCAAACGCTCGCACATGAAATGGAAGGGACTAACGTAAAAGTAAATGCCATTAATCCTGGCGGTACTCACACTCGTATGCGAGCACAAGCTTTTCCAGCGGAAGACATTAGTCTACTTAAAACACCAAAGGATATCATGCCTCTATATGTTTACTTAATGGCTACAGAAAGCATTAACGTTAACGGCCAATGTATTGACGCACAACCAAAGTAAGTGATTTTTAGAACTCTCTATAATATACAAAAAATAGATAAAAAAAGGGTTGAAACCGTATGGCTTCAACCCTTTTTTATTTGTCTGTTTTCTGATTTTTAATCAGCGATTCAACTTAACGTTGTCTTGGTGCTGATTTTGGTGCTTTACCATTTGGAGAGAACTTAGTTCTAATTGGTTTTACACCATTTGCAGAAGGTTTTTTACCTTTACCGCTTGGCTTACCAGTTGGCTTAGTAGCATCACCCGTTGTATTACGTTTTGCTGATGGTAATGAGCTACCGACAGGTTTCTTGTTATTACGACCACGACGACCAGCAGCAGCAGGTACTGCACCACGATCATCCGTTGTACGCTCATCATGACGTTTTACTGCACGACGGATCTTTTGAGATTTAGACTTAGCACGCTTACGTGATTCTTTATCTACATCTAATAAACTTTCTTTTTCGTGTGGCAATTCAACCATTTCACGTAAGTAGTTTACTTCTTTAAGCTCAAGCTCCATCCAACCGCCGCGTGGTAATGCTTTCTCTAGGAAAATATCACCGTAACGAACACGTTTTAGACGACTTACTGTTACGCCTTGAGAATCCCATAAACGACGAACTTCGCGGTTACGACCTTCATTGATTACAACATAGAAAGTATGATTCATACCTTCGCCGCCTGCATACATCACGTCTTCAAAACGAGCTTCACCATCTTCCAGTTTTACACCTGAAACAAGGTTTTTAACCATTTTGTCATTAATGTCACCGAATATACGACACATATATTCACGTTCAACTTTACGGCTTGGGTGCATTAGACGGTTTGCTAGTTCACCATCAGTAGTGAACAACAATAAACCAGCAGTGTTGGCATCTAGACGACCAACAGAAACCCAACGAGAGTCTTTGATTTTTGGTAAACGGTCAAAAACAGTACGACGACCTTCAGGATCGTGACGAGTACACAATTCGCCTTCTGGTTTATGGTAAGCAAGAACACGACAGATAACTTCAGTTGACTCTTTTACCGATATAACATGACCATCAATACGAATTCTTGCATCAATATTTTCTAGGCGGTCACCTAACTTTGCAATCTGACCATCAACACTAACACGATTAGACTGAATCATCGTTTCTAATTCACGACGAGAACCAAGACCTGCTCGTGCTAATACTTTCTGTAATTTTTCGCTCATTTTTTACCTTATTATGTCGCCTTCACAGGCGTCAATTAACTTTTATGAATCAAGAATCTACCTAAACTAGATAGTATTTCTCAACCACTTTAAAATTCTATGGAGGGTGATTATACAATAAGGTTGTGACGAATGGTAAAAAATTAAGCAAAAATTTATATTACATGAAATTTTACCGTATGATGGAGATGCTGATTTATAATCAGTACATCTTAATCATCACAAAGGAAAATAGAGATGAAAAAATTACATCAATTACTGAACTCAGTATCAAATAATTCATTTAATGAAATGGCACAAAAAAAACCAGCAAGATGAATTTATACAGCTACTCGAAATACACTGTAAAAAAACGGAAAATCCCAATTTACTCAAACAAATTGTTGATAGTCGAAAGACTACTATTTCGCGTAAATTAATCGAATCGAATCAAGGAAACCTTGCACACATTTTTTCAACTGATATCGCTTTTAATATTATAGGTAAGATCCCCTGCTCAACCCTTCCGCAACACTACTTTGTCATCGAACAACTTGCACAAAAACTGTTTGGTTGTTTATTAACATGCTGGACTGAATTTGAAATCTTTCGAACCATACAAAATTCAGCACTAAGCAATAAACATACAAACCAATTCCAAACAACGGCATCATCTGTTATTCATGAAGACTACCACTATGAATTAGTTAGAGATATCTCCCAAGATCAGCGATATTTTTATACCGAATTTACAGATCAACCATTGTTACTTTCAGATGCTATTGTACTAATAAACATTGCTACTTTTATAAAACAGCACAAATGGTACGAGATGCTTAATCTTCTCGATGTTTCGTCAAAAGGAGAGCATTTTATCTTGTATCAAATGGACGAACAGATCAAAAAGCCAATGATCATTTCCTCCGCACTGATTGAACACTATCAAGACAAAGAAAATTGGTTGTTTTTTGATTCTTTTTTCTTAACAGAGCAATGGAATAAATACGATATCACCCCTTCACTGCAGCATTTTTCTCCACAACTAAAATCACGACTTACTTTATCTAAAAATAAAAACACAATGATGTGCAGCTCAGTTCTAGAAAACGCCATTTATTCTTCTATAGTAGATAAAAAAAGAGTGTGTGGCGTGATTAGATTTACGATAAATGGACCAAAACGAAAATTAAATCATTTTCTGTATTTAGCTCAGAAAGGCTTAGCCAATGCGCTTTATAACTCAGGTAGGGATATGATCTTCTCTATTATAGAGCAGCCAGCAATGATACTTTTCTATCAAGCAATGAATAGTATAGAAACAGAACATATGCCTTTTATTTTTACTAGCTCTCAAGATATCAATAGCTCAGGTTTAATTACTTACAAAGGGATCTGTCTAACAAAGAACGCAAGTTATGTTTTCAACCAATATGATTTTAAAGAATATAATGTTAAAATCATCCAACGAAGAAAAGAACTAAAACAACAATGAGTTTAATATAAATGTTAAGTGGCCTCCCAAAAGATAATTTATTACTGTTTATTGCCGTCTTTATCTTATTATGGGTGGCCTACTTTATTCGATCATTGTTTAAAGATCGGATGGAAGTTGACCCTAAAGTTTATCATCCATATATTGCATACTCTATTTTTATCGTTCTTTGGATTTTAACTAATTACTATTTTCAATCTAATCTATTAGTTAAATTTACTGAACGTACCGCGATACAAGTCGCACTACTTGCTAACTTAAGCTCATATTTTGCCTTTAGTTTTGCCTTCTTATTTTCCTGTCGACTAGTATCAACAGAGAAAAACAAAAAATTAAAAACGTGGCAAGTGGTTCTTTTTTATGCTGAAACAACATTTGCTCTGGCCATCAATCTAATACCAAACTTAACCGTTACTGGTGTTACTATTGTAGATAAAGGCCTTTTTACTATTCATTTTGGCCCATTAGCTACTCTGTTTTTTCTTAATGCTTTTGTCTTTATTGGCTTGATTATTTATAATTTTACAAAATTAAGAAAAAGTAAAATAAAACTGAATAAAGAAAAATCGACTTACTTATTGTTTGGTATTTTAATCTTTATGTCTTCCACTATTATTTCTCAAATAATAATACCGATGGTATGGCACGACTTTTCATTTGCTTGGATACCACCTGCCCTTTCTGTCACCGAAGCCGTTTTAATTGGTTATACGTTACTTTATCATCGCTTATACAGCTTCCGTTATATCTCTTTTTGGGTAGCCTCCTATACGATGACCTTAATCGTCTTCCTTAGCCCTTTTCTCTATTTTTATAATAACCATCAAGAAAGTGGTCTATTCTATAGTAGTATTTTATTGATAATTTTCACTGGTTTGTTTTGGAATAAAATACTTTCAAAAGCAAAAATGCTCTCTAGTTTATTAATCTACAAAGACAAAAAAACACCGGTAGATAAAATATATGAAATTGCTGATGAATTTAAATATTCAACTCAACATGCTATCGAGAAATTGGCTTCTCTGCTTGGAACACCACAAGATGATCTGCTCTTAGTCGGTAAAAACACAAACTACAATATCTTCATACCACATTTGAACCGATCAAATTCTGCATTGGTGAAAGATGAGTTAGATTATCAAATTCACTATGCTCCAGAATCAAATCATTCTGAACTGCATCAAATCCAAAAAGAGATGGATTCCCATAAAACAGCCTTAATACTTCCTGTGTTTGGAAAAAATAAGCTGATTTCTCACTTACTTATCTCTGCAAATAAGCGAGATGGTTCTACTTTTTCTAATGAAGAGATTACCGCTGTACAGTGGGTATTAACCAAGGTTCAAGGGTATATTGAAAGTGAACGTAAAGTTCTTCAATCTCAAGCACTTGCAAACTCTATCGCCCATGAGATGCGTAATCCTTTATCACAACTTCAGTACCACTTTGAACGTATTGGCGCGCATTCAAACGAAACAACGATCAATGATGAGTTACAAAAAGGCAAATTGGCGATCCAACGTGGCGCTCAACTCATTGATATCATTCTCAGTGAAAGCAAAGGTTCAGAAATAAACCAGCATTTATTTAAGTATTATTCCATTTCGGAATTAACTAATCAGTTTATAAATGAGTATGCTTTTGACTCAGAAAAGATTCGTAACCGTATTCACGTTAATCTAAGCGATGATTTCACCATACATGCTAACGATACTTTATTTGGTTTTATCCTCTTTAACTTATTACGTAATTCCATTCATTATTTTGATGACTCAGACTGTAAAATATCAATACAGTTAACTAGAGGGAATACGACCAATTCTTTAATCTTTAGAGATACTGGGCCTGGAATTGATTCAAATATATTACCTAATATCTTTGATGATTTTTTTACTCATAATAAGAAAGGAGGCACTGGTTTAGGACTATCTTATTGTCTAAGAGTTATGCACTCCTTTGGTGGCAATATTGCCTGCTATTCAAAAAAAGGGGCATTTACTGAATTCGTTCTGAGTTTTCCTAAAGTGAGTAATGATAACCAGCCAATAACTCAGTCTCCACAAGTACAACAAAACATCACATTAGAAACGAATATTACAAATAACAACTCGGAAAAAACCATACTTATCGTCGACGATAAAAAAGTACAGAGAATGTTAATTCAAACCTTCATTGCAAGAGATAATCTCACTATTATTGAAGCAGGGGATGGATTAGAAGCCATTGATGTAGTCCACAATACTCATATTGATCTTATTTTTATGGATTCTCGTATGCCTATTATGAATGGTGTTGATGCCGCAGAAAAAATTAAAAAAACACACCCATTAATCCCTATTATCGCTTTAACTGGTGAATCTGATCATAATGAACTAATGAAAATAACAACGATAATGGATGGGTACTTAACAAAGCCTATTATTAAATCACAGCTACTAAAAATCGTAGAACAATGGATATAAAAATAGCCAGTCACTGCTGGCTATTTATTAGTAAGTGTTGACTATACTCTCTTACTGAAATGGGCTTGGATCACCCGCACCAATACGTACAACATTAATTTCATCATCACTAAAATCAACAACCGTTGTTGGTTGCTCGCCTAAATAACCACCATTCATAATTAAATCGACAGTATGCTCAAGTTGATCACGAATTGCTTCAGGATCAGACTCTGCCATTTCATTACCAGGTAAAATCAAGGTCGTAGACATTAATGGCTCACCCAACTCTTCTAACAGAGCTAAGGCAATTTTATTGTCAGGTACACGCATACCAATCGTCTTACGCTTTGGATTCATCAAACGACGCGGCACTTCTTTTGTGCCTTTAAAGATAAAGGTGTATGCGCCCGGCGTATTATTTTTCAATAAACGGAAAACACTATTATCAACACGAGCGTAAATCGATAACTCAGAAAGATCACGACACAACAGGGTAAAATTGTGCTTATCATCTAAACGACGGATCTGACAAATTCGCTCTAATGCTTGTTTATTTTCTAATTGGCAACCTAGCGCATACCCTGAATCGGTTGGGTAAATAACCACACCACCATTACGAATGATCGCAACCGCTTGAGTTATTAAACGCGCTTGCGGGTTTTCTGGATGTACATAAAAAAACTGGCTCATTATTCCTCCTGCCTAGCAGGTCATTATTATATTAATTATTATCTAGAGCAGAGTTTACTCAAATGTGGGTAAATCCCATTCTTGCCATACTGGTACTACCCCTTCAGGTAGCCATAAATTTCTTCCAAGCTCTGTCCAAGGTGACGGATAATGAAAATCTGACCCTTGTGATGCTTGTAATTCATAATCAATGGCATAGTTTGCAAGCACTCGACGTTCTTGCACACCTTGTTGTGGTAATGCGACTTCCATTGCATCCCCCTTTGCCTCAACAAAAGCGACCAATAGTCGTTTAATCCATTTTGCCGTTAAATTATATCGGCCAGGATGAGCTAATACCGCTGTTCCACCAGCATTATGAATGACCTCCACCGCTTCTTCGATTGAGCACCAATCTGGTGGAGCATATCCTATGTTATTGCGTGTTAAGAACTTTTTAAAGACCGCCTGCATCGTTTTTGCGTGACCTTGGTCAACTAACCACTTACCAAAATGCGCTCGCGTCAACGAGCCGCCATTAGCCAGAGCCACCGCGCCTTCATACGCTCCCGCATAACCGGCTTTTTCAAGACGTTCAGCCATTTTTCTCGCACGAGAATCTCGACGCTGCGCTTGTTGTTCTATCAGTGCAATTAATTCAGGGTGATTCACATCAACATTAAGGCCAACAACATGAATGTCTTTGTTGCTCCATAAAGTCGAAAGTTCAATACCATCAATTAAATGTACTGGCAGAGCTTTTGCTTTAATCGTTTGATGAGCTTCAACCAAGCCCGCCACGGTATCGTGATCAGTAATAGCAAGCACCTTCACATTAAAAGTAACCGCTCTTTCTACTAATTCAGTAGGTGACATACGCCCATCTGACGCAGTTGTGTGACTATGTAGGTCTATTTTCATAATTATTCTTGACTTTCACCTTGCGTACTAGTTTACTGATACACAGTTAAACATTTTTTCACCAATTCATTATTGGTTTACATAGTAGGTACTTTATGTCACAGCTTAGCAAACAACAAGTATTCTTAAAAAGAAGCGTGATGACTCAACGTTGGTGGCACTACTTCGGGTAGTGTTTTTGTGCTTAATATTTTTCAACATAAAAACCTTACCCGCCATCCAGCGGGTTTTTTATACCTTAAGCTTAAACGATAGATAACACCAATAATAGATGAAAATCTAAACAGCCAGTCATTCAGCCCTCACAAGTTTTAAGAAAAGAGTGGCAACAAAAGTGAAATATGCGACTATGAAATCCAATAAAAATGTAACATCAATTCAACGTATTAGCATGGAGGCTGGAATGCAGTCAGTAATGTCCAATGATGGTCAGCTAGAAGTTCTTTCCCTTAACGTTCCATACGTTTCCGATCCAACACAACTTTATTCTACTTTATGTGAGAATAAAGAGATGAGCTTGTTACTCGAAGGGGCTGAAGTAAACTCTAAGCAAAACATCATAAGCTTAATGCTGATTGATGCGGCGGTACGAATTCATTGTTTTGATAAAGACGTTACCTTAGAAGCCCTAACGCTGAACGGTGAACGTTTATTACAGACCTTAGCGCTATCTCTGCCTTCTTCTTTGATCACTCTATCTTCTCAAACTCTACTCACGCTGCACTTTCCAGAGATTAACCAAGATCTGGATGAAGACAGCCGTTTACGTGAGCTTTCTTCTTTTGATGCTCTGCGTTTTATTCAGAATCACTTTGATGTAACTGGATTACCCTCTAATGCGCTATTTTTGGGCGGTTTATTTGCTTATGATTTAGTGGCGAATTTTGAAAACCTCGGTAATGCAGAAACAACCAATAATTGTCCAGACTATGTGTTTTATGTAGCGGAATCACTTTTGGTTATCAATCACCAAACCGAGTCTTCGGTACTTCAGGGATCACTGTTTAATACTGATGAGACTATCAAAGCCAGTGTTTCTACCCGACTTCTTGAAATAAAAGAATTTTGCTCAGAGCCACATACGGTTCCCTCAGCCCCAACGCTAGAACGTTGTGAAGCAATTCCAAGTGTGTCAGATGAAGATTTCTGTCAAACCGTATTAGATTTAAAAGAATTTGTCATTAAAGGCGATATTTTCCAAGTTGTTCCTTCTCGTCGCTTTACTCTTCCTTGCCCTGCGCCATTAGCAGCTTACCGTGAACTGAAAATAGGTAATCCAAGCCCTTATATGTTTTATCTGCAAGATCGCGATTTCACCCTGTTTGGTGCATCGCCTGAATCTGCATTGAAATACGGCAAAGAAACAAACCAAGTTGAGATTTACCCAATCGCAGGCACACGTCAACGTGGTAAAAACAACGATGGCTCTATCAACCATGATTTAGACAGCCGCATTGAATTAGAACTGCGTTGTGATACCAAAGAAAATGCAGAGCACATGATGCTAGTTGATTTGGCTCGTAATGATGTGGCTCGTATTTCAGAAGCAGGCACTCGCTATGTGGCTGATTTATTAAAAGTCGATCGCTACAGCCATGTTATGCATCTGGTTTCTCGTGTTGTTGGTCAATTACGCGGGGATCTTGATGCCCTTCATGCTTACCAAGCGTGTATGAATATGGGGACATTAACTGGCGCACCAAAGATCCGTGCTATGCAGCTCATTCGTGACGTAGAAAAAACACGCCGAGGCACTTATGGTGGCGCTGTTGGTTATTTAACAGGCGATGGCAACATGGATACTTGTATTGTTATTCGTTCAGCCTATGTTGAAGACGGTATCGCTCAAGTTCAAGCCGGAGCTGGTGTGGTGTATGACTCTGACCCACAAGCTGAAGCTGATGAAACGCGTGGAAAAGCCCAAGCGGTGATCTCTGCAATTCAAAAAGCGCACTTAGCTCAACCAGTAAGCACTAAGGAGAAAAACTAATGGCTCATATTGTATTACTCGATAATTTCGACTCCTTTACTTATAACTTGGTTGATCAATTTCGCTCACTTGGCTACCCAGTTACCATTTATCGTAATAGTTTATCTGCGGTAGCTTTTGAAGAGGCGGTAAATAAACTAGAAAATCCGGTAGTTGTATTATCTCCAGGACCAGGGGCTCCATCAGAAGCGGGCTGTATGCCTGAAGTCATTCAACGCTTAAAAGGCAAAGTACCTATGATCGGTATTTGTCTTGGTCATCAGGCAATTGTTGAAGCATATGATGGTACGGTTGCAGGTGCTGGTGAAATCGTTCATGGTAAATCTGCAATGATGAGCCATAACCAACACGCAATTTTTGACGGTTTACCAAACCCACTCTCTATTGCTCGTTACCACTCTTTAGTCGCAACAAAGGTAACCGATCAATTAACCATTACAGCAACCGTTGATGATTTAGTCATGGCGGTGATCCAAGAAGAAGATAAAGTGTGTGGATTCCAATTTCATCCTGAATCCATTTTAACGACGCAAGGCGCTGAGCTACTAATTAATACACTAAACTGGGCTTTAAATTTAGATTCAAGCCATTCAGATAACAAAGAATAAGGATATTCTCATGACTCAAATTGAAGCCATTTTTACAAAACTATATGATCAAATTTCTCTTTCAGAAGCGGAAAGCCAAGTCCTTTTTGATGCAATTATTAAAGGTGAGTTAGATCCGATTCTACTTACCGCCGCGCTAACTTGTTTAAAAATAAAAGGCGAGACGCCTAACGAAATTGCAGGCGCTGCAAAAGCATTGCTTGAAAATGCCAATGATTTTCCTCGCCCAGATTATGATTTTGCCGATATCGTAGGCACAGGAGGAGATGGTTCAAATACCATTAATATCTCCACCACAGCAGCGTTTGTTGCTGCAGCGTGTGGTCTAAAAATCGCAAAACACGGTAATCGTGGCGTATCAAGTAAATCAGGTTCTTCTGACTTGCTGGATTCTTTTGGTATCAACTTAGCGATGTCAGCAGAAGATACACGAAAAGCCGTTGATGACTTAGGCGTTGCCTTCTTATTTGCACCGCACTATCACGGCGGTGTACGTCATGCGATGCCAATTCGTCAAACCATGAAAACACGCACCATCTTTAATATCCTTGGTCCATTGATCAACCCTGCTCGTCCAAACATTGAATTAATGGGTGTATACGATGAGTCTCTTGTTCGACCAATTGCAGAAACCATGGTGAATATGGGAATGAAACGCGCAGCCGTGGTCTTTGGTTCAGGTTTAGATGAGGTTGCGATTCATGGTCCAACAACGGTTGCTGAAATCATTGATGGCGAAATCAAAGAATACACATTAACCCCTGAAGATTTTGGTTTAGACACCCACCCACTTGAAGCAATTAAGGGTGGAGAGCCGGAAGAAAACAGAGCCATTATTACTGATATCCTGACGGGTAAAGGGACTGACGCTCAATTAGGTGCCATTGCCGTTAACGTTGCCCTATTAATGCGTTTATTTGGACATGAAGATTTAAAAGCCAATGCACAAAAAGCCATTGATGCGATGAACTCAGGAAAAGCATTCGAGCTAGTTCAACAACTGGCTGCACGAGGATAATAAAGATGACACAACAATTGTCTGAGCACATCTCAGTAGAAAATACCCAAATGGCTGAAGTGCTAGTTAAAATTGTCAAAGACAAAGCGATTTGGATAAATGAACGTAAAGAAAGTCAGCCTCTCGATACCTTTAAGAATGGCCTAACAAATTCTGATCGCAGTTTTTATGATGCATTAAAAACGGGTAAAACCGAATTTATTCTTGAATGTAAAAAAGCATCGCCATCGAAAGGACTAATTCGACAAGATTTTGATTTGAATTACATTGCATCAGTTTATAACAAACACGCCAGTGCAATTTCTGTGTTAACGGACGAAAAGTATTTCCAAGGCAGTTTTGATTTCTTACCAATTATTCGTGATCAAGTTAATCAGCCTATTCTATGCAAAGATTTTATGATTGATGCATACCAAGTCTATTTAGCTCGCCACTACGGTGCTGATGCTATTCTACTAATGCTTTCAGTGCTTAACGATGAAGAATACAGAGAACTTGCAGAAGTCGCTCATTCATTTGGTATGAGTGTACTCACGGAAGTCAGTAATGAAGAAGAGTTACACCGAGCGGTCGCATTAGAAGCGCAAGTGATTGGCATTAACAACCGCAATCTACGTGATTTATCCACCGACTTAAACCGCACGAAAGAACTTGCCCCACTGCTACCAAAAGGCACAATAATCATTTCTGAGTCAGGCATTTATAACCATCAGCAAGTGAAAGATCTAGCGAAACACGCAACGGGGTTTTTAATTGGCAGCTCGTTAATGGCAGAAGAAAATCTAGAACTAGCTGCGCGAAAAGTAATTCTAGGTGAGAACAAAGTCTGTGGCTTAACTTCTGTTGAAGATGCAAAAGCAGTTTATGACTCAGGTGCTGTGTATGGCGGATTAATCTTTGTTGAAAAATCACCTCGCTTTGTCTCTCTTGAAACCGCAAAAACCATCACTCAAGCGACAACATTAAACTATGTCGGGGTGTTTCAAAATGAAACAGTTGCAACCGTAGTGAATGCAGAAAGCCAGTTATCTTTAGCTGTTGTTCAACTTCATGGAAATGAAAGTGAAGAATATATTGCCGAGCTAAAACAGCAATTACCAACAGCATGCCAAGTGTGGAATGTTATTTCTGTGTCAGATGATGCGCAAAGTATTTCCCTTCCGCAAAGCCTTGCTGATAAAGTGTTGGTAGATTGTAAAGTTGGCTCTCAAGCAGGCGGCACAGGCGTTAGTTTTGATTGGAGTAAACTGCCACATAACGACATTATGCTAGCCGGAGGCTTATCACTAGACAATACCAAACAAGCCGCACAACTTGGTTGCCACGGATTAGATTTCAACTCTGGTGTCGAATCGGCCCCAGGAAAAAAAGATCACACAAAATTACGCGCCGTATTTAGCGCATTACGAGATTATTAAGGAAAATATCATGGCAAAATTAGATGCCTACTTCGGCGAATATGGTGGTCAATACGTTCCACAAATTTTAGTACCTGCACTTGATCAACTTGAGCAAGCCTTTATTGATGCTCAAGCAGACGAAGATTTCCGTGCCGAGTTCATGACACTGCTGCAAGAATATGCCGGTCGTCCTACCGCTCTTACGCTTTGTCGTAACCTAACCAAGGGTACTAAAACTAAGTTATACCTAAAGCGTGAAGATTTACTGCACGGTGGCGCACACAAAACCAACCAAGTATTAGGTCAAGCACTGCTCGCTTTACGTATGGGTAAAAAAGAAATTATCGCTGAAACAGGGGCAGGTCAACACGGTGTAGCAACTGCACTTGCATGTGCTCTACTCGGCTTAAAATGTCGCGTTTACATGGGCGCAAAAGACATTGAACGTCAAAGCCCGAATGTATTCCGTATGGAATTAATGGGCGCAGAAGTGATCCCTGTTCATTCTGGTTCATCAACACTGAAAGATGCATGTAATGAAGCATTACGCGATTGGTCTGCAACCTATGAAACCGCGCATTACCTATTGGGTACTGCGGCAGGCCCTCACCCATTCCCAACCATTGTACGTGAATTCCAACGTATGATTGGCGAAGAAACAAAAATGCAGATCCTTGCTCGTGAAGGTCGACTTCCTGATGCGGTTATTGCTTGTGTTGGTGGCGGTTCAAACGCAATTGGTATGTTTGCTGATTTCATTGAAGAAGAAAACGTAAGATTGATTGGTGTAGAGCCGGCAGGTAAAGGTATTGATACCAACCAACATGGCGCACCACTTAAACATGGTAAAACCGGTATATTCTTCGGTATGAAAGCCCCACTAATGCAAGATGAGCATGGTCAAATCGAAGAGTCTTATTCGGTATCTGCTGGTCTTGATTTTCCATCGGTTGGTCCACAACACGCACACTTAAATTCGATTGGCCGTGCTGAATATGGCTCAGTAACCGATGATGAAGCATTAGAAGCCTTTCAAACTCTGGCAAAAGGCGAAGGCATCATTCCTGCTCTTGAGTCTTCTCATGCACTGGCTTATGCTCTACAAATGGCACATTCAGAACAAGAAAAAGAACAACTGCTAGTAGTAAACCTATCTGGCCGTGGTGATAAAGACATCTTTACTGTTCATGATATCCTAAAAGAAAAGGGAGAAATCTAATGGATCGTTATCAAGCCCTCTTTGCTAAATTAGCAGACAAAAATCAAGGTGCCTTTGTTCCTTTTGTAACGATTGGCGATCCAAATCCAGAACTTTCTTATCAGATAATGGAAACACTACTCGAGTCTGGCGCAGACGCACTTGAACTTGGTATCCCATTCTCTGACCCTCTGGCTGATGGCCCGACAATTCAAGGCGCAAACATCCGTGCATTAAACAGCAAAACAACCCCTATTGTGTGTTTTGATTTAATCGCAAAAATCCGAGCTAAATATCCTGAAACACCCATTGGTTTATTAGTTTACGCGAACCTTGTGTTCGCAAATGGCATTGATACTTTCTATGCTAAATGTCAGAAAGCTGGTGTAGATTCAGTGTTAATTGCGGATGTTCCAACCAATGAATCAGCAGAGTTTAGAACAAGCGCGATTAAGCACAATGTTCACCCTATCTTCATTGCACCACCATCGGCCTCTGACGAAACATTAGAAACGGTAGCTAAATTAGGCGGCGGCTATACTTACCTTCTTTCTCGTGCAGGTGTTACCGGTGCAGAAACAAAAGCAGGCATGCCAGTTGCTCAATTACTAGAGCGCTTAAACCAATTTGATGCGCCTCCTGCTATCTTAGGCTTTGGTATTTCAGAACCAGCTCAAGTAGAAGAAGCCATTAAAGCGGGTGCTGCCGGGGCAATCTCAGGCTCTGCAACCGTAAAAATCATTGAGCAACATCAAAATGATTCTATCGCCTTACTTAACGCTCTTTCATCATTTACCTCATCGATGAAAGCTGCAACACAAAAATAACCGTTAACACAAATCTCCCACTAATAAAGAGCTCATGATGAGCTCTTTATTATTTTATAACCTTTAACCAATGATCTTTTAAAAAAAATGAACAAGTAAAATGTAACAAGCAATTTTTAGCGATTCCCTCCCCCACAAATTTTAGATACACTCACAATATAATTTATTATTGGCTCGACATATAAAAATGAAACAGATCTTAGATTTTATTCCACTGGTCATCTTTTTTACACTGTACAAAATGTACGACATTTATACAGCGACAGGCGCACTGATCATCGCTACGGCTGTACAGCTCATCGTTACTTTCGCTTTATACAAAAAAGTAGAAAAAATGCAGCTAATCACCTTTCTTATGGTGACCGTATTTGGTGGCATGACCATCTTCCTGCACGATGACAATTTCATTAAATGGAAAGTAACTATCGTTTATTGTGTATTTGCCGCAGGATTAATCGTTACTCACATTATGGGTAAACCAATTATCAAAGGCATGCTAGGTAAAGAAGTGACCTTACCTGACGATAAATGGGCAAAAATTAATCACGCGTGGGTTCTATTCTTCGCCGTGTGTGCCATTGCAAACTTATACGTCGCCTTTGAAATGCCATTAGATGTATGGGTTAACTTTAAAGTCTTCGGCTTACTTGGCCTAACCTTCTTATACACATTACTTACAGGTATGTACGTTTACAAATTCATGCCAAAAGAGAAAAAAGAAGAACAAGAGTAATCTTAGTTTCTATTTATTAAGCCGTGCTGTTTTATCGCACGGCTTTTTTATATCTGTTTTTTTGTGATAGACTGCCGCCAATTTCATTTTTGTTGTATTGGAACCCCACTTTGACAACACCAGATAATCTAGGACAAGCTCCTAAAGGCCAGCTTCTTCTTCGTACTCTTTCTATGCCTGCTGATACCAATGCAAATGGTGATATCTTCGGCGGATGGATCATGTCACAACTGGATTTAGCCGGTGGTATTTTAGCCAAAGAAATTTCTGGTGGCCGTATTGTTACGGTTTCTGTTTCTAGTATTACCTTTAAAAAGCCAGTAAAAGTTGGCGATGTGGTTTGCTGTTACGGTGAGTGTGTGAAAATCGGTCGAACTTCAATGTCTATCAATCTTGAAGTGTGGGTTAAGCCAATTAAAGAACATGGTATTGGCGATCGCTTCATGGTTTGTGACGCTATATTCAACTATGTTGCCATTGATGCGAAAGGAAAACCCCGTCCAATAGCTAAAAGTGCGTAGTTATTAGTATTTTTCTGATTAATTATCAAAAAGCTCTGGTTTATCGCTAGAGCTTTTTTTATGATGGTTATATCAATGATGATTCAAAAATAAAAGGATTCAGCTATGTGGTATGTCATTTTTTCTCAAGATGTTGAAAATAGCTTAGAACGTCGTTTAAGTGTTCGTGAAAAACATCTAGAGCGCCTTACTCAACTGCAAAATGAAGGCCGTTTATTAGTAGCTGGCCCAATGCCTGCGATTGATTCTGAGAACCCAGGAGACGCTGGTTTCACAGGGTCAACTGTCATCGCAGAATTTGACTCTTTAGATGCGGCAACAGAATGGGCAAATAATGACCCATATATTGATGCAGGCGTTTATGCTAATGTAATCGTTAAACCATTCAAGAAAGTACTCCCAGCTTAATGACACTATTTTTAATAAATAGTAAAATTAAACTAAAAATGATAAAGAATCCTATGAATAAAATTATTCTTACCGCGTTAAGTGCCATTCTGCTCTCAGGATGTTCTTCCAACGAACAGCAACAAAAAATAGAGATGCTTGCCGATTACCGCGCCAGTATTCTTGCAAGTACCCTCCCATTAGAAATGGGACAACTGACCTTGATTCAAGTAAAAGAAAAACAAGGTGTGATTGAAATGATGTTTTTAGACAGCGGTGTTGGTGAAACTAGTACCAATCAAATCATAGAGCAAAGCATTACAACTTACTGTAAAGATCAAGAGATCCGCCCTGTACTTGAAAAAGGCGTCGCTTATCGTTATTTAATCCGTAATGCACGTGGTCAAAAGCAAAATGATATTTTTGTTAATGAACAATCTTGTTTAGATCGAGAGCAAGCTGAAAATTAACCTCTTTCTTCTCTCATTTATGCACATTTAGCTAATTAAAAAGCCCTCTCATAATCTGATAATGAGAGGGCTTTTCTGTAAATATTAATGTCTTATACTGAAAACTAACGTGTAAATAGCATCACTTTTAAACCACTTTCAGGATTGATATCAGCAAACTCAGGTGGGTTATCTAAACGCTCAATATATTTCAACTCTGGTGCTTCTTCTGCCATACCATCAATTAAGAAATCCGTTGATACTGCCGGTGAATTCACACACGCCAATACCTCTCCATTTTCTGTTAACAGATCTGGCAGACGACGTAAGATCTTTTGATAATCTTTAGTTAACGCAAAACTGCCTTTTTGAAAACTTGGCGGATCAATAATGATCAAGTCATACAAACCCAATTTCTTAATCTTTCCCCATGACTTAAATATATCATGACCTAAGAATTTTACTTTAGAAAGATCATGTTCATTTAAACGATGGTTATCACGGCCACGGCCTAATGATGCTTTCGCCATATCGAGGTTAACCACTTGAGTTGCACCACCAGCAATAGCAGCCACAGAGAAACCACAAGTATACGCAAATAAATTTAATACCGACTTGCCTTCGCTATGTGCTTGAACCCACTGGCGACCATAACGCATGTCTAAAAAGATCCCCATATTCTGGTTCTTTTTCAGCTCTAGTTGGTACTTTAAACCGTTTTCTTCAACGACAGGGTACGTATTTTCTTCTCCCCATACCACTTGTGTTGGCGCTAATTCTTGGTAACGATGCTGCAATAAGATAGAAGCCCCTTTTGCATTCGTCCATAACTCTGAGTCTGCAAATGCTTTTAGCCTAGCTTCTAACTCTTCTAAAAATTCAGGTTCTTGCTCTTTAAATAACGCCACTACTAGTTGACCTTGAGAGCCCTGCCCCTGAGAGTCTTTCGCTTGTAGCCAATCTACCGTAATTTGCTCTAATCCTTCAAAACATTGTCCACGACCATGGAATAAACGACGAAGCTCATTCTGTGGTGTTGCTAACTGCGCTTCTAAATGAGTAAATAACGTATCTAATGCTTCTATCTTCATGATTTCTTCTTAATCTCAGGCCAAGTTAATGTCCATGGTGTTTGCCACTGCGCTAATCCTGCTTGAATGGTGTCATCTTGCCACTCATCACCTTGTTTTGGTATTTCAACAAATTCAAACGCTTGCCCTTGATAGGTAAATCGCAAAGCATAAGCGTGTAAATAACCGCGATCAGACGTTGATGAGCTGTAAATAGAGTCGCCTAAAATACCAGAACCTACACTTTTTAAAGCCACTCGAATTTGATGAGTTTTACCTGTATGAGGCTTACATAAAAACAAGCGGTTGCCATCATGTGCTGCTGTTGAGAAAAACTGAGTTATCGCAGGGTTTTCTTTGCTATTTATTAACTTCCATGAAGAACGACGTGAACGCTCCATATCACCAATAACTAAGCCTTGTTTTTTCTTTGGTTTTTTATCGCCAATAGCTAAATAGTATTTTTCAACTAAGCGATTTGCAAACAATTGTGATAATTCACTGGCTGCAGATTGAGTACGTCCAATCAATAATAATCCTGACGTCATTTTGTCTAAACGATGAATAAGATACAGCTGTTTATCACCTGTAACTTTCCCGAGTTCGATTAATAATGAAGTGTCACCATCATCTTTATGAACACTAACATTAGGGTGTTTATTGATGACAAGAAAATCTGAATTTTGATAAAGGATATCGAACATTGGCGCTCCTAAAATTGAGCGCAGAGTATAGCGAGGTTAGTTTCTCAATTCCAACAAAAACGCCGATCAGATGATCGGCGTTATCTTTGAATCTACGTCATTCAGAACGATAGACTTACTTATGACGTTCTTTTAGTTTGTTGATCACATCATCAAACGACAAACCTTGATCTTGAAGCAAAACAAACAAGTGATACATCAAATCCGCAGATTCACATACTAGCTCCGCCTTGTCACCCGACGTCGCTGCAAGCGCGACTTCAACGCCTTCTTCGCCAACTTTCTGCGAAATACGTTTGGTGCCACGGGCATAGAGACTTGCTGTGTAAGAGGAATCAGGATCAGCATTCTTACGCTCGGCAAGTAGCTGTTCCAACTGATGAAGCCACACCAATTGTGTCTCTTCTGTTTTATCGCCATCCCAACAAGTGGTTGTTCCTGTATGGCACGTTGGGCCTACTGGATTGACTTTAATAAGCAAAGTATCGTTATCACAATCTAAAGAGATATTGACTAGATTTAGGCTATTGCCAGACTCTTCACCTTTGGTCCATAGACGATTTTTAGTGCGAGAAAAAAACGTTACCTTCTCTGTTTCTAATGTTTTCGACAATGCTTCTTGGTTCATGTAACCCATCATCAATACTTGGCTTGAACCAAAATCTTGAATAATTGCAGGCACTAACCCGTCCACTTTTTCCCAATCAATTCGTGTTGCTAATTCTTGTTGGCTCATCGGCGCACCTCTACATCCTGTTGGGCTAAATATTCTTTCAACTCACCAATATTGATGATTTGTTTATGAAAGACCGATGCCGCTAATGCACCGTCCACGTTTGTTTTTTTATACGCATCGGCAAAGTGAACCATTTCACCCGCTCCGCCTGATGCGATTAATGGCACATGGCACACTTCACGCACCATGTTTAACTGTTCAAGATCGTAACCGTTACGCACACCATCTTGGTTCATCATATTAAGTACGATTTCACCCGCACCGCGTTTTTGTACTTCTTGCACCCAATCTTTGGTTTCCCATTTAGTTGCTTTGGTTCGTTCTTCATCACCCGTAAATTGGTAAACTTGGTACTTACCCGTTTCTTTATCAAAGTATGAATCAATACCAACAACGATACATTGAACGCCAAATTTGTCCGCAAGCTCCGTAATGAGTTCAGGATTAGCCAGTGCCGGTGAGTTAATAGATACTTTATCAGCACCAAACTCTAAAATCCTCGCGGCATCTTCTGCTGATTTAATACCACCAGCAACGCAGAAAGGGATATCAATCACTTCTGCCACACGCGCCACCCAGCTTTTATCTACGACGCGACCATCACTTGATGCAGTAATATCATAAAAAACTAACTCATCGGCACCTTCTTCAGCATAACGCTGCGCCAGAGGAACAATATCACCAATGATCTCGTGATTACGAAACTGAACGCCTTTTACTACCTGACCATCTTTTACATCAAGACAAGGGATTATTCGCTTTGCCAACATTGGAATGCCTCCTCTGCGGTGAACTTGCCATCAAGCAGTGCTCGTCCAACAATGACTCCTGCAACACCGGAGCCTTTCAAAGCCGCAATATCATCCAATGAGCCAATGCCACCTGAAGATTGGAATTGCACTTGTGGGTACTGTTTACATAGATCTACGTACAGCTCTACGTTTGAACCTTGCAGTGTGCCGTCACGTGAAATATCAGTACATAATACGTGCTTAAGGCCAACGGTTAGATAATCTTCAAGCAGTGCTTCAATAGTCACGCCAGAGTCTTCTTGCCAGCCTGAAATCGCCACATTACGCGTGCCGTTTTCATCAATGTTGATATCTAGCGCTAATACGATTTTTTCTGCGCCGTATTTTTCCATCCAACCTTTAACAAGCTCTGGCTGTTTTACCGCAGTAGAGCCGACAACCACACGTTGTGCGCCTGCATTCAATAAATCTTGTACATCCGCTTCGTTACGTACACCACCACCGATTTGAATATTGGCAGGGGTACTTGCTAATAAGCGTGCAATTAAGTCGAGTTGACGCGCTGTTGTGTCTTTTGCGCCCGTTAAATCCACAAGGTGCAGCCAATTAGCGCCTGCTTGGTGATACAGATTGAACTGCTCAGCCGGATCGACTTTGTATTCTGTTACTTGCCCGTAGTCGCCTTGAAATAAACGGACTACTTGGCCTTCAATTAAATCTAATGCTGGAATGATCATAAATATCCTTTTACGCCTCACTCTACTGTGAGTTCCTAATTTTTATTTACGCTATCAAATACTGTACTTTCAGAGTAATAGAGTTCAGATCGCTTCGCTTGAAGAATTCAGAAAAACCGCTTTGGCATTAATAATCCCCTCACCTTTCTCTGAATTCTGCAAGGGAGCTTGCGACCGATCTGAACTCTTTTATTTTGAACCCTGCCTTTTACAACTCCAAAAAGTTCTGAATAAGCTTTGAGCCCACTTTACTTGAGCGCTCTGGATGAAACTGAACACCGTAATAATTACCCACTTGTAATGCGGCGGTAAATTGCTGTCCATAGTCACAAGAAGCAATAGTGTAATCACCCACTTGCATGCCAAAGCTGTGTACGAAGTAAAAGTAACTGTTCTCTGGAATATCTTTAAATAACGGATGACCATCGACAGGCTTAATCGTGTTCCAACCCATGTGAGGCAGGGGTAAATCACCCGTTTGAAGCTTACGAACTTCACCGTCACATAGGCCTAAGCAATCCACAATTTGATCTGCTTTTTGGCCTTTCTCTTCAGAGAGCTTACCTAGCAGTTGCATACCTAAACAGATACCCAATAGCGGCTTTTCAACTTGTTTTACTAATTCAATAAGATCTCGCTCAGCCAAGTTTTTCATCGCCTCGCTTGCCGTACCAACACCCGGTAAAAACAGCTTTTCTGCTGCTAATACCACTTGTGGATCTCTGCTTATCGTAACGTCATAACCCAAACGCTCAATCGCAAATCTCACTGATGATACGTTAGAGCAGCCTGTATCAATAATAACGACATTTTGCTTTGTCATAGTCACTCCTACAATACGCCTTTTGAGCTTGGCAATTCATTACCTTCCACTTTAATCGCTTGGCGTAACGTACGACCAAACGCTTTAAATAAGCTTTCAATAATGTGGTGATCATTATGACCTGCAGAAGAAAGGTGTAATGTACAAGCAAGGGTATCTGTTAATGAGCGGAAGAAATGAACCACCATTTCTGTTGATAAATCCCCTACTTGATCACGACTAAATTCCGCATCAAATTTTAGATATGGACGGCCTGATAAATCCAACGCACACTGCGCTAAACACTCATCCATTGGTAAGCTGAAACCAAAACGACCAATGCCACGCTTATCTCCTAACGCTTCTTTTAACGCTTCACCTAAAGCAAGCGCTGTATCTTCAATAGTGTGGTGATCATCAATGTGTAAGTCGCCGTCCACATTGATCTTCATTTGGAAGCCGCCATGTGTGGCAATTTGATCAAGCATGTGATCAAAGAAGCCAAGACCCGTTGAGATTGTATTACCGCCTTGTTCATCCAAATTAACAAAGACTTTGATATCGGTTTCTTTGGTGGTGCGGATCACTTCAGCAGTACGAGCATTTACCATCAGATCTTTTAGGATCGCAGGCCAGTTCATTGTCTCAGGGTGATATTGAATACCACGGATTGCCATGTTCTCAGCCAATTGAAGATCCGTTTGGCGATCACCAATCACAACCGAGTGTTGAAAATCAACTTTTCCACCTTGAAGGTACTCTTTTACCATACCCAATTTTGGTTTACGGCATGAGCAGTTATCTTCTTCAAAGTGAGGACAGATCAGAACATCATCAAACTTCACACCTTGAGATTCAAAGAACTCCATCATCATATTGTGTGGCGCATCGAACTCATCTTGTGGATAGCTATCTGTACCCAAACCATCTTGGTTGGTGACCATCACTAAACGGTAACCGGCATCTTGAAGAGACAGCAGAGAAGGAATAACCAGAGGCTCAAATTTTAACTTATCTAAACGGTCTACTTGAAAATCGACAGGCGGTTCAACAATTAAGGTGCCGTCACGGTCGATAAATAAAATCTTTTGTTGTTTGCTCACAGGAACGTCCTTTTAATTTTTCTAATTCTATTATTGATAGCCCCAAGCCTTATTCCTAGGCTTAGAGGATAAATTATACCAATCACAGTAAGTAAATGAGCAGTAATAGCGAAGGAAAAATGCTTGAGAACAAGGCAAAATTTTTCGATAGGTAGTTATTCTACAATCAAAAATTTTAACGCAGTTATCGAGCATTTTAACTAGCTAGGATGATCAGTTATTTACTACGATTGGTATTAGATTAATTGATTACGAATAAAACCCAATGTTTTTTCACACTCTTCGCGGTTACCAACACTAATACGCACACAATCTTTAATTGGTGAGTTACGTAAAATAATGCCGTGATCCCACGCGGCTTGAAACACTGCATCGCCATCAGAGAACTGCACTAATAAATAGTTACCCCAACCTTCATGAACAGTAACTCCATTCAATACCATTAATCCTGCGTGCAAATAAGCACGGTTGGCGCTTAAATCAAGCATTTGGTATTTCATGCGAGCTAAACCGGCTTCAGATAAGGCTTGAGTTGCAATATCAGCGACAGGGACTGGCACCGGATATGGGGCAATCACTTTCAGTAGTACATTAATCAGTTCTTCATTTGCTAATGTAAAACCACAACGTAAACCAGCCAAAGCAAATGCTTTAGATAGTGTACGCAAGATAGCAAGGTGCGGATAATCAGTAAGTAAATCAACTGTTGAGACTTCCAGACAGAAATCAATGTACGCCTCATCCATCACTACAATGGCACGATCTTTTGTCATCTCTAATAAAGACAAAATATCGTTACGATTGATCACATTGCCTGTTGGGTTATTTGGGCTACAGATAAAGACCAATTTTACGTTATCTAAATTTTGCTCAATCGATGGTAAATCCAATTGCCAATCAGAGGTTAACGGAACCATTTTTGTCTCTACACCAATGGTTTCTGCACTGATTGAATACATGCCATACGTTGGTGGACAATATAAAATCGCATCTTCATTTGGCTCACAGAACGCACGAACTAATAACTCGATACCCTCGTCTGCACCGCGAGAAGTTAGCACTTGTTCAGGCTTTACTTTTGCATAAGCCGCATAAGCATTAATCAACTCTGGAGGCTGACATTCACTGTAACGATTTAGTCGTGCAAAATTGAATTTGTATTCGTTATCAAATGGAGATTCATTGGCATTTAACCATACATCACCTGTTCCACCAATACGGCGAGCAGAGAGGTATGGTGTTAACGCTTGCACTTGTTTTCTGGCTAACTTTTCCATCATGAATTCCTATTAATTCGCTTCTAATTGATTTGCTTCAAGCTGATCTTTTTCTAGTTTAGCTAGTTTTTCAACTCGGATTGTTACCGCACGTTTGTGAGCGTCAAGCCCTTCCGCTTCGGCCATTGTTACTACTGTTGGTGCTAATCCTTTTAAACCATCTGCTGTCAATTCTTGCACTGTCATACGCTTAGAGAAATCAGCGAGACCAAGACTTGAATAGGTTCTGGTATAACCATAAGTCGGCAATACATGGTTAGTTCCTGATGCATAATCCCCTGCTGATTCTGGAGAATACTCACCTAAAAAAATAGATCCTGCATTATCTAGCAGTGGTAATAATTCACGTGGGTTTTTAGTTTGAACAATTAAGTGCTCAGGACCATAAAAGTTTGAGATTGAAACACATTGCGTCAATGATTCAGCAATAATCAATAAACTAGACCCTAGCGCTTGGCGAGCGATATCTGCACGAGTCAGTGTTTTTAATTGCTTTTCGATGGCATCAGCGACTTGATCAGCAATGATTGGTGATGGTGTAACTAAGATAACTTGTGAATCAGGACCGTGTTCAGCTTGGCTAAGAAGATCTGCCGCAATAAAATCAGGATCTGCCGTTTCATCAGCAATAACCAAGACTTCAGAAGGTCCCGCTGGCATATCAATAGCAGCACCACGAAAATCATTAGAAACTTGGCGTTTTGCTTCAGTGACATATGCGTTACCAGGGCCAAAGATCTTATCTACTTTAGAAACCGATTTTGTGCCATATGCCATAGCAGCAATCGCTTGTGCGCCACCAATGTTATACACCTCATCGACTTTACATAGTTTTGCAACGTATAAGATCTCATCAGCAATCGGCGGTGGTGAGCAAAGTACCACTTTATGACAACCCGCAATCTGCGCAGGAATACCTAACATTAATACTGTTGAAGGCAATGGCGCACTGCCACCCGGAATATATAGGCCGACTTTGTTCACTGGCATCGTAATTTGTTCACATACGACACCAGGTTGAGTTTCAACTTTGATTGGCTGAGGCTTTTGTGCTTTATGGAACTTTGAAATATTACTATAAGCTTGTTGCAGTGCCGCTTTCATCTTTTCAGATAAACGTTCACTCGCCGCGTCAATTTCTGCTGCTGAAACGCGAATAGAATCAGGTTTAACCCTATCAAACTTTTCAGTCAACGCTAACACGCCAGCATCACCGTCTTGTTTTACGGTATTTATCACACTGGTTACAGCGGCCGTTATATTAGCGCCTTCTGTAATAGCTGGACGTTGAAGCACCGTATCTTGTTGTGAGTCGCTTAATGATTGCCAAACTAGGGTTTTCATCATGGTTACTCCATCATCTTCTCAATTGGCAAGACAAGAATTGAACTTGCACCCAATGCTTTTAGTTGCTCCATCGTTTCCCAGAATAGATTTTCAGTACTCACTAGGTGAACAGCTACTTTCGCACCATCACTTGATAGAGGAAGCACGGTTGGATCTTCTGCACCCGGTAGTAGTGATTTAATCGCCTCTAACTTATCGGTTGGCGCGTGTAGCATGATGTACTTAGATTCTTTCGCTTGGATACAACCTTGCATACGAGTCAGTAATTTATCAATCAAGGCTGCTTTATCCGCATCAAACTCACCTTCACGTTGAATTAGCGTTGCTTTAGAGCGGAAGATCACTTCAACTTCTTTTAGGCCATTTGCTTCAAGGGTTGCGCCTGTTGAAACTAGATCGGCAATTGCATCAGATAGACCCGCTCGTGGAGCAACTTCAACAGAACCATTTAAAATACAAGTTGAGAATGGGATATTTTGCTCATCCATAAAGCTTTTAAGCAATTGTGGGTAAGTCGTTGCAATGCGTTTACCTGCAAGATCTTGTGGGCCGTTGTAGGTTTCATCTTTATCGATAGCGATAGATAAACGGCAACCACCGAAATCTAAACGGCGCAGTGTGGTGAATGCAGAAGCCTCGCCTAATGCTTTACGTTCTAGACGTACTTCTTCTAATTCGTTTTCGCCAATAACACCTAAGTCAACCACGCCATCCATGATAAGACTTGGAATATCATCATCACGAACTAATAGCAGATCGATTGGCATGTTTTCAGAATGAACCACTAGACGCTCACCTGAAATATTAAATTTCATACCACAGCGCTTAAATAGCTCTTGGCACTCTTTAGACAAACGTCCCTTTTTTTGAATCGCGATGCGTAATCGTTGTGCTGACATAATCTCTTCCTTGTAAAAATGTAATTCTAAATTTGTTGTGGTTATCTGTTACTAATGTTGGTCATAAAACGAAAAAACCCTCAGAAGTTTTACCTTCCGAGGGTTTGAAATTTTATTCATCGGAAGGAAATTCTAGTTGCCTTCCCGGATATGCATATCCTCCCGAAAGACTACTCAGGATGATGGTGGTGATGAATGTTCAGACCTTGAATACGCATAATTATAAACCTTTAGTAACAAATTGATTTTGTTTTTAACCTTGTAAACACATTAGCAAACTGTGGTTTTATTTCAACAAAAAAGATCAATTATTTTAAAGAAAGTTTTGATGTTATGAAAGGTTTAATAAATATACTTATATCTGACTTTTATTCAGACGAAAAAAAACCAGTCACAAGGACTGGCTTAATAATTTGGTTTACTTTAAATCAAGAGATTAGAAGTAGTAGTATGCAGCTGCGAATACGTGAGTTTCTTCTTCATCAAACATTTCTAGGTCTTGCTTAATATCAATACCCATGTCGATGTTTTTCGCCATTGTGTACATTGCTGCAATATTCACGTAAGAAGTATCAACATCTTGATAATTATTCTTTTCTGTTGTGTTTGCAGCATAACCCATAGCAAGTCTTAGATCTTCTGATACTGAGTAACCAGCTGATACGTAATAACCAGTCTCTTTCTTATTATCTGCATTGTTGCCAGATAGATCATCTGAATCGCCATTTTCGATCCAGAAGTTAGCGCCTAATGTTAGAGCACCTAGAGTTGTATTACCTGTTACAGTCATTACGTCGTAATCTGCATCATCACGCTTTTCATAACCAGCATAGATATTGAACATCTCTTGCTCAAGACCCACGTAACCACTTAAACCTTTGTCAGACGCTTTATGGCTATCTTTCGTTTCAAAGTAAGACACACCGTATGCGAAACCGCTAGTAGAGCCTTCAAATTTTGCAACATTGAATGCATCACCAGCATCACCAACATTAGCACCAAACTCGTACGTATTATCACCTGCACCGTCAATTGTATCTAACGCTGTATCATTTTCCCAACCAAAAGAAGCGATACCAAAGCCAGTATCAAAACCTAACCATGCTTTATCAACATCAGTTGCAGGACCAGACTCAATACCGTTAACCCACCCAGCTGTATTAACATTTGCAGCAACATCATGCTTAGTTGCGTAGTTCAACATTAGGTCAGTTTCAAAATAACCAACAATGCGGTTGTTACGGTAGTTAACTGCTAGCGTTAGGCCAGTAGCCCAATCATCATAAAATGCTTTAGAACCTGTGTCGTAATAACCACCAACGCCAACAGAACCAGATACAGAGAACTGGTCTTTGTGCATTGGGTCAAATGCAAACATTGCATCATTTTTGCTGTTTTGGCTGCTTGTATCAACAGCAAAAGCTGAAGCTGAGATACTTGCGATTGCAAGCGCTAAAAGAGTCTTTTTCATAATAAGTCCACTGCCTTTTCTTAGAAAGATTGGAAATCCGATTTCCGGTTCCATTATTTTAGAGCGCTACAGCTACATCTAATGTGCGACTTGTTAGCGTCTCTGTTTCTGGACGCTACTTTGCTAAAGTTTTCTCATTGTGTCAACGCGCAAAGTCAAGGAAAGTAAAAATTAATAAAGAGTTGCAATACATACACTTAATGCCAAGTATATAGAAGTGTGACCTACTTCAAATCATAAAATATAAATTTATATAAATTACCGTAACGCATTACCCACACAGAAAGCGCATAACTCACTAATAAATTAGGGTTAATAATATAAATATACCTAAATTACCGATATTTTAGCGGTAAGAGCGCTTAATGTTTATAAATAGAAATATAGATAGAAATACAAGCAAAAAAAATGTCATCCTGAGTGAATTATTTTCCAAATATCAGAACGACAATACAGTTTTTGTAAGAAAGGATAAAAATTAATTGTGATCTATGATCCACTTTATAACCTATTTAAAGCATCCATAAACGCCTCACTTAAAAAAGAACAAAAAAAACTGACCATTAGGTCAGCTTTAATATCTATAATATTAGAACTAGAAGTAATAATAGCCAGCTGCAAACACGTAAGTTTCTTCGTCAGCAGCACCGGCATCAAGATCTTGACGAATATCAACACCCATATCCATATTACTAGCTAACGTGTACATTGCTGCAACGTTCATGTAAGAGTAATCAGTCTCTACGTTTGAAATATCTTTAGTATTAGCGGCATAACCAGCCGCTAATGTTAGGTCTTCACTTAACGTATAACCAGCAGATAAATAATAACCAGTATTTTCTTTATTTGTAATATTCTTACCAGTTAAATCTTTAGCATCGCCATCTTCAATCCAGAAGTTTGCACCTAACTTAACAACACCAAGATTAACATTACCAGTAACAGTAATTACATCATATTCAGCTTCATCACGTGTTTCATAACCAGCATAAACATTAAAAATTTCTTGTTCAATACCAACGTAACCATTCACACCTTTATCGGCAGTAACATGGATATCACCAGTTTCAAAGTAAGAAACACCGTAAGCAAAACCGCTTGTTGAACCTTGGAATTTTACAACATTAAAACCATCAGATGCGTCACCAGCAGAGGCACCGAACTCGTATGTATTATCACCAGCACCATCAATAGCATCAAGAGCGGTATCATTTTCCCAACCAAAAGATGCAATACCAAAACCAGTATCAAAACCTAACCATGCTTTATCTACATCAGTAGCAAATTCAGATCCTTTATTTAAAACAGGTGATGTTTTACTGTCAGTTGTATAATTCAGCATAAAATCAGTTTCAAAATAACCAATAATACGATTGTTACGGTAATTAACTGCAAGAGTTAAACCAGTAGCCCAGTCGTCATAAAGTGCTTTAGATTTTGTATCGTAATAACCACCAACACCTACAGAACCTGACACAGAAAACTGATCTTTATGCATAGAATCAAATGCAAACATTTCATCATTCTTACTGTTTTGGCTACTTGTATCAACAGCAAAAGCTGAAGTTGAGATACTTGCGATTGCTAGAGCTACTAGAGTCTTTTTCATAATAATCCACTGCCTTTTCTTAAAAGATTTGGAAATCCGTTTTCCGGTTCCATGTATTTATGTGATTTTATTCTGCACCGACCAACACATCTAACTGTGTGATTAATCAGAGATTCTGAATTCGAAAGCTACTTTGCAAAATCTTAGCTCACATGTCAACGAAAGGTAAAAAAACAACAAAAAATACAAACCAATAAAAAACAATAACTTAAATATAAGCGATCTAGTTTCCGACACGGCGCACACATCAAAATTAAATTGAATGTAAATATTTATTTCTCACCATAAAAGAATTTAAATCCAAAAAAAACAGTAAAACATAGTAACCACCAGCATAAAATACCAAAATAAGAACGAAAAATAGAAATTAACGCAATCTAAAAATTAACATTTAGACTATTCACATTAGTTCATCTTGTTTTCGTGACGTGTATCTCGATTTAAAAACATAAGAATCTATTCTTTGCAGGAGATCACATTCAAGAGTGCGTGTTACAATGGTTTTTTATCTTCACTAGAGCTCATCATGCTGAACAAAGCGGTTACTGATTGCATTCGCGAAAGCTATAAAACACTACAAGATCAACTTCCAGGCTTTATACCTCGCCGTGCCCAGAACTATTTAGTAGCAGAAATCGCTAAATCACTCGCAGGTGAATACAGTGAGACGCATCGCATGATTGTGGCAGAGGCAGGTACTGGTATTGGTAAATCCTTAGCTTATCTACTAAGTGTGATTCCTTTTGCTAAGTTAAATAATAAGAAAGTCGTCATTTCGACAGCAACGGTTGCACTGCAAGAACAGTTAGCACTTAAAGACTTACCTTTTTATCGTCGTATTTCACCGCTTCCGTTCTCTTTTATCATTGCTAAAGGTCGTCAACGCTATTGTTGCAGCCATAAATTGGCTCTATTAGTTGAAACCAATCATGAAGAAGATAAACAAGCGGCTTTATTTACAGAAAAACCTAAAAAGAAAGATTTAGATCTTTTGAGAAGAATGCATAAGGCGCTTACTGAAGGGAAATGGGATGGCGATAGCGACAGTTGGCCAACCACTATTCCCTCATCTATATGGCAAACTATTGTCTCAGATAAGTATAGTTGTCATAACGGATTACCAATGCATCGTGACTGCCCATTCCAAAAAGCGCGTGAGCATCTAGACAAAGCCGATGTAGTCATAGCAAATCACAGTCTTGTTATGGCTGATATTGATTTAGGTGGTGGCGTAGTTCTCTCAGAACCGGAACAAACTATCTATATATTCGATGAAGCACATCACTTACCTAATGTGGCTCGTGAGCATTCTTCGGCTGCAGCAAACTTAAAAGGAACAGCAACATGGTTAGAGTCATTAAATAAATCCGTCAGCAAATTTTGCAATCTAGCCGATCAAAAGCGAGTTAACCGTTTTCAAAATACCTTGCATGAAAACATACAAGAGTTAATTCCCTCTCTTAATCAGTTAAGTAAGCAATTTGACCCAAGTCTATTTAACGATGATGGCATTTACCGTTTTGAACATGGCGAAATACCAACTTGGCTTGCAGAACAAGCGAAAGATTTAAAAGAACTCTCTACCAAAGCGAATCAAGCCTTAGCTAAAATCAGTGATTTAATCTCTGAGCGTATGAAGGATGGAGAGCTAGCACCAAGAATGGCAGAGCCTGTACTCGCAGAAACCGGGTTTTATTTACAGCGATTAGAGAATCTAGCCCAAGTTTGGTTCTTAATGGCAAAACCAAATAGTGACAAAGGTGCTCCACTCGCTCGTTGGTTAGAAAAAAGTAAAGACAGAGAAAGTGACATTGTCATTAATGTCTCTCCGCTAGAAGTGGGTTGGCAATTAGACCAAAACCTTTGGAGTCGTGCTGCTGGTGCCGTTATTGTTTCTGCAACTATGCGCGCGCTTAATAGTTATTCATTCTTTTGTAAGCAAGCGGGTATTTCAGAGAAACCTGAGGATGGCGTTCGTTTTCTTTCTTTGGCTTCGCCATTTAATTATCAAGAAAATGCACAATTGGTTATTCCAAAATTACCAATTGAGCCATCAGCACCTGGCTTTACTGATCTATTAATCGAAGAGTTGCCTTTCTACCTTGCTGATCAAACCTCAAGCTTGGTTTTGTTCTCCTCATATTGGCAAATGAACAAAGTAGCAGAAGGCATTGAAAAAATAGCAGCAAAACACGGTTGGAGCTTATTAATACAAGGGCAAGAGTCTCGACAAGAGATCTTGAAAAAACATAAGAAACTTTGTGAAACGAATAAAATCAGTATTTTATTTGGTACAGGAAGTTTTTCTGAAGGGTTAGATTTACCAGGAAATTTGCTCACAAACCTAATAATAACCAAGATACCATTTGGTGTTCCTACATCACCCGTGGAAGAAGCACACTCAGAATACATTGAAAGCCGAGGTGGTAATCCATTTATGCAGATCAGTGTTCCAGAAGCGAGTAAAAAATTGATTCAATCTGTAGGTCGATTACTGCGTAAAGAAGAAGATTCTGGTAGAGTTGTGCTGCTTGACCGCCGCGTTATAACTAAACGTTATGGGAAAGCGCTTTTGGATGCATTACCTCCTTTTAAGAGGGTGATAGAGTAAGCCTACATTGTTTTGATTAACTGTCGCCACAGTGCGATTCTACCTATACTAATAATTAAATAAGAGCCTATATGGAATTTCTTGAACCAGGTACCCTACTCATTTTAGGGTTGGTTGCTTTTATCGCTGGATTTATTGACGCAGTTGCTGGCGGCGGAGGTATGTTAACTGTACCTGCTCTGCTTTCTATTGGCTTACCACCACACATGGTTCTTGGAACTAATAAGTTAGCAGCAACGTTCGCCTCATCAACCGCTGCCTTAACTTATTATAAGAAAAAGCTGTTTGATCCCAACTTTTGGAAAACATCATTCATCGCCACCTTATTTGGCGCAACTTGCGGCACCTTATTAGTCAGCTATATTTCAACAGAATGGCTTGAGAAAGGATTGCCACTCGTTATCCTTTGTGCCGCTATATATACCATTTGGCCAAAACGAGTTACCGCCGAGCAAAATGAACTACCAAAACAAACACCAAAGCTAAAAAAACAGCAGATTATTCAAGGTTTATCTCTTGGCTTTTATGATGGTGTGGCAGGCCCAGGAACTGGTGCTTTTTGGACAGTCAGCAGCATGGCAATGTACCGTTTAAATATTCTATTGGCTTCTGGTTTAGCCAAAGCGATGAACTTTACCAGTAACATTACCGCTCTAATCACCTTTGCCTTTTTAGGTCATATCAACTGGGCTCTTGGGTTAACAATGGGAGTATGCTTGATGGTTGGTGCTTTTATTGGCGCTCACTCTGCGATTCGATTTGGCTCTAAGTTTATCCGTCCAGTGTTTGTCACTGTGGTGTGTATTTTAGCCGTTAAGCTCGCCTTCGATGCTTGGTTTTAAATAAGAGATTACTATGACTAATTTTAGCTCCATTGAAATCATGCTTGAACAGTTAAGTAAAACAGCAGCCGAAATTGATAGTCGCCGAGGAGAGCAACGTTTACCTCTCTTTGATGAACGACTATTTGGCTGCCGTAGCCGCTATCTTATTCCTTGTATAAATGAAACCAAATCAACACTAGGCTCTATTCAACGCGAAGAAAAAGCGGGACTACTTACCAGCCAACGTGCTGAGTATTTAACTCAAATGCTAGTCGCTCAAATAGAAGCAGTTCAACGTGAAGTTGCTACTCAACGAATTCGTTCCAATGAACCTCGTCCAAAAGGCAGTTACAGAAAGCCAATCAGTGATATGTACCAAGATTTGGCTCAACATCAAGAATGGGAACGCCGACTAGGCCAAATGGTTCGAGAACAAGAACACGCTGTTAATAATTGTCACTCTTTCACTCAACAGCAAGGTTTACAAAAGACACTGCTTACTACCGAAAAACGCTTACAACGCTGTAAAGACGCCATGAAACGTTTAGAGCAACAAATTACTTATAGAGAACAAAATGACTAAAGACATTAACGCAATAGAAACAACAAACCCAACCATTGAAGTAAATCAATCTACTACGCCAAGTCCTTTAGACAACGCACCAAGTGAGATTAAACTTGCTGTTGATTTGATTTATTTATTAGAAAGCAGTGATATTGAGAAAGAAACTGCAATCAAAGCTCTTGAAATTGTTCTTAATGACTATAAGAATAAATAAGACAAAAAATAAACGGGCAGTAAAGTGCTCAATAAACGTTAGGTAATTTGTTCCATTTCAGCAGAACTAAAACAAGACATTTTATTTCGACCCGATGTTTTTGAATCATATAACGCGAGATCAGCACGCTTATAGCTTGCTTCACTGCTGTAACAAATATCGGTAATGCCACCACTGATGGTTACTTTAATGTCATCATTCAAGGTTATTGCTACACGCAATCGATTTAGAATAACTTCCGCTTCATTAAGTTGAGTATTCGGTAAGATAATTGCAAATTCCTCACCGCCAATACGAGCAACAAAATCAGCTCGGCGGCTCTCTACATCTAAAATTCGTCCTACTTCTGTAATCACTTTATCGCCGATATCATGCCCGTATGTATCATTAATACGCTTGAAATGGTCAATATCTACAATGGCTAGGCAGGAAGGTTCCATTTCTTTTGTAAACGGGCCGCTACCAATAATATTCGAAAATTCAGCCTCAAATTTTCGTCGATTCCAACACTGTGTTAGTACGTCTTTTTCACTTAACTCCCTGAGCCTATTTTCAAGCTCTTTTCGCGCGGTAATATCAACGAAAGACGCGATGAAATATTTCATTTCCCCATGTTTATCAACGATAGCTTGAATACGTAAAATCTCAGTTAATAATTCACCATTTTTTCGCTTGTTTGTCACTTCACCTTGCCAGATTCCATCAGTTTGAATCGCTTTCCACATCGTAGCGTAAAAGTTTTTATTATGATTACCTGATTGAAATATAGACGGTGGTTGACCAAGCACTTCACTCTCTGTCCATCCACTTAAACGAGTAAACTCTTCATTAACTTTAATAATACGATTATTTTTATCTGTGATAACAATGGCTGACATTCCGTTCAATGCAGCTAAAGCAAGCTGACTTTCAAGGCTTGTTGTTCTGTGTTTAGCAATGTATCTAGCAATAGCGATTGATAGAAAAACAATTAATATCAATACCATGACTGCTTCATAAATAATAAAGGTCAGTTTATGCTCTAACTTTGTTGCTTTTAAATCATTCTGACTGCTCAATATTAAATACAGAGAACTACTATTAAAATTGCCACCAAGTATGATTTTTGAAAATGAATAAAACGCTTTTTCATCAGAAAACTCTCCAGATATTTGAGCTTTCATCTCTGTCCATAAGCCCGGAGTTTCAATCAATATATTGTAGTTATCACGCTCTGTAATAATATGCCCTAGAGTTTTACGTTTATCTTGAGAGGCAAGGTAATACCCTTCTTCATTAACAAATTCTATTTGATATCCCGGCTCTAGTGACGATCCCACTTGTGCAACAATTTCATACACATCTAAATTAAAAAAGAGATAGCCTTTACGTTCATCATCAACCTCAACTGGAGTGAATATGCGTAATGATGGTTTTGGTGGTGTAAGTACCTTGCCATGCTCTACTTCCAGATCGATACCAAAAAAACCAAGGTCATCTGGTTTTAAGCTTTGAGCATAGATAAAATAGTCTCGCTGGGATTTATCTTGCAGTTGATCGATAGGCACAATAGTGATTTCGTTATTATCATCATTGATACGCGAAATTTCTTTACCGTCCACACCAATAAAACGTACTTGTGATATATAAGAATAGTTGGTTGCGGTAAGTGACCAAAGGGACTCTAGTAATGATCTATTCTTAACTGACGGGTCTTCGATAAACTGTATCAACACTCTATTATCTGATAATAATTGAAGTGATGTACCCAGCACTGAGGCGATAGAATTAATCTCTTTTTGACTAAAATTCAATTGATGTTTGGCGGCATTCTGTCGTTGAAATTGAATAGAGTTTAGTTCCGCCTGATATTGCCCCCCAAAATAAAAAATCGGCGTTATACCAATCAAAAAGATAGTAATAATAAAGTATTTAATTTGTTTGTAATACATACGATTTTTCAAGAAAGCCCACTTTTTTATTTTGTTTTATTCTATCAAATTACCAAAATAAATTAGTGATCTTACTCTAATAGTTCAAGCTAATACCTTGCTTTTAAAATGATTTATTGACGCCATTTATATGACCCATCACAACAATTATAAATCTTCTTATCTCGTATCATTTAAAAAATGAAAAATTAACAACTTACTCTAAAATACAGCAAAAACGTTTACTTATTAACCATTTAACTTCTTTTTTATTATTTATGCTTGCAATCTTAATGCGCATGTTCGATAATCTATCTCGTTCTTAGGAACAACAGAATCTATGGAGGCCCTGGTCCTCCCGCAACACTAACTTGTGAACTCGGTCAGACCTGGAAGGGAGCAGCCGCAGCAGGCGACGTGTGTGCCGGGATGTGGCTGGGGCTTCCACCCAATCCCCCTTTCTATTTAAACATCAAACAGTTACCCCTAATCGAATTGCTAATAAAGCAAATAAGATCATCAAAACCATTTCTCAAAAAATACTAATGTCTTTACCTACTTATACAAATTAATATGTAAACGGTAGCGCTTAGCTAACACTACCGTTGTTATATTAAGCAGAAGTTGATTGCTTCATACTTTTCACCAGTACATCAAACATCAATCCAGCAAAACCTTTTGCCACTGCTTCATTCGAAAGAACTTTCATTGCCATCTTCTCATGAATGCCCATGCTTTCAATCACCGCATCATTAATAGACTCAGGGAATTGCCCTAACATTGCTTGCTCTTTTGTATTACTGCGAAGTTGATCCATCACCACTTCATTCTCTGATACTTTACTAGCTATGGTATTAGCGTAATTAAGCATGTCAGCTTCAGATAAACCATCTTCAATAAACAAGTCGTTCATTCGTTGGATGATCTCATGCAGAAGCTCGGTTTTAGGATCTTTAGGCGTTGCTCCTGTGCCTTCTTTGGCTGGCGACAGGTAATGTTTTTGCTCTTCCCCAACTTTATAACCTAGCTCAAGGTTTGCCTCGCGCTGCTCGTGTAATCGATAATGCGTCATTACCACATCAGATAAATCAACATCATCTTCAGCGATATCAAGACGAAGTAATGGGTGCAAATGCTTGGCAAATATACTCAGTTTTTCCAGATCATAATCACTAAAATCGACAATCTGAGAAGTAAACTCGTAATAACGGTAAAAAGAAATTAAGTCCTTCTTAAATACTTCTAAAATATTTCGAGCTTCTTTCGCGTGTTTTACACTGTTCTCAGCAAACTTAATCGCTTTATCATTTTTCTCTGTCTTGGCTTTAGATAAGTCAGATTGGGCAATTTGAAGTACCTGCGTCGCTTCTTTATAACGCACTGTAAAGCGCTCAACCGCTGGTTTGCATAGATTAGCCAACGTAGCTTGATTCGCCTGTTTACTGTTGTACGCATTCACAAAGGATTCGACTTCGAACCATTGATAAATCCCAACTTCTGCCAACTTATCCATAAGTTCATAAATAATATTAGGGTCAGAGACACCAGCTAACTCAGCGGTTTGGAAATATACCTTAAACTCAGCTAAAACATCTTCTGGTTCGTTTACAAAATCAAGAACAAAGGTTTTATCTTTGCCTTTGTAAGTGCGGTTTAATCTCGATAGGGTCTGAATACATTCCACCCCCTTTAATGGCTTATCCACATACATTGCCACCAATTTAGGTTGATCAAAGCCTGTCTGGAACTTATTGGCTACCAACATCACTTGATAATCCGCAGTATCAAATGCTTTACGCATATCTCTTCCACGTAAGTTTGGATTCATGTTGTTTTCAGTAAATGGCTGTTCTGGAAAATCAGGATCATTCACTTCTCCAGAAAACGCCACCATCGCACTGACATTCTCATAGCCTTTCTGTTCAACATATTTTTCAAAAGCAAGCTTGTAACGCACCGCCTCTAAACGGCTACTGGTAACTACCATTGCTTTCGCTTCACCGCCTAATAAATGTTTAATCTTGCTGTTAAAGTGCTCAACGATGATCTCCACTTTTTGGGCAATATTATAAGGATGCAAACGAACCCATTTCGCCATTTTTGAAGCCGCTTTTTTACTGTCTACTTCACGATCCGTTTCTGGATTATCATGACCCAGTTGGTAAGCAACACGGTAACTGGTGTAGTTCAGCAATACATCAAGAATGAAACCCTCTTCAATAGCTTGACGCATCGAGTAAACATGAAATGCGACTGGCTTATTAGTATCGCTATCTGGCTCGTTTATATCAGGTCTACGCCCAAATAACTCAAGTGTTTTTCCTTTTGGTGTTGCTGTAAAAGCAAAATAACTAATGTTATTTGAGCCTTTTCGCGCTTCTAACGACAAACTAAGCATATCTTGACTATCTAACTCTTCATTGCCATCGAGTTGCTCAGTCATGAGTACTTCACGTAATTTACGAGCATTCGTGCTTGTTTGGCCTGAGTGTGCTTCATCGGCAATCACTGCAAAACTACGGCCTGCAAGCGTTGAATCCTTACGAATGGCTTCTAATACGTGAGGGAAGGTCTGGATTGTTACGATGATAATAGAAGTACTTGCCTTTAACTCGCCTGCTAATTGACTGGATTTAGAGCCTTGTGCCGTCTCACGATTAACCCGAGCAATCATGCCTTCGTTATGGTCAAACTGATAAATTGTGTCTTGCAGTTGACTATCTAACACTGTTCTATCGGTAATAACGATGACAGAATCAAAGACTTTATCACCCGCCTTTTTATTTAACTCAGGATGAGGTGTGTAATAGTGTTTTGATGCAAGCTGATGAGATAACCAAGCGATTGAATTAGACTTCCCTGATCCCGCACTGTGCTGAACAAGGTATTTTTGTCCTGTGCCTTCGCTATCAACGGTATTAAGCAACTTAGAAACAACCGCCCACTGATGGTAACGAGGGAATATCAACGTTTCTTTAACTGTAATCGTATTATCTAGCTGCTGCTGCTCTTTGCGTTCTAAGTGAATATAGCGGCTTAGAATCAACAACAAATTGTCTTTTTTGAAAATCTCATTCCAAAGGTAAGCAGTAGCATATTCACTTTCATCAGTTGGCGTATCATTCCCCTGACCGCCTTCAGACGTACCTTGGTCAAACGGTAAAAAGAAGGTCTTTTTACCCGCTAAACAGGTGGTCATTGCCACATTGTATTAGCTTACCGCAAAGTGAACCAATGCGCCACGCTTAAAAGTAAGTAGTGGCTCAGCTTTCTTAGTGATCGGATCTTTTGGTTGCCTGTCCTTCATATATTGGACTTTGGCATTCTCAATCGACTGTTTAAATTCCGATTTCAGCTCACATGTTGCAACAGGGATACCATTAACGAACAAGGTTAAATCTAATCGACCATCATAACCATTCGGTGAGTACACTAGCTCTGGTACCACTCGTAAAATGTTCTGCTCATAACGTATGGTAGCATCAGGATTTAAAGCATGATCGGGCTTAAAGCAACAAAGGTTAAACTTAGCACCTCTGTCTTTTATTTGATTGCGCAGTGCCCATAACGTGCCTTTATTTTTCAAATCACGCTCTAGTGACTTAAGTAAGGCATCAGCAGTGGCATTTGGGTTGCGCTCTGTCTCTGGATAATGCTTTGCAAGTTGTTCCCATTGCTGTGGCTGTGAAGCCTTCGCAAAAGCAATCACGTCTTCTGAATACAGTGCCAAGGCTTTATTATATTTGTTTGATTCGCCTAGCAACCACCCATGAGATTGCATTTGCTCAAGGATATCGTTTTGAAACGCTTTTTCTTTGGCTTTATCGTCTTGATTCATGGCTTAGCTCTTTTTTTCTAATTGCTTAACAACCGCCGCTAAGTCCTTATCAACTTGTGTCGGGCTTACATCAATAATGCGTCTAAATTTATTGTACTCTAACTCTGCCTTCTGCTTTGCTTGTGCCGCAGAGACCTTGCCTGCGTGGGTTAAAATATCAAAATCGCTCAAGGCTAAAAAATCATTCAGCTTTTTCGCCCAATCAGCCATTCTCATTAACTTGCCATTTCTTGCTTGTAGCTCTGCAAATTCAAGATAAGAGGTGACAAGGCGATTTAACGTATCCAACTCTTGCTCTGACAGGTAGTTTTTACCAACAACCACTTCTTTACGTGTTGGCGCTTTACCTGACTCTTTACCTTTAAAATTAGTGAGACCTAGATCTGGTTTATCAGCACTGATACGTTCAAAAATTACTTCAGCGGCAGTATGCCCGTGAGCCGCCCAGTGCATTTTGTTTTGTACGCCAGCAAAAAACGTCAAGCTTGTTGATGCTTTACCATCATAATCAATGCTGGTTGCATAAATATCACACACCTTGCGCCAGAAGATTTTTTCTGACGAACGAATATCACGAATGCGGTTAAGTAATTCATCAAAATATTGACTGTTATCCGGCTCTTTTAGGCGTTCATCATCCATCACAAAACCTTTGGTTAAATAGGTTTTGAGGGTGTTGGTCGCCCATTGGCGAAATTGTGTACCTTGTTTAGAACGAACGCGATAACCAACAGCTAAAATAGCTTCAAGATTGTAATGTGCAACCTCTCGGGAGACTTGGCGAGTCCCCTCTTGTTGAACTATCCGGAAGTTCCGGATGGTTAAATTTTGTTCAAGCTCACCTTCGTTGTAGATATTAATCAAATGCTCGTTAATGGTTCTAACATTCTTCTGGTAAAGATCTGCAATTAAGCTCTGAGTTAACCACAACGATTCAGATTCAAAGCGGCATTCTACTTGTGAGGTGCCATCTCCGCTTTGAAAAACAATAAACTGACCTTGAGGTGGGTTTAAATCCTTATTCATCCTTGAATTCCTTATTGCTCGATAGGAGTTTGCCCCTGTTTTGAAACAAAGTGGCGCACATCAATTTTGCCTGTTACTGCCGCTGAGATAAGGGCGGCTTTGCGTTCTTTGAGTAATGCTACTTGCTTATCTGCTAGATACATAAGCTGCTCAATTCTTTCTTCTAAATCATCAAGAAATTGTAAGATGTTTTCTAACTCTTCTTTTGGCGGAATGGGGATGTTAACTCTTAAAAATCCAGGCTTTGGAATTCGTTTTCTTAAGCCTCTGTACAATGGTTTCAGAAGCTTTCTGTCATCCATTGCTTTGTAAAAATACTCTACAAATCTTGCCATACTAGGGTTTGAACACTCGAATATAGTATAATCACCACTAATCATTCCAATATGATGAGACAGACCTACAGTTCGAGGGGTTTCTTCCACGTCAAATAAACAAAATACAAGATCTCCGTCTCTTACTTCTTGCGTTCTATCTAAGTGATCTGATTGTTTACCTTCTCCACTTGATATATTCCGAACTAACACCCCTTTTTTTGTCAAAGATAGAAGCTGGTAGTTTCGATAATTTTGCCCGACCAAAACTCTCCTCATAGACATTACACTTCGATTTGGAACCAATGACCAATGCTCTGGTGCTGAAGGAGTCCAACTGATCCCTGTTTCGATCAAACTTACATTAAGGTTTAGCCCTTTTGTCACAGCGTGATATCGAGTAGCGAGGCGCTTTTCTTTTAACAACTCAATCAGCTTTTCTTGCTTGGTGATTAAGATATCGATCTTAGCGGTTTCGTGATCGAGGAAGTTAGCGATTTTTTGTTGTTCAGCGTATGAAGGGAGCCACACGTCAGCATTTTTCAAGATAGCTTGAGTTACGCTAAACACTTTCACACCTTTAACCGCATCTCGAACGTGAGTCCTAAACTCAGAAGAATCGAAAAGATAAGCCACAAATCTGTAGTAGTTATTTGAGGCAGGTCGAACAATAACTGTGTGGTATCCTGCAAACAAAGTTTCATCACTGACAAGCTGAGTAAAGTTACCAGAGCCATCTATATCTTCAGAAGTATCGGCAAAAACGAAATCGCCTTTCGATAGTAAAGCATATGGTGAAGATGCTAAGTATTCTTCGCTTACACATTTGAGGGTGTGTTTCTTAGGGTCAATTTCAAAGCCAAACTTTGAATGAACCTCACCATAGCTAACACACGGTATCCCTGTGTCTTGAAGATTGGCTTTTGTTATTGCTAAACCTCGGCCAAAGGCAGATATATATCTAACTTTACTTGTTGTCCAATGTGTTGGAAGAGTATTCACAAACTTGACGCCAGACTCTTTATACTCTGGATATGCCTTATAACGACCTGTCATTATGAATGCACCTCGTTAAGTAACTGCATAATCTCAGCCGATACTGCATCTAAATCAGCATCAATCGCTTCTAGTGCTCTTGGTGGTTCATAAACATAGAAATGACGGTTGAATGGGATCTCGTAGCCAACAATGCCAGCTTGCTTATCTTTTTCATCCGTTTTGCTCGTATCTATCCACGCATCAGGAACGTGCGGTAATACTTCACGAGCAAAGTATTCGTCAACGGTTTCAGTTAATGGCACATTCTCGTTATCACGTAAATCTGGATTCGCTTCAATCTTGCCTTTTGTTTTACATACTTCGGCTTCATCATCCTGCTCGCCTAAGTGCTTCACGATCAATTTTTGTTGGACTGCACTCAGTTTTGTACCGTTTAGCTTGGTAAGTAGCGTTTTTAAGAACAAATCACGAGATAGGTATTTTTCTTGCTCAAAGCTTGCTAGCGCTTCAAGAATACCTTGTTGCAATTCTTCACCCAGCTTTTGCCATGCTTTATCTTCAGTCAGCGCTTCTACTCGCTGTAGGTCTCGTGGATAAATCGCCAGTTTAAGTGGACGCTCTACCGTAATACGGCGGTAGCCAAATTCTTTATAATCAAATATTTTACTAAAGCTATTTTCTGCAAACTGACCATACGTTTTTACGATGGTCTCAATGCTTTCTTCGGTTAATTCTTTACGCTTACTGCCAAGAGATTTACGCATTGCAGCATAGAAAATATTCTCATCATTACCTTCAACTTCACCACCACCACTGCGACCACGACCGCCTTTTTTAGCACGCTCTTTTGAGGCATTGATAAGCTGCACTTTGCCTTTACGGTGTGCTGGTTTTTGGTTAGATAAGATCCAAACATAGGTTGCAATACCCGTGTTGTAGAACATATCTGTAGGCAGAGCCACAATCGCTTCAAGCAGATCATTTTCTAACACATAACGACGAATCTCGCTCTCGCCACTTCCCGCGCCGCCAGTAAATAACGGTGAACCATTTAGGATAATACCGATACGAGAGCTGTTTTTATTCTCAGCCGTAGGTGAGCGCATTTTGCTAATAAGGTGCATCAAGAACAGTAACGAACCATCTGAAACACGTGGTAAACCTGCACCAAAACGCCCTTCAAAACCTCTATCGCTATGTTCATCACTGATGGTTTTTTGAATTTTCTTCCAATCAACACCAAACGGAGGATTTGATAGCATGTAGTCAAATTTATCGCTACTTAGTTGGTCATTCGATAAAGTGTTACCTAGCTTGATGTTATCGACCTTTTGCCCTTTAATCAGCATATCCGCTTTACAGATAGCGTAGGACTCTGGGTTTAGCTCTTGACCAAAAGCAGATAACGACGCCTTCTCGTTCAGCTCGTGCAAATATTCCATACCCGAAGATAAGAAGCCGCCAGTACCTGCTGTTGGATCGTAAATTGAACGCACTAAACCCGATTGGGTTAATGCTTCATCGTCGTTAGTAAAAACAAGCGAGGTCGTTAAGCGAACAATATCTCTTGGGGTAAAGTGCTCACCAGCTGTTTCATTTGAGCTTTCAGCAAAGCGACGGATCAACTCTTCAAACACCAAACCCATGCCATAGTTACTGATCGTATCTGGGTGTAAATCAGTTGATTTAAAACGTTTTACCACTTCATAAAGCAGATCCGCTTCAGCCAACTTATCGATGGTATTAAAGAAGTCAAAGTGCTCAAAAATCTCACGAGCATTCGGGCTGAATGATTGAATGTAGCTTTCTAAGTTGCCCGCAACATCGGTTTCACCTAGGTGGTTTAAATCCATCTTTGACGTGTTGTAAAAGCTTAACTGCGCTGCGTGCGTCAATAGCTTATCTTGTGCCTCAATTGGCATCGCTTTTACTGTTTCGAACTTAGCTAGAACATCTGATTTCGTTGCTTCAATCACACACTCTAAGCGTCTTAGTAATGTGAATGGTAGAATGATTCTGCCATACTGAGATTGCTTGAAATCGCCACGTAAAAGGTCAGCCACCGACCAAAGAAATGCAGCCGTTGAAGAGAAGTTATTATTAGTCATTATACTCAGCACGTTGAATAAGGAAATTGTGCCGAGTATACCTGATTTGAAAGTGAAATTCAGTTATATACCAACAAACTATACCAATAGAATCTCTGGTATTATCACTTTTATATTGTTCTTTGCTAAACGTTTTAATAGCGCTAAATCATCCATTTTTTCAACCTGTTCAACGGCTTCTCCACAGCGTTCTGTACGTTGTTGGGAAAGGTATCCTTTTCATGTTAATTGATTGTTTTTGGATCTTAGGGCGAAACCAACACTTTACTGTAAGCCATTCTAAATATAATATATGTGCTCTTACTTAAAGGATTTCCATCATGAAGCAAAAAGGTTTCACTCTTATTGAACTGGTCATTGTCATTGTTATTCTCGGTATTTTATCGGCAACGGCAACAACCAAGTTTGTAAACCTGCAACGTGATGCTCGTATTTCAGCGCTTCAAGGCCTAAAAGGTGAGATGGTAGGAGCAATGAATCAACTTCATCCTAAAACCATTTTAGCCAGAATGGATACTCAAGCGAGTGGAGCGATAACCATTGAAGGCGATACGATTGAAATAGTCTATGGTTACCCTAGAGCTGATGCGGCTAATGCATGGAATCAATTAATAAACCAAACTTTTGTTGATTCAATTTTTGATTCGCATATCTCATCAGATTGGTACTTTCATAATAATAGAACCCCAGATACTAATGGGCTTTACTACATACGCTTTATGCATAAAAGTAAAAAATACAGTCAAGACAATTGCTATGTAAAATATACCGAAGCTGCTGACGAAAACACCCTACCTATTTTTGAATTGGTTAATACAGGCTGTTAATCGCATAGCCGCACAATAAATAGACAATATTGATACAAAAATAAATGTAATTGCTCCCATTAGGATTACATTTATTGCGAGTCACTCTTTAATTTATAAATTCCTTCTCGCACAAACTTATTTCTATCCTAATCTTATTTCACATCAATTAAAAAGTTGGTTGATGTTTTTGAATTACCTTTAAGGATATGAAATGGAACATTCAAAGTTAAAAAGAAAACATAATTATAAATTTACCCTCTCTACACTGACCCTTTCTTGTTTAATGGCATTTAATGCTCAAGCAGCTGTAGATTGCACTCCTCTTGCCTCATGGGATGCAGGCAAAGTTTACAATGGTGGGGAAGAAGTAAAGCAAGGTAATAACGCTTACAAAGCCAAATATTGGACTCAAAACAATGACCCTGCGACTGCTGGTGAATGGGGTGCATGGCAAGATTTAGGGTCTTGTTCAGGTGAAGCTGTCAATGTTGCTCCAACCACGACATTAGCCCTCTCCTCTTCGAGTGTTGAACTTGGTTCAAGCTTAATCCTAACCGCTGAAGCTAGTGATTCAGATGGAACAATCGATAAAGTCGACTTCTATGTCAATAATACTCTTGTTGGTACAGTAGCAACCGCTCCCTATACTCTTCAATATAAAACAACTGCCGCAGGTTCACTGTCTGTTTATGCAAAAGCGACTGATAATTTGGGCGCGTCTACTCAATCTGCCTCTTCTACATTAATCGTAACCAGTTCTCTTCCTATTGCTGATAATTGTCGCCCTGATGGTTTATACCAAACAGAAGGGGTCAATGTTCCCTACTGTACGACTTATGATAAAGAAGGTCGTGAGTTAATGGGGGCAGATCACCCTCGTCGTGTGATTGGTTACTTTACTAGCTGGCGTGATGGTGGCGATGAGCAAAATAGCTACCTAATTAAAGATATCCCTTGGGAACAATTAACACACATTAACTATGCGTTTGTGAGTATTGGTTCTGATGGCAATGTAAATGTCGGTGATGTTACTGACCCAAATAATGCAGCAACAGGTAAAGAATGGGCGGGTGTAGAAATTGACCCCACTCTTGGCTTTAAAGGCCACTTTGGTGCATTAGCAACGGCAAAAGAAAAGCATGGAGTTAAAACCCTGATCTCCATTGGTGGTTGGGCTGAAACTGGCGGCCACTTTGGTGCTGACGGTAATCGAGTTGCTGATGGTGGTTTCTATAGCATGACAACCAATGCCGACGGCAGTATCAATCAAGCTGGTATTGAGAAGTTTGCAACATCTGCTGTTGAAATGATGCGTAAATACAAATTTGATGGCTTAGATATCGATTACGAGTACCCAACCTCTATGGCTGGTGCTGGTAATCCAGACGATAAAGAATTCATGGAGCCTCGTCGCCAATATTTATGGGCATCGTACCAAGTCTTAATGAAAACGCTGCGTGAGAAACTAGATGCAGTTTCCGCTCAAGATGGACAACATTATATGCTGACCATTGCTGCACCCTCTTCAGGTTATTTACTACGAGGCATGGAAACCTTTGATGTAACTCAATATTTAGATTACGTAAATATTATGTCTTACGATTTGCACGGTGCATGGAATGATCATGTTGGTCACAATGCCGCGCTATTTGATACGGGTAAAGATTCAGAGTTAGCACAATGGAGTGTCTATGACACCGCGGCTTATGGGGGGATTGGTTACTTAAATACTGATTGGGCTTACCATTACTTCCGTGGTTCAATGCCTGCCGGACGAATCAATATTGGTGTTCCTTATTATACTCGAGGCTGGCAAGGTGTTACTGGTGGCGAGAATGGTTTATGGGGCCGAGCACCACTACCTGATCAAGCTCAATGTGATGCAGGAACAGGCGAAGGCGAGAAGAATAACTGTGGCTACGGTGCATTAGGTATCGATAACATGTGGCATGATAAAAACTCATACGGTCAAGAAATGGGCGCTGGCTCTAACCCTATGTGGCATGCGAAAAACCTTCAAGAAGGTATCTTTGGTTCTTACACCAATATCTATGGCCTTGATCCTGCAAACGACCCAGCAGACCAATTAGTCGGTACTTATACTCGTCATTACGATAATGTTGCCGTTGCTCCTTGGTTGTGGAATGCAGAGAAAAAAGTGTTTTTATCTACTGAAGATAAAGACTCTATCAATGTAAAAGCCGACTATGTTATCGATAAAGAAATTGGCGGCATCATGTTCTGGGAACTCGCAGGGGATTACAGCTGTTACGTTCTGGATGCCAATGGTAACCGCTCTTCAGTTGATGCTACGGAAGCGGCTTGTCAAACCGGTAATGGTGAATACCACATGGGTAATACCATGACTAAAGCGATTTACGAGAAATTCAAATCTGCAACGCCATATGGTAATACGGTAGCTACTGGAGCAATTCCATCTGAAACCGTTGATATTGCAGTAAGTGTTGGTGGATTTAAAGTGGGCGATAAAAACTACCCAATCAATCCAAAAATCAACTTTACCAACAATACTGGACAAGATATTCCTGGGGGAACTGAGTTCCAATTCGATATTCCAGTCTCTGCACCTGATAACGCAAAAGATCAATCAGGTGGTGGTTTACAGGTAATTGCTTCTGGTCATACTCGTGCAGATAACATTGGTGGCTTCGATGGCACCATGCACCGCGTTGCCTTTACGCTTCCCGCTTGGAAAGCTCTGCCTGCGGGCGGCGTGTATGAATTAGATATGGTTTATTACCTACCTATTTCCGGTCCTGCAAACTATACAGTGACAATCAATAATGTTGATTATGCCTTTAAGTTTGAGCAACCAGATCTACCATTGGCTGACCTCTCTGCTGGTGGAAATTCAGGGGATGGTGATAATGGCGGAACACCTGATGCAGGCTGTGATGCAACAGGCTTAGTGACTTATCCAGATCTTCCACAAAAAGATTGGGCAGGTAATCCAAGCCATGCAAACACGGGTGACAAAGTGATCAGCAATAATGTGATCTACCAAGCGAATTGGTGGACAGCCGCTGCACCTGCTAGTGATGGAAGCTGGACAAAGGTATGTAACCTTTAATTCTGTTAAACGCTAGGTAATAAAAACTAAAAGAGCAGCCATAATAAGCTGCTCTTTTTTAGTTATACCAATGAATTCACGAATATTTAATACAAAGATCATTAATAGAAAGCGGTTTATCAAAATAATAGCCTTGAACCAAATCGCATTTATATTCAATCAACTTATCCAGTTGCTTTGAATGTGAGAAATAAAGCATAAAACAATAATTTCCTTTGGAATCGTCCTCCTTTCGTACTAAATTATGACTCTTATTTATCACCGCCTTATTATAAGATATTCCCCTGAGGTATTAAATGAAACGATTTACGATACTTACGCTGTCTTCACTATTACTTTTTACCGCAGGATGCGCTCAACAAACAGAGCAAACCACAACCCTTTCCTCTGATAATACCAATCCACTTTGTAATGTTAATAATGGGATGGCAGGTGGTTGGGTAACCTCTTCTGTAACGCCTGATGTTGAAGTCGCATTAGACCATGTATTAAACATGATGAATACGTCCGCAAAACTTAGTCAAATTTTAGATGTTAGATCGCAAGTTGTTAACGGTATTAATTACGCTATCGATTTTGAATTAGATGATGGACAAGTCTGGAACACTCAAGTATTTAGAAGCTTAAAAGGTCAATTTAAAATGACTAAACCTGCTCAACATGGCAGTTTCAGTCAAGACTGTCAGTAATGCTATTATATTTACGAGGATTTTTTATGTTTAAGAAAACAATCATTGCTTTTGGCCTACTCCTTTCTCTTGCTGCTTGCAGCTCAACTGAACCTAAAGAACCAGCAAAGGCTGACATGGCAAACCCTGCTGCAGAATTTTGTGCAGAGCGCGGCATCTACGACCTAGACTCAGGTAACTGTACATTAAATAATGGTGATGTTATCAACGCTTGGGAATATTACCGCAGCCAAAAACACACAATGACAAAACCTATCGGTAAACCGAATCCAGCAGCCGCTTATTGTATTGAGCAAGAAGGCGCTTACAATTTGGATAACAGCGACTGTACCTTGAAGACGGGCGAAGTCGTTAATGCGTGGGATTTTTACCGCAGCAGCCAAAAATAACGTTCGTATAAAAGCGGCATTACATTCTCCAACACTTTTATCGAATATATATTAAGGCTGATTTTTCGGCCTTTTTTATTACCTTTTGCTTTACTGATAGTTAATCTCATTTAGAATGCATCCATTGCTTATATTAATGGATGAATAATGTCATATTTACTTTCTATCACCCTACTTTGGGCGTTCTCTTTTAGCTTAATCGGCGTGTACTTAGCTGGCCAAGTTGATGCTTGGTTCTCTGTTTTGATGCGGATTGGGCTAGCAACACTCGTTTTCCTTCCTTTTTTACGCCCGAAACAAGTACCACTGCCTATCGCTATTAAGTTAATGGCGATTGGAGCAATACAGCTCGGTTTGATGTATGTGTTTTATTATCAATCTTTTCTCTATCTCACCGTTCCTGAGGTTTTATTATTTACGGTGATGACACCTATTTATATCACGCTATTGAATGATGGTTTTGAAGGGAAATTTCATCCTCACTTTATGATCAGCGCAATTATTGCCACCCTTGGTGCCGTGGCCATTCGCTACAATGGTATCGATTCAGGATTTTTATTAGGCTTTGCAACCGTTCAGGCTGCCAATCTTTGTTTTGCTACTGGTCAAGTTTGCTATAAGCGATTAATGAAAGATCAACAAATTGAGCAAAAAACGGTATTTGGATTCTTCTTTATTGGGGCCTTGATCGTCGCTTGTATCTGCTACGCTCTATTTGGTAACAGTGATAAACTTCCGACAACAACAACGCAATGGGGAGTGTTGGTTTATTTAGGCACTATCGCTTCTGGGGTTGGTTATTTCATGTGGAATAAAGGGGCAACGTTGGTCAATGTCGGTGTGTTAGCGGTAATGAATAATCTATTGATCCCTGCGGGCATTCTTGTAAATCTATTAATTTGGAATCGTGATGCGGATATCTTACGTTTAAGCTTGGGCGGAGGATTGATTCTTATTGCTTTAATCGTCAACCAACAATTAGAAAAAAAACGTAATCAATAACCAACTCTGAATAGAGGTAAATGGGCATCACTTTCTTTGAATTAACGTCATTATTGATGAGTAAATTTTATCCTTACAATAAAAATCGCTCGTTTTACTTGCTTTCTTTTTAGCCTCATAGTCGCGGAAAATCTACTCCCTATTCATAACTCTGAGGCACTGCGGTGAACACAACAACATCAACTCAATCACAACCTGCTCTATTTATTCCTGTGATTGCACTTTCTTTATTTGCTGTAGCATCTGGATACTTAATGAGTCTTATCCCATTGATGTTGAGTCAATATGGAATAGAGGCGAAATACGCTAGTTGGTTAGCCAGTGCTTTCTATGGTGGTTTACTTGTTGGTGCCGGACTTATTGAACCGTTTGTTGCCCGTCTTGGTCATAAGAATGCCTTTGTACTCTTTTTAGGCCTATTGGCTGTAACTATTGTCGTTCTTCCTTCTGCCCCTATTGAATGGGTATGGATGACGGCACGCTTTGTCGCGGGTATAGCCGTTGCTGGTGTCTTTGTAGTCGTTGAGTCTTGGTTGTTAATTGGCGATGCAGAAAGCCGCCCAAAACGTCTTGGTTTATACATGGGCGCACTTTACGGTGGTTCATCACTAGGACAACTTGGTATTGGCTTTATCGGTATTGAAGGCTTACTTCCTTATTACATGATCATTGGTTTGATCATGATGGCAATTGCTTGCTTAATATTTGGTAAAGGCGCTCAACCACAAGTTCAACACCACAATGTATTAAACCTAAAACAAATTTTAAAATTAAACAAAGCGTCTATCATGGGATGTGTTGTCTCTGGTTTATTACTTGGTGCAGTGTATGGGTTAATGCCTTTAGAGTTAAAACACAGAAACATTAACATCACTCAAATTGGCAGCTTAATGGCGCTGGTGGTTCTTGGTGGTATGGCGGTTCAACCTCTTGTGTCTTACTTATCTAAACATTTAGGTAAAACTCTATTAATGGCTCTATTTTGTATATTAGGTGTATTTGCGATTGGTTTAACCACATTAAGTGATAGTACTGCGGTCTTAGCAACAGCATTGGTATTATTAGGTATGGCTGCATTTGCGTTATATCCAATTGCCATTTCTTTAGGCTGCGATACGTTAGATGAGTCCTACATTGTCTCTGCAACGCAGGTTATGTTATTTAGTTACAGTATTGGCTCTGTATGTGGTCCAGTACTCGCAAATACATTAATGAATACGGCTGAAGGCTTGATGAGCTATTTATTTGCTATCTTATTGGCAACGGCTATTTACATGCTATTAGCAAGTTTACGTCAGCAACGTCCAATGGTTGCCGGAGAGTGAGCTCTCTTCCTTTTGATAAAAACTAGGTTCTTAAGGCGCATAGATATACAATGCGCATTAAGAATTCTTTATGAGTAATGACCAATGGAAGATACACGATACATAGTGGAATGGGGCGATACAATGACCCTAAACTTTGAAGGTGCCATACTGGTTTCTGCTTATCACACCTGTCCTGAAGAAGGTGATGAGATCGAGCTTGAATTTGGTGAAGGTTGGTTCCAAGGTGCTGATGATGAAGAATATCGCATCGAACTGCAAATGGCTCCTTTCCATCCTTATGACGAAGATCCTGTTCGTCTGGCAAACATCACTATTAATGGTGAGATTGTGAAAATTCTAGAAATTGCTGAAACCGTCGATGGCGAGTTCTTTATTGAACCAAGCGACAGCGATTACTAAGCATTACTGATTTAATAAAGAGCGTATCCTATGTGATACGCTTTTTTTATAGCTATACTTTTTTCTTTCTCATAATAACTTTTCATTTGAAACCTTTAATAATCCATATTGATATGTTACATAATCACTCTGTTTTATACTACATGGCAGTCGTCGATGAGAGCTATCATTCAACAATTTGGGCCTGCGCTAAAATCTGTAACGTTAGAGTCTTATATTCCAGCGCCCCTTTCCCCTTCGCAGATCCAAGTAAAAATGCGCTACAGCACCATAAATCCCTCCGATCTCATTACGATTTCTGGCGCTTATCGCTCTCGTATTTCTCTGCCTTTTATTCCAGGGTTTGAAGGCGTTGGGATTGTCCATCAATGTAACAACCTAGATCCTAGCTTCTCAATTGGCGATCGAGTGCTACCTATAGGTAGTGCAGGTGCTTGGCAGCAGTATCGTAACATCGATGAACAATGGTGCTTTACTGTCCCAAGTCAACTCAGTGATGAACAAGCGGCGACCTCTTATATTAATCCTATGACAGCTTGGCTGATGCTATCAGAGCGTTTAATAATCAAGAAAGGCATGACGTTACTGATTAATGCTGCGAACTCTGCCATAGGGTTAATGCTTATACGTATGCTGAATCATCTTGGGGTAATACCTATCGCTGTCGTTCGTCGAGATAATACCCAACACCAATTTGAAGGATGCAAACTTCAACGTATTATCAATATTAATAATAAAGATGCCCGTTACTCTCTTACTGAGATAAAAGATCACCTTGGTATAGATGCAGTATTGGATTGCGTTGGAGGGATTGAAGCTCTACAACTTTCTGAACTCCTCACAGAGCGCGGACAGTTCATTAATTATGGATTATTATCAGGACAGCCAATCCCCGCTCAATTTTGGCTTGAACGGCCAGACATTGATTTTTCTTATTTCCATTTAAGGCAATGGATCCACGCTTCTGAAAAGGCAGTTATTCAACATAAGCTCAATGAGGTAATGCAACTCGTCTATGAGGGTATTGCAGAGACAAAAATTAGTGCGCGATTCTCTTTAAAAGAGATCCACAGTGCACTGACTTATGTTCAGATTAATAAAGGGATAAAGAAGGGAAAAGTTTTACTTACCTTTTAATACCAATTCAAATAAGCGGTTGTACAGAGATGTCGTTGGATTGATATAACATTGAGTTCAGATACAATGCTGACTTGTGCATTGTATCTGAACAGAATACTACTTATTTACCTAAGCGTTTTTCCATCGATAAATGAGGAATATCCGCTTCAATAAACTCTTCACCGTAGGGTTGAAAACCTAATTTAGTATAGAAATCAATGGCGTGTTTTTGAGAGCCTAAATAAACTCGATCATAGCCCTTTTCTATTGCTTCATCCATTAATGACAATACAATTTTAGAGCCTAAGCCTTTTGCACGAAACTCTTTAGTAATTGCAATACGACCAATATGACCATCGTCTAAAATTCGTCCTGTACCTACCGCTTTACCATCAAATAAAACAAGTGCATGCACAGCCACATCATCTAACCCATCAAATTCAATCTCTGGGTCAATTTGCTGCTCTTTAATAAATACCGTATCACGAACTTCACGAATGGCTTCTTTGTGGATGCCTACGTATTCAACATTCTTCACTTCAAACATGGTATTACTCGCTATCATTCTCTTCTGATAAATTAGACATCAGCTTGTTCAGCCTTGCTAAGTCAATCGCGCTTGAACGTACCGTCAGTTTAATATGGCTGTATTCATATTCTTCTTTAACAACACTCATGCTTGAACGAATTTCACCAATGATACCTTTTGCAGTATAAGGAACGATGATCTCCTCTTCAATCATTTCATGCTGAGAAACGTCAACAATATACTTATGCAATTCAGCAATATCAAGCGGGTTTCGAGTTGATGTCATCATCGCATCTGGAAATTCTTCCATTAACTCTTCTTGTTGCTCAACCGTCAATTGGTCTGACTTATTAAGTACAAGTAGCTTCTTAACGTCTTCTACGCCTACTTCTTTTAAAACTTCATGCACGACATCAAGCTGTGTACGGAAAGATGCATCAGAGGCATCTACAACATACAGCAGTAATGAAGCATCATGTGCTTCAGCAAGTGTCGAGTGGAATGAGGCAACCAAATCATGAGGTAGTTTTTTAATAAAACCAACCGTATCTGATACTAGGATACGAGGCTGAGTCACTGGATATAATGCACGTACAGTAGTATCAAGGGTGGCAAAAAGTTTGTCTTCTACTAATACTTCACTTCCTGTAAGCGCTCGCATCATGGATGATTTACCTGCATTGGTATATCCAACTAAAGCGACACAGAACAGCTCTGAACGTTGTTTACGGCGGCCTTTCAGCTCACTTTGAACGCTTTCTAACTCTCGACGTAATTCAGCTAATTGATCACGCACTTTACGGCGATCTAGCTCTAAATCAGTTTCACCTGCGCCTTTACCCATTTGGCGTTCATTATCACCAACGGTTGATTCTCTTAATCGCGGAGCTACATAATTAAGACGAGCCATTTCCACTTGTAATCGAGCAGTACGAGTACGCGCATGACGACTAAAGATCTCAATGATAATTCCGGTACGGTCATAGACTCTCACGCCTAATTGATTTTCTACATTACGTAGTTGTGATGGGCTTAAATCACAGTCAAAAACCACCACATCGGCACTACCAAATGGAAGATTTTCTGATGGGATATCATCAAAGTCTGTTTCATCAAAAAAGTCTTCGGTATCAGCGTCATCATTTTCGCCTTGATTACCGGTAATGTGTGCGATTTCAGCTAGTTTGCCTGCACCCAATACATTAACTCGTTGAGTAGAGCTTTGTTTTTGTGATTGCGTACCTACGACTTTGAACCCTAGGGTTGTTACTAAACGACCAAGCTCTGCAAGGGATTCTTTTGCCTCATCACCTCTGAACTGCGGTGTGCAAATAGAAATAAGTAACGCGTGATTAATTGATGGTTTCTCTGTTAATTTCATGATTTTTATCTTAGTGAGCCGAAACCCAAACCTAATTATTATCTAAAGTTGATTTGATAGTACTCTGTTCAGGGTGACCTTTATAGACAAATGCAAAACTAAATTGATAATTCATAGAGTCTGCACTTTTTATAAGCCTAACTTGCCACTCTTTTTATTTATGCGGAACTAAGAACGTAATGCTGTTCTCCCTAATCCAATAACAGGCGTCGCGCACTACTTCAATAGGCATGAAGTAATTGTAGAGATTACACCTGATTACTCAGGGTTTAACATTGAATATGTTAGTTCAAGTATTGAATATGGCGATGGACGTATACATAAAATTAATAAAATTCATCACATTATAAATTCATTAAGTTGCTGAAACTATGAATGGTAGCTCTGACACTTTAAGTAATATAAGTTCCATTATACCAGCAACAAGGATTGTCCAATCTTCAAGCATATTAAATATGCATCTACTTCATTGGTAATTGGCTTGGCCATTGATATTCTATAACTTGATTAAGGATAGCTTTCCATATTAAAGACCGTTTGAGTGGATTATTATGTTTAGGTGGGCCAAGTGTACTTAACGCAGGCGCATTGTAATGACTAAGAATATTTCATCAATTTTGTATTTTAAGTTATTACCCTGCCACTTATAAATATTCCTTTATCTTCATTATCTAAGTACACTTAATCTATCAATAATGACTAGGTGTATTTATCAATGAAAATTCATTCTCTCTTTGCTGCAAGTCTTTGTATTCTCACGTCAATCAGTGCGAATGCCGCAATTCAATTAACCGTACCTGGTGAGGTTGAGTTGTTACTGATTGATAATCAAGAAGTACAACTTGAAAGCTCATTTTTCTCCACTTCATCTACGCTTGAATTAGAGAATGGTAAACATCAAATTGCTTTCAGATATAATCCAGTATTCAAACAAGGCAAAGACAATGTTATCGTCTCTACTGATGTTATCGTCTCTACATTTTCTGCATCAGATCAAGAAGTTTCATTCAAATTCCCAACGTACAATTCACCAGAAAAAGCGGAAGCATTTAATACTGACCTGAATTGGAATTTAATTGATCAAAACGGTGCAATTATTCCATTTGCTCAAGCTCAATTAATTCACCATGGCGTTCAAGTAGGCCGTAATATTCAATTTGAATTAGCTCAGTTCAATACAACAAACAATCCTGCCGCATTCAAAGAAGGAATGCTGACAGTGACACATAAAGAGATCAAAAACGAACAAGGTGAAAATACCGCAGAGCAAATGCTGCATTATTGGTATGAAAAAGCAGATAAAAAAACGAAAGAACGCTTTACTAACTTCGTATTAGAGAATAAATAGATCCTATACTTACTCTAACACGTCTGTATTACAGGGAAGTAATATGCAAAACAAAGGATTGGGCTTTACTCTTATTGAGTTAATCGTTGGTATTATTATTCTTGGTATCTTAGCCATTATTGCGATACCTAAGTTTTTCAACTATACCTACGATGCTCATGTGGCTCAAGCAGAAGGCATTGCGGCTAATTTAGGGCAATCCATCATCTTTACTCAATACAGATGGATAGCCAGTGGCGACCTCACCGCTCAAACTGATCTTGAAGGGTATGCAGGAGAAGATCTCGATGTAAATACGTTAGGTTTTCCTCTTGGTATAAAGAAAAACCGGGTAATGAGTCAACCTAAAAACATCGGAAAAGGCCAGAAAGGCTGTAGTGATTTATGGTATGCGTTATTAATCGACCCCCCAACGGTTTCTCATCTCCAACAAGTGAAATCAGACTATCTTTCTGTTCGTTATCGTAGTGAGGGGCAAAGCTTTCAAGATTCATGCGATTACATTAATCGTTCTTATGGATTTAATAGTAACGATCCTCAAGAATCACAAATTAAAGTTTCTTATAACTCATCGAAAGGGACTGTCACAGTTATCGCCAATAAATAAACATAGCCTATGTTTATTTATTGGCAATTGAGTTTTAACACTACTTTCTCATACTAAAGAAATGATCAATTGCCAATATTGAATCATCGTATGCTTGTTCTAATAATGAAGCAGAGCACTCTGAAATATCCCCTGCTTTTCCATTTTCTTCATAAGCATGACACAGTGTATGTAATTGCATTAATCCAAGGCTGCCTGCCGATCCTTTGAGTTTATGAGCTAATTGGTTCACTTGATATCCATCACCCTGATAAATTGCCTCTTGTAACTGAAGGACATTTTCTTTGGCTGATTGTCTAAATAAATCAATAATTTTCAGCATTCTCTCTTCACCCAACACTGCTAAATCACTTTGCAGCACTTTTTCATTTAATACCATGTCAATATCTTCTTCTGCTTCATCAATCTCTGTAATGAAATTTAGTGTTTCCATATTATCGTTTTTATCTTTCACTTGATAAACATCACTTAAAAAACGGTTTAACATTTTAATAAGTTGATTTTCAACCAAGGGTTTACCAAGGAATCCATCAAATCCTGCCGCTAAATAACTCTCTACATCTTCACTAAATACGTGTGCTGAGACCGCAAGTATTGGAGTATCAGATCCACTACCGCCCTTCTCTCTCTCGATTTCTCTTAATCTTTTTTGTAATGACACACCATCAGTATCAGGTAAATTAATATCAAGAAGTAACATATCAAACTGTGCTTCTTTTAGCGTATATTCTGCTAATAGCCCTGTATCTACAGCTGTAACTGAATGCCCTAAACGCTCAAGAAAACCAACAGCAACCATTTGGTTTACTGGATTATCTTCAACTAAAAGAATACGGGCAGAAGCCACATCGGGTACTGTTCCTTGCTCTCTTGTTTCTGTAATACAATGTCCTTCATCTAACTCTAATGAGAACCAGAACGTACTGCCTAGTCCTTCTTTAGAATCGACGCCAATCTCGCCATCCATTGCCTCAATAAGACGTTGGCTGATCGCCAAACCTAACCCAGTACCACCATAGACTTTTTGACCTTCCTCGGCTTGTGTAAAGGCTTCAAACAGCGTAGTGATTTCATGCTCAGCAATACCAACACCTGTATCTACCACTTCAAATAATAACGTCGTATCTAAAATAACGTGCAGTTGAATCGTAACACTACCTGTATGGGTAAATTTAACGGCATTACCAACAAAGTTATTAAGCACTTGTCTTATTCTAGTGCAATCACCTATCCACCATGCGGGTATATCTGCGGGCATGTCAAAGGTTAAAGTGATCCCTTTTTGCTGAGCTCTTGAGCTGAATAAGTGATGTACATCAGTAATCATTGAATGAACATTAAAGTTCACTTTTCTTATGGATAAATGACCAGCTTCTATCTTTGAGTAATCTAAAATATCGTTAAGTAAATCAAGTAAGTTTTCACCACTTCGATTAATAATATCGACATATTGCTGCTGTTGGGCTGTTAAATTACTACCTCTAAGTAACTCGCCTGTACCTAAAACACCATTGAGAGGCGTTCGGATCTCATGACTCATGGTCGCAAGAAAAGCAGATTTAGCACGGTTAGCTTGCTCTGCTAAATCCCGAGCTTTATCGTGATTAATGATTTCTACATTTAATCGCTCATTACTCGATTTAAGCTCTTGAGTTCGTTGTGCGATTTGTAATTCTAAACTGTCTTTATATTCTTTAAGCTCTTTCGCTGTATCCCTTGCTACTAATATTGAACGTCCCATCCGCGCTAATTCATCATCACCAGAGGTATCTAACTCAATGTTCAGTTGCCCATTAGCAACATCTGTAATTGCTTGTTCATATTGATTAAGTCTCATAATCACACGGGCATATACATAACGCCACATAATGTAGATAACCAAGCATAGGCCTAATAACGTAATTGAAATAAGTAATTGCTGCACCACTTTAAGTACAAAGTTCACATCAGCAACGGCTTGTTGAGTTACATCATTCGCTTGCTCTAACAGTTGGGCTATCGTTACGTTTAATTCTTGAAATTGATGTATATTTTCATCACTGAGGGCTTTCAGCTTTTGATTGATATTAACTAATTGGATTAATTCACTAAAAAGGCGATCACTTTTGGTTAAATCATTCGCTAGCATTCGCATTTGACGAGTTCTATTTGGATCTTCTACTGCTTGAATTCGACGAGTAATAATTGTCATATCCCGAGTAAAGTCTTGACGAAGTTTTTCTACTTTTGCAATATCGTGGCTATTTCTTGCATCATCGATCGTATTGACAACTTTAAAGGTTAATAAGCGCAATTCATGTAAACGTTCAGCCAAATCAAGATCTATTTCAACTAATGTATCTAATGCTTTATAAACTGAATTTTTATTTCCGTTATCAACTAAATCATAGATTTTAACAACATTAGCAATAGTAATGGTGTTTGAATTTAATACTTGAGAACGTGCTAACTCTTCTAGCTGCAATGCGATTTCTGTTAGCGTCTTACTTTTATCTTGAATTAACTGATGTAATACGACTTTTTCGCCCACGTTATTTCCCATGGTCGCAAGGTTATCGACGATCTCTTGAACTTGTCTGTCAAGTCGAGTCAATAGTGCTTTATCAAAAGGATAAACACCAAGGCCTTTTAACCTAACGTATAAACTTTCAATTGAAGTAAATAACTCTTTACCGTAAGTTTTTCTTTCTACTTCAGAATCGACTTGAGATAACAGCTGCGAAGTTGAGATTATTTTAGTGCTTAAATCTGAAATATAGCGAGCTTCAATAACGGCTGGAATGGCAGAATCAATCACCGTTCTTTCTGTTTTTTCAACATAAGAGAAACCAAGCACACCCACCACCGAGCCAAACGCCATAAGTGCAATCATGACCATAAAAGTAAGAAATAGCTTGCGACCGATCCCTGTAAAAGCAAATAACATAAACTTGAATACACTTTAGAAAAAGAAGTAATGCGAGTATCATATCACCAACCTAAAGTCAGTGCGAAGAGACCATGAAACTTACTTTTCATCCTATCGTTATTTTATTATTTTCCATACTGTTATCGCCTATCGCCTTAGCAAAAGAACCGTGGAAATTATGCGCTATTTACCCTCATTTAAAAGACTCTTATTGGCTCTCCGTCAATTACGGTATGGTAGAAGAAGCTAAGCGAAATAACATTGAACTAACGGTTTATGAATCTGGGGGCTATCCAAATGTGGACCGTCAAAAAGAACAAATAAAGCAATGCGTTTCGATTGGTGCAGATGCGATCATTTTAGGGACGGTTGACCCTATTGTTTATCAGCGTCACTTAAAAAGTCTTAGTGGCAACATACCTGTTTTTGCAACAATAAATAAATTAATCAGTTCATTCCCACCTAACGCGCCTTATCATCAGGGCGAAGTCGGGGTGGATTGGTATCAGATGGGGTTTAAAGCAGGCCAATATCTTGCCGAACAACACCCAAGAGAATCAGGAATTACCTACATCGGATGGTTGCCTGGTCCAAAAACTCGTGGTGGGACAAAACCTGTCACTAAAGGGTTTTATGATGCCATCAAAGAAAGTGACATTGTTGTCAGTGCTACTTATTGGGGAGACAATAGTAAAGAGTTACAACGGAACCTAATTCAAGATGCGCTTGAAAACGAGAAATTAGATTATTTAGTTGGTGGAGCTGTTGCTATTGAAGTGGCTATCAGTGAATTAGCCAGCCGAAAGATGCAAAATAAGGTCGGTTTAGTATCTACTTATCTAAGTCATGCTGTATATCGCGGATTATTACGTAAACGTGTGTTATTTTCCCCAACAGATCAGATGGTGTTACAAGGTCAACTAAGCATTCAACAAGCGGTTGGCTACTTAAATCAACATCCTTTGCCTTTTAGACTATCGCCAAAAATAGAAACACTAACGCCAACGCATTTACCTAAAAAAGTATTGCTAGATTCTTTATCTCCCGCAGAATATCGCCCCATATTTTTCGTAGCGGCACAATAATCATTGAATTGTCATTTGATTTAAATAAACAAGTACTAGGCTAGAATAAAATTAAAATAAGGAACCCTAATGAAAAAAACAACACGGATTATCCCTGCACATAAACACATAGCGCTTGTTGCCCATGATCATTATAAGCCAGAGCTATTACGTTGGGTAAAAGAGAACAAGGAAGCATTACAGGGTCATTTTTTATTTGGTACGGGTACAACAGGGAATCTTCTGAGTCGAGAGACTGGTCTAGCGATTAAAAGCTTATTAAGTGGACCAATGGGCGGCGATCAACAACTAGGCGCATTAATCTCTGAAGGAAAGATCGATATGATGATCTTTTTCTGGGATCCACTCAATGCAGTTCCTCATGATCCTGATGTAAAAGCGTTATTACGTATAGCTACGGTGTGGAATGTACCTGTTGCGATAAATCGTGCCAGTGCTGACTTGATGATTACATCGCCTAATATGACAAAGGACGTGAGCATTGAGATCCCTGATTACGATACTTATTTAGCTGAGCGTCTATAGCTTTAATTTTATCGACATTAGTTTTTATCAAAATTAGCTTTATCGACAATACAATACCTAACAAAAAGCCCTTACTTCATCATCATGGTAGTAAGGGCTTTTTATTATTAATGACTTTTATTGTTAATGACTAACGCCGTTTAACATCATTCAATGATTATCGGATAATCTTTATCTACGATCTCTTGAACAAAAGGAGACGGTTTACCATGATACGCGATCCACACTTTTTTCTTTGCTCGTGTCAAGGCAACATAAAATAAACGACGCTCTTCTGCATAGCTAAATTCCTCTTCATGAGGCAGCAATGCACCATCAAGAGATTCTGCTCGACTTTTCATCGGAAACTGCCCATCGGTCATTTCAACAATAAAAACATAGTCCGCTTCTGTTCCTTTACTCGCATGACACGTTTTGTATTCCAGATTCAAACTTGGGTAAAACTTAACCCAATCATCAAAACTGTCCGGTTTATGGTTATGATTACGACCTAACATCACCACGCCTTCCCCTTCTCTAATATTCTTCGAAAGGGACAATAACTCTTTTTCTATCGAGTTATGCTCAATGACTTTAACTGCTTTTCGTTTTTGCTTAACAAAACTATTTAGCTCTTTTTTAAGTTGCATCGGATTTTCTTGAATAAAGCGGTTTGCCACCGCTCCAATTTGATCGTTAAAACGATACGTCGTTGATAACTGTGCAATTTGAGTTGACTGAAAACGTTTTTCAAAACCAGTCGTTAACGATACATCTCCCCCGGCAAAACGATAAATAGCTTGCCAATCATCCCCTACAGCAAATAAGGTTGCTTTTTCTTGACGTACATTTTCATTATGACAAATCGCTTCTATCAAATCTAACCGCTGAGGCGAGATGTCTTGATACTCATCAACCATGACAAACGACCAAGGAAGATCGTATTTCTTATCGCTGATGTATTGTTTTGCTTTTGATATCATTAATTCATAATCGATCGCGTCTTCATGTTTCAACGTTCGTTCATAGGCCTTAAAAAATGGCCAAACGATATTGAGTTCACTTTTCAGTCGAGCTGAATCGGCATGGAGTTCAAGCTTATCAATAATGACATTTTTATCCAATTGCAGAGCATTTAACTGACATATTTGTTTATATAACCATTCTTGTAATTTTTCATTATGAGATTCTTCTTTTAGAACAACATCACCACGAAGATACGCAATTGGCCACTTTTTAAGGTGTTTTTTCCAACGATTAGTTGCTGTCGCATTTTTCCACTCAGAATCCAGAACATGACTAAACCATTCTTTGCGTGATTTCACATCGGTAATCAAACACGACAATTTAGGCTGCTGATATTCTACATGACGAATGATCTCTAAACCCAATTGATGAAAAGTGGCGACTTTAACGTCTTGGCCTAACTCGAAACCCAACTTTTCAATAATTCGGCCTGACATTTCTTGAGCTGCTTGGCGACCAAAAGCAAGCAGCAAGATCTCATTCGCTTGTGCTTGCCCACTTTCAATTAAATAGCTAACACGAGCAACTAACACGCTGGTTTTACCGGAACCCGCCCCGGCTAATACCAGCGTATGATCTTCATTTAATAACAACGCACTTTGCTGAGATTCATTTAATGGTTGAGATTCACACTCAGAGAAGAAGGCTTTCCACTCTATTTTTTGATCTTCTAGCCAAGTCTCATTAAGATTTTTAAGTTGAAGATCGGGATCGGCCAACCAATCAACTACAGGAGCAATGCAATCTGGTTGCAATAGCTCTGCAAGCGGAATAGATAAACCCGTTTTCTCAAATAAATCGTACAGTTTCTCAACCATCAACAAGGCTTCTGTTTGTTTTAAGAAACGGATTTGACTGGTAAATTGCTCCACTAAATCCAGCATTTGTGGTTTTAGTTGGTTTAGCATTTCAACCTTCGATTCTTTCCAATCTGAATACGTATTTAAAACAGTATTAATAATGCCATCACATTCTTGCCACGGTAAACCAGAAACACGCCATGCGACTTGTTCATTACGATTATAAAAACAAAGGGAACCCCAAACCAACCCTCTTTGAAAAGTCACCTTCCCACTCCACTTATCAAATGGAACCGATACTTGGCATTTATGTGAGGTAAACAACAGCTGCTCTTGCTCTAATTCAAGTTGATAATAGTCGCCTTGAACTAACCACTGAGCGAAGGTGGTTGCTTTGATCTGCATAATTCGATACTACCTAAAGATAATTGTACTTATGAATGTATTTTCAACATTCATTTATGACTGGAAGAAGGGATAGGATATCAGGTTCTTTTTTTGTTGTCTCAGATCAGTATTAAGACAATGATCTACTCTCTAGTACTTTTTTCTCCATAGGACTTTGTTATGATGGCTTTTTCGACTAATTAGATAATACCTATTGTGAACTATCGCCAACTTTTTCGTCAGTATTGGTCCAATAAAACCATTAATTTTAGTGTCCGAGTATTAATCGCTCTGATTGGTGCTGTTATTCCATGTTGGTACTTGGAGCAAAACACCGCTATTACTCCATTAATTTTAGGTATTATTGCTGCGGCACTGGCGGAAACCGACGATAAGTTATCTGGCCGCCTTAAGGCTCTTTTCTTAACGTTTATTTGTTTCGCTGTTGCCGCCTTCTCTATTGAGCTTCTTTTCAAAACCCCTATATTATTTGCCATTGGTCTTTTCTGCTCTACTTTCTCTTTTATCATGCTTGGCGCTTTAGGGCCTCGTTATGCAAGTATTGCATTTGGCTCTTTGTTGATCGCAATTTATACCATGCTTGGTGCCGCTGAAAGTCCCAATATTTGGTACCAACCTATGCTTCTTCTTGGCGGGGCGGCTTGGTATTATTCAATATCCTTAACTTGGCAGATTTTTTGGCCTTTACAGCCAGTACAGCAAAATTTAGCCACTGTTTTTGAAACTATGTCGACTTACTTGAATAGTAAAAGTGAGTTGTTTCATCCCGTCACAAATTTAGTTCCTCAACCCTATCGCCTTCAAGAAGCAAAAAATAACGCACAAATGGTGACCGCATTAAATAACAGTAAAGCATCTTTACTTACTAGAGCAAAAGGTGGCCATGTTGTCGGGGCAAGCGATCGTTTTTTAAAAATTTATTTTATTGCTCAAGACATTCATGAACGAGTCAGTTCTAGTCACTATCGCTACCAAGATCTCGCAAATACATTTAATAGGAGTGATATCCTTTTTCGTTTTAAACACTTATTACACAGTCAATCTGAAGCATGTAAAGATGTGGCTCGTTGTTTATCACTTGGATTACCTTATCAACACGCACAAACCTCAATTTTTGCATTAGACGAACTTCAGCAATCCTTAATTTATTTAAAAGAACAACAACGACCAGAGTGGCGTCTGTCAGTCATTCAATTGGAGTATTTATTTAATAATCTCGCAACGGTCGAACGCCAATTTGCAAATATTAGTAACCCTGAACGAAGTTTAGATAGTGAAGACGACACGGTACTGGCTGACCAAGGCGCGCACACGCCTAAAGCTATGTGGCAACGTTTAAGAGCGAACCTAACGACAGATTCTGTTCTATTTCGTCATGCTATTCGAATGGCGTTAGCGCTTACCACTGGCTACGGAATCATTCAAGCATTTGATTTGGACCGCGGTTATTGGATTTTATTAACCACCCTTTTTGTTTGTCAGCCAAACTACAGTGCTACCAAAGAAAAACTGGTTGCTCGTGTTGCCGGTACGATCATAGGTTTATTAGCAGGAACCGCACTATTAGTCTTGTTCCCCTCTCTTGATAGCCAATTAGTTTTAATGGTTATTGCTGGTGTGCTCTTTTTTGCTTTCCGCCTTGCTAATTATGGCTTTGCTACTGCATTTATTACTATTTTGGTGCTGTTCTGTTTTAATCAATTGGGCGAAGGTTACGCGGTTATTCTTCCTCGCTTAGGAGATACTATTGTAGGCTGTATCTTAGCGGTGGTTGCGGTGACGTATATCTTACCTGACTGGCAATCAAAACGTTTACACAAGGTAATGGCTGATACAGTTCATGCTCATCAAGACTATTTATCAAACATTATTGCTCAGTATCGAGCGGGAAAAAAAGATTCTCTGCAATATCGACTGTCTCGTCGCCAAGCGCACAATAATGAAGCCGCTCTCAGTTCCGCCATTAGTAATATGCTAATTGAACCAGGAAAATATCAAACCGCTGTAGATGAATCATTTCGTTTTCTCTGCTTATGTCATGCGATGCTTAGCTATATATCAGCGCTTGGGGCTCATCGGGTTCGATTAAAAGATGAAGAGACCCACCAGTTAGTTGCTGAATCACACCGCATTATTCATTCACATTTAAATCAAATTCAATGCCAACTGAGTAATACCGAGTGCAGTGAAAAGCTAAATATTGTCGCGGAAGAAAGTATTGAAAAACGTTTATCTGAATGGCGTGATGAAGATGGAAATTCAGTAAAAATGGTATTACAACAATTGCATTTAATGCATCAAATTTTACCTGAAATGCATACCTTATCTGAAATATTAAGCAATCAGACTAAAGAAAAAAATAGATGATTAAAGTTTGAACTGGATCTTTTTAGATTATCGATAAATAGATGTTTATCAAACTTTTTCAATACAAGGCGTCTACACTGGTACTTGAGATATTTTAAATAAATAACATCCTAACTCTGTTGGAGGTCTTGCTATGAAAAGTGTATTTATTGCTGCTTTTATTGGAATTTCTAGTCCAGACTTAATTAAACGATTAGCCTCAGTTACCCATAAAGAAGGAGGTAAGTGGTTAGTCAGTAAAATAAATTATCTAGATTCTCATATTTCTGCTGTAATCAAAATAGAAGTCCCTACCCTGCATAAAAAAGCAGTGCAGGATTATTTTTCTGCCCAAGATAATTTACTAGTTACTTTCACTGATGCTTTAGAGACGATTGTTGAACACCAGCACACAAAACTAAAAGTCGATGCTCAAGACAGAGCTGGTATCGTTAATGAGATCAGCAATCTATTGCAAAAAGAATCTATTGAACTGATTGATATGAATAGCCATCGCATTGGTGTTCCAGCTAATGGGACCAGTGTATTTACTGCAACGTTAAGTTTAAAATTACCGATTAGTGCGAATATTGATGATTTAGCCGCTGAAATAGAAGCACTTAGTGATGATATGGTCGACACTATTATTTAGCTTACATTAGGTAAATCACCAAAAATGGCAGTGTAATTTGCTGCCATTTTTATGTGCTGAGGTAAATGTTATACCCATTCCAACAATTAGCTTACCGTCCAGGTTGCTCTCTGCCTGTTGAGTCGCTAGTTATTTAGGTCATGAGTCGAGACTCTTTTTACTATAATATAAATGTCAAAAAGCCCAATCATTTCTGATTGGGCTTCTCGCTTTCTATTTAAAGAAACTGGAGCGACACACGAGGCTCGAACTCGTGACCTCAACCTTGGCAAGGTTGCGCTCTACCAGCTGAGCTAGTGTCGCATGCTATATCTTTCAATATAGACTTTTAATAGATGGTGCCCCGGGCCGGACTTGAACCGGCACAGCGCGAACGCCGAGGGATTTTAAATCCCTTGTGTCTACCAATTCCACCACCAGGGCACGCAATTCTTTATTGCGATGCACCCAACCAATGCGCCTTATAATAAAGCGGGTTAGACACCATCTTTAAGCAGTCTGCCAATGTTACTTGACTACTTTTACAAAATTTGGAGCGACACACGAGGCTCGAACTCGTGACCTCAACCTTGGCAAGGTTGCGCTCTACCAGCTGAGCTAGTGTCGCAAGTCTTCTCTATAAAAGAGAATGGAGGCGCCTCCCGGAATCGAACCGAGGTTCACGGATTTGCAATCCGCTGCATAACCACTCTGCCAAGGCGCCATTGTAATCTCAATTAGTCAGCTGCTTATTTGCTGCCTTCCTCTTGGGTACGGGATGCATTTTACTGATCCAGCACTTAGAGTCAACACTATTTTTCGGTTTTTGTTTCGTTTGGATAAAATGCGATCAAAATGAATATAAAACAAACGAAAACAACCTCTTCCCCCTTAATAACTAGTCAAATAACTGGTGAACTACTCAGCGACAGCATAGCTGATCACTGAGCGTCTAAGGCAGTTAAGCAACTGCCTTTTCTATTTCCTCAGTTCCCATAGGCAACTT
>NZ_CAMLHO010000007.1 GCF_946479765.1 uncultured Aliivibrio sp.
CGCAACCTTGCCAAGGTTGAGGTCACGAGTTCGAGCCTCGTGTGTCGCTCCAAATAAAATAAAAGCGCTGAATTATATTCAGCGCTTTTATTTTATTTAAAATTAATGCTGTGAAGCATTAACCTCATAAAAAATTCTGCTCTTTTAGAACATTCTGATTCAAATATCAAACAAGAATCAAGCCGTCTATATTATCTATCTGTATTTACCGTATTTCTCAATGATTTATGGCAACAGAGGAATAGTTATATGTGTTCATTACCATATAACTAACAGACTTATCCACACGTTAAATTTTGTGGATAAGTCTGTTAGTTGTTTTGAAATGGCCTTATAAAAAAGAGATGGAATAAAGATCTTCTTTCTATTTAATGATCGTAGGTATTGTTGTTTTTATTTATCTACTTGATATTTAAGGATTTAATATTTTATATGCATTATTTTGAACGATTTGAAAGATCTTTTTGCTTGACTTCTTTGATCCTAATCATATTCCTGTCTTGTGTTTAACTTTTATATTAATCATATTGTTTGCCTCACATAAAAATGTTTTCCACATTTATTACGATCAGCCTCTAATTTTATTTATAAGTAAAAAGCGTAGCGTTATATGCTGTTGGGTATTAGGCGTCTCTTGGTAAGCCTTTTTCTATAATGCGAATAAGGCGTTGCTCTTTTCTATTTTGATTTACTTGATGAGATTGCTGCTGCTCTATTGCCCAAAGAAGGTGAATATCTAAATTATCATCTAGGTTAAGTCGTTCATTAAGTGCAGAGATAATCTCACTAGAGTGAGGTGCGTTTCCCATCGCAATAGATATATTACGTAACCATTGCAGGTGACCAATACGGCGAATGGCAGACCCTTCCATATTTTTTAAAAAGGTCGCTTCATCCCAAGCAAAAAGAGAAAGTAAGTCTGAATTATCTAGTGACTCTCTACGATAAAAGTCACTTTGTTGTGTAATGTCTGCTTCGCGGTTCCAAGGGCAGACCAATTGGCAGTCATCACAGCCATAAATTCGATTTCCCATTAATGAACGGAATTCTTCGGGAATGACGTCACTGCTTTCAATAGTGAGATAGGAAATGCAGCGACGAGCATCAATAACGCCATTATCTAATATCGCATTAGTAGGGCAAGAAGTGATACAAGCTGTACATTTACCACATTGATTCTCAATTGGCTTATCAATAGGTAATGGGATATCAACTAATAACTCACCTAAGAAAAACCAAGAACCAGCATTTTTATCAAGTAATAGTGAGTGCTTCCCTGTCCAGCCGAGCCCTGCTTTTTCAGCTAAAGGTCTTTCTAGAATAGGAGCAGAATCCACAAACGGTCGATAACCGAGTAGTTCGACTTCCGCTTCAATTTTTTGACCTAGTTTCTTGAGTTGGTTTCGGATCAGCTTATGATAGTCACGACCTAGGGCATATCGACTAATATAAGCTTGAGTTGGATCGCTTAAATTACTAGCGAAACCTGCTTGGGGTGGAAGATAATCCATACGAGCACTAATGACTCGAATAGTGCCAGGGTGAAGTTCATCTGGTCTTGCTCTCATTACTCCATGGCGGGCCATCCAGTCCATAGAACCGTGATAGCCAGCTTCAAGCCATTGCTCTAAAGCTGCTTCATGTTGAGACAGGTCAACGTCACAGATCCCAACTTTTTGAAAGCCAAGTTCCTGTGCCCATACCTTGATGTTATTTGCGAGTGCTTGATAGTTAATTTTCACAGAGAGATTACATTTTTTTATTACAGTATTATAAGTAAAAGTTTATCATATAGGATTGATAAGACGTACTTCAATACGATTAAAAGGCATTGAATTAACGCAGACTATACAGACTTGTGTGTAAATGTTCAGAATATAAATTGTGAATCTAATACCAAGTCCATCATTTTAGACAATTAAAATAGTGAAATTAGTGAATAATGGAACGCTTTGAATTTAATTTAGCTACTGAAGACGACACTGTTGAATTCGGTAGACAGCTCTCTCAAGCTTGTACCCAACAAACCACCATTTTTCTACATGGTGATCTTGGTGCAGGGAAAACTACATTTAGCCGAGGCTTTATTCGCTCTTTGGGTCACGTAGGTAATGTGAAAAGTCCTACCTATACTTTAGTTGAGCCTTATGAATTGGATAAGTGGCAAGTGTATCATTTTGATCTCTACCGTTTAGCTGATCCTGAAGAGTTAGAATTTATGGGGATCCGTGATTACTTTACTGATGATGCAATTTGTTTAGTTGAGTGGCCAGAGAGAGGCGAAGGGTTATTACCAAGTCCTGATATTGATATTGAACTTCGTTATGATGGTGAAGCTCGTCATGTTGTGATTACGGGTAATAATGAATATGGATGTAGTTTAGTGCAGCGGTTAGATTTGTGTTAATCGGTAAATATTTTCGAGTTTTATGGTATATGCTATTTGTTGTTTTATCGACAGGTAGCTTTTCTGTATTTGCTAATACGTTAGAGGGAGTACGGGTTTGGCCTTCGCCAGATGAAACTCGTATTGTTATCGATCTGAATTCAGAAGCGAATTATAGCTACTTTACGTTGAGTAGCCCTTCTCGTTTGGTTGTCGATCTTAAAGATACTAATGTAAAAGCCAAGCTACCATTAAATGTAAAAGACAGTAATGTCTTAAGTAAAATCCGTAAGAGCTCTCCTCCTTCAAAGGGGACGACTCGATTGGTTTTTGAGCTTAAGCATTCTGTGGTAGCTAAGTTATTTAAATTAGCACCTACGCCTGGGGGCCAATACGGTCACCGTTTAGTGATGGACTTGCCTCATACATCAACATCAGGATCTAAGCCAACGCCAAGCAAACCAACGAAACCTTCAAAACCTATAATCAACTCTACTATGAACCACATTGTAGGTAATGGAGAGATTGTTATTGCCATTGATGCAGGACATGGTGGTGAAGATCCAGGTTCTATTGGTCCAACAAGAAAATACGAAAAGCACGCCACGCTCGCTATTTCAAAAAAAGTGGTTGCTCAAATAAATGCTCAGCCAGGTATGCGAGCAGTCATGACTCGTGGCGGCGATTATTTTGTTAATTTGAATAAGCGTACTGAGATTGCTCGAAAGAATAAATCTCACTTACTGGTTTCTATTCATGCTGATAGCTTTCGTTCTCCACAACCAAGAGGGGGATCTGTTTTTGTACTTAATACTCGCAGAGCGAATACCGAAATTGGTCGTTGGGTAGAAAAACATGAGAAGCAATCGGAATTACTCGGTGGGGCAGGTGATGTACTTGCTAAAAACAGTAATGATAAAAACGTAAGCCAGACGCTACTAGATCTACAGTTTAGCCATTCTCAAAAGGAAGGTTATAAGCTAGCTACGGATGTTCTTGCTGACATGGGGAAAGTGATTAAGCTTCATAAGAAAGCCCCAGTTAATGCAAGTTTGGCAGTATTAAAGTCACCGGATATCCCTTCTATTCTGATTGAAACGGGTTTTATATCTAATCCAACAGAAGAGAAACAGCTTTTCCAACGTGGACATCAAGATAAAATTGCTCGTGCGATTTCAAAAGCGATCATTCGTTATCTTCATGAGAACCCACCACAAGGAACCTTGCTTGCTGCACAAGATCAGCAGAGTAAGCATAAAGTGAGTTCTGGTGAATCATTGTCTTTAATTGCTAAAAAATATGGTACGACAACAGCGAAACTGAAGAGTGCAAATAAACTAAAGAGTGCAAGCTTAGCAGTTGGACAAGTATTAATAATCCCAAGCAATAAACCAGTTTATGTTGCACCTAAAGTGTCGACACCAAAAGCGAAATCGTCAGTGACACAATCACGTAAAACGATTACTCACACGGTTCGCTCTGGTGAATATTTAGGAAAAATAGCATCGAGATATAAAGTATCTACCAGCAATATTCGTTCATTGAATAGACTTAAATCAGATACTTTGTTTGTCGGCCAAAGACTAAAAGTAAGCATTGTTGCTCCAATTCAAAAGCATACGGTGAAACGTGGTGAATTCTTAGGTAAAATTGCGACTAAATATGGAGTGTCTGTATCTAGCCTTAGAAAAACCAATAAATTGCGTTCAGATGAATTGGCTGTAGGACAGGTGCTCGTTATACCAACCAGTTAAAAAGGACAGGGTTATGCCAATTCAAATCTTACCAGCTCGATTAGCCAACCAAATAGCGGCTGGTGAGGTTGTGGAACGCCCTGCGTCTGTTGTTAAAGAGTTGGTCGAAAACAGTATCGATGCGGGAGCAACTCGCATCGATATTGATATTGAAAAAGGTGGAAGTAAGTTAATTCGTATTCGAGATAACGGCTCTGGTATCGCTAAAGAGGAGTTGACTCTAGCCTTGAGTCGTCATGCGACCTCTAAAATTACAACTCTTGATGACTTAGAAGCGATTGTTAGTTTAGGCTTTCGTGGTGAAGCGCTTGCTTCGATAAGTTCTGTATCCCGCCTCACATTAACCTCTCGTACGATAACTCAAGAAGAAGCGTGGTCAGCGCACGCTGAAGGTCGAGATATGGAGGTAAAATTAAAACCAGCTGCTCACCCAATTGGCACCACGATAGATGTAGTTGATCTTTTCTTTAATACGCCTGCTCGCCGAAAATTCCTTAAAGCCGATAAAACAGAATTTACTCATATTGATGAATTACTCAAACGTATTGCGCTTAGTCGATTGGATATTACGATCACTCTACGTCATAACGGTAAACAAATACGTCAATATCGAGCTGCTCAAACTAAAACGCAAGTTGAAAAGCGCCTTGCAGCAGTCTGTGGTTCTAACTTTTTACAGCATGCATTAGAAGTAGAATTAAAGCATGGAGAGTTAATATTTCATGGTTGGATTTCTTCACCTGAAGGGGCGCGTGTGCAGGGCGATATTCAATATTGTTACGTGAATGGTCGTATGATGAAAGATAAATTGATCAATCATGCAATTCGACAAGGTTATGAATCTTCGTTACTGGCGAACCAATATGCAGCATATATTTTATTTATTGAGATAGATCCACATGATGTTGATGTGAATGTGCATCCAGCAAAACACGAAGTACGTTTTCATCAAGCACGCTTAGTTCATGATTTTATCTATCAAGCTATTTATGGCGCACTACAGCAAAGTGCCACGTTATCTTTACCTCAAGACGGTGAAAGTATCATTGAGGATAAGGAAGCGTATTTCCCACCAATGAAAGAGTATGTTCGTCAGCCTCAACAAGATTACTTTCAAAAAGAGAGTAGCGCGAAGGCTGAACAACTAAAAAATGCGGTGGATTCAGCACCAAGTTATCCAAATAAAGCACCATCAGATTCTTGGGTATCTAGAGCGACAACACCTGTAACGTCATTTTCTTCAGCTAACATTAACAGTAGCCCTCGATCTTTTCAAAATGACAAGCCATCACAAAAAGAGCTGAATCAATATAAGGCGTTATTAACAACGAAGGACAGAGATGCGAAGTCATCATTTCATCAAGTTAATGAAACGACGTTAAATACGGCTGAAAAAATGCCAACAATAGAAAAACATGTACCAACAATGAGTGCTGTTTCTGATGATAACGTATCATTAGGAAAGGTATTAAGTGTGGTAGAAAGAGTCTTTGCTTTGTTACAGCAGGGAGCTCAATTGCAATTGGTTGATTTACGTTATGCTGAATTCTTAAAAAGTTACGGGCAACTTAATAGCATATATATTGAGCCATTAAGAGCTCAGCCTTTATTAATCCCACTTTCTGTCGGAGTTGAAGAGGGGATATGTAATAAAGTATTAGATTACGTTTCTTTCTTGAAACCTCTCGGTATTGATCTTAAAGTTAAAAATAGTACTAACGTGATCGTTATGGCGGTTTGTCAGCCGATCAGGCAGCAGAATTTACAACAATTGATCCCGAATCTGTTAAGGTATCTAAACGACATCAATCCGTCACTTGAACAGGTAATAACTTGGCTTGCTCATCAGGTTCAACATGAAGAAGCAAATTATAGTACCGCTCAAGCGATACAATTAGTGATGGAATTAGAGCAGTTATGGGGAAGTAAGCTCCCTCAGTTTTATCAAAAACTGCTTAAAAACATCGATATTACTCAGGCGATACAAGCATTTAGTCATGAATAAAGCATTACCACAAGCCATCTTCTTAATGGGACCGACTGCGTCAGGTAAAACAAATTTAGCAATTGAATTGCGAAAACGTTTTCCTGTAGAGTTGATAAGCGTAGACTCAGCCCTTATTTATAAGGGTATGGATATTGGTACAGCAAAACCAAATGAAGCGGAACTTTTACAGGCTCCTCATCGTCTTATTGATATTCTAGAACCGACGGAAAGCTATTCAGTAGCAGAATTTCGTCGTGATGCGCTAAAAGAGATGGAAGACATTGTTGCTCAAGGAAAGATACCTTTATTAGTCGGTGGTACAATGTTGTACTACAAAGCACTACTTGAAGGTCTTTCGCCATTACCAGCAGCGGATGCTGACATTAGAGCTCAAATTGAGCAAGAAGCGGAGAATCTTGGATGGGAGGCTATGCATGATCAATTAAAACAAATTGATCCTGTATCAGCAGAGAGAATTCATCCAAATGATCCACAACGACTTTCCCGAGCGTTGGAAGTATTTCGAATTTCGGGTAAAACATTAACCGAATTAACCCAGATTAAAGGGGAAGCTTTGCCTTATCAGGTGCATCAATTTGCGATAGCACCAAAAGAAAGGGCAGAAATTCACCGTCGTATTGAACTGCGATTTGAGAATATGATGGAAGCTGGTTTTGAAGAAGAGGCTCGTGCGTTATACGAACGAGAAGAGCTTCATACAGACTTACCTTCTATTCGATGCGTAGGCTATCGACAAATGTGGGACTATTTTGACGGGGAATGCACATTAGATGACGCAATTTTTCGCGGAGTTTGTGCGACTCGTCAATTGGCCAAGCGACAAATTACCTGGCTACGTAGCTGGAAAGAATTAACTTGGCTGGATAGTGATGACATTGATGGTGCCCTACAGACGATCTCTGATCGTTTAGAGAAAAAATAAGCACAAAAACGTATCAATGTTGTTTAACTTCAGAGCATTTAGTCATAAGCTAAAGACTAATAGCTAAATAAAATTACAATTACAAACCAAAAAGGAAAAAAAAATGGCTAAAGGACAATCTTTGCAAGACCCATTTTTGAATGCACTGCGTCGTGAAAGGATTCCAGTGTCTATCTATTTAGTAAATGGGATTAAATTACAGGGACAAATCGAATCATTCGATCAATTTGTTATCCTATTGAAGAACACAGTAAATCAGATGGTATATAAGCATGCGATCTCTACTGTAGTTCCAGCTCGTGCTGTAAGCCATCACACTGCAAGTGATCGCCCACAAGACGAGCGTCCACAAGAAACAACAGAAGAATAGTCCTATTCTATTATTGAATAGATGGCCTATTAAGGAGTTAATGCTTGTTTGACCGTTATGAATCCGGTGAACAGGCTATTCTTGTGCATATTAACTTCACTTATAAAGGGGAGTTGGAAGATCTCGACGAATGCAAAATGTTGGTATCTTCTGCGGAGATAAACACATTAGCTGTTGTGAAGGGAACCCGTCAATCTCCACTCCCTAAATATTATGTAGGTGAGGGTAAGGCTCTCGAAATTGCTGAGCCAGGATCAGAGCTGAAATCCCAACTGTTTGCTACGCTCGATCCTACGCTACGTAAGATTGAAGTTGCAGATGTGGGTACTTCAATACTTGTTGATACCGTCGGTTTTATCCATCATTTACCCCATGATCTTGTTGCTGCCTTTAAAGGCAACACAGCAAGAAACGCAAGAAGCTAATATCTTGTTACATGTTGTCGATGCCAGTGATGAGCGTTTTCGTGAGAATATTGAAGCAGTAGATATGTTCTTGAAGAGATAGATGCCCATGAGGTGCCTTATCTTCTCGTAATGAATAAGATTGATAACTTAGAAGATCAACAACCACGAATTGAACGTGATGAGGAAGGGGTTCCTCAATGTGTTTGGGTTTCAGCAATGGACGGTCAGGGCATTGATTTACTTTTTCAAGCATTAACGGAACGATTAGCAGGACAAATGGTAGAGCATACATTGTTATTACCACCTGAGTTGGTTGGGTGTTTTCGAAGTAAGTTCTTTCAAATGCATAGCATTATAAAAGAAGAATATCAGGATGATGGCAGCTTGCTTATTGATATACGTATGCAGCAAGTTGATTGGTCTAAATTAGAAAAACGTGAAGAGACTCCGTTAAGTCATTTTTTAATGATGCAATGAGAGTACACAGAATTCTTTATCTTCATAATTACTTTGGAGTTTTCTAATGGCGTGGAATGAGCCTGGAAATAATAACAATAACGACAACAGCAAGAGTGGCGGTGGCGATAATAAAGACCCTTGGGGTAATAAAAATCGTGGCGGTCGTGATCAAGGTCCACCAGATCTTGATGAAGTATTTAACAAGCTAAGTCAAAAACTGAGCGGTAAGTTCGGTGGTGGCAATAAGGGCGGAAACAATAAAGGTGGCAGTGGCTTACCTTCATTTGGTAATGGTGGTGCAATTGGCCTAGGCCTTATCGCCGTTGTTGCCATTGGTATTTGGGTTTTCTCTGGTTTCTATACGATTGGTGAAAGTGATCGTGGTGTGGTTCTGCGTTTAGGGAAATACGATCGCATGGTTGATCCAGGTCTAAACTGGAAACCAACGTTTATTGACCAAGTAACACCAGTAAATATTCAAGCTATTCGTTCATTAAACTCAAAAGGTTTAATGCTAACGAAAGATGAGAATGTAGTTACGGTTGAAATGGGTGTTCAATATCGTGTTGCGGATGCAAGAAAGTATCTGTACACCGTAGTCAATGCTGATGATAGTTTACGTCAAGCGACTGATTCTGCGCTTCGTGCGGTAATTGGTGATGCGAAAATGGATGACATTTTGACCAGTGGTCGTCAAGTGATCCGTCAACGTACTCAAGAGACTCTGAATCGTATTGTTGATAAATATGATATGGGGTTAATAGTCGTTGATGTCAACTTCCAACTTGCTCGTCCACCAGAACAAGTGAAAGCGTCATTTGATGATGCTATCGCAGCTCGAGAAGATGAAGAGCGTTTCATTCGTGAAGCAGAAGCATACAGTAATGATATTCTTCCTAAAGCGACAGGTCGTGCTGAACGTCTGAAGAAAGAAGCTCAAGGTTACACAGAACGTACAGTTAACGGAGCGATTGGTCAAATTGCTCAGTTTGAAAAGCTATTACCTGAATATAATAAAGCACCTGAAGTCACACGTACTCGTTTGTATCTTGATACGATGGAGCGTGTATACAGCAACACAAGTAAGGTTCTTATTGATTCTGAATCTAATGGTAACTTGTTATATCTTCCATTAGATAAAATGATGGGTAGCCAAGGTTCTGTTAAGTCAGCTCCTCAAACATCAACGTCATCATCTAAAAATTATGATTTTGAGTTAGAGAAGAACGGACAACCTGAACCAAAAACAAATACTACAGGTCGAACTACAACTCGTGAAGGGAGATATTAATCATGCGTAAGTTAATGATCCCAACGCTTATCGTTGTTATCGCTATTTTCTTAATGTCACTGTTTGTGATCCCAGAAGGTGAACGCGGTATCGTTACTCGATTTGGTCGTTTGATTAAAGACGATAACGAAATTACACGTATCTACGAACCTGGTTTGCATTTCAAAATGCCAATGTTCGATCGTGTTAATACGTTAGATGCTCGTATTCAAACAATGGATGATCAATCAGACCGTTTCGTAACATCAGAGAAAAAAGACGTTATTATCGATTCATACGTTAAATGGAAGATCAAAGATTTTGGTCAATTCTATCTAGCGACTGGCGGTGGTAACATCTTAACGGCAGAGTCACTATTACAACGTCGTGTATCTGATGGCCTACGAGCTGAGATTGGTAGTAAAACCGTGAAAGAGATCGTTTCTGAGAAGCGTGAACAAGTAATGGCGACAGTACTTTTAGATTCTCAAGAAGGTACGGGTGATTTAGGTATTGAAGTGATTGATTTACGAATCAAGAAAATCAATTTACCTGAAGAGATCTCTGAATCGATTTACCGTCGTATGCGTGCAGAGCGTGAAGCTGTAGCTCGTAAATTACGTTCTCAAGGTCGTGAGAAAGCCGAGGTTATTCGTGCTCAATCAGAACTTGAAGTAGCGACTATTATTGCAGAAGCAGATAAGACCGCACAAATTACTCGTGGTGATGCGGATGCGAAAGTTGCAAAACTGTATGCAGATACGTTTAACAAAGAGCCTGAATTCTTTAGTTTTATTCGTTCATTACGTGCATATGAAAAATCATTCAACAGTAAGAATGACATCTTAGTACTTGATCCTAAGACTGACTTCTTCAAATACATGAATGATCCAATGGGTGGAAAATAAATCTAGTCCTAGATTTTAATTCATACTAATTAAACAAGGTCCTTCGGGGCCTTGTTTTGTTTCTGCTAGGTAGATATTGAAAGGGTAAGTGATGAGTAATGCAGTATGGTTAGCGATTGGTGGTGTACTTATTGTTGAAGGTTTAGGTCCATTAATTGCCCCTAATGGCTGGCGTAATATGGTCGCTCAATTGAGTGAACAGCCCGATAATACATTGCGTCGGATTGGTGGGTGTTTGGTGGTTTCTGGGATAGTTATTTGCAGTGTGATGTTTTGATCTTTTATCTATATGTGAGGTTGTAAACTTGTTTTTTATTTTATTGAGAATAATAAATGATAAATTTGTTTATATTGACAGCGCTTTATTGTGAAAGTGAGATTTCGCTTAAAAATAACTGAAACATTTTTCTATCAATGCTAGAATCCATTTTTAACTAACAAGCAGACTTTGGAAAGATGGGAAATAACGTAGTCGTTCTGGGCACCCAATGGGGTGACGAAGGTAAAGGTAAAATAGTAGACCTTTTAACTGAAGATGCAAAGTATGTGGTTCGCTATCAAGGCGGTCACAATGCAGGCCATACTCTAGTTATCGACGGTGAAAAAACCGTTCTACACTTGATACCATCAGGTATCTTACGTAATAATGTTGAATGCATTATTGGTAATGGCGTAGTACTTTCACCTGATGCTTTACTAAAAGAAATGGCGCCACTTGAAGCGCGTGGCATTCCAGTTCGTGAACGCCTATTCATTTCTGAAGCTTGTCCTCTAATTCTTCCTTATCACGTAGCGCTAGACCAAGCGCGTGAAATCGCACGTGGTAACAAAGCAATTGGTACAACTGGTCGTGGTATCGGTCCAGCGTACGAAGATAAAGTATCTCGTCGTGGCCTACGTGTTGGCGATCTGTTTGATAAAGTTGTTTTTGCTGAAAAACTAAAAGAAGTAATGGAATACCATAACTTCGCGCTAGTTAACTACTACAAAGTAGAGGCAGTAAGCTATGAAGAAGTTCTTGAGCAAGCAATGAGCTATGCTGATCTACTTACTTCAATGGTTATCGATGTTACTGATACTCTTGATGCAGCGCGTAAGCGTGGCGACAAGATTATGTTTGAAGGTGCTCAAGGTACACTTCTAGATATCGACCATGGTACTTACCCTTATGTAACGTCTTCTAACACGACTGCTGGTGGTGTTGCTGCTGGTTCTGGTTTTGGTCCTCGTCACTTAGGCTATATCCTAGGCATTACTAAAGCATACTGTACTCGTGTAGGTTCTGGTCCGTTCCCTACTGAATTGTATGACGGTCTAGATAAACAAGATCCAGTTGGTAAGCACTTAGGTACTGTTGGTCATGAATTTGGCGCAACAACAGGCCGTTTACGCCGTACTGGTTGGTTTGATGCTGTTGCTATGCGCCGTGCAATCCAAATCAACTCTCTATCTGGTATATGTCTAACTAAACTAGACGTATTAGATGGCCTAGAAGAACTTAAAATCTGTACTGGTTACAAGATGAATAATGGTTCTGTACTAGAAGTTTCTCCAATGGCTGCTGAAGCATTTGAAGAAGCAACGCCAGTATACGAAACTATGCCAGGTTGGTCTGAAAATACATTTGGTGCGAAAACAATTGAAGAGCTTCCACAAGCGGCTCTGAATTACATTAAGCGTATTGAAGAATTAACAGGCGTGCCTATTGATATTATCTCTACTGGTCCTGACCGTAACGAGACAATTATCAAAGTACACCCATTCCAAGTTTAATCGCTTAGAGAATGAAGAAAAACCAGCTCATGTAGCTGGTTTTTTTATGTCTAAATTTTGAGGGTAAAGTATTTCATTCATATTTATATCAACATCTGATCAACTATTAATCAATAACTTATAAGGTATGGGCAAAAAATTGCCACTTAGGGCAAATTTTGTCTAAAGAACTTGCCGCTTACGTCGATACAATAAATACAGTTATAAAGAGTTGATGAATTATGAAACTACGACATCTCGTAGCAGCCTGTATGGTAGCACTTGTGCCTATGCATGCTTCTAGCGAAGAGATTGGGGCACCGATCCCAATTTATACCGAAAACCAACTATTTCGACTGTTTGATACCAATTCGCAGCTAAGTCGTGTGAAGACGGTGGATAATTGTCAGTTAGTTGAAGATATCGTTGCACGTGCAACCCAAATTGATTCTCCTGCTTATGAATTCCTTTATGGAGACATGTTGGCGTGGGGTGTGTGTGTAGACCGTGATGTAGAGCTAGGGCTTTACTACATGGAAAATGCAGCAAGGCAGGGTTTGCCTGCCGCATTAGAGCAAATAGGCCGATATTACGCCAAAGGCACATTGGTACAACAAGACCGAGAACGAGCTATCCCATATTTACGTGAAGCGGCAGGTATGGGGAATATAAATGCTCGTATTCATTTAGCTGAGTTGCTTCTTAGTGATTATGGTAGCCCGCTAGATTATGAAGATGCATATCGATGGCTGTATAACTCAGTGACTTCTGATGGCGGTCAGCATAGACGAATTGCAAACTTAAGAAATGGATTGGAAATGCGTATGCCTGGTAATGTGATTGCCAGAGCAAAAAGGCGAGATACGTTCTGGTAGAACGTAATCGTTAATATCTGGCTATGTTAGTTAGATAGGTAATTTCATCAGCTCTAAAAAACGCCCAGTGATTAGTAATCACTGGGCGTTTTTGCATTTTTTAATTTAGCGATTTACAGAACTTTATGAGGGCCAAAGCATTCGTAGTGGATACGATTTTCAGTAACACCAAGTTCAATTAACTGTTTCGCGACATGTTGCATAAAGCCAATAGGACCACAGAAGTAATAATGACCAGCATCAGAGATAATCTCTTCTTTAACTTCAGATAGATTAATCAAACCACTGAATTGGAAATCACAGCCAAGCTTATCAGTGTCTTGTGCTTGGTTATACCAAGTGTAAGCTGAAATATGATCATGCTTTTTAGCTAAAGCAGAAATGTGCTGTTTGAACGCATGCTGAGAGCCATTTTCAGTTGCGTGCAACCAAGTGACTTTTTCTTCATGCTTAGTGAGCGTTTCTAGCATCGAAAGAGTAGGAGTTAAGCCCACTCCTGCTGAAATAAGCGTAACTGGTGTCGATGCCTCAACATCTAAGAAAAAGTCTCCAGCGGGTGCGGTAAGATTTACTTTATCGCCAATATTGAGTGACGCATGTAGGTAATTTGATGCTTTACCGCCTTCTTCTCGTTTTACGGAGATGCGATATGTTTTATCTTGAGGTCCTGAAGATAAGCTGTATTGGCGCACTTCTTGGTTTTCGAATTCTTCAGGGTTTAAATAAATACCGATGTATTGACCTGGCTTAAATGAAGAGACCGCTAAGTCATCTGTTGGCATAAACGTAAAGCTAGTGATGAATTCACTTTCTTTTTCTTTTGTGATTAATTCAAACTCACGCAGTTCACGCCAGCCACCATCAAGATCGTTATTGTCTTGGTAGATTTGCTCTTCGCGTTGAATAAATACGTTAGCAAGAATACCGTAAGCTTCAGCCCACGCATCTAGTACTTCTTGGCCTGGAGAAAACATTTCATCAAGCGTTGCAATTAAGTGACCGCCAACAATATTGTATTGCTCAGCGGTGATCATGAAGCTGGTGTGTTTGTGTGCTATTTTTTCAACAGCAGGCAGTAAGACTGCTAGGTTTTCAATATTACCCGCATACGCGCAGATTGCATTGAATAACGCTTCACGTTGATCGCCATTACGTTGGTTACTCATGTTAAAAATATCTTTTAACTCTGGGTTATGAGCAAACATGCGATCGTAAAAATGAGCGGTTAATGCAGGACCGGTTTGTGCCAGTAATGGAATTGTTGATTTGATGATATCGATAGTGTTTTTGCTGAGCATGATTATTACCTTTAAAGGTGTATTTATAATGTATGTTATAAGTTGTATCTAAAATATATCTTTTAGTCAAGAGAAGAATTACAATGAAAAAGAGACTAAGGAGAGGATATGCAGCTTACAAATTTTACTGACTTTGGCTTGAGAGCCTTGATATACCTAGCTTCGTTGCCTAAAGACGAATTAACCAGTATAACTATTGTGACCGAAACGTTTGATGTTTCGCGTAATCACATGGTGAAAATAATAAACAAATTGGGGCAAGAAGGTTACGTAAAAACCGTTCGAGGAAAGAATGGTGGTATCAGTCTAGGTCAGCCAGCGGATCAGATTATTATCGGTGATGTCATTCGTTCTATTGAGCCATTACAAGTCGTTAATTGTGCTCCTGATTTTTGCCATATCACGTCAGCTTGTCGATTGAAGAGTGCACTTGCTAACGCGAAGCAAGCCTTCTTGAATGAACTGGATAATTACACCATTCAGGATATGTTAACTGATAACAATGAATTGCTGATTTTGTTGCAACGAGTTTAGCTTGTAATTCCAGATCCTTTCCTATCTGTTGTTTCTATACTCAGGTACAATTACCTTATTATCTCCTCTGACTAAGCAGGTCCGCCTATGTCTAAGATTATTCAAAACGATCCTTTCAAAGATCGAGAAGCAGAAAAGTACGAGAATCCAATTCCAAGTCGTGAGTTCATTCTTGAATTTTTCCAAAAAGCAGAAGCGCCTTTAAATCGTAATGACTTATTCGAAGCCCTAGGTTTATCTGGCGAAGATAACTATGAAGGTTTACGTCGTCGTTTAAGAGCGATGGAGCGTGATGGACAATTAGTCTTTACACGTCGTCAGTGTTACGCATTACCAGAACGCATTGAAGTGTTAAAAGGTGTGGTACTTGGACACCGTGATGGCTTTGGCTGGGTTCGTCCTGAAGGGAGCGTTGGTAAAGACAACGATGTGCTTTTACCTTTCCACCAAATGAAAAAAGTCATTCATGGTGATGTGGTATTAGTTCAGCCTACAGGTACCGATAAACGAGGTCGCAAAGAAGGTCGTGTTATACGTGTAGTAGAGCCGCATAATGATGGCATTGTAGGTCGATTCTTTATTGAAGATGGTCTAAGTTTTGTTGTGCCTGATGATTCACGCATCAATCAAGATATATTTATTCCTAATGAGCACAAAATGAGTGCTCGTATGGGAAATGTCGTTGTGATTAATATCACTGATCGTGGTGGTCGTGCTCGCGGCATGTCAGGTCACGTTATTGAAGTTCTTGGTGAGAATATGGCTCCAGGAATGGAGATCGATATTGCGCTACGTACTCACAATATTCCTCATGTATGGCCAACAGCGGTTGAAAAACAAGTTGAAGGCTTAGCAGAAGAAGTACCAGAAGAAGCGAAAGAAGGTCGTGTTGATCTTCGTGAATTACCGTTAGTAACTATTGATGGTGAAGATGCACGAGATTTCGATGATGCAGTATTCTGTCAAGCGAAAGCTTCTGGTGGCTGGCGTTTATGGGTAGCGATTGCTGATGTGAGCTACTACGTTCGTCCTGATAATGCATTAGACAAAGAAGCAATTCAGCGTGGTAACTCGGTTTACTTCCCTGCGCAAGTAGTTCCAATGTTGCCAGAAGTATTATCGAATGGTCTGTGTTCATTGAACCCACAAGTTGATCGTTTATGTATGGTGTGTGAGATGACTATCTCTGCATCAGGTAAATTGTCAGGCTTTAAACATTATGAAGCGGTGATGAACTCACACGCTCGTCTTACTTATAACAAAGTAAGCGATATTCTTGATGGTAATGAAGAGCTAAGCCAGCGTTACGAACCATTGGTTCCGCACCTTAAAGAACTGCATAACATGTATCAGGTGCTGAAAACTACACGTGAAGCGCGTGGTGCGATTGAATTTGAAACCATTGAAACCAAATTTATCTTTAATGCTGATCGTAAGATTGATCGTATTGAACCTGTGATCCGCAACGATGCTCATAAAATCATCGAAGAATGTATGATTTTAGCCAACATTGCTTCTGCTTCTTTTGTTGAAAAAGCAAAAGAGCCAGCCTTGTACCGTGTGCATGAATCTCCAGGTGAAGAGCGCTTAATGGGTTTCCGTGATTTCCTAGGAGAGCTTGGTTTAAGCCTATCTGGTGGGTTAACACCATCGCCAACAGATTATGGACAATTGGTGCATTTGATTGCCGATCGTCCAGATAAAGAATTGATCCAAACAATGCTACTGCGCTCAATGAAGCAAGCAGTATATAACGCAGACAACCAAGGTCACTTTGGTCTAGCATTGAAGCGTTATGCTCACTTTACGTCGCCAATTCGTCGTTACCCAGATCTATTGTTACATCGTGCAATTAAGTACCTTGTAGCGAAAGAGAAAGGCCACAATACCGATCGTTGGACACCAACGGGTGGTTATCATTATTCATTTGATGATATGGATGTTTTCGGTGAACAATGTTCAATGACAGAGCGCCGTGCAGACGATGCAACACGTGATGTGTCTGATTGGTTGAAATGTGAATACATGCAAGATCACATTGGCGAAGAGTTAGAAGGTGTGATTGCTAATGTCACCGGTTTTGGTTTTTTTGTTCGCTTGAATGAAATACACATCGATGGTTTGGTTCATATTTCTTCTTTGGCAAATGATTATTACCAATTTGATGCCGCAGGTCAGCGTTTAACGGGTGAAAGCTCAGGTCAGATCTTCCGTTTGGGTGATCAAGTGACGGTGAAAGTTCTTGCCGTTAACTTAGATAGTCGCAACATTGACTTCGAATGCACGACCTCAATGCGTAAAGCGCGTGGTCAAGGTAAAACAGCCAAAGATAATGCGAAGACGCGTGATGATAAAAAAGCACCTCGTCGTGATCCAAGTTTTAAGCCAAAGGCAAAAGATGATAAATCTGAGCCAAAAGGTCGTGGTCAATTAGCTGATCGTAAATCCAAAGGTAAGGGCAAAGTTAATTCAAAAGCTCAAGCTATGGTTGAACCAACGAAACGTCCTGACGGTTCTGCTGAAGGCGTTCCGGCGAAGAAAAAGCCAAGGCATAAGAAGAAAGTACGCGCAAGAAAACCTAAGCCAAAAGCTGAATAGAACACATTCGATGATGAGGCGTTAATGCCTCATCAGAACTACTAATTTGTAATAGAAAGAAGCGATAACATGAGTAATGAATTTCTTTTTGGTATCCACGCTACCAAAGCTGTATTAGAGCGTGATCCTGCCCGTTTTATTGAAATATTTGTATTAAAAGGTCGTGAAGATGATCGTTTATTGCCAATTATCAAAGAGCTAGGTGATCTTGGGTTTAAGATCCAAGAGCTTCCACGTAAAACGTTAGACGACAAAGCTAAAGGTGCGAATCACCAAGGTATTATTGCTCGTGTTACGCCTGCTAAGCAGTTGAATGAACGTGATTTAGACGACATCATGGATAACACAGCGAATCCATTATTCTTGGTTCTTGATGGCGTAACTGATCCTCATAACTTAGGTGCTTGTCTGCGTAATGCTGACGGTGCTGGTGTGGCAGCTGTGATTGTTCCTAAAGATAAATCAGCATCAATGACAGCAACGGTAAGTAAAGTTGCTTGTGGTGCCGCTGAAATGGTTCCTTTAGTTCGTGTGACTAACTTGGCTCGTACTATGCGTGCGCTACAAGAAAAAGGTGTGTGGTTCGTCGGTACCGCAGGTGAAGCAACACATGATGTATATCAAGCTAAACTAACAGGCCCGTTAGCGATTGTTATGGGTGCGGAAGGTGACGGTATGCGTCGCTTAACTCGCGAGACCTGTGATGACCTGATTAAAATTCCTATGGCAGGTTCTGTAACCAGTTTAAATGTTTCTGTAGCTTCAGGTGTTTGTTTATTTGAAGCGGTACGTCAGCGTTCGCTACAAGGCTAAATAGTCTATAAAACAATTGGCTAAGACGGAAGATGATGACGGTTTCATCGTCTTCTTTTTTTTAATTAGATCCGCGAAAATATTTTTGTGATTTAGGTATCTTTTTCTTGCCAATAACGCTGTTTTTCTATACTATCCGCCGTTCTTAATTCTCAGTCTTTTTTTTAGTTCCTTGCTTCCCTTGGATGACTGAGCCAATCGTGGAAGCTGAATAATCCGTAAGGAGCAACCAATGCGTCATTATGAAATCGTATTCATGGTGCATCCTGATCAAAGCGAGCAAGTTGCTGGCATGATCGAGCGTTACACAGGTTCAATCACAGAAGCTGGTGGTACTATCCACCGTCTAGAAGATTGGGGTCGTCGTCAAATGGCTTACCCAATCAACAAACTGCACAAAGCACACTACGTTCTTATGAATGTTGAGTCTGAGCAAGCTGCAATTGATGAACTAGAAACTGCATTCCGTTACAACGATGCTGTTCTACGTAACATGATCATGCGTACTAAAGCTGCGATCACTGAGCCATCAGTAATGATGAAAGCTAAAGAAGAGCGTTCTGCTAAGCGTGAAGACGCTGCACCACGCGCTGAAGAAGCTGCTGAGTAATTGATTTGATGACCAATCGATTGGAGTTAAGCGGTATTATCGCGAAGGCTCCGGTTCGAAGTCTTAGTCCTGCGGGCATACCTCATTGTCATTTTGTCATTGAGCATCGTTCGATTAAACAGGAGGCTGGCTTATCACGTGAAGTCTATTGCAGAATGAACGTGGTAGTTAGTGGACAAGGGTCTCAAGCTTTAACCGCAAACTTGGTTCAGAGTTGTAACATTATGGTGGGTGGTTTTATCACGTATCAGACAGGCCGAAATGGTGTGTCTAAAGTAGTGTTACATGCTGAGCATATTAACTTAATTTAGATCTGGAGATAGCCCATGGCTCGTTTCTTCCGTCGTCGTAAATTCTGCCGTTTTACAGCAGAAGGCGTACAAGAGATTGACTACAAAGACGTAGCAACTCTAAAAAACTACATCACTGAAGCTGGTAAAATCGTACCTAGCCGTATCACTGGTACTCGTGCTAAATACCAACGTCAGCTAGCTCGCGCTATCAAGCGTTCTCGTTACCTTGCACTTCTACCGTACACAGATAAGCATCTGTAAGTCGATAGCGGTTTAAATAAGTTTATAGAGGACTAAGATAATGCAAGTTATTCTACTTGATAAAATCGGTAACCTAGGTAGCCTTGGCGACCAAGTTAACGTTAAAGCTGGTTACGCACGTAACTTCCTTATCCCACAAGGTAAGGTTGTTATGGCAACTAAAGCTAACGTAGAGATGTTTGAAACTCGTCGTGCTGAACTAGAAGCTAACGTTGCTAAGCAACTAGCTGCTGCAGAAGCTCGCGCTGAGTCTGTTAACGCTCTAGAAGTTACTATCGCATCAAAATCTGGTGACGAAGGTAAACTATTCGGTTCAATCGGTAATCGTGATATCGCTGACGCTGCTACAGCTGCTGGCGTTGCAATCGCGAAAAGCGAAGTTCGTCTTTCTGAAGGCGCTCTACGTACAACTGGTTCTTTCGAAGTTAGCATCCAACTTCACTCTGAAGTATTTGCTACATTGAAATTAGTTGTTGTTGCTGAGTAATCATCAATAGCCAATTAATAATTTAAACGTCAGCCTTAGTGCTGGCGTTTTTTTTATCTATCAATTATCTTGTTTAGCCCCTACCTTTCTCGTCTTCTTTATTTCATCTTGAAAATAGCTCAATAACTACTTGAGAAAAATTCATAATCAGTCTCTTGACTTTGAACCCTATAGCATACATTCTGTAGACATATAGACGTCTAAATCGATGTCATCACGGATGATAGATTTTTTGTAGTACTCATTTTAGGTATTACAGCAGGGAGAGAAAGACATGGCCTACTCACACGCAAGCCACTTAGAGTCACTAAATCAAAATATTGCCGAGCTAGATGGTAGCATTAATGTATCTTTTGAATTTTTTCCACCAAGTTCGGAGAAAATGGAAGAAACGCTGTGGAATTCTATTCACCGTTTAAAAACACTGAAACCAAAATTTGTATCGGTTACTTACGGTGCTAACTCTGGCGAGCGTGATCGTACTCACTCCATTATTAAAGAAATTAAAGAGCAAACGGGTCTTATTGCAGCTCCGCATTTAACGTGTATTGATGCGAGCCGTTCAGAGCTTATTGATATCGCGAATGACTATTGGAGTAATGGCATTAAAGATATTGTGGCGTTGCGTGGAGATATTCCTACTGGTGGCGGTGCTCCTGATATGTATGCGTCTGACTTGGTCGAGTTACTAAGATCACTGCATGATTTTGATATTTCAGTCGCTGCTTTTCCAGAAGTTCATCCTGAAGCAAAAAGTGCACAAGCAGATTTATTGAATTTAAAGCGTAAAGTGGATGCGGGTGCGAACCGTGCGATTACTCAGTTCTTTTTTGATGTTGAAAGTTATTTACGTTTCCGTGACCGTTGTGTGTCTGCTGGTATCGATGTTGAGATTATTCCAGGTATTTTACCGGTTTCAAACTTTAAGCAAGCCTCTCGTTTTGCCAAGATGAATAACGTGAAGATCCCAGGTTGGATGGCTCAGCAATTTGAAGGCTTGGATGATGATCCAGTGACTCGTCAAATGGTAGGGGCAAGTCATGCAATCGATATGACACGTATTCTAAGCCGCGAAGGGGTAAAGGATTTTCACTTCTATACGTTAAATCGTGCCGAGCATACCTATGCACTTTGTCATACGCTAGGTGTTCGACCAAAAGGTTAATATCAATAATAATCAAGATAAGTATTATTTAAAGAGCCGTTCATAGTAACGGTTTTTTTTCGTCTGTAGTCTGGGATAGGGATAATAAAAAAGGCCACCGAAGTGACCTTGAATATAGGAAGGTTAATGTTAACGCTATGGTTAGCCTGTATTACGCATACCTGCAGAAATACCTGCAATGGTAACCATCAAGGCTTCTTCAAGCTCTGGTGATGTCTCTTCTTGTTGACGAGTACGGAACAGCAGCTCAGCTTGTAACATGTTTAGTGGATCAACATAGATATTACGTAGTTTGATTGACTCTGAACCCCATGGGTCACTTTCCATTAAGTGATCGCTGTTCTCTACGTTCAATACCGCTTTAATATCCGCTTGTAATTGATTACGTAGACGCTCACCTAGAGGCCATAGAGATTTGTCTGTTAAACGTTGATCGTAGTACTCTGACATTTGTGGGTTACACTTGGTGTATACCATTTCAAGCATACCAAGGCGAGTAGAGAAGAATGGCCATTCACGACACATTTCTTCTAATAGCTCTTGGTGACCTTTATCAATCGAGTACTGAATTGCTTCACCCGCGCCTAACCATGCAGGAAGTACCAGACGGTTTTGGCTCCATGAGAAGATCCAAGGAATAGCTCGTAGACTTTCTACGCCACCATTTGGATTACGCTTAGCAGGACGCGAGCCTAGAGGCAATTTACCTAGCTCTAACTCAGGAGTTGCCGCTCGGAAGTAAGGCACAAAATCTTTTTCGCCACGGACAATGCTACGGTATGCTTCACATGATACTTCAGAAAGTACTTCCATCAGATCACGCCATTCTTGCTTAGGCTCTGGTGGTGGAAGAAGGTTCGCTTCAAGAATCGCACTTGCGTATAAATTAAAACTGTTTACTGCCACTTCAGGTAGACCCAATTTAAATCGGATCATCTCACCTTGTTCTGTTACGCGTAAACCGCCTTTTAAGCTTTTTGGTGGTTGAGATAGAAGTGCAGCATGTGCAGGAGCACCACCACGACCAATGGTGCCGCCGCGACCGTGGAATAAAGTAAGTTCAATATTCTCTTTCTCACAGACTTCAACTAACGCTTCCATCGCACTGTATTGCGCCCAACCTGCAGACATAACACCAGCATCTTTCGCTGAATCAGAGTAACCAATCATTACCATTTGGTGATTCTGGATGAATCCACGATACCAATCGATAGAGAACAGTTGTTCCATCACTTCTTTTGAGCGGTTTAAATCGTCTAGGGTTTCAAATAATGGACAAACATCCATACGGAATGGACAGCCAGCTTCTTGAAGTAGTAAGTGAACAGCCAGTACATCAGATGCAGTACGAGCCATTGAAATAACATAAGAGCCTAATGCTTCTTTTGATTGCTCTGCAACCACTTTACACGTATCTATAACCTCTTGAACTTCGGGAGATGGCTCCCAATTACGAGGAAGTAGCGGACGTTTAGAGCTTAATTCATTAACAAGGAAAGAGATCTTATCTTGCTCGCTCCATTGATCATAATCGCCAATGCCTAAGTAGCGAGTCAACTCTGATAATACGTCTGAGTGACGAGTGCTTTCTTGACGGATATCGAGACGGACTAAGTGTGCACCAAACGCTTTTACACGACGAAGTGTATCAAGTAGAGAGCCTTCAGCAATAATACCCATACCGCAAGCATGCAGAGATTGGTAACAAGCAAACAGAGGATCCCAAAGCTGTGAAGCGTCGGTCAGGATCGTTTTGTTTGGTGCTAATTCGCTTTTCATTTGTGCGTCTAGGTTTTCTAACGTATCTCCTAAAAGAACGCGAAGTTGTTTTAGAATTGCACGGTAAGGTTCGTGTTGATCGCCTGCGAGTTCACGAACTTCATCAGAGCACTTCACCATAGAAAGTTCACTGATTAATTCGTTAATGTCTTTTAGATAAAGATCCGCCGCTTTCCAACGAGAAAGAAGCATCACCTCACGAGTGATTGTATGAGTCACAAATGGATTACCATCGCGATCACCACCCATCCAAGAAGACATATGGACAGGACGAGCATCAATTGGAAGGCCTTCACCTAAGTGACTTGTTAAGCGTTGATCAAACTCACGTAAGAATTCCGGAATACCTTGCCATAGTGAATTCTCAACAACCGCAAAGCCCCACTTAGCTTCATCGAGAGGCGTTGGACGTTCTTGACGAATAACATCTGAATGCCATGCTTGAGCGATTAGTTGCTCAAGACGACGCTCTGTTTTATCGCGCTCTGAAAAAGAAATATCACTAAGTTCAAGTTTTGATAAACATTCATTAATTTTAACCAACTTGTTGATCATGGTGCGACGGGCAATTTCAGTTGGGTGCGCAGTTAAAACAAGTTCGATATTTAATTCACGAACCGCTTGTGCAGTATCCAATTTACTAACGTTATTTTGGTTTAACTTAGAGAATAGAGTACTAATGGCATCAGGTTCGCATACATGGGCTTCACAGTGACGTGAAATGGTATGGTACTGCTCTGCCATGTTAGTTAAATTTAGAAATTGACTGAATGCACGAGCAACAGGAGTCAGTTGTTCATCGGGAAGATTTTTTATTTCTTCAATAAGTGCATTACGGTCATCATCGCTTCCTGCGCGTGCTGTTTTAGACAGCTTACGAATGGTTTCAACTTTAGCTAATAGCTCTTCACCATGTGCGTCTCTAATCGTGTTACCAAGTAGATGACCCAACATGCTTACATTGCTTTTTAAAGCAGCGTACTTTTCATTCATACATACTTCCTATACTGTAATTTTGTTACATCCTAAATTTTTTCTACATCCAATCTATCCGAATTTACCGCGTCGCGTCAAATGTTGAAGAATAAACGATGGCTTTTTAAACAATACATTGCCGTAGATCATCGAATATCTATTTCTGGATTGACGGGTTTTGTAAATTTATTTCAGCTAGAAACAGTTTTTGTACATTAACTTACTCAACACATTAATGGTTGGGTCAATAAAAGAAAATGCTAAGAATTCATCAGGTTGGTGCGCTTGCTCTATAGAACCTGGGCCTAAAACTAAAGTGGGACAAAGATTTTGTAAGAAGGGTGCTTCAGTACAATAGTTAACGGTTTCTACTTCTTGACCACAAATTTCAGCCACATTGGTCACAATCGGGCTATCAGGGCTACATTCATAACCTGGAATAGGTTCGTGAAGCGGGGTGATATCAATACGTCCTGGCCATTTAGCTTCAACGTCTTTCAATGCATCACGCAGCATATTATCTAATCCATCAAGGCTAATTCCCGGTAATGGGCGTACGTCATAATGAAGTTCACAACAGCCGCAAATACGGTTCGGACTGTCACCGCCATGGATATGACCAAGATTTAAGGTTGGATAAGGAATGGAAAACCCAGGGTTGTGGTATTCCTTAACTAACTTATTTTTTAAGTTCATTAAGGCGAACATGATTTCATTCATGATTTCTAGTGCGTTAACACCATGAGCAGGATCAGAAGAGTGACCTGACTTACCAGTAACACGCACCGCATTAGCTACATGCCCTTTATGGCCACGAATTGGTTTTAAGCTCGTAGGTTCACCAATAATGCAATAATCAGGCTGGATTTGTGTATTGGATGCGAAGTGACGAGCACCTAGCATGGTGGTTTCTTCATCACAGGTTGCCAGAATATAAAGCGGTTTGGATTGGTCTTTCCAATTGATGTTTTTCATTGCTTCTAAGATAAATGCAAAGAAGCCTTTCATGTCGGCAGTGCCTAAGCCATAGAAACGGTCATTGGCTTCGGTTAATGCGTGAGGGTCGTAGTTCCAACGACCTTGGTCATAAGGCACGGTATCTGTGTGACCTGCCAATAATAACCCACCTTCACCTGAACCTAATTTAGCCAGTAGATTGAGTTTACCTTTCTCGATTTCTTCAATCTCAACTTCACAGCCTAAATCTTCACACCATTGAGCGAGTTTATGAATCACTTCAGCATTGCCTTCATCCCAACTCGAGTCCGTTGAGCTGATTGAAGAGGTTGAAATGAGTTGTTGATAATAATCTTTAAATTCTGGAAGTTTCATTTATTCATATATCCACTGTTGACACAAAAGAGAGAACCCTGTAAAACACATATTAAATCACATAAAGTGAATAGAAATACAGTTTAGTTTAATTTTGATGAATAAACTAAAATTTAAAAAGGAAAAGTAGTCTCTAATATGTGTAACTCTCAAGTTACCTTGAATGGCATTTTCCTTCAATAGATGAAGAGATAAACGGACGTATTTATGTTGAAAACAACCATCATCGGAGCAAGCGGATACACAGGTGCAGAGTTAGCACTGATGGTATTTAAACACCCACACCTTTCTTTAGCGGGTTTGTATGTGTCAGAAAACAGCTTAGATAAAGGAAAAGCGATCAGTGAACTGCACGGTTCATTAAAAGGGGTTGTGGATGATACTTTGCAGCCTTTGGTGGATGTAGTTCAAGTGGAAAAAGAGTCTGACATTATTTTATTAGCGACCGCGCATGAAGTGAGTCACGATTTAGCGACGACGTTTTTAGATAATGATTGTGTTGTTTTTGATTTATCTGGTGCGTTTCGTGTTCAAAAAGAAGGCTTTTATTCTGAGTTTTATGGCTTTGAGCACCAACATGCAGAATGGTTAGATAAAGCGGTGTATGGTTTGGCTGAATGGAATGCTGATGCTATTGCACAAGCACAATTAATTGCAGTTCCCGGTTGTTATCCAACGGCGTCACAATTAGCGTTAAAACCTCTCGTTGAAGCGAAATTATTAGATCAAAATCAATGGCCTGTGATTAATGCAACAAGTGGTGTGACAGGAGCTGGACGTAAAGCGAATTTAACCAGCAGCTTTTGTGAAGTTAGCCTTCAACCTTATGGTGTATTTAATCATCGTCATCAGCCTGAAATTGCCACGCATTTAGGCTGTGATGTTATTTTTACTCCTCATCTTGGTAATTTCAAACGTGGGATTTTAGCGACGATTACGACGAAGTTAGAAAAAGGCGTCACAGAAGAGCAAATTAAAAAAGCGTTTGATGACGCCTATACAGAAACGCCAGTCGTTCGTTTACTTGAGAATGAAATTCCTAAATTACAATCGGTTGAGAAAACACCTTTCTGCGATATAGGCTGGAAAATGCAAGGTCAGCATTTAATTGTTGTTTCAGCGATTGATAACTTATTAAAAGGGGCATCAAGCCAAGCAATGCAGTGCATTAATATTCGTTTTGGCTTTCCAATGTTAACGGCTTTAATATAAAGTATGGTATTAAGTATGAATCAGCGTCCATTAGTGATTAAGTTAGGTGGTGCAGTATTGTCATCAACCGAAACCTTAACGCAATTGTTCAAAACGATTGCAAATTATCAACAACAAGCACAACGTTCGTTAGTTATCGTGCATGGTGGTGGTTATTTAGTTGATGAGTTAATGGCTAAATTACAGCTTGAAACCGTTAAAAAGGAAGGTTTACGTGTCACGCCAAAAGATCAAATTGGTTATATCACAGGTGCGTTAGCCGGGACGGCAAATAAAATGCTGCAGGGCCAAGCGATGAAAAATGGTGTAAATGCGATGGGGTTAAGCTTGGCTGATGGTGGCCTGTGTACAATTACACAACTTAATTCTGAACTAGGTAATGTTGGCTTAGCGACACCGGGTAATGCAACGATATTAAATGCAGTGTTAGCAACACATGTGACACCAATCATTAGCTCTATTGGCATTACTGCTGAAGGCGAGTTAATGAATGTAAATGCAGACCAAGCGGCGGTTGCGGTTGCTACCGCGTTAGATGCTGATTTGGTGTTGTTGTCTGATGTTCCCGGCGTATTGGATGCAGATAAAGTATTAATACCAAGTTTAGATGCAGAACACGCTGAGTTATTGATTCAACAAGAAGTGATTACAGATGGCATGATCGTGAAAGTTCGTGCTGCTTTAGAGGCCGCACAAGAATTAGGCCGAGCGATAGAGGTGGCGTCATGGCGTTCACCAGAAAAATTAGCTGAGTTGTTTATTGGAAACAGCATTGGCACTCAGTTTCAGCCTTAATTGGCATTGAATAGAATTAACTTTATAGAATACAGTCGCCGCGAGTATGCGGATCAAGGAGAATAGAATGAATAAGAAAGTCGAAGTAAACAAGGTTGTTGTTGCATACTCTGGTGGTCTAGATACGTCTGTGATTATTCCGTGGCTAAAAGAAAACTACAATTGTGAAGTTATCGCATTTGTTGCTGATGTAGGCCAAGGTGCTGAAGAACTTGACGGTATTGAAGCAAAAGCTATCGCATCAGGTGCGTCTGAATGTTATGTGACTGACTTAAAAGAAGAAATGGTTGCTGAGTATATTTTTCCTACGTTAAAAACCGGTGCGCTTTATGAAGGTAAATACCTACTAGGTACTTCAATGGCTCGTCCTATTATCGCTAAAGCGCAAGTAGAAGTCGCACGTCAAGTGGGTGCAGATGCCCTATGTCATGGTTGTACAGGTAAGGGTAATGACCAAATTCGTTTTGAAGGGGCCTTTGCTGCATTGGCACCAGATCTACACGTGATTGCGCCATGGCGTGAGTGGGATTTAGTGAGTCGTGAAGAGTGTCTTGATTATCTTGCTGAGCGTAATATTCCGTGTTCAGCGTCACTAACTAAAATTTATTCTCGTGATGCAAACGTATGGCACATTTCAACAGAAGGCGGTGTTCTTGAAGATACATGGAATGAGCCAAATGAAGATTGCTGGGCATGGACAGTCGATCCAGAGCAAGCGCCAAATGAATCAGAAACAGTATCAATAAAAGTTGAAAAAGGCGCGGTTGTTGCTGTTGATGGTAAAACGATGACTCCTTATGAAGTGGTTGTTTACCTAAACGAGAAAGGCATTAAGCACGGTGTTGGTCGAATTGATATCGTCGAAAACCGTTTGGTCGGCATGAAATCTCGTGGCTGTTATGAAACTCCGGGCGGTACGATTATTAATGAGGCGCTGCGTGCTGTTGAGCAATTGGTTCTAGATAAAGCATCGTTTGAGTTCCGTGAAGAACTAGGTATTAAAGCGTCTCACCTTGTTTATGATGGTCGTTGGTTTACGCCACTATGTAAATCAATCTTAGCGGCGACTGAAGAGCTAGCACAAGATGTGAATGGTGATGTTGTGATTAAGCTATATAAAGGGCAAGCGACAGTCACTCAGAAACGTTCAGATAACAGCTTATACTCTGAAGAGTTTGCAACGTTTGGTGCTGACGAAGTTTACGACCAAAGCCATGCTGAAGGCTTTATTCGTCTTTACTCGCTATCAAGCCGCATCCGTGCCCTTAATAGCAAGTAATTACATTTGAAGTAACAACTATTAAACAATTTTATTTACACTAGTCGAAGTTCATTTAATGATTAAATGAACTTCGATTTTTTTTGTCTAAATTATAATAATAACCACGCTTACTAACGCCTGAATAAATATGTAAAAATAATGCATTTAATTCTTTATTTTTATCTGAAATTGCCGTAAGTTTGAATCATCAAGAAAAATACTGAATTAAATCAGACTTAATAGTTTCAAAAAGCAGTGAGCACTGTGCATTTAGGAGAAACACCATGGCATTATGGGGCGGACGTTTTAGTCAGGCAGCAGACACAAGATTTAAACAGTTTAACGATTCACTTCGTATCGATTATCGCCTTGCAGAACAAGACATTGTAGGCTCTATTGCATGGTCTAAAGCACTGCTTTCAGTTAATGTCATTTCAGAGTTTGAGCAGCAAAGACTTGAGTTGGCGTTGAATGAACTCAAGCTTGAAGTAATGGAAGATCCAAAGCAAATTTTATTATCTGATGCTGAAGATATTCATAGTTGGGTAGAAACACAGCTGATTGGAAAAGTTGGTGACCTAGGTAAGAAATTACATACAGGTCGTTCTCGTAACGATCAAGTCGCGACGGATTTAAAATTGTGGTGTCGTCAACAAGGTCATCAATTACTTCGTACTCTTGATTTACTTCTAAATCAATTGGTTAATGTAGCGTCTGAGCATCAAACAACGGTACTTCCGGGTTATACGCACTTACAACGTGCACAACCGGTAACATTTGCTCATTGGTGTTTGGCTTATGTTGAAATGATTGAGCGTGATCACTCTCGTCTGGAAGATGCGATTAAGCGTTTAGATACGTGCCCATTAGGATCAGGAGCTTTGGCTGGAACGGCTTATCCAATGGATCGTGAGAAATTAGCTCGTAATCTTGGTTTCCAACGCGCAACACGTAACAGTTTAGATTCGGTATCGGATCGTGATCATGTGATGGAGTTAATGTCGATTGCTTCTATCTCAATGGTTCATTTATCGCGTCTTGCTGAAGATATGATTTTTTATAACTCAGGTGAATCAAACTTCATTGAGTTGGCTGATACGGTAACGTCAGGTTCATCATTGATGCCACAGAAAAAGAACCCGGATGCCTTAGAGCTTATCCGTGGTAAATGTGGCCGTGTATATGGCGCACTGGCTGGTATGATGATGACAGTAAAAGCGCTACCGTTGGCTTATAACAAGGATATGCAAGAAGACAAAGAAGGTTTATTTGATGCGTTAGATAGCTGGTCTGATTGTATTGAAATGGCGGCACTTTGTTTTGAAGGCATTAAGATCAATAAAGAACGTACTCTAGAAGCGGCAAAGCAAGGGTATGCAAACTCAACAGAGTTAGCGGATTACTTGGTAGCGAAAGGCATTCCCTTCCGCGAAGCTCATCATATCGTTGGTGTTGCTGTGGTTAGTGCTATAGAAAAAGGCTGTGCATTAGAAGAGTTATCTATTGCAGAATTAAAAGTATTCTCTGATGTGATTGAAGACGATGTGTATGCAATTTTAACTATCGAATCGTGTCTTGCAAAACGTAATGCACTTGGTGGTGTAGCTCCAGAGCAGGTTGCTTATGCTGTTGAGCAAGCAGGTAAGCGTTTACAAGAACGTGATTCCACGGGCGTTAAAGTTCGTCCTGCACGTTTAACAGATTTAGATGCGTTAGAAGGAATGGTGGCATACTGGGCTGGACTTGGTGAGAACTTACCGCGTAATCGTAATGAGTTAGTGCGCGATATAGGCTCGTTTGCTGTTTCAGAGCATCATGGTGAGGTAACCGGTTGTGCTTCCTTGTATGTGTATGATTCAGGTTTAGCAGAGATTCGTTCATTAGGGGTTGAAGCGGGGTGGCAGAGTCAGGGTCAAGGAAAAGCGATTGTTCAACACTTGGTAGAAAAAGCACGTGAAATGGCGATAAAGAAAGTATTCGTATTAACTCGTGTGCCTGAGTTCTTTATGAAACAAGACTTTATTCCAACGTCTCGTTCATTGCTGCCAGAGAAAGTGCTCAAAGATTGTGACCAATGTCCTCGTCAACATGCATGTGATGAAGTGGCTTTAGAGGTGAATCTTCAAGAGCAAATAATCATTAAAACGAACGTGGCGTAATCATTAGCATTGTTACAAATAGTTATGCGATTCACTTAGCTATTTAGTCGGAAATAAAAAAGAAAAAGTGGTGAACTTTTTAATTAGATACTAGTCTTATTAATACTGCTTTTTCTTAGAAAGATTCTAAGAGGCCCCAATATCTTGATTGATGTTGGGGTTTTATTTTTTATACGGCCCATTCTTTTTTGACGGTTTTACGCAGCGATAGTATCCCATCATCAATAGATGCAGAGTAAGCAACCCTGTAAATGCAGCACTAATCATAAAGGTCGCAATGGCTTCTATTTGGTAAGGGCTCGCTTGAAAAAATTCCAGCCAAGTTAACCATCCTCCGATAGATAAAAAAGTGAGTTGTTTGATGCAACGTAGGCAGCGGCCTAATTTCTGCTTGAAAATATCCGTTCGACAAGATTGGCAAGCCATATCGGTTCACTTAAAAATAATGGTAAGGCGGCTATTTTAGCGAGTGACTCGTGAGATAGAAATAAAAAAATCGATGTTTTCACATCGACTTTTATTTTGCTCTTGTTATTTATTTTTGATTAACAGCCGGGGCCACAATCTAGACAGTGTTTAATTGTCTCTGGACCTAGGTGTAATTTAGCATTCAAATCACGAAGTGCAGTACGCACGCCTTCCTCAATTACTGGGTGATAAAAAGGCATATCCAGCATTTCTGAAATCGTCATTTTGTTTTGGTGAGCCCAAGCTAACAAGTGCGCTAAATGCTCTGCATTTGGTCCCATCATTTCAGCACCAAGGAAACGACCTGTACCTTGTTCACCGTATACATGAAGAATCCCTTTATTACGTAGCATCACTCGTGAACGACCTTGGTTTTCAAAAGACACTTCACCCGTTGCAAAACAGCCACATGTCCCTAAGCGAGTGGTGATTTCTTTATACGTTTCACCAACCATTGCTATTTGTGGGTCAGAGAATACCGCTGAGATTTTTGAGCGGCGCAGGCCTGCGCGGATCTCAGGGAAGCGTCCTGCATTATCACCGGCAATACGAGCTTGGTCAGCCGCTTCGTGTAATAACGGCAGTTGGTTACTTGCATCACCAGCAATGAAAATTGTTGGTTGTGATGTTTGTAGTGTGTAGTGATCAGCGGTTGGTACGCCACGTTCATCTAGCTCAAGAGAAGTATTTTCTAAACCTAACTTATCTGTGTTTGGACGACGTCCCGTTGCCGCTAATACATACTCAACAAGGTTTGTGTCTAGTTCACCTTGTTTATTGATGAACTTGATCTCAACACGGTCTTCACCAGACTCAGTAGTAATGCGTTTCATGCTTTCTATCTTTACATCTGCATCAAGATAGAATTCTTCATTGAAGGCTTTATTTGCATAGGCCATCACTTCTGGGTCAGTAACAGGACCAACTTGACCACCTAAACCAAATAATTTAGTTTCAACGCCTAAGCGATGTAGTGATTGTCCAAGTTCAAGACCAATAACTCCAGGGCCAAATACAGCCACCGATTTTGGTAAGTCGTCCCAGTTAAATACATCGTCATTGATGATCAAGCGATCACCTAACTCATTCCAGACCGCAGGATAGGCAGGTCGAGAGCCTGTTGCGATAACAATACGTTTTGCAGTGATGATCGTATGGTCATCAACTTGCAATGTATTATCATCTAAAAATTTAGCGTAGCCAGAGATTTTATCTTCTGCTGGTATTTCATCAACGCCTTCTAAAACAAAGCCAACAAAGCGATCACGTTCAAATTTAACTCGGTCCATGACTTCACGGCCGTTAATTACGATCTCACCTTGAGGGTGGATACCGAACTGAGGTGCTTTTTTAATTTGGTGAACGCTTTCTGCCGCTGCAATTAACAGTTTTGATGGCATGCAACCAACACGAGCACAAGTGGTGCCGTAAGGGCCGCCTTCAATCATGACAACACTGTCAGTATGTGCTTTTGCCGCACGGTAAGATCCTAAACCTGCTGTACCACCACCGATAACAGCTACATCAACATTGACTTGTTTCATAATAATTCTCTCGTAATGGTATTTTTTGAGTGCACGAATCCTGCCGACTTTTATTATTTTTTGAAAGTAAGTCAGAATGCTGGATTTGCTGTTTTGTGAGTGTATCTAATTAAGGGGGTTACTAGCCTACAATGCAGTAGGCTAGTTATGGTACGTTCTAGTAGATTAAGCTAGGAAAGCTTCTAGTTCTTCGCTACCACCGATGTGTTTACCACCGATGAATACTTGAGGAACCGTAGAGCGACCAGTAATAGCTCGTAGGCTTACTGTTGTTGCATCTTTACCTAGTACTACTTCTTCGTAGTTTAGGCCTTTATCAATTAGGTTCTGTTTCGCTTTCATACAGAAAGGACAGCCAGGTTTTGTAAATACAGTAATTGACTCTTGCTCTTTGTGCTCAGGAGCAAGGTAGTTCAGCATCGTATCAGCATCAGAAACGTTGAACGGGTCACCAGCTACGTCTTCTTCGATGAACATCTTCTCAACAACGCCATTTTTTACTAGCATGCTGTAGCGCCATGAACGCTTGCCAAAACCAATATCATTTTTCGCAACTAGCATGCCCATGCCATCAGTGAAGTCACCGTTACCATCTGGAATGAAAGTAATGTTTTCAGCTTCTTGGTCAGCTTTCCATGCGTTCATTACAAACGTATCGTTTACAGAAACACATAAGATGTCATCTACGCCATTCTCTTTAAATACAGAATGCAGCTCGTTGTAGCGAGGTAGATGGCTTGAAGAGCACGTTGGTGTAAATGCACCTGGAAGGCTAAATACGATAACGGTTTTGTCTTTGAATAACTCTTCAGTTGTTACGTTAACCCAAGCATCACCTTTACGTGTTGGAAAAGTAACTTGAGGAACTGATTGACCTTCTTTAGATGTAAACATAATGATGTCCTTTAAATTTTAAATAATTTTGAATTTCTTATTCGGGGTCTGCCCGGTTGATGTAGCTATTATGCAAAAGCTAGCTTGATAGTTCTAATCGTTTGGTGTTATCGTTTCAATCGTTAAAATCTATCAATATTGATTTTTATTAAAAATGCAAAGCTTGCAGGAGTGTAATACATGAACATCCGTGATTTTGAGTACTTGGTCGCACTTGCTGAGCATAAACACTTTCGTAAAGCCGCTGAATCCTGTTTTGTCAGTCAGCCGACGCTAAGTGGACAAATTAAAAAATTGGAAGAGGAGGTTGGATTAACGCTGCTTGAGAGAACCAGCCGTAAAGTTCTATTTACCGAAGCTGGTTTACAGTTAGTTGATCAAGCAAAACGAATTCTAGCTGAAGTGAAGCTTTTTTCTGAACTTGCGAATCAGCAGGGTAAAGAAATGTCGGGTCCTTTACATTTGGGATTTATTCCAACTGTTGGCCCTTATGTTTTGCCTTGGATAGTCCCAACGCTGAAAGAGACGTTTCCTGATTTAAACTTATATCTACATGAAGCTCAAACGCATCAGCTAGTGAAAATGCTAGAAGAAGGCAAAATTGATTGTATGATCCTGGCATCAGTGGATGAGACAAGCAGATTCATAGAGATTCCGGTTTATGATGAACCTATGGTACTTGCTGTCCCGACGGATCATAAATGGGCAGAAGAAGATTCAATTGATATGTCTCGCTTAAATGGCGAGTCAGTGTTGATGTTAGGAGATGGTCATTGCTTGCGAGATCAAGCGTTAGGCTTTTGTTTTGCCGCAGGAGCAAAAGATGACGATCACTTTAAAGCAACCAGTTTAGAAACATTACGGAATATGGTGGCAGCAGGCAGTGGAATAACATTAATGCCTTATTTATCAGTGCCAAAAGAAAAAGTACGTGACGGTGTGTGTTATTTACCTGCAAAAGCTCCCGTTCCGCATCGACAAATTGTATTAGCTTATCGTCCGGGTTCTCCATTAAGGGCTCGTTATGAAGGATTAGCAAAAGAAATAAAGCAGAAAATGTCGACCGTTATTTAGATCGTTTCGTTCTTTCTATTATTGATATAAAAAAGGGGCGCTATATTTATAGCACCCCTTTTAAGTATTATTGATTAGAATAAACTTTCGTCTTCCTCTCCATCTCCATCTCCATCAACATCGCCTGATGAATAGATCGTATCTTGGAAATCTTGCTTGACGTATTCTGTTGGTTCAGTACCACCAGCAAAATATTCCCACATACTTGTCTCATCATTTTTATTGGTTAATAAACCGGTTTCACGATCTATCTTCACTTTGATGATATTGGCTGGTAAACGTTGATCTTTTTCTGGTACCCCTTCAAGAGTTACCTTCATAAAGTTAATCCAAGCATAGATTGCGGTTTTCCCTCCCGCTTCGCCACCAAATGGCATCTCTTCTTTGGTCATGTTGTCATTTTTAGTCGTGTAGCCTAAACGGTGTGATGGGTTATCAAAACCAACCCACGCAGCAGCAACAACATTTGGACCATAACCGTTGTACCATGCATCTACAGAGTCATTTGTTGTCCCTGTTTTTCCGCCGATATCACGACGTTTCAGTACTTGTGCACGCCAACCAGTACCATTCCAACCAGTGCCTTTACGCCAGCTACCGCCACCCCAGATATTGCTGTACATCATCTGTTTAGTTAAGAACGCATTTTGTGCTGAAATGACTTTCTTCGCATAAGGAGATCCTTCATCGTTCTGACGTTCACAGTCACGTTGACAAATAGTTTTTGGTGTTGCTTTGTAAACTTCATCACCAAATGGGCTATTAATATGGTCAATATAGTAAGGTTCTACGTAGTAACCATTATTGGCAAATACCGCAAAGCCTTGCGCCATTTGAACTGGCGTTAAGCTGCCAGCACCTAGTGCAATGGTTTCGGAACGAGGTAAGTCATCTTTATTAAAACCAAAACGAGTTAGGTAATCAATCGTTTCATCTAGACCTACTTCACGTAATACACGAACGGCCATTACGTTTTTAGATTGAGCTAAACCAATACGTAGACGAGCAGGACCAACATAAGTTGGTGGCGAATTTTTAGGTCGCCATGCTGTACCTTGACTCTGATCCCAAGTATTGATCGGAGCATCATTTACTAAGCTTGCTAGTGTTTTACCGTGGTAAAGAGCAGCAGAGTAGATAAATGGCTTAATACTAGAACCAACTTGACGCACAGACTGAGTAGCACGGTTAAATTTGTTGTGAACAAAGTTGAAACCACCCACTAGAGAGGTGATAGCCCCATCAGTTGGGTTCATAGCAACAAATGCGGTATTTGCTGCTGGCACTTGGCTTAACTTCCAAACTGTCGTTGTTACATCATCTTTCGTTTCTTCGCTTAATGGACGAACATAAATTTGTTGACCAACAGCAAGAATATCAGATGCTCGACGGGGAGCAGGACCTTGACGCTTATCTGTTTTAAAGCGACGAGCCCATTTCAAACCATCCCAAGGAATAGTAGCCATACCATTATTTTTGATATCAACGGTAACTGTTTTCCCTGAAACTTCAGTGACAACAGCAGGCATTAATTCACCATAAGAAGGTTCGTTTCTTAGGTGTTTAGTAATCGCGTTTTCGTCAAGCGGTGTTGCTTTAGGTACCCATACTGTTTTTACTGCACCACGGAAGCCATGGCGTTCATCATAAGCAAGAAGATTGTCTAATGTTGCTTTATTTGCCGCGGCTTGCATTTTTGAATCTACGGTAGTGTAGATATTCATACCTGAGGTATAAGCGGCTTCTTCACCGTATTTATTTACCATCCATGCGCGAGCAATTTCGGCAATGTAAGGGGCTTGTAGTTCGATCTCTGCACCGTGGTACTTAGAAATCACTTCTTCCGCTCTTGCATCATCAAACTCTTGTTTAGTGATGTAACCTTCATCAAGCATACGAGCCAATACCACGTTTCGACGAGTAGTGGCACGATCAACAGAATAAATAGGGTTCATGGTTGATGGTGCTTTTGGTAAACCAGCAATAATGGCGACTTCACCAAGAGTCAGTTGGCTTACTTCTTTACCAAAATAAACATGGGCAGCAGCACCTACGCCATAAGAGCGGTAACCTAAATAGATTTTATTTAAGTAAAGCTCAAGGATCTCTTGCTTGGTTAGTAGTTGCTCAATATGGACTGCAATGAAGATCTCTTTAATCTTACGCATGATTTTCTTCTCATTGGATAAGAAGAAGTTACGCGCAAGCTGCTGAGTAATGGTACTCGCCCCTTGTTTTGCTGAGCCTGATGCTAATACAGCAAAGGCTGCGCGAGTGATACCGATTGGGTCAAAGCCATAGTGACTATAAAAACGACTGTCTTCGGTCGCGATGATAGCTTCAAGCAAGTGAGGTGGCATCTCTTCTAATTTAAGAGGGATACGACGCTTTTCGCCAAATTGTGCGATTAATTTCCCATCGCGGCTGTATACCTGCATTGGTGTTTGTAGTTGAACATCTTTTAATGTAGCCACATCTGGTAATTCTGGTTTCACATATTGGTAAAAACCAAAAATTGTTGTGACTCCAAGAATAATGCAAACCAATGTAGCTATAAGCAGTGCCTTTATGAACTTCACCTGATAATTCCCATTTACTTTAATCTGTATTGTCGTTTCTAACCGATAACTGAGTAGTATAAATATAACACAATAAAAAATAACGCAAATAAACGCTTAATTTTGAGAAGTTTATTTATTACTTGGAGTTAAATCAGGATGATTTATCCCATCATTACCGGTTTGGATATAGGGCATCATAGCATTAAAGCGGTATCTGTGAGGTTAAAAAAAGGTCAATTTGAACTAATAAGCAGTGATGAGGTTTTATTGCCTGAATCTGTGTTTTTAGATATGAATACATTACATATGGAAGAGATAATACCTTACCTATCCCGTTTGAAAACACGAATAAAACGAAACCTGAGACAAGTCGCTTTTTCAATTCCAGACAGCAGTATTATTAGTAAGATAATTAGGCTGGATGGTCAGCTTGATGAAGAAGAAACAGAGTTTGCGATAATACATGCTTTTGAGCAGCAAACCTCGTTTTTAGCTGACGATCTTAATATTGATTATATTGCGATAGATCAGCGAGGTGTCGATAGTGAAAAAATAACAAATTTCCAAGTTTTTGCAGTAAAAAAAGAGTTAATACAGGCTCGTCAGAAATGTGTAGCGTCGGTAGGGTTTATTCCCATTTTGGCTGATGCACATTCCCATGCACTATTAACGTTATGGCAGCGAAGCGTAACGGTATATCCAGATAAAAAGAACTGGATGCTTATTGATATTGGTCACTTACACACAATTTTCTGTGTTATTTCTCCGAATCAACAGCTGTATACTAAATCTATTATTTTTGGTGCTTCTCAGCTGATGGGCAATCGTCCCATAGAATATTTAACAGCGGTTGAGGCTCAAGATAGCTCCCAGTTTACTGCTCTGCTTTCTGAGCATATTAGTCGTCAAATTACCTTATATTCTTCTATTCATAATCACAAGATTGAAGGGCTTTGGATTACGGGAGGTGGGGCAGCACTTCCTGGCTTATCTGATGTATTGAGCTATGAATTGTCACTGCCTATTTTAGAGTTAGCTCTTTCTTCGCTGTTTCATTGTACTGATCAGCAAGTAATGCGAGTTAATGCACCAGCAAGTCAATATGCATCAGCGATAGGGCTTGCATTAAGAGGGGTTGAGTGGCTTACCAAATAAATTTATTGCCTTGGAGAGAAAAAGAAAGATTGAGGTATAAGCGATCTTTTTTCATTTTATTATGCGTTGGCTTGCTTTTATCCGTGAGTATTCAAGGGAGTATTTTATTTTATTTAAGCCAACAAAAAGAATTACAAGAGACTCGTAATCATTCCTTAGAAAATCATATCGAGGGGTTAAATAGTGAATTAAAAGAACTTCACGAGATTGGTAATCAGCATGACACAATATTAACTCGTTTAAATGAAGTCGAAGAATTACAGCGTAATAGAAACACAACAACGCAGTTACTTAATTTATTACCAGAGATGATCTCTGGGGGGATTTATTTAAATAAAGTACGGATGAATAAGAGGCTCGTAGAGATTACAGGGGTTAGCGATAGTAATGTTCGTTTAGCGAGTATGCTCGATAAATTAGAGCGCTCTTCTTATATTTCGTCTGTTGACATACATTCAATTGTGTCTGAAGTTGATGTTTTTGATCATGGTATGAGTCGCTTTGAGGTGTCATTTATGCTGCTTTCTTCATACCAAGGAGAGAGAGAATGACGGATTGGAGAGAGCTTGAACTGGATGAGATTACGGAGTGGTCACGAGGTTTTCAATTACTGGTGATTTTGTTTTTATGCTTGTGTGTACAAGGTGTTGGTTATTGGTTTTGGTTACGGCCAATGGTTGAAAAAACAGAACAATTAAAACAAGACGAAATGGTGTTTAAAAATACGGTGAAATACAGGTATAACCAAGTTGCTGCGCTGCCAATAATGGAAGAACAGCTTAATGAGCTGAATTTTCGTTATGAGTTTTTAGCACAGCAATTACCTGCACAAAAAGAACTTGCAAGTATGCTCTCTGGTATTAATCGGGTTGGAATTCAAAATAAGTTAACGTTCACTCGTATTGATTGGGGGGAGAGGCAACAGAAGACCTTCCTCTATAAACTGCCTTTAAATATCGAACTAACAGGGCAGTATCATGATATTGGTGCATTTTCCGAGGCCATTGCCGATCTTCCTCGAATCGTGAATTTAGAAAATATGGATATTCAGCGTGTCAATAAAGAGAGCAATCTATTGCATTTTCGAGTTATGGCGTATACCTATCAATTTATGGGACAGCATGAATAAGCGTTTATTTTTTGCGGTGATTGTCTGGTTTTTTCTTACTGGATGTAAAGCAAATAAAGAATCACTGGAACTGTTTTATGCTGAGGCTAAAAAACAAGGTCATATTGACGTTGAGCAACTAACAACAGTCAGTACTTTTGATGTCGATGGCTACTCTCAAGTTGCTGGTCGCTCTCCATTTGTCTTACCAAAGCCAGCTGAATTATCGATGCCGCTTATAAATAAAAAGACATGTTGGCAGCCTAAAGAGCGAAAAAAAAAGGAATTTTTAGAGCAGTATTCGTTAAATAAACTGAGCTTTAAAGGCGTTATTGGTTCTGGTTCGGATATTACCGCGTTAGTGCAGATCCCAAAGGGAAATGTTGTAAAGGTAAACAAGGGACAATTCATGGGGAGTCATCATGGGCGGGTGCTTCAGATTAACTCACAGTATGTGCTCTTAAAGGAAACATTGCCTGATGGCGTGGGGTGTTGGCAAAAAAGACACATCAAATTGGTATTGAAAAATTAACGAAAAGAGTAGGGATAACTCATGTTGCTAGGATGCAAAATAACGATTACCTCATTCGCTATTCAATGGTGGTTGCTTCTTATATTCAGTGTTGTCAGTGTGCCGAGCTCTGCGGAAGATGGAGTGATGAATAGATTAATTAATGTGGATTTTCAGCTAAATAAGAACAAAGAAGGGGTAATTATCGTTGAACTCGCCTCTACTGCCTCTGCCGTTGATTTAAGAACAGAGAATACTCAATTGATGATTGAACTGCATGATACGCAAGTCAGTGATGATAAGTTAATCATCTTAGATGTCGAAGACTTTGCAACGTCAGTTTCTCATATTGAGACGTTTAGGGAGCCGAATAGCACATTATTGGTTGTGGATATTAAAGGTGGTTATCAATACGACTATTTTTTAAAAGATAATTTATTACAAGTGGTGATATCGAAGCAATCGAAGCAGGCGAACAAAATACAGAGTAGCGGACAAGAAGAGAGTAAACCTATCTCAATTAACTTCCAAGACATCCCCGTGAGACATGTATTGCAATTGATCGCTGATTATAACGATTTTAACTTAGTGGTTGCTGACTCAGTAAAAGGCAATGTAACGTTACGCTTAGATGGTGTGCCGTGGCGACAAGTACTGGATATTATTTTACAGGCAAAAAACTTAGATAAACGAGTTCAAGGAAACGTGGTATTAATTGCCCCAACATCAGAGTTTGATGCGCAAGAAAAAAAGGTATTAGAACAAGCTCAAATGGCCTCTGAGTTAGCAGCACTTACCTCTGAAATACTCTCTATTAGTTACGCTAAAGCGTCAGATATTGCGGAGCTTTTGGTTGGTGAAGGCGAAATAACGATGCTTTCTAATCGTGGAAGTATTACGGTTGACGAGAGAACAAATTCTTTATTGCTACGAGATGTGCCTGAAAATATTGCGGTTATTAAAGAGATAATTGAAACACTCGATGTGCCAATTAAGCAAGTTCAAATTGAAGCAAGAATAGTAACGATTAACGAGGGTAATTTGGCGGAGCTTGGTGTTCGCTGGGGAATAAGTAATACCAATGGTAGCACGACTGTCGGAGGAACAATTGAAAGTAATCTAGCCAGTGTAGGGCTTTATGATGGCGGTAATGGTAGTCTTCCTGTTGATGACTTTTTAAATGTCAATTTGGGCTTGGTTAACCCAGCAGCTTCTAGTATCGCCTTTCAGGTAGCAAAGCTTGGGTCTAATTTTTTATTGGACCTTGAGTTGTCTGCATTGCAGGCTGAATCTAAAGCAGAAATCATTTCAAGTCCGAGATTAATTACGACTAATAAGAAACCTGCTTACATTGAACAAGGGACTGAAATTCCTTATTTGGAAGCGTCATCCAGTGGGGCTACGTCGGTATCTTTTAAAAAAGCAGTATTAAGTTTGATGGTGACACCACAAATAACGCCGGATAATCGCTTAGTTCTTGATTTAACTGTTACACAAGATAGACCGGGTCAAATAGTGAAAACAGGAACAGGTGAAGCCGTTGCAATTGATACTCAGCGAATTGGCACACAAGTACTGGTCAATAATGGAGAAACCGTTGTTTTGGGAGGAATTTATCAGCGGTCATTATCAAATACTGTGGAGAAAGTCCCATTACTTGGTGATTTACCTCTGCTTGGGGCTCTGTTTCGTCGTAGCTCAGAAAATATAGGTAAAAAAGAATTATTGATCTTTGTTACACCAAAAGTTGTTATACAGTAATAACATAGCGTAACTTAAAGCATCAGATTGTTATGAAAATAGAGCATAAAATAAATTATTATGCTGAACTTTTCATCTAGCTATTGCAATCACTAGCTATAAGCTGAGATAATTTTCGGTCTGATCACGAAATATCTGTGAGGAATATGGTGCCACAGACAAGCGTCTATAGAGACAACTGTTGGCAATGTCGTTAATGAACTTTGCATAATTTCTAAAAAATGGCTGAAAAACGAAATATTTTCCTTGTTGGCCCAATGGGCGCCGGCAAAAGTACAATTGGTAGACACTTAGCACAGCAACTTCATATGGAGTTTCTTGATTCTGATACGGTAATTGAAGAACGTACAGGCGCAGATATTGCCTGGGTATTCGACGTTGAAGGTGAAGAAGGATTCCGTGTACGTGAAGAAGGTGTAATTAACGATTTAACTCAAGAGCAAGGCATTGTACTTGCGACGGGTGGTGGCTCTGTAATTAGTAAAGAGAGTCGCAATCGTTTATCTGCTCGTGGTGTTGTTGTATATCTTGAAACTACAATTGAGAAGCAATTAGCTCGCACACAACGCGATAAAAAACGTCCGTTGCTTCAAACTGATGAGCCTCGAGAAGTGCTAGAAGCACTAGCGAAAGAGCGTAATGCACTTTATGAAGAAGTGTCTGATTATGTTGTTCGTACCGATGATCAAAGTGCAAAAGTAGTGGCAAATCAAATCATCCAAATGCTTGAAGAGCGTTAATTCAAGACATTTAAATAAGACAGAAAGTGGGAACGAATCATGGAAACGATTCATGTAGATTTAGCAGAGCGTAGCTATCCCATCTCTATCGGCGCCGAGTTGCTTTGCAACCCGGCGCATTTTTCATCTGTAATACCTGCTAAAAAACGAGTTGTCGTTATCAGTAATGTAACGGTTGCGCCGTTGTATGCTCAACAAATTATCGACACTTTACATACGTTTGAATGCCAAGTATCACTGCTTGAATTAGACGATGGCGAGCAATATAAAAATTTAGATACTTTTAATAAAATTATTACCTTCTTGCTTGAAGAAAATCATAGTCGTGATGTTACGATTGTTGCTTTAGGTGGTGGGGTCGTTGGTGATGTGGTTGGCTTTGCTTCTGCTTGTTACCAGCGTGGTGTTGATTTTATTCAAATACCTACGACTTTACTTTCTCAAGTTGATTCATCTGTTGGGGGTAAAACCGCAATAAATCATCCGCTTGGTAAAAATATGGTAGGTGCGTTTTATCAACCTAAAGCTGTTATTATTGATATTAATTGCCTGAAAACCTTATCTGAGCGTGAATTCGCCGCGGGTATGGCAGAGGTGATTAAGTACGGAATTATTATTGACCGTGACTTTTTTGATTGGCTAGATGAAAACATGGATAAGCTATATGCACTCGATCATGATGCATTGGTGTATGCCATTTCACGTTGCTGTCAAATTAAGGCTGATGTTGTTGCTAAAGATGAAAAAGAATCAGGAATGCGCGCACTCTTGAACCTAGGTCATACATTTGGTCATGCGATTGAAGCAGAAATGGGTTACGGTAATTGGCTTCATGGTGAAGCGGTTTCTGTCGGTATCGTAATGGCCGCAGTGACAGCAGAAAAAGAAGGGCTTATTTCGCAAAATGATGTCGATCGTATTTGTGCATTATTAGAAAAAGCGAAATTGCCATTAAAAGCACCGAAAGAAATGACAATAGATGCATTTATGAAGCACATGATGCGTGACAAGAAAGTGTTGTCAGGTATGTTACGCTTGGTACTGCCGACATCAATTGGTAGTTCTGAAGTGGTCACTGGTGTTTCTGAAAATGTGCTTACTAAAGTAATTGAGCAATGTAAGGCGTAAAATAAATATGAATATTGGTCATGATTTAACTGTATTGGAATTAGAAAGCCAAGTCGATGTGTTATCACGCATTCAATTTGTCTCTCGTTTTGGTTCTAATTTAGTGCATATAGAAGGAGTGGAAGGCTCTGGGAAATCATGGCTGGCTCAACGCTATCTTGAAAAGTGGTGTGATGATGCGGATCAAGCCCTGCTCATGTGCCACTCAAATCAGTCAATACAGCAGCAGCGCAGTATTATCTTAAAGCAGGTTGTCCGAGATCCTCTATTTAATGAATTTGATACGGTTATAGACAGTATTGGACGAATGTTGGCTGGAGAAAAGTGCAATCTGATTTTGGTTATTGATGATGCACATTTACTCTCACCTGAACTATTGAGTGAACTGTGGTTATTAGTCCAAAAAGCGCAATCAACACTAAACTGGCAAATAAATGTTTTACTCTTTTCACAAGTAGATAAATTAACTCAAGCTTTATCTCGAATGTCTTATGGGCAAGAAAATAAAGCGGTTGATATTGATATTGAACCGTTAACTGGTGAAGAGGCGGTGACATTTACTGAAATGTTAGTGGTTCGTTTTATTCCAAGCAGAGAAGATAAAATCCGAATTCGTAATCTAGTAGATAAAACGAATCGTCTGCCTGCTGAATTAATCGCATTAGGTGAAAAGAAAAAAGAACGTCGAGTGATCATTCGCTCGGTGACTCATTCTCCTGTGGGTATTTTAGGGTTAGCATCGGTTTTATTATTGGGTGCTGCGGGTGCACATTGGTGGCTGAACAATCAATTGTTAGAACTTCCTGGTGTTGATGAACTTATCGAAAGCAATGAATCATTAGTGGTTATTCTTGATGATAAAGCTCTTGTTGATAACGTTATTATTGATAAAGTTGAAGCGGAGCTACTACCGATTAAAACGGATGCATTGCAAAATATAAATCAGCCTGAAGATGATGGTCATACTCTGCCACTAGAAGTTATTGATACTCCAATTATTGCTGATTCAACGGTTGAAGTAGGTAAACGCGTTATTGTGCCATCTGCCTTGGTGGATTCATTGATTGATGATTCAACACAAGAGCCTAATGACGTGATTGTAAAAGAAGCCCCGAAACCTGATGTAAAACCAGCACCAAAGCCTGATGTAAAGCCAGCACCAAAGCCTGATGTAAAGCCAATACAGCAGCAAGCTACAGAATCAAAAGTTACATTTACGCTAGCGGATAAAGAGTTAAAAACACTATCTGAAAAACGCTATATTTTACAATTGGCGGCACTAACTAATAAAGAAGCAGTTCAAGATTTTTTAGATGAGCATAAGATAGAACCGTCGGCTCGTATCTACCAAGCACTTCGAAATGGATCGATTTGGTATATTGTGACGCTTGGTGATTATGATTCTATTTCATCGGCGCGTGGTGCGGTGCAGAGACTTCCGAATTCAGTGCAGAGTTTAGGGCCTTGGGTTAAATCTTTAGTACAAGTGCATCGTGAGATTGATTCTGTAAAATAAGAGATAAGATAAACAGACCCTAGTAAAAAAATAGGGTACAATCCCCCGCTTTCTGGATTAAGGTAAAAGGCGTAAAAGAAGTATGAAAAAGCATCGTGCATTTCTCAAGTGGGCTGGCGGTAAATATAGTCTAGTAGAAGAAATTCAACGCCATCTTCCCGATGCTAGAAAACTGATCGAACCTTTTGTTGGGGCGGGCTCAGTATTTTTAAATACCAACTATGATCATTACCTTCTTGCCGACATCAACCCTGATCTGATTAATCTTTATAACCACCTTAAAGATGACCCAGAGCGTTTTGTTGAAGATGTTCGTGTGTTGTTTCAACCAGAATATAATCAAAAAGAAGTGTATTTAGATCTGCGTATTGAATTTAATCAATGCACAGATACTTACCGGCGCTCACTGCTTTTCTTATATATGAATCGTCATGGTTTTAATGGCTTATGCCGTTACAACAAAAAAGGCGGTTTTAATGTCCCTTTTGGTTCATATAAAAAGCCCTACTTCCCTGAAAAAGAGATGTATTTTTTTGCTGAAAAAGCCAAGAAAGCAACGTTTGTGTGTGAGGGATATCTAGATAGTTTCAAACGTGCCCGTAAAGGTTGTGTGATTTATTGTGATCCCCCTTATGCGCCATTATCGTCTACCGCGAACTTTACCTCGTATGCGGGTAATGGTTTCTCTTTAGATGATCAAGCAGCTCTTGCTGATGTTGCTGAGAAAGCCGCATTTGAGCGTGATATTCCAGTATTAATTTCAAATCATGACACAATATTAACTCGTCGTTTGTATCTTGGTGCAACGCTGAATACGATTAAGGTAAAACGTACCATTAGTCGAAATGCTGGCAGCAGAAATAAAGTGGATGAACTTATGGCTTTATTTTATGCGCCAAAATGTACTGAGTAAATTGAACGTCACCCTTCAAAAATCCGCTAGAAAGGTTAACAGAGCTTAAGACAGTTTTAAAATTATCAGGTAGAATTGCGCCGTCGATTTAATCGATTGCGCTATATCGTCATAGCCGTATTATAGATAATAATTAACCCTGAGGCTCAACATGAAAGATTTTTTGATTGCACCATCTATTCTCTCTGCTGATTTTGCACGTCTTGGTGAAGACGTTGAAAAAGTCTTAGCGTCAGGTGCTGATGTCGTTCACTTCGATGTAATGGACAACCATTACGTACCAAATTTAACGTTTGGTGCTCCAATCTGTAAAGCGCTACGCGACTACGGTATTACAGCCCCTATTGATGTTCACTTAATGGTGAAACCGGTTGATAGTATGGTTCCTGAATTTGCTAAAGCTGGCGCAACCATGATTACTTTCCATGTGGAAGCATCTGAGCATGTTGATCGTACTCTTCAGTTAATTAAAGAGCATGGCTGTCAGGCGGGTGTGGTTCTTAATCCAGCGACGCCATTATCTTGTCTTGATTATATTCTGGATAAAGTAGACATGATTCTACTTATGTCGGTAAATCCAGGTTTTGGTGGTCAATCATTTATTCCACATACGTTAGATAAGTTGCGTGCAGTACGTAAATTAATTGATGAATCAGGTCGTAATATTCGTCTTGAAATCGATGGCGGCGTGAAGGTAGATAACATTCGTGAAATCGCTGAAGCGGGTGCGGATATGTTTGTTGCAGGCTCTGCTATTTTCAATCAACCAAACTATAAAGAAGTGATTGATGAAATGCGTGCAGAATTAGCAAAAGTGAAAGGTAACTAGAATTCATGTTTGAAAATATCAAACTGATCGCTTTTGATTTGGATGGAACGTTACTTGATAGCGTTCCAGACTTAGCTCGTGCGGTTGATCTTGCTATGCAAGACGTTGGTTATCCAAGAGTAACACTAGAACAAGCGTCTCATTGGATTGGAAACGGCGCTGACGTCTTAGTTTCTCGCGCACTAAGCCAAAGTGTGACAGTACAAGAAGGGCTAGATCCTGAATTGATTAAGCAAGCTCGTGCTCGTTTAGATCATCATTACCATGATGGTGGACATAAGTTAAGTCACTTATATCTAAAGGTCAAAGAGACACTAGAAGCGCTTCATCAACAAGGGTATACATTAGCTCTTGTTACCAATAAACCCGCTCAATTTGTACCTGAATTATTGGAGCAGCACCAACTTGCTCATCTATTTGTTGATGTGATTGGTGGTGATACGTTTGTTGAGAAAAAACCAAACCCATTTGCGCTGAATTGGTTGCTTGATAAATATCAATTAACACCTTCTGAGATGCTGATGGTGGGTGACTCAAGAAATGATATTCAAGCAGCGAAAGCAGCAGGGTGTCGTAGCTTTGGTTTAACTTATGGTTATAACCATGGCGAGCCTATCGCAGATAGTCAACCTGATGTGGTTAGTGATGAATTTAATCATTTATTAGCCGTGATGAGTGTGGCAAGATAGTATTCATTGGTAAGTACAGTTAATTATGAAATATTAACCTTATCAAACCAAACAGAATAACCATTAAATGATCCCATTGTGGATCATTTAATTTTTACAGTTAAACAAGGAATTATAACCATGAGCAAGCCCATCGTATTAAGTGGTGTTCAACCGTCAGGTGAACTAAGTATCGGTAACTACTTGGGTGCTCTACGTCAATGGCAACAGATGCAAGACGATTACGATTGTCAGTACTGCGTAGTAGACCTTCATGCAATTACGGTTCGCCAAGATCCTAAAGCACTTCATGAAGCGACACTGGATGCACTGGCAATTTGTCTAGCGGTTGGTGTTGATCCAAAGAAGAGCACGCTATTTGTTCAGTCGCATGTACCAGAGCATGCTCAACTTGGTTGGCTTCTTAACTGTTACACCCAAATGGGTGAATTGAATCGTATGACTCAATTCAAAGATAAATCAAAGCGTTATGCAAATGACATCAATGTTGGTTTATTTGATTACCCAGTATTAATGGCGGCGGATATCCTACTTTATGGCGCACACCAAGTACCTGTTGGTAGCGACCAAAAGCAGCATTTAGAATTAGCGCGTGATATTGCCAATCGTTTTAACAATATCTACAGCCCTGAAGCGCCATTATTTACCGTACCGGAACCGTATATTCCTCAAGTGAATGCACGCGTAATGAGCTTGCAAGACGCGACGAAGAAGATGTCTAAATCAGACGATAACCGTAAGAACGTTATCACGCTGTTAGAAGATCCTAAGTCGATTCTTAAGAAGATAAACAAAGCGCAAACAGACGCCGAAATGCCACCACGCATTGCTCATGATTGGGAAAATAAAGCGGGTATTTCAAACCTAATGGGTCTGTACTCTGCTGCATCAGGTAAAACGTTTGAAGAGATCGAAGCACAATACCAGGGTGTTGAAATGTACGGTCCATTCAAGAAAGACGTTGGTGAAGCTATTGTTACCATGCTTGAGCCTATCCAATCTGAATACAAGCGTATTCGTGACGATCGTGCTTACATGGATTCAGTAATGAAAGACGGTGCTGAGAAAGCATCAGAGCGCGCTGCTGTAACGCTGAAAAAAGCGTTTGAAGCGGTTGGCTTCGTTACTCGCCCGTAGTGATGTTTCTTTATTAAATAGATTGCTCGTAGGGTTACCTACGGGCAATTTTTTTCATTTATCTTTTTTAAAAGTAGTTTTATATGCTGTTAATTATCGACAATTATGATTCTTTTACTTACAACCTATATCAGTATTTCTGCGAGTTGGGTGCCGAGGTAAAAGTAGTTCGTAATGATCAAATCGACATTCTAGGCATTGAAGCTCTCAACCCATCTCACTTAGTGATCTCTCCCGGCCCTTGTACTCCTAATGAGGCTGGAGTTTCTTTGCAAGCAATTGAATATTTTTCAGGCAAACTTCCGATCCTTGGCGTTTGTTTAGGTCATCAATCCATCGCTCAAGTATTTGGTGGTGATGTGGTACGAGCCAAAAAAGTGATGCATGGAAAAACCTCTCCAATAATTCACACCAACCAGAGCGTATTTAAAGGATTGAATAATCCTCTTACCGTCACTCGCTATCACTCTCTTATTGTCAAAGCTGAAACTCTACCTAGTTGCTTTGAAGTAACTGCATGGACTGAAAATGAAGCAGGAGAAATGGATGAAATTATGGGTTTTTGTCATAAAACGTTGCCCATTGAAGCGGTCCAATTCCACCCTGAATCGATAATGACTGAGCAAGGTCACGATATCTTGTCTAATTTTTTTAATAAATAATTAATATATCCAGAATACTCTAGAGCGATCCAGTTCACCCTTCTTACTTTTTCTTTACTTCCTTATCTTTCCTTTTTATCTGATGATTTATGCAAAAAGGCCATATCGTCTATTCTTATAAATTCGTTTACTTATCTCATTACCTGCTATAGCTTGGATTATAACTATTCTAATAAACTGACTTATCAGTCATTTTTTAATGGGTGATGGCACTTTTTTAGTTCAAAAAAAGAATTTTGTGCTATTGAAAAGGTTAATGATTTGTAAATACTATGCTGAAAAACGGCATACGCAGAAGGAAAGTGTGATGACGACCAATTCACAAGTCGAACGTAAAGATTTTAATGATGTAATGGTACCTTGCTATAACCCGATGGAAGTGATTCCAGTGAAAGGGGCTGGTGCTCGAGTGTGGGATCAAGCGGGTAAAGAATACGTTGATTTTGCAGGTGGTATTGCAGTGAGCTGTCTTGGCCATTGTCATCCAGTCATGGTGACGGCATTGCAAGAGCAATCTCAGAAGCTGTGGCATTTAAGTAATGTGATGACCAATGAGCCAGCGATTCGTTTAGCAAAAAAGTTAACGGAAGTCTCATTTGCTGAGAAAGTCTTTTTTGCTAACTCTGGTGCGGAAGCGAATGAAGCGGCATTGAAGCTAGCTCGTCGTTGGGCTGTAGATGTTCACGGTGTAGAAAAAAGTGAAATTATCGCTTTCAAACAAGGCTTTCATGGTCGAACGTTCTTTACCGTAACGGTTGGAGGTCAAGCCGCTTATTCAGATGGTTTTGGTCCTAAGCCCGGTGATATTTCTCATCTTGAATACAATAATCTTGCAGAACTTGAAGCGCACATGTCAGAAAAAACCTGTGCGATCATGATGGAACCACTGCAAGGCGAGGGTGGTCTTATTTCACCAACCGCTGAATTTGTTGAAGGTGTGAGAGCACTCTGTGACAAATATCATGCCCTACTTATTTTTGATGAAGTTCAAACGGGTAATGGTCGTACTGGTGATTTTTATGCGTATCAAGGTTTAGGGGTAACGCCTGATATTTTAAGTACAGCAAAATCATTAGGTGGTGGTTTCCCAATTGGTGCCATGCTAACAACGACAGAGCTCGCTCAGCATTTAAAGGTGGGAACACATGGTTCAACCTATGGTGGTAATCCATTAGCTTGTGCAGTGGCTGAAGCTGTCATTGAAGAAGTATCAAAACCTGAAACTCTTGCGGGCGTAAAAGAGCGTGAGCAATGGTTCCGTGAGCATCTTAATGTGTTGAATGCTAAATATGACATGTTTTCTGAGATCCGAGGTAAAGGCTTATTGCTTGGTGCTGTCTTAAATGATGCATGGCAAGGGCGAGCGCGTGATGTTCTGGTTGCTGCTGGTGAGCAAGGATTAATGGTTCTTGTTGCTGGTGTTAATGTGGTTCGTTTTACCCCATCTCTTGTTATTACAAAAGAAGATGTAGAGTTAGGTTTTGAGCGTTTAGATAAGGCGCTTGCTTCACTCAATAGCTAGAATTTCCTAGGGATTTGGGCAGCTTCAGAGTTGCCCTATTTTTGTTCGCTATATAAACCAATTTTACATTCTAAGTGTTCACTCCAATGGATAGCCTTGAAGTTATATCTATTGGACTTAGCACAACCTATGAAACATCGCATCGGAGGGAATATTGATGCTTGTTATTCGCCCTATCACTCAGGAAGATTATCCTGCGCTTCATCAGTGTGCCGTTGAATCGGGACATGGATTTACCTCGTTACCTGTGAATGAAGAACAGTTACGAAATCGAATAGAACATTCTATTGGTAGCTTCCAAAAAGAAGTGCAAGCCCCGGGAACAGAAGGTTACTTAATGGTTGGGGAAGATTCGGTTTCTGGTGAGGTTACTGGTACCACAGGAATTGAAGCTGCCGTTGGTTTAGATTCTCCTTTCTATAATTATCACATCAGTAAAGTCGTTCATTTTTCAAGAAAACTAAACGTGAATAATGTTGTTAAAGTGCTCACGTTTGGCAGTAATTACACCGGCAGTACTGAAATTTGCACCCTTTTCTTGCGTCCTGAATTTCGTGAAGGCCTTAATGGACGATTGATGTCTAAAGCTCGATTCTTAATGATGGCAGAGCATCCTCATCGGTTTTCTGACACCATTTTTGCAGAGATGCGTGGTGTGTCGGACAAGGAAGGAGGGTCGCCATTTTGGAAGTGGCTACAAAAGCATTTTTTTTCTATTGATTTCACTGAAGCTGATTATTTAACAGGTATTGGTTATAAAGGTTTTATTGCCGATCTTATGCCTAAATTACCGATTTACGTTAGCTTATTAAGTAAAGAGGCACAGGAAGTCATTGGTAAGGTGCATGACAACACTAAGCCTGCGTTGAAGCTATTAGAAAATGAAGGCTTTCGTTGTCGCGGCTACGTCGATATTTTTGATGCAGGTCCAACCGTTGAGTGTGATTTACGCAGCATTGAATCCGTTAGAAATTCATTTAAAGCCAAAGTCATTATTACGGAACATAACAGCTCGCAACAGTATTTAATCTCAAATACATCGTTTGAGAATTTCAGAGCAACAGCAACTATCGCCGCTTACGATAAAGCGACCGATACCGTTCATTTAACCCAAGAAGCGGCAACAGCTTTACAAGTTAATGTGGATGATTACGTACGTTTATTAGCTCAATAGAGGACAACGGATATGACACATTGGATTGCAGGGGATTGGGTTTCAGGTAATGGTGAAACAATACAATCAGTAAGCCCGTACAACAGTGAAATAGTGTGGGAAGGGGGCAGCGCAACCAAAGAACAGGTTGAGTCAGCCGTTAGTGCGGCACGTCATGCCTTTATTGAGTGGAAAAAACAGCCTTTTGAAGCACGCCAAGCAATCGTTGAGCGTTTTGCAGAATTAGTGAAAGAGAATACTGATTTGATAGCAGAAGTTATCGCGAAAGAAACCGGTAAGCCATTTTGGGAAACCAAAACTGAAGCGGGCGCTATGGTTGGTAAAATTGCCATTTCGATTCGTGCTTATCATGAAAGAACGCCTTATAAAGAGCGTGAATCTGCGGGAAATAAAATAGTACTAAGACATCGTCCATTAGGTGTTATGGCTGTCTTTGGGCCGTACAACTTCCCTGGGCACCTGCCTAATGGTCATATCGTTCCTGCATTGCTTGCGGGTAATACCGTGGTATTAAAGCCATCAGAACAAACGCCATGGACCAGTGAAGTGGTCATGAAGCTATGGCAGCAAGCAGGGTTGCCTAATGGAGTCATTAATCTAGTCCAAGGTGCTCGTGCAACAGGTGAGGCGCTAGCAGGAGCTAAGGGGATTGATGGACTGTTATTTACCGGTAGTGCGAATACTGGGCATATATTACATAGCCAATTCTCAGGGGATACAGGAAAAATGCTCGCTCTAGAAATGGGAGGTAATAATCCAATGGTTATTTCCAAGTCCTTTGGTGAGCAAGAAGCTGCCGTTTATACGATTATTCAATCGGCATTTATTAGTGCGGGTCAGCGTTGTACTTGTGCTCGTCGTTTGTATGTTCCTACAGGTAAGGCGGGAGATGAGTTATTAGTTCGTCTTGTTGAAGTGGCAAAAACCATCGTGGTTGATCAACCTTTTGCCGAGAATACGCCATTTATGGGACCACAAATCTCAGTTGCAGCAGCAGAGTTTATTCTCAACGCTCAGAAGAATTTACAAGATTTAGGTGGGGAGTCTTTGCTTGAAGCTAAAAGCCTAGGTCACGCCTTTGTTTCTCCGGGTATTATCGATGCTACTAATGTTGCTGAATTACCTGATGAAGAATACTTTGGACCATTACTACAAGTCGTGCGTTATGAGACATTAGAAGAAGCGGTAGAGCTTGCTAATGACACTCGCTATGGTTTATCTGCGGGTCTAGTATCGACGGATGACAGTGAGTGGGAATACTTTGTAGAACACATTCGTGCTGGTATCGTTAATCGCAATCGTCAATTGACTGGTGCGAGTGGTGATGCGCCATTTGGTGGGCCAGGTGCCTCTGGCAATATGAAACCAAGCGCGTATTACGCTGCGGATTACTGTGCATACCCAATGGCGTCAATGGAAGGGGATGCCTGTGAAATTCCTGCTCAACTTTCTCCGGGTCTAACTCTATAAGTTAAGGTGATAAGAATGAATAAGGTAAATTCTTTATTTGCAGCATTGTGGCAAGATTATGTTGATCGTCTATCGCCATCGGCAGGCAAGGTACATCAGTTATTGTCTAATGGCGATGAGTTGATTAATGATCATATTGCGTTACGTACTTTTAATTTACCCAAGGTAGGTTTGCAGGCGTTAGCAGCACCATTTTTAGCGATAGGTTATAAAGCGTGTGATACTTATTATTTTGAAGCGAAGAAGTTGAAAGCACAGCACTTTGAGCATCCAGATCCTAATGCACCACTTGTTTTTATTAGTGAATTGTTAGTTGAAGAATTGTCTGTTGAAACTCAGAAAATCATCCATTCTTTAGTTGAACAAGTTCCAGCGCATTATTTTGCCACCAGTGATTTTCTTTCTTCTGGAAGGCCTTGGGCATTACGCTTTGAAGAGTATCAAACCTTAGCAAAAGAGAGTGAATATGCTTCTTGGTTAGCGGCTCATGGTTATGGAGCTAATCACTTTACTGTCTATGTAAATCAGCTTGAAGAGTTTGCTGAAGTGGTTGATGTAAACCAATACTTACGTGATTCTGGTTTTGCGATGAATGAAGTTGGTGGTGAAGTGAAAGGCTCTCCTGAGGTTTATTTAGAGCAATCATCAACGATGGCAGATAAAGTAACAGTAAGCTTTATTGAGGGAGAGTTTGACATTCCAGGTGGTTTCTATGAGTTTGCTAAACGTTATGAATTACCAAATGGAAAGATCTATACCGGTTTTGTCGCTGCGTCTGCTGATAAAATTTTTGAAAGTACAGATGGGTAGATTTTAAATATTTAGGCATAAAAAACGCAGCCAATCAGCTGCGTTTTATGTATTTATGGTAAGCGTTAAATTAACGAGTACCGTAAACTACGATTGTTTTACCGTGTGCTGAAATCAAGTTTTGCTCTTCAAGCATCTTCAAGATACGACCAACAGTTTCACGTGAACAACCTACAATTTGACCAATCTCTTGACGAGTGATTTTAATTTGCATGCCATCTGGGTGAGTCATAGCATCTGGTTGCTTAGCTAGATTCAGTAGCGTCTGAGCGATACGGCCTGTTACGTCTAGGAATGCTAAATCACCGACTTTTTGGCTAGTGATTTGTAGACGAGTTGCCATTTGAGCAGAAAGGCGCATCAGAATGTCAGGGTTTACTTGAATAAGCTGACGGAATTTCTTGAATGAGATTTCAGCTACTTCACAAGGGCTTTTCGCACGAACCCATGCAGAACGCTCTTGACCTTCTTCAAATAAGCCAAGCTCACCGATGAAATCACCTTGATTAAGGTAAGAAAGGATCATTTCTTTACCTTCTTCATCTTTAATAAGTACAGCCACTGAACCTTTAACGATGTAGTAAAGCGTTTCTGCTTTTTCGCCAGCGTGGATTAGTGTGCTTTTTGAAGGGTACTTATGGATATGACAGTGAGACAAGAACCATTCTAATGTTGGATCTGTCTGAGGTTTACCTAGAACCATATTTTATACTTCCTCTGCGTTTGCCAAGTAGGCGATGTCCATTTTAAAATAACTGAGCCAAATATCAGTTTGGCCTATACAATATGGTTATCGGAACAAGGCTGCATGTTCGTTGAGATAATTGATAAAATCATACCCTGTTTCGCAACCAATTTCTTGACTTTGATCGTATGAATAGTGGGACCAAGGGCACAGTTTCGTGAAATGAATCACGAGTTTTCCTTTTATGTAGTAAAGAGGCTTTTATGAATGCTGAAGTTAAATGGATTGATGGATTTACTTTCTTAGGTCAATCTCAATCTGGTCACTCTGTTGTTATGGATGGTAATGGTGGAGAAAAAGCCCCAAGCCCGATGGAATTAGTATTAATGGCTGCGGGTGGGTGCAGTTCTGTTGATGTGGTTGATGGTTTAAAATCAGTAAATCAAGTTGTGACAGGGTGTATCGCCAAGCTATCAAGTGAGCGAAGAGAGAGTGCGCCAAAACTGTTTACTCATGTGAATATTCATTTTGAAGTGAGTGGACATAATCTTGATCCTAAGGTGGTTGAGCAAGTTACAGCGGATTCATTACAGAAGTATTGTTCGGTGTGTTTAATGCTAGGTGAAGGCATTGAGATGACGCATTCTTGGGAAATTATAGCTTAGGTAATTCTTCCAAATAAAAAGCCTCACACATGGTTATGAGTGAGGCTTATTTTTAACTATTATTTAATCGTAAATTATAGAATAAAACGACTTAGATCTTCATCTGCAACCAGATCACCTAAACGAGATGTGACGTAAGCCGCATCGACTGTTAGACTCTCGCCATCTTTTTCTGAGGCGTCGTAAGAGATTTCTTCCATTAAACGCTCCATCACCGTATGTAGACGGCGAGCCCCAATGTTTTCTGTATTTTCATTTACTTGGAATGCCGATTCTGCAATTCCTGAAATACCATCTTCAGTAAATTCAAGGTTAACATTTTCTGTTGCCAATAAAGCGATGTATTGCTCAGTTAACGATGCATTTGGTTCCGTGAGAATTCGTTTAAAGTCATTCGCAGTTAATGCTTCAAGTTCAACACGGATTGGTAAACGCCCTTGCAGCTCAGGGATAAGATCCGATGGCTTCGCCATTTGGAATGCACCTGAAGTGATAAATAGCATATGGTCTGTTTTTACCATGCCGTGTTTTGTGCTTACAGTGCTGCCTTCCACTAATGGAAGTAGGTCACGCTGCACACCTTCACGAGAAACATCACCAGATTGTGAGTTTGAGCCTTTACAGATTTTATCAATCTCATCAATAAAAACGATACCGTTATTTTCTACGTTGAATATCGCTTGTTCTTTTAGCTCTTCAGGGTTAACTAATTTAGCGCCTTCTTCTTCAGCTAGGGCTTTAAGTGCGTCTTTGATTTTCATCTTACGCTTTTTAGTTGTCTCGCCACCAGATAGGTTCTGAAACATGCCTTGAAGTTGATTTGTCATTTCTTCCATACCTGGAGGCGCCATGATTTCTACGCCAATTTGAGGTGCGGCAACATTAATTTCTATTTCTTTATCGTCTAATTTGCCTTCACGTAATTTTTTACGGAAAGATTGTCGAGTTCCAGAGTCATTATCGCCCTCTTCGTTTTTACCCCACGCATCACGTGCTGGTGGAAGTAAAATATCGAGAATACGATCTTCAGCTTGTTCTTCAGCGCGGAATTTTACTTTTTCTACCGCTTGTTGATGTGTCATTTTCATTGCTACATCAGTTAAGTCACGAATAATACTGTCGACTTCTTTGCCAACATAGCCCACTTCGGTGAACTTAGTCGCTTCAACTTTAATGAAAGGGGCATTCGCCAATTTTGCTAAACGACGTGCAATTTCAGTTTTACCAACACCCGTTGGGCCAATCATTAAAATATTCTTTGGTGTTACTTCTGCACGCAACTCTGGATTAAGTTGCATACGACGCCAGCGGTTACGTAGTGCAATAGCCACGGAACGTTTTGCTTTATCTTGACCAATAATATGGTTATCTAGTTCGTGTACGATTTCACGAGGAGTCATCTCAGACATGGGTATTCCTTATTATTTGTCGTTAAACGTTCAATTCTTCAACGGTATGATTATGGTTAGTGTAGACGTCAATATCACCAGCAATAGTTAATGCTTTAGTTGCGATTTCTCGCGCGTCTAATTCGGTATTTTCTAATAATGCAGTCGCTGCAGATCGAGCGAAATAGCCACCAGAACCAATGGTTAGAAGGTCGTTATCAGCATTAATTAAATCACCAGTACCACTGATGATTAGAGAGGTTGTCTTATCGGCAACGATCAACATGGCTTCAAGACGGCGTAAAGCTCGGTCACTACGCCACTCTTTTGCTAGCTCAACGGCAGCTTTGGTCAGATTTCCTTGGTGCATTTCTAATTTACGTTCACACAGGTCGAACAAAATAAAGGCATCGGCTGTGCTACCAGCGAAACCTACCAGCACGGAATCATTGTATAAGCGACGTACTTTTTTTACGTTGCCTTTTGCGATCATATCACCTTGAGATGCTTGGCCATCGCCAGCCACCACAACTTTGCCTTCGCGGCGAACAGAAACAATTGTAGTCACGAGTAAACCCTCTTATTCGATGATGTAATTCAATAAAGGATTACAGCTATCTTCATGATTATTATTATAGGTAATGGGGGGAGGAGGAGAGGTTTTCAAGATGACAGGATAGAAAAAGGAGCGCGTAATGCGCTCCTTTTAAAAATGTGTGATGTTATTATCGATTTTTAACTTATGTTCTAAAGATCCGTTTCTTTTACTGATCTTTCCAGATTGCACAAGGTTCGATTTTAGCGCGTTGTAATTTATGGCGATCTTTTTCAGCTTCACGTTTAAATTTATACGGGCCTAAAATAACCTTAAACCAACTGCTGCCTTTTGTATGTCTAACCGTTGAGTTTAATCCTTGGAACGCGATGTTCATTTTACGTTCTTCGGCTTGTGAGCTTTTTTTATAGGCACCACATTGCATTATGTAAGGGACCTCGGAAACTTTAAGCTCTTTTTGTTCTATTTCGATCTCTTTGTTTGGAAGTTCATCCATGTAACTCCATTGCTCTTCAGGCATGGGAGGGATTTCTTCGGTTGAGCTTTTTTTCTTCGCTTTAACTGGAACGACTTCTGTTACTGTTTTCTTTGACTCTGATGAGTCATTTAAAAAGTAAAGAGCATAGCCAAATACAGCAACTAATAGTCCTGCAACAGCGACAGCTTTCCATGGTGTTGTGCCATTAGATACTGGTTGTTTAGCCCCTTTTTTCTTGGCTGTTTTTTTTGTTGGTTTTTTAGGGGAGGCCCCACGTTTTACATAATCTTTATTAGCCACAGTATTTTTACTTTTATACAGAATTACAGAGAGAATACGTTATGGTAATCAGTTGTACGAATTCATACCAGCCTTAGTGTGAAAAAGTACGCAAAAAATCACTATTTAGACAAATAGATTGCCGTACATAATGACTTTTTGGTGCAGGCATTAGCTCTGCTTGTTTTAATTCGTTGTATTAACGATTTTTTGGTGGAGCCGTACTTTCTCTAATGACTAAAGACGATTCCAACAAGCGAGAGCCCGAGCGAACATCGTGACCTTTTAATAAATCGAGGAGCATTAACATGGATTGACGTCCAATCTCATAACGAGGTTGTGAAATTGTCGTTAGTGGTGGATCGCAATATTGTGAAAACTCAATATCATCAAAGCCCATAATTGAAATGTCTTGAGGAATTCGGAATCCCATTTGTTTTGCTTTTTGAGTTGCGCCAATTGCCATTATATCGTTATGACAAAAAATAGCGGTGGGTGGTGAAGACAGTGAAAGAAGTTGGGAAATTGCTTTTGCACCTGCATCAAAAGTAAAGTTACCGTAATGAACATAGGAGTTATTCATTGAGATACCCGCACGGCGAAGTGCTTGCTGGTAGCCTTGATGTCTAAATTGACACAATGAAGAATCTTCCGGTCCTGATAGCTCTGCAATTCGCTTATGGCCTAATTTAGTCAGATAGTTTACGGCTTCAAATGCGGCTGTCAGGTTATCAATATGAACGGTGGGCAGCTCTAATTCAGGATCGTACTCACAGGCCATAACAAGAGGTGGTAAGTTTTTTTGCTCTTGTCGGCTGGCATTAAAAGGAAGATCAGAGCCAAGCAGTACCATGCCCTCTACTTGTTTGGTGTAAATAAGGTTTACGAAAGATTGCTCACGTTTTTTCTGTTGGTTACTGTCACCGACGAGAACGATATAGCCGTTTTCGACAGCCGTATCTTCAATACCTCGTAAGATTTCACTGAAGTAAGGATCACAGATATTAGGCACAATCGTCACTATCGTTTTAGATTCATTGCGGCGTAAGGTGCGTATTAATGTCGCTGGAGAGTACCCCGTTTCTAATATGGCATCTTCTACACGTTTACGAGTGGTTAGTGACACTTTTTCTGGTGACATTAGTGCTCGCGATACAGTAGCGGTTGAAACGCCTGCCGATAAAGCAACGTCCATCATTGTCGCCATAATAATCCTCTCCAACTATATCAAATCTAAGTAAACGATTGCTTCGCTCATCTGAAGAGATATTTTATGTGTAAAATAAAGATATAAATACGGGCGAACTAACAAAAATTACATCTGTATTGTGATCTCACTCACATGAAGGCTGATTGTTTGTTATTTGAACGCGAAGCCATTAATGAATAAATCCTTACATTAACTAAGGTCTTGGGGTTCAATGTCCAATGTCCAACGTACTTTCTTAGCCAGTGGTAGTAATTCAATCGCAGTTTTCGCTCCACGTAACATGGATTGCATGACGGTTCTATTTGGTGCTTGAAAAAGCAGTTGCCAGCGGTACTTTCCCGCGCGTCGTGCTAACGGGGCCGGGATTGGTCCAAGTACGGGGGTTGCATCATGAAATTGTGGATGACTTTCTAATATATCGCGTACTTGTCGTAAGAACTGCTCTACATTTTCATTGCTATTTGATTCTGCTCTGAACAAAGATAGATGAGTGTAGGGTGGCAGTTGAGCAAATTTACGTTCATTTAAGGCATGCTCTGCAAAGTGGCCATAGCCTTGATGCAATAAGCTTTGTAATAATGAATGCTCAGGATGATGAGTTTGTAAGATCACTTCACCTGGTTTACTCGCTCGTCCTGCTCGTCCTGCGACTTGAATAAATAATTGAGCTAAGCGTTCTGGCGCTCGAAAATCACTACTAAACAATGAGCTATCTACATCAATTAAACCAACGAGCGTAACATTAGGGAAGTGGTGGCCTTTTGCTAGCATTTGAGTACCAATGAGTATTTGATATTCGTTATTTTTAATTGCATCTAAATAGTTTTCTAAACTGCCCTTACGACGAGTACTATCACGGTCAATACGCACGGTTTTGTATTCGGGAAATAAGTTCAGCAATTGAGTTTCAAGTTGTTCTGTACCAACGCCAACAGAGATCAGTTGAGTTGAACCACATCCTTGGCATTGGTGGATTATTGGTTGTTGTGAACCGCAGTGGTGACAGCGGATTTCATTACTGTGTTGATGAAAGGTATAAAAGGCATCACAACGGTTACATTCTGCCATCCAACCACATTCATGACACATAAGTGCAGGAGAAAAACCTCGACGGTTCAAAAATAACATTACCTGATTACCTTCAGATAAGTGCTTTCTCATTTGAGCGATTAATGGGGCAGATAATCCACTGTTTAGATACAACCCTTTCACATCTAATACACCATGACGCGCAGGGATCGCCGTACCAGCACGCTTTGTTAACGTTAAATGATGGTATTTACCTACTTTCGCGTTGTGTAGGGTTTCTAATGCAGGTGTTGCAGAGCCTAAGATAATAGGGATGTTATCTAAATTTGCACGCATCACTGCCAAATCACGAGCGTGGTATCTCATGCTGTCTTGTTGTTTATAAGAAGCATCATGCTCTTCATCTACAATGATAATACCCAGATCATGAAAAGGGGTAAAAAGTGCAGAGCGAGTACCAATAATGATACCAGCATGATTATCTCTTGCTGCTAACCATGCATTCAATCGTTCAGTATCATTAAGTGCTGAATGAATCATATCAACAGGCACATTAAAGCGACGTTTAAATCGGTTAATGGTTTGTGGCGTTAAACCAATTTCTGGAACCAAGATGAGCGCTTGTCGACCGGCTTTTAGGATTGGCTCTAATAGCTGTAGATAAACTTCTGTTTTTCCTGAACCCGTCACACCATCTAATAAATAACAACCAAATTCAGGACTTGCATTGACGGTTGCAATCGCAATGGCTTGTTCTTCATTCAACTGCGGTTTTTCTTGGGTTATCTCAACGCTGCGATGCCAATTGGTTGGCTTAGGCGCAAGTGATACCTCCTCAATCCATCCTTTATCGGCTACTGCTTTTAAAGTCGCTGCGGTAATGTCTTCTTCTAGCATCTGTTCATGACTGCATTGTTGATGACGCACTAGATTAAGCGCTTTGGCTTGTTTAGGTGCGCGAGTCAGTTTATTGAGGTCTTGATTTTTACCTAGCTCGGTGACTTGCCATGCTTTTAATGAGGCAAAGCTTGCTTCTCGACCTTTACGTAACCAAGCCGGCGTGGCATTAGCGAGAGTTTCACCTAAAGGGTATTGATAGTAAGTACTACTCCAGTTGAGAAGCTTATAAAGATGAGGAGACCATAATGATGAGTGATCAAGTACCGCATCGATACTTTTTAATTTTTCACGAGCAAATTCTGATTCATTACTGAGCTTTACCACAATCCCAATTAAACGCTGACGACCAAAAGGCACTTTTACACGACCACCAATGGCAGGCGTTTGACCTGGTTTGATTAAATAATCAAAGGTACGATCAAGTGGAACAGGCAAGGCAATGTGGGCGATTGAATACGGCATGGCTAACATCAGTAAGGAAGAATATGAGGAATAGTCTACTCTTAGATAAGAATATCGCAACGGAGTAAAATAATAGGTGAAAAAAGTAACAGATTAGTTGATTGATCGCTCCGGATTCATTATCATACGCGACCTTAAGTAGGTGTAATTTGTTTACACTTACTATTTTTGTTAAACTACGTGTGGTGTTCGGCTTAGATTCGGATAGCGACACGGCCTAAATTATAAGGTTTTCCCCATGAAAGTAGGTATCCACCCAGAATACAAAGCTGTTCAAGCTACTTGTTCTTGCGGCAACGAATTTGAATTTAAATCAGCGCTAGGCAAAGACACAATCCACCTAGACGTATGTGGCGAATGTCACCCGTTCTACACTGGTAAGCAACGTATCGTTGATACTGGCGGCCGTGTTGATCGCTTCAACAAACGTTTCGGTGCAATTGGTTCTAAGAAATAATTACCAGTTTCCGATAAAAGAGGAGTCCTACGGGGCTCCTTTTTTTATGCCTGAAATAGCTGAATGTGGTGTGTTAAAACGCATTTTGGTTGGTATGATGTGTAAGCCAACGCTATTAACTTTGAGCCAGATCAATTATTATATCTTCACTGTTTTGAAACAATCCTCTTATAATTATTAGCATTCAGGAAATTACTATGTCAGAAGACTTTCGCGAACAAGCTCTCCATTATCACGCTTACCCAACACCGGGTAAAATTGAAATAGCATTAACTAAGCCTGCAGATACTGCAGAAGATCTGGCACTGGCTTATAGTCCTGGTGTTGCTGAGCCTGTACGCGAAATCGCTAAAAATCCAGATGATGTTTATAAGTACACCTCTAAAGGTAATATGGTTGCCGTTATCTCTAATGGTACTGCTATTCTTGGCTTAGGTAATTTAGGTCCTCTAGCTTCAAAACCGGTTATGGAAGGTAAGTCATTACTTTTCAAACGTTTTGCAGGTCTAGATTCTATTGATATCGAAGTGAAACATCGCACTATTGATGAGTTTGTCGATACGGTCGCAAATATTGCCGATACTTTTGGTGGCATCAATCTAGAAGATATTAAAGCCCCTGATTGTTTTGAGATTGAACGTCGTTTAATTGAACGTTGTGATATTCCGGTATTCCATGATGACCAACACGGAACCGCAATTGTAACTGCGGCGGGTATGTTGAATGCGATTGAACTGCAAGGTAAGAAGTTAGAAGAAGCCATCATTGTTTGTTTAGGTGCGGGTGCAGCAGCCGTTGCATGTATGGAAATGCTGATCAAATGTGGCGCTATGCGTGAGAAGATCTACATGTTGGATCGCAAAGGCGTTATCCATACTCGTCGTGATGATATCAACGAATATAAGCAACGTTTTGCTAATAATACAGATAAGCGTACGCTGGAAGATGTGATTGAAGGTGCTGATTTATTCTTAGGGGTATCTGGTCCAAACCTATTACCACCTGAAGCATTAAAATTAATGGCAGATAAACCAGTCGTGTTTGCGTGTTCAAACCCTGATCCAGAAATCAAACCAGAGCTTGCTCATGAAGTTCGTGATGATTTAATTATGGGTACGGGTCGTTCTGATTACCCGAACCAAGTAAACAACGTGCTTTGTTTCCCATTCATTTTCCGTGGCGCGCTAGATGTTCGTGCAAGCGTGATTAATGATGAGATGAAGCTAGCTGCTGTTGAAGCGATTCGTCAGTTAACAAAAGAACCAGTACCCGTTGAAGTATTAAAAGCAGCGGGTGTTGATGCATTAGAATTTGGTACAGGCTACATCATTCCTAAACCAATGGATCCTCGCTTGCTTCCTCGTGTTGCGAAAGCGGTAGCACAAGCAGCGATTGACTCAGGCGTAGCTCGTATTGAAATGCCAGAAGGGTACATGGAAGCGTAATTCGCTTTTATTTTTCTTTAGATCATAAAAAAGGCTTCCTACATCATTGATGAGGAAGCCTTTTTATTTGGGGGTTTAGTTATAAGGTGTGATTACCACCAAGCTTCAACTTGGATACCAGCAACGTATTCACCGTCGCCTTTCTCTCCAAAGGTAGTACCTTCGTCATCAGTAATGTATGAGCCGTAAACACGGATTTCAGGACGAGCCCAGAAGCTATCTCCCATTGCCCATGCTTGTGCTACCGTTAATTTGCTACCTGCTTTATCTGTATCGTCAGCAAGTGTTTCAGTGAAGTAACCCGCTTCAAAAATAGTGCGCATTGTGTCGTTCCATTTGTACATAGGACGAACAACAACAGAAGCTAATGAGTGAGTTCCTTGGTCATAATCAGAACTTGCATATAGTGCCTGATGACCCATTTCCCACGATTGACCAACGTTCACTACACCCCAGTTAATTAAGCGGTAACCTGTTACATCATTATTATCGCCAGAACGGTCGAAGTATCCACCAGCCCCTAGCGCAGCCATTTGAGCACCGTAAGAGCTAGTACCAAATTGAACTACTGTTTGGTTAAAGCCATTGCTTAAACCTTGTTGTAATATTGCAGACAGCAAAACACCATCATCGGCTTTTAGGTCTTGATCATCACCAGCGGTTGCAAAGTTATATGCGGCAGCCACTTCTAAAGAAGCGTCAGACCAAAGGTTAATATTCGCTAAGCGCATATCAAGAATATAGGCATTTACTTCTTCTGATTCTTTTCCTACAACACCCCATGTCGGCTTGTCGCTTGGATTTGTGCCTGGTTTCCAATCATATTTATCAGTTGCACTATCTTGTGAACCATTATCTTGCATTAATGCAATCGAGAATTTTTGGTCACCTACAGAGATATTTTCAATACCGCCACCAGTACCTGATGTGTTTAGGAAATAGAAATCTGTGATGTGAACGTCTTTACGTTGATAGTAAGTTTTACCAGCCCAAAGCGTAGCCTCTTTATCAAACTCTAAAACGCCTTTCGCTTTTACTGCAAACTGAGCAACATTGAAATCGCCATCTTCCCAGCCATTAGAGCCATCAACGCCAGATGCAATCATTGACTCTAAACGCCACGTTTGTTCGCCAGTTTCTAGATCTTGTGCAAAACCAAACTCAGAGTAGTTGTCATTTTCATTGCCTAAACGACCGACTTTATTTTTTTCAAATGATAGATCACCATCACCGTTACCACTGATGCCTGTACCAGCACGCATGTAACCATTGAAATCAACAGCAGAAGCCGTTGGAGCAAGTAGAGCAGCAGAGATTGTTGCAGCAAGCAAAGTGTATTTATTCATTTTCATCTTAAATCCCTTTTCCTTTATGTAAGGATATTTTTGAAAAAATGCTTACTTAGCCAAGGCAGTGTAGGGGCAAATAAGCATTCAATTCAGTTTAATTAGTTAACGATAAATAGATTAAAAATAAATCGAGAGGTTGAACTCATCCTTCTTTTATAAAAGAGGGGGCGTAGGTCTAGGGATGAGAAAAATTTACGGCAGGTCTTCTGTTGATAACAGTCACATTTGGAGGGGTGATTGAATATATTTATGAGATAAAGCTCACGTGAGAAGATATTTCAAAATCGGAATTAATGTAAAAATGGAGAGGATAAAGAAAATAGGAAATAATCAGAAATGTGAGCTAACCAACAGTAGACTCTGTTGGTTAGAAAGTGTTCAATATTTACTCTTCATCAAATGCTTCGAATTCAATTCCCATAGCAGTCATTAAGGCCTTTGCTTCTGCAGGAATATCATCTGGGCGATCTTTACGTAGATCTTCATCTGTCGGTAAAGGTTGGCCTGTGTAAGCATGAAGAAATGCTTCACATAATAATTCGCTGTTCGTTGCGTGACGTAGGTTACTTACTTGGCGACGCGTACGTTCATCAGTAAGGATTTGTAGTACCTTTGTTGGAATAGAAACAGTAATTTTTTTTACTTGTTCGCTTTTTTTACCGTGTTCGGCATAAGGACTTAAATAGTCACCATTCCAATCAGCCATTGTTCACCTTCGTTCTGGATTATTGTTGTTTAAAATACTATAGGTTAATTCTAGCGATATTTACGGCTATAAGCAAAGATATATAGACGTCTAGAAGTATTGACGTCTCATTTTGTGATGGTAAAGTAGAAGAATATAACTTATGGACTAGATTATATCAGTCATCTGAAGCGGATGAGTAGAAAATTACTGCTTTATATCTTATTAAGATGATTGGTATCAGATAACTGCCTAGCAGTTCGGAAGGGAAATTATGAGCGAGAGAAAACCTGCAACTATAGCTGTTCGTACTGGCATCGAAACCGATTCACAACATAATGCGGTAGTGCCTCCCATCTATTTATCTACCAATTACAGCTTTCCAGAGTTTGGTGATGTACCAAAATACGATTATGCCCGCTCAGGTAACCCAACTCGAACTCAATTAGAAACCACCTTATCTGATTTAGAATGTGGTGCAGGAGCTGTTGTTACAAACTGCGGAACGGCGGCTCTTAATCTCATGGTGTCAGCGCTGCTTGGCTCTGATGATCTTATTGTTGCCCCTCATGATTGTTACGGCGGTACTTACCGTTTATTTAATACTCGCGCTAATAAAGGGGATTTTAAAACCCTTTTTGTCGATCAATCCAATACTGAAGCGCTTGATGCTGCGATAGCCAAAAAACCAAAACTTATCTTATTAGAAACCCCATCAAATCCACTGGTTCGAGTGGTGGATATTGCCGAAATCTGTCAGAAAGCAGCGAAAGTAGGTGCATTGGTTGCCGTTGATAATACGTTCCTGTCTCCATTGTTGCAGCAGCCATTAACCTTAGGGGCTGATTTTGTTTTGCATTCAACAACGAAATACATCAATGGTCATTCTGATGTTGTTGGTGGCGTATTGATTGCAAAAACTCAAGAGCATGCGGATGATTTTGCATGGTGGGGTAACTGCATTGGCGCAACAGGAACGGCATTTGATAGTTATTTAACATTACGTGGTATCCGTACACTTGGTGCGCGTATGCGTGTGCATGAAGAAAATGCTATTGAAGTATTAAAGTGCTTACAAGAAGAAGCGTTAGTGGGAACTATTTATCACCCAAGCTTACCTGATCACCCAGGCCATGAGATTGCAAAACGTCAACAAACAGGCTTTGGTGCAATGTTAAGTTTTGAATTAAATGGTTCATTAGAGCAATTGAAAGTATTTGTCAGAGAGTTGAAGTATTTTTCTCTAGCAGAATCTCTTGGTGGCGTAGAAAGCTTAATCGCACACCCGGGCACAATGACTCATAGAGCGATGTCGGATGAAGCGCAGGCAGAAGCCGGTTTAGTTCCTACACTGTTACGTATTTCGGTAGGATTAGAAGACAGCCGAGATTTAATTGCTGATCTCAAGCAAGCCTTCATAGTCGCAGCAGAGGTGAAGTAATGACGATATTAGTTTCACGCCAATTACATAAGTTTGGTGGTAGTAGTCTCGCTGACCCTGAATGCTATCGTCGTGTTGCTACTATTTTAAAAGAATATTCCAACGATCATGATTTGGTTGTTGTCTCTGCAGCGGGTAATACGACCAACCGAATTTTAGAGTGGTTCGATGGTTTATTAAAAGATGGACGTTTAGCTCATGAAATATTGGAATCTTTGCGTCAATATCAGCAAGGCTTGATCTCTGAGTTATTAACCCCTGAAAATGCAGAACCTTTACTTGAAACCTTGCATAAAGAGCTTATTGCGATTGGTCAATTACATGCGCCATTAACCGAAGCCCAACAGGCGGATGTACTTGGGCATGGTGAAGTGTGGTCGTCTCGATTATTGTCAGCGTATTTGAATCAAATTGAGTTAACAGCAGCAGCATTGGATTCTCGTTCTTTTTTACGAGCGGAGCGAGCGGCTCAACCCGAAGTTGACCGTTCATCATCTTGGGCATTATTTAAAGAACAGATCGCTCAGCATCCCCATGGCCGAATTGTAATTACGGGTTTTATGGCTCGTAATCAAAGTGGCGAGACAGTATTGCTTGGTCGTAATGGTTCTGATTATTCAGCTACTATGATCGGTGCTTTAGCTGAAGTCTCTCGTGTCACGATTTGGAGTGATGTTGCCGGGGTATTTAGTGCTGATCCTCGCAAAGTGGAAGATGCCTGTTTATTACCGTTGCTTCGTTTAGATGAGGCGAGCGAATTGGCTCGCTTAGCTGCGCCCGTTTTACACAGTCGAACGTTACAACCAGTAGCTCAAAGTGCTTTAGATTTAAGTTTACGTTGTAGTTATCAGCCAGAGTCGGGTTCAACCCGTATTGAGCGTGTATTAGCGTCGGGTCGTGGTGCTAAAATTGTCACTTCTTTAGATGATGTTTATTTGATCCAACTAGGATTTGGCCGTGGACAGGATTTTGAACGAGCAAAACAAGAAGTCCTTTCTTTACTGACTCGCTCTCAATTACAACCGTTAGCGCTCGAAGCTCAGGATGATCAATTTACACTTGTATTGGCCTACATATCAGAAGTGGTGAATGAAGCCTTGGAAATATTACAAAATGCTGCCGTTCACGCTGAAATTAAATTAAAAGAAGGCTACTCGATGGTTGCCGCAGTGGGTGCTGGTGTCGGCAGTAATGCAATTCACAGTCACGGCTTTTATCATCAGTTAAAAAATTGCCCATTGGAGTTTGTGTGTGAGTCAGAGTCAGGACTGAGCTTGGTAGCAATACTACGTAAAGTTGACACAACTCCGATTATTAAGGGGATTCATACCCATTTATTTCAAGCCCAAAAGCGCGTTGCTCTAGTGTTGTGTGGTCACGGTAATATTGGTTCACAATGGTTAGCTCTATTTACAGAGCAGAAGCGCAATCTTGAGAAGCGTCATGGTATGCAATTTTCATTAATTGGTGTGGTTGACCGCCATCGTCATTGGTTAGATTTTGATGGCTTGGACAGTGCATCTATTGTTGAACAATTTGAAGTCGAAGCTACGCCCTATGAGCATTTTGATTGGATAGAAAAAATAGGGGCGATTCAAGGATACGATGATGTGGTCGTATTAGATGTAACGGCAAGTCCTGAATTATCACAGCAATACACCATGATTGCAGAGCAAGGGATGCATCTGATCTCAGCAAATAAAGTAGCAGGATCTGCACCAAGCCATGAGTATCAAGCGGTGATTGATGCGTTTGCGAAAACGGGTCGTTATTGGTTATATAATGCAACCGTTGGTGCAGGGCTTCCAATTAATCATACAGTGAGAGATTTACGTGAAAGTGGAGATGACATCGTCGCACTATCTGGGATTTTTTCAGGTACGTTATCTTGGTTGTTTCAACAATATAATGGGGACGTACCTTTTACTGAATTGGTTGATTTAGCGTGGCAACAAGGATTAACTGAACCAGATCCTAGAAATGATCTTGATGGCTCTGATGTGATGAGAAAACTGGTTATCTTAGCGCGTGAAGCAGGTTTGAAGATTGAGCCGACTCAAGTCAAAGTTGAATCATTAGTTCCACCTGAATTAAAAGAAGTAAGCCTAGATGATTTTTTAGTAAAAGGTGACTTAATTAATTCTGAGTTACTAGAGCGTTTAGATAACGCAAAAAAAGAGCAGAAAGTATTACGTTACGTTGCTCGATTAAATAAAGATGGCAGTGCAACTGTAGGTATCGAAGCTTTGTCTGAGCATCATGCTTTAGCTAATTTATTACCTTGTGACAATATATTTGCAATAGAGAGTAAATGGTATAAAGATAACCCTTTAGTGATTCGAGGGCCTGGCGCAGGCAGAGAGGTAACGGCAGGGGCTATTCAATCTGATTTGAATCGAATATCTGCGCTTTTTTAACATATTAATATTTGATATATATTTAACCATGCCTAATCGCGTGGCTTTTTTCATTCAATGTAGGAAAAAACGCATTTAATTCTACTTTAGATTATTTTATGTTTTTAATTAAGCTTTTGAATATTAAGATTATTAATATATATACATTAAATTAATGATAAATTAAAAATAAAATAATTTAGATGCTATGGATTTTGTAAATGTATTCAGTAATGATGATTTTGTCGGCTAACATATATACGTTCAATATCTCGATATAATAATAAAAATATGTAGCCGCTTACTTGTTATTAATTAGAATAAACTGCCGATTGAGAGAGCCATAATGAATATGTCAGAATCCAACCCTATGCCTGCACCTGTTGCAAGTTCAGAGCAAATACTACGAAGCGTCGATCTAAACCTATTAACTGTGTTTGATGCCGTAATGCAAGAGCAGAATATAACACGAGCCGCTCAAAATTTAGGTATGTCGCAACCTGCGGTAAGTAACGCCGTTTCTCGTTTAAAAGTGATGTTTAATGATGAATTATTTATTCGTCATGGCAGAGGTATTCAGCCAACTCAGCGAGCTCGCCAATTATTTGCTCCGATGCGACAAGCTCTGCAACTGGTTAAAAATGAATTGCCTAGTTCAACATTTTCTCCAGAAACATCAGCAAGGCAGTTTAAATTATCGATTTGTAGCCCATCTGATATGCGGTTTGCTCCGCGTATTATGAGAGATGTTCAGCAAAGAGCGCCTTATATTAGTCTGAAATTATCTGGTGAATATGAATCTGATATCGCACAAAAATTACGTTATCAAGAAGTTGATTTTGTTATTGATTACGTGCGTTTTGATGAGCCTGGATACATGAGTACAGAGCTGTTTACTGATGAGTTGGTTGTTGTTGCAGCCGTGGATCATCCACGCATTAAAGGCAATATTACTAAAGATCAATTAGCCGCTGAAAAACATGCTGTTCCAGCTCGCATTGAAAATACGAAAGGTTTTGCCGATCATCTTTATATGGATTCGCTCTACGAACAAGCTTATAAAGGCGCGAGTATCAGCAATGTTCTGTATGTTGTTTCTCAATCAGAGTTAATTACGGTGGCACCAAAATGGTTGGTGAGCTCAATGCCAAATCGTGAGCAGTTAATCGTACTGCCATTACCAATTGAATCAAAAGGGATCAGTGGCTATTTAAGTTGGCATGACTCGTATCAAAAAGACAAAGGTCATATTTGGATGCGTGATCAATTAATGCTTATTTGTGGTGAAGAAGTCGTTGCTTCAAGTAAAAGTATGATGTTTTAACGCTGAAATACTCTAGAATTAGAAGAATAAAAGGCAGCATCATTGATGTTGCCTTTTTTGTAGGACTTCATCCGATATAAATGAAATGTATATTATTAATAATGAACTTGTTAATACAGCTCATTAGAAATGAGTTTCGCACAACATTCCTTACATTTTATACAGAGAAAGTATTGCCTTTTTTAGCACCACTTGTACACTTTGTTTAGATTATAGCTTACAAGTGTAAGCCTAAAGGTGATAAGAGATGACTATTCAAAACCTACATATTGTAAAAGAGATCCGCCAGCACATTGCAACTCGTGCAAATGACACTGCGTTACGTGAACGTAAATGTGGCGCTTGGAGTGATACTCAGTGCTCAGCATGGAGTGATATCACTTGGGGTGAATTTGGCCAGCAAATGGATACTCTATCTTTGGCACTATTAGCTCATGGATTGAAAATACAAGAGAAAGTAGGGATCTTCGCCAATAATATGCCTCGCTGGACGGTTGCTGATTTCGCCACGATGCAATTGCGTTCAGTGCCAGTGCCTATTTATCCAACGAACACACCAACACAAGCGGCTTATGTTATTAATGACGCGAATATCCGCATATTATTTGTGGGTGAACAAGCGCAGTATAATGCGGCTGTTGTGATTTTTGAACAATGCCCACAATTGACCCATATTGTGGCGTTAAGTGATGACATTGATTTAAATGAGCATGAAGCAGGTGTTTCGTGGAATGACTTCGTTTCAGCAGCAAATGACTCTCATCAAGAAGAGTTAACTCATCGTCTTGATACGGCTGAAATGGATGATTTACTGACGTTAATCTATACCTCTGGTACAACAGGAGAACCAAAAGGGGTTATGTTAGATTACACTAACATTGGTTCTCAGTTAGCCGGACATAACATGAACTTAGCGTTAACAGAAAAAGACGTATCGTTATGTTTTTTACCTCTCTCGCATGTATTTGAGCGTGCCTGGACTTTTTATGTATTGTACAAAGGTGCGGTAAACTGTTATTTGCCAAATACAAACCTAATTAAAGAAGCGCTAACAGAAGTGAAACCGACGGTAATGTGTGCGGTTCCTCGTTTCTATGAGAAAATATTTTCAACAGTTCATGAAAAAGTATCCCGTGCACCAGCTCATCGTAAAGTGATGTTTACTTGGGCAGTCAACATGGGCGCCAAAATGTCGGTTTGTAAACAAGAAGGTCGTGAACCATCTTGGGCTCTTAAGCAAGCTTACAAGGTCGCAGATAAATTAGTGTTATCTAAATTGCGTATGATTTTAGGTGGAAATATTAATTTTATGCCGTGTGGTGGTGCTAAATTAGATGTCACTATTGGTCGTTTTTTCCATGCCCTTGGTGTTAATGTTAAGTTGGGTTATGGCATGACTGAAACAACGGCGACCATTTCATGCTGGGAAGATGGTAAATTTCATCCCGACTCGATTGGTACATTAATGCCTGGTGCCGAAGTTAAAATTGGTGAAAAGAATGAAATCCTAGTTCGTGGCCCTATGGTCATGAAAGGGTATTATAATAAACCAGAAGAAACAGCATTGAACTTTACAGAAGATGGTTTTTTAAAAACCGGTGATGCTGGTGAGTTTGATGCTGCTGGTAACTTATACATTACCGATCGTATTAAAGAGCTAATGAAAACTTCTGGTGGTAAATACATTGCACCACAAGTGATTGAAGGCGCGATTGGTAAAGATCATTTTATTGAGCAGATTGCTGTTATTGCCGATACTCGAAAATTTGTATCTGCTCTTATTGTTCCTTGTTATGACGCTCTAGAAGAGTATGCGAAAGAATTAAACATTGCTTATCATGATCGTATGGAGCTGGTTAAGAACAGTGAGATAGTTGAGATGCTTGAGAAGCGTGTTGCTAATCTACAAAAAGAGTTAGCTCGTTTTGAGCAAGTTAAAAAGTTCACCTTATTATCTAAAGAATTCTCGATGGATAAAGGGGAGTTAACCCCGACTCAAAAACTACGTCGTAAAGTGATCAATGAACGTTATCAAGACGAGATTGAAGAGATGTATGACGAGAAAAAAGATCAGAAAGGTAAAAAAGATAAGTCATAGTGCGCTTTTATCTTTTTAAATAATCAGAGAAACCAGCCTTTAGCGGCTGGTTTTTTTATGCTGAAAAATCGAGATCTCTATCTCCTCACCTTTTGTTAAATTAGGATCTTTATTTTCAAAACAGAATATATCTGTGATTTCAATAAAACAGCCCTAGACCAAAGTGCTAATAAAAGGTTAAAGTTGTTTCGTGATATTGGTTTTTTTGTTGTAAACAACCAATAACTACATAGGATTTTAATCTAATTAATATCGGTTTAGGCTAAAAATAAGCCCTAACTATGTAAAACCATTAACTGACGATAATTCATGTCGTGCTATTTAAAGGTTTTAATGTCTGGAGATAAATATGGAAATGTTATCTGGCGCAGAGATGATCGTACAATCTCTGATTGATGAAGGTGTTGGGCATATATTTGGATACCCTGGTGGTTCCGTGCTAGACATTTATGATGCACTGCATATGAAAACTGATGATATTCAGCATGTGCTAGTAAGGCATGAACAAGCCGCAACACACATGGCTGATGGATTTGCTCGAGCAACAGGTAAACCGGGTGTGGTTCTTGTTTGTTCAGGTCCTGGAGCAACAAATACAATTACTGGAATAGCAACCGCCTATATGGATTCTATCCCGATGATTGTGCTTTCTGGAAACGTACCAAACAGCATGATTGGCACTGATGCCTTTCAAGAGTGTGACATGGTAGGCGTTTCTCGCCCGATAGTTAAACATAGCTTTTTAGTTAGAAAAGCCGAAGACATTCCTGAAATTATAAAAAAAGCATTTTATATCGCATCTACAGGCCGCCCTGGCCCTGTTGTTATTGATATCCCTAAAGATGTCATGAGTCCTGCATTTAAATTCCCCTATCAGTATCCTACGTCGATTTCATTACGATCTTATAATCCAACGACAACAGGGCATAAAGGTCAGATTAAAAAAGGCCTTAAAACGCTTTTAGCTGCGAAAAAACCAGTGCTGTATATTGGCGGCGGAGCGGTTATCTCAGCAGCAGAGCAACATGTTATTAAATTAGCTGAATTACTTAACTTACCTGTCGTTAGTACGCTTATGGGGTTAGGTGCTTTTCCGGGTACTCATAAAAATGCACTAGGTATGCTGGGTATGCATGGCACATACGAAGCAAATATGGCAATGCATAATGCGGATCTTATTTTTGGTGTTGGTGTGCGTTTTGATGATCGTACAACCAACAATTTAGATAAGTATTGTCCAGACGCTACCATTATGCATATCGATATTGATCCTTCTTCAATCTCTAAAAACGTACGAGTTGATGTACCTATTGTTGGGTCTGCAGAAGTGGTTTTGGAATCGATGTTAAAACTACTTGCGGAACAAGATGGAAGCAATGATGAAGCCGCGTTAGAGCAATGGTGGAAAGAAATTTCAGTGTGGCAAGATCGTAAATGCCTATCTTATGAAACGTCGCCAGATAAGATTAAACCTCAACAGGTTATTGAAGCATTATACCGTTTAACTAATGGTGATGCGTATGTCGCATCTGATGTTGGTCAACACCAAATGTTTGCTGCCTTGTATTACCCATTTAATAAACCACGTCGTTGGATTAATTCTGGTGGCCTTGGCACGATGGGATTTGGTTTACCTGCTGCGCTTGGTGTGAAATTTACTCACCCCGATGAAGTAGTTGTGTGTGTGACTGGTGACGGCAGTATTCAGATGAACATTCAAGAGTTATCTACGGCATTACAATATGATATCCCTGTAAAAATAATCAACCTGAATAACCGTTTCTTAGGGATGGTTAAACAGTGGCAGGATATTATCTATCAAGGACGTCATTCAAATTCATACATGAGTTCAGTGCCAGACTTTGCTGCGATTGCAGAAGCGTATGGCCATGTTGGTATTCGGATTAATCATCCAGATGATCTAGAGTCTGGGTTAGAAAAAGCATTATCACTAAAAGATAGATTGGTGTTTGTTGATATTAATGTTGATGAAACAGAGCATGTTTATCCTATGCAGATCAAAGGTGAAGCAATGGATAAAATGTGGTTAAGCAAAACGGAGAGAACCTAATGAGACATATTATTTCACTATTAATAGAAAATGAATCGGGTTCTTTATCACGAGTTGTAGGACTATTTTCTCAACGTGGCTACAACATTGAGTCATTAACAGTCTCGCCGACAGAGGACCTAACCCTTTCGCGGTTAAACATAACCACAGCCAGCGATGCAATGGAACTTGAGCAGATCCAAAAGCAGCTACATAAGCTCATTGATGTTATCAAAGTTCAAGAAGTCACAGAAAGTGAGCATGTGGAGCGTGAATTACTACTTGTTAAAGTTAAAGCCAGTGGATTTGCAAGAGCGGAAGTTAAACGTACCGCAGATATTTTTCGTGGACAGATAGTAGATGTAACAAGCTCTTTATATACTATTCAGTTAGCAGGTACGTCTGAAAAACTAGATGCATTTATAACTGCCATGTCTGAAGTTACAGAGGTTGTTGAAGTCGCTCGAAGTGGTGTAGTGGGGATTGCCCGAGGAGATAAGTCACTTAGAATTTAGCCTAAAAATAATGAACTGGAATTAGACTAAAGTCTAACTCGGTCTATACTTATGCATATTGATAAATAAGTCTGTAGCAGGATGCGATTGCTTAGGTAGGGAATATCTAGTGGACTAAGTATGTGTGAGGTCTTTATGTTGACTGACTTTTTAGTAAGGCTCACTGTAGGAAGTTTAGCTATTCTAGGATTTAAATTAAGTGCTATTTATTTCTTATTGATGGTATTGCTGATAGGAACTCATAATAAAGAGTTTTTTGGTTGGTGATTAATATCAATGGCTTACTTAAATAAATTGATATTAGCTTGGCTAATATCATTGAACATATAGTAATAAAAAAAGAGGGCCTAAGCCCTCTTTTTATTTAGCATGTGGTACGGAACTATAAATTTTACTAAATTATAGTACGTGTACAGATGCTGTGTTTGTTGTGCCTGATGGTACTAGAGCACCAGAAACCATAACAACGATATCGCCTTTAGCACCAATACCAGATTCAAGAGCTAACTCTTTACCACGTAGGTAGAATGCGTCAGTACTGTCGATAGCATCAACAACCATTGGTGTAATACCTTTAGAAAGACAAAGTTGAGCAGCTGTCTTAGTATTAGTCGTTACGGCAATGATTCTTGCTGTTGGGAAGTATTTACGGATAGAACGAGCTGATTTACCCGCTTCTGTAGCAACTACGATTACAGGTGCGCTTAGTTTCTCTGCTGTATCAACAGCGCCTTTACATACCGCTTCAGTGATACGTAGGCGTGGGCTGTCTAGACGAGAGCTAAGTTCTGCTTTTAGTACTGCATCTGTACGAGCACAGATTGTAGCCATGATAGTCACAGCTTCGATAGGGTATTTACCTTTCGCAGACTCACCAGAAAGCATTACTGCATCGGTACCATCAAGGATTGCGTTAGCTACGTCGCCCGCTTCTGCGCGAGTTGGACGTGGGTTTTTGATCATAGAATCAAGCATTTGAGTTGCAGTGATTACAACCTTACGTGCGCGATTACATTTCTCGATCATCATCTTCTGTGCAAAGATTACTTCTTCAACAGGGATTTCAACACCAAGATCACCACGAGCAACCATGATACCGTCAGAAGCTTCTAGGATTGAATCGAAGTTATCTACACCTTCTTGGTTTTCAATCTTAGAGATGATTTGGATGTGCTCGCCGCCGTTAGCAACAAGTAGAGCACGGATTTCTTTAACATCTTCTTCTTTACGAATAAAAGATGCAGCAACGAAATCAACGCCTTGCTCACAACCAAATTTAAGGTCAGCTTTATCTTTTTCAGAAAGAGCTGGAAGCTTAACTGAAACGCCAGGAAGGTTAACGCCTTTGTTTTCGCCTAGGTCACCGTTGTTAAGAACTTTACATTTAACTTCAGTTTCAGTAGTCGAAACTACTTCCATTTCAATTAGACCATCATCAACAAGGATAGTGTTACCAGCAACAAGGTCTTTTGCAAAACCTAGGTAAGTAACAGCAACAACGTCTTTATTACCAACAACTGAAATGTCAGTTGTAAATGTGAAGTCTTGACCAGCTACTAGAGCAACGTCATCGCCGTTTTCTAGTTTGATAGTACGGATTTCAGGACCTTTAGTATCAAGCAGGATAGCAAGTTGCTTGCCTGTGTTCTTCATTACTTGACGAAGATTATCGATACGGTTGCCGTGCTCTTGGAAATTGCCGTGTGAGAAGTTAAGGCGCATTACGTTCATGCCAGCATTTGCTAATTCAGTTAGTTTTTCTACTGATTCAGTTTTCGGGCCAATCGTACAAACGATTTTGGTCTTTTTCATGTGAGAAATCTCTCCAGATGAGTATATTTAAAATGATAAACGCAGTAATGCTCAGTCTAATGGTATGAAATGTTGAAAATTTACAACAAAATTATCCTTCATAACCGTTATGACTAAGCATATATATTCAATAATTACCTGTAGTTTAGACCGAAAAGAGTAATGGATTATTGATTCAGGTAAATAATTTGCACTTTAATCACAATATTAAAAACAAATTTACATTACTCAACATCGTTTCAGTCTGATCTTGTTTGTAAGTTTCTATCGATTTTGGTGCAAATTCTAACAGTAAAACTGATGAAGATCACTTTCTTGTTACGCAGATTTTTGCTAAATATTTATTTTGCAAGTCAAAATAAAAAAGGCACTTAATGTGCCTTTATATTATTGATTTTCAATTGGTTGATATGCTTTAAGTTTTTGCATTCCTTTAGCTAATTTTACAAACCAAGTACCAATAGCAAGTAATGAGATGACTGCGCCAATAACAGGAATTGCGGAGTATATTTTATCAAGAATAGAACTGTGTACCCAATACTCTAAGCCAGCAACCATACCACTCATTGTTGCAGCAGTAACAGCAAGAACAACAAAGAAAGTAAGGAAAAGAAAGAAGCTTTTAATGATGGCGTAGTAGTGACTATTGACGACATCGTCGTTAGTCCCTTTATTCATTTGGTATCCCGCATAAATAATTGCCACAATGCCTGAAACCATTAGTGTTATTGGTGTTAATAGGCTAGCGATATAAGCAAACCAGATGCCTTTATTTGTTTTATTTGACATGGTAGTTATCCAATTATGAAGTTGTAACACAAGTATATACCTATTTTTTATATGGGAATATACTTGTGACGGATAAGCGTAGAATGCACAAATTAAGGCTTTAACATGCGCTTTAAAATTTTACCGGTAGCAGTCATTGGTAATGCTTCAACGATATCAAGATGTTTTGGGCACTTATAATCAGCTAAGTGCTCTCTACTCCATTTTATTAACTCTTTTTCAGAAACAGAATGTTCCTCTTTCAAGATAATAAAGGCTTTTACTTCTTCTCCAAAGCGAGGGTGATCAACGCCAATCACTGCGACTAAATGAACCGAAGGGTGCTTCATATAAACTTCTTCAACTTCACGTGGATAAACATTATAACCACCGCTAATGATTAGCTCCTTTAAGCGGTCAACGACATAGATATACCCTTCGTCATCAAAACGTACAATATCACCTGTGTGTAGCCACCCATTAATAATGGTTTTTGCCGTCTCTTGTGGTTTTTTGTAATAGCCTTTCATTACGTTATGGCCGCGAATAACCAGCTCACCTTCTTGTCCTATTGGTAATTCATGACCATTTTTATCGACCACCTTCATGGTAACTCCCGGTAAAGGTTGTCCAATACTTCCGGGTTTTCTTTCAAATTCTAAATGGTTAAATGCGGCAACAGGAGATGATTCTGATAAACCGTAACCTTCGATGACTGGAACTTGTAGCTTTTCTTCAAATTGCTTAAGAACCTCAACGGGCATGGAAGCACCGCCAGAGATGGCAACTTTAAGCGTTTGCGCTATCTCTTTTAGGTATTCGCCAGGGTGTTTTTCTGCATAAGCAAGTAAACCAATGAACATGGTAGGTACACCAGCTAAGTGTGTCACTTTATGCTCATGGACTTGCTGAAGAACGGTCTTAGGTACAAAGCGCGCAATAAGAACTAATGCGCTGCCAGCTAGAATAGAGGTGTTCATGATCAATGATTGACCGAAAGTATGGAATAACGGAAGTATCGCAATACTTACATCAGTGCCTTTCTGATTGGTCAATGATTGACAGGCTTGTGCGTTACATAGCATGTTACTTTGGCTTAGCTCAGCCCCTTTTGCTGCACCAGTAGTGCCTGATGTGTAGAGGATGACGCAGCTGTCTTCTGCGGTGCGATAGACGCTATCAAAGAGTTCTCTGCCAGTATGTAGCCACTGATTAAAAGAATGAGCAACAGTGGATTTTTGTGATTCAGTGGTTTCAATTAAAATGAAGTGCTCACAAAAATCGGCTTTCTCATAACCTTCGTAACCAAACTTACCAATAGGCATAGCCTCAGAGCCTTGATATGAAATAAGAGCAACGGCATCAGAATCTTTCAAATGGTAAGCGACTTCATCGCCTTTTAGCATCACGTTAAGCGGAACAACAACAGCTCCTATTTTCTGTATTGCATAATAAGCAATAACAAACTCGGGCGTATTAGGGCATGACAAGGCAATTTTTTCATCAGGTTTGATATTAAGTTGAGTTAAATGATCAGCAATGGCGTTCACTTTCTTATTTAATTCAAAATAGGTGATTTTTTGATCTTGGAAGATAAGTGCAATGTTATTTGGACGAAAAGTGGCGTTGCGCTCAAGATTAGTGGCTAAATTATACATAGATAACCTTTATTATTAATTGTTGTTATATCGATAAACGTCTAGATAACGTTAGTGTATATCAAGGAGGGGTGAAATCGAGGTTAAAAAAGGGATTTTGGTCAAATTATTATGAATAAGAGCAGTAGGTTGGATTTTTAAGGATCACTGCTCTTTATAATGTTATTTAAGAGAGCTTTATGGAATAAGAAGATAGATTTTCGTATTTGTGACCTTGCTATAGTGCGATTGGTTCTTTTATAGAGTAATTGGCTATTTTTAAAGAGAGGGAAGATTAGAGATAATTATACGATAAGAAAGAGATCTCAAGGAAGGGAACATGAGTAAACAGGGAATATTAAGTATTATTATTGCGCTGATTGTTGTTGCAACATTTACTGCGGGATTAATGAGGTCGACAATCGAATTGTTGATATTTTTACTCTTAGTTGGTTATCTTTTAATTATTAAGAGAAAGCAGAAAGAGTAAGTAGAAAGCAAAAAGGCAGATAAGTAAAAATACTTATCTGCCTTTTCTAATTTGGTGGCCCCTCCCAGATTTGAACTGGGGACCGAACGATTATGAGTCCGAAAAGATTCATTTTCATAGACGTTCATTGTTATGCAAAATTAATTATAATCAATGAGTTATTTTTATTTTGCATTTCATTGCGTTTCATAAAATGTTACTCAAATTCCCTCTTGTCTGACCCATTATCTGACCAGAAATAAGTGTTTCTTGATTCAGATGATATTTTGTCAACATGGTTTCTGGCTAGTATCTCATTATGTCTTTTTCAAATTGACGGTACTTTTGCTGAAAACAACAAGGGAAATTTAACGATGTTAACAGCAACCCAAATTCAATCCGCTGTAAATAAGTCTTCATCTTACTATCTATGGGATCAATCTGGTCAAAGAGGAACTGGAAGGCTAGGTGTGAAAGTTTTGCCTTCGGGTAAAAAGCAATTTGTTTTTCGTTATTATCAACAAAGAAAAGAGAGGTTCATCTCTCTGGGTTTATTTAGATCTCGCACTAATGGCATGACTTTAGTTGAAGCAAGAGAAAAAATGCAGGAATTTTCTGCCTTATTAATGCAGGGTAAAGATCCTAAAAAACATATCGAGCAACTAGCGATTGAAGAGAAAAAGATTGAAGATGAGCATAATGAGAAGGGGACATTAAAAGAGCTTTTTCATAGTTATACTGAGCGGATGAAAATTGATGGAAAACGTACTTATAAAGCGGTATTAGTTAGCTTAGAAAAAGAGTTTTATCCGTATATATCACCAGACACAAAAGCTTGTGATGTAACAACAAATCAAATCAAATTTGTGATCAGTAAAATTATTCAGCGTGGTGGTGAGACGGTAAGTAACCGTGTTCGCAGCTATATTATGGCAGCATTTAATCATGGTATGAAGTTTGATAATGATCCTCGATATTTTTCATTACATTCGACATTTGATATTAAATTTAATCCTGTGAATCCTATTCCCAGGCAAAAAAATGCTGAGCGAGTAGGCGAACGCTTTTTAGATTGGGATGAATTAAAGAGATTTCTGATTGATTTAAATAGTGATTATGGTTCTTTTAATATGGGGAAAGATTTTCGCAATTTAGCTCAACTATGTATTTATCTCGGAGGGCAGCGTCCCTATGAAATCATTACGCTGTCATGGTCGAATGTAAACTGGAAAGAGAGGTTCATTATTATTGAACGAGGATTATCAAAAAATAATCGTGAGCATTCCGTACCTCTAAATGAATTGGCATATCAAGCTTTACTTAATCAATATGAGTTAAGTGGCGATGGTAAATATATGTTTCCAAATCCTAATGATGCAACTCGTCATGCACTTACCAGCTCATTTGGTCGCTCAATAACTCGTTATCGTGAAGAAAAACAGATGGCACATTTTTCGCCAAGAGACTTGAGACGCACATGTAAAACATTAATGGGAGCCTGTCGGATCGATAAGCAAACACGAGACAGGTTACAAAACCATGCGTTACAAGATGTAAGTTCTAAGCACTATGACAGATATGATTACTTTGATGAGAAACTGGAAGCGCTCATTATTTGGAATGACAAACTAAAGGATTTGATCGATTACAAACCGCCATCACTTGCGCTAGTACCGTCATTGTCACTAGGGAAGGTAACTCTAACATTAGCGAAGTAACATTGTTGATTGAAAGCCCTACTGGGAGTATACAGTAAAAACCATGTCAATTCGCGTGTGAGTGATAGCCATTTAGTGGCAAGGTTTTATCTGGATGATATAAGCGTACACACTATGTATCAATGGTGTGTATGCTTTTTTATCCCTGAAGGCTTAGCAAGGCGATGGCATCACTGCGTGAAACCATTACCCTGCCAAAAGGGTCTTTAAGGGAAATGATGGTAAAGTAAAATAAAATAATAAAGCCACTCCCGACGCTCGCGCAGTTCACTACTCGCTAGGCATTTATGATTTTCCTTGACCATCGGTATCACACTCGTAGAAGACCCTCAGTAACTCGCTTTTGGACAAAAGCGACTTAGAAAATCGTAGCTTTCTATTGAATTTTCATTTATTCAAACCATACCAAGTGCGTTTTTTCGCAAATAAGGAGCAAGAGCTAAGGGGGATAGTATAGAATCTCCTGAAAATATAGAGAAAGCGAGGAACTGCATGGACAATTTTCAAGACCTTATTGAGCACAGTACCGTCGATGACCTGAAATTTCGCATCAAGTCATTACCATTTTCTTGTGCTATTCCTAGTCGTAAAGCAGAAATTGCAAGCACACTGTTGAATGTGTTGATGAACCTAGACAATCTACAGTCAATTTGGAACCACCTCTCAGAGGTTCAGAAGCTTGCTTTGCAAGAGGCCGTTCACAACCAAGTAGGTTATATGGACGGTTTCGTTTTCTGGTCAAAATATCAAAAAGAGCCACCTAGCAGAGAAGATTGGTCTTTGTATAGAATTCAAGATAAAGCGAACACTGACAAAGCGTTAGCTCCGTTCTTCTATCCTGATTGCCGTTACGGTTCTTCAGTTAGAATTCCCAATGATCTATTAGCTTTTTTGAAGCCTCATGTACCACTGCCGCCACATTTTTCTTTACCGACGGCAATTGTCGATGGTGAAGAGGCTGAAACGCTAGAGACACCACAATACACGGAAGCAGAGCTTAATATTCTGATTAACACCATTAAGGATAAGAAGTTAAAAGTCAGCCCGAAAACAGGGCAACCTTCTAAAGCATTGCTCAATCAACTGTGCAACCGACTCAATGAACCGTATCAAAATGCATCATCACTTGATGATGAATCAGCGAATAGCATAAAGGCTTTTGGTTGGATTCAAATCCTTAGAGCCGCGTTATGGATCAAAGAGATAAATGGCGAATTGCAAATCAACCTGAAAAAAGCTTCTCTTCATCAACGACATTGTGATGTCATTAAGCAACTTTTCTGGGACTGGAAAGATCGAAGCAAATTTGATGAGTTTTCACGTATCAATCAGATAAAAGGGCAAAAAGGAAAAGGTCAGAAATATTTTACAAATGTTTTGAGCCGCAGGAACGCTTGTATAGAAACGCTTCGAGCTTGTCCACCTGAGCAATGGGTCTCTTTTGATGACTATCTGAGATTAATGGCTGTTGAAAGGCAATTTTTTAATGTTACGTCGGAACCCTATAGTTTGTATATTGGTGATTCCACGTATGGTCGCATTCATGACGATATTTTTCTTACTAATGTTTACACTCGCTGCCTAATGATGGAGTATTTCGCTACTCTAGGGATCGTAGATATTGCTTACGTAACGCCTGATAACGCTCAAGACAATTACTATGACCGTTGGGGGCAATATGATCTAGATTATTTGTCCGTTTATGATGGATTAAAGCATATCAGGCTCACAAAGCTCGGAGCCTATGTGCTTGGTGTTATTGATACTTACACCGATGTATCAGATTCAACAAAAACATCGATCGTATTGTTGCCGAAAAATCGTGTGCAGTTTATGCAGTTACCCGCTACCAGTGAGCGAGTATTTCTTACTAATTATGCTGATGAAGTTAACGATCAAGTTTGGCAACTATGTACAAGTAAACTACTTTCACACATCGAAAATGGCGGTGATCTAGAAGAAATACAATCTTTCCTCTCAGAAAGAGATGAACAACCTTATTTTCCAACTCAAATTGAGCACCTCTTCAAAACGTTGGAAAACAATAAGAATGCAGTACGATTAGAGGGGCGGTTTTTACTTTTGAAATGCGACACCGAGTCGATCGCAAAGAACATAGCGTCAGCACCAAAAATACAGAAATGGTGCCAACGCGTAGGCAAAGATCAGTTGATTATCCCAGAGGGCAAAGAGTCGTTGTTTAGACAACTAGTACATGAACTCGCCTATGCGATGCCTATACAGTCATAGCTTTCTGTAGTGGCTAACAAGCGTTAGGCTAATGATTGTTAGCTTATGACATTAGAATTTTACTAGCCTACATAGTTAATCATCATCTGAAAATAGTTCTTCGATTTCATCCCAATGAGGCAGTTGATGTGTTTTTCTACGACTTCAAACTGTAAGTTAACGGCATTTAACAATCTTTCAAATATATCGAATGAACCTGTAAAACGACCATTTTCGATTTCTGAAATAGTCGTTTTATTAATTCTTGTCAGTTTTGATACTTGTACTTGTGTCAATCCGATATCATTACGTGTTTGCTTAATTCTTAGCTATAATTCATTCGCATTCTAGTTAGCTATATAGTTAACATTCTAGATTATGATGGACTTATTAGTATATGGCTAACAATAAAGCGGAAGCATTTGAAGTAGAAAGAGCTATGGGTAAAGCTCACCCTACAACGTTTTTGGACAGAAACGTTTTAGCCTGATGGATGAAACTAACAAAAATAGGATTGTCATCGCAAATTCTAGCAGCATTATTGATTTTAGAGGCTATGGAAAAGTAGTTTTTGATGGTTATCTTTGGATTTAACCTAATGAACACTTATTCATTAGGTTGGCTTCGCTTGAATTCAGCAAATGCTCTAGTGTGAATCAGAACATCTTCAATGCCTTGTTCGTCATTTAACAAGTCAGCCAAAGAGCATTTGTGCTCAGGTAAGCCCTTAACCTTATAGTGTGGGTCCGTAAGAAGATAGTCTTTCCAAGCTTTAGGTACTGAACCTAACACTTCCTTATCTGATAACAGAGTTAATATTTCTTCTACCTTAACTGGATACTTAAACCATGATATGGGTTTAAGTGCTGGTCCTCGTCTATTCGCTACATAAGGAGGGAGTTGGGATAAAATCAATTCAGCTTCTTGAATAGATCCTATTGTCCAATCTGCCATATTCACCAATTCACCATTAGGTCTACGGGTGGGATGATTTTCAACAATCGGCGCAATGTACCCAATCTTAACTTTACGATCTGATATATCATTGAAAGCTCTTATTTTTTCTAAAGCTGGCAAAATATCGGTATCGTTAGTTACAAACACAATTTGCTCAAGATTAGGATCGAGTAGGGCATCAAAAACAGCTTCAACAGCAACATTGACATCACTTTTCTTCTCTTCAAGCTTCCAAACTTTAACTCGACTAGAGTCCTTAGGTAATATCTCTTTACCATTTTTATCCAACTCATAAGCTGGATATGTCACTGGATTACACTGATACTTCCCTGGAATCGTTTTGATCTTCGAACCACAAACAAGTTTCAAAGCTTTATTGTAAGAACGTTGATCGTTGATAGAGTTTGGATCAGAAGCCACATTAGGTAGGATTTCTGCGGTGAAAAACTTTATAGGTTCAATCTCATGTAAAGTAAAATTGTTGCCATGAGAACGAGGTAAAACATACTTTTCAAGTAACTCATGAATATTGAGCCATTTAAAGTGTGTTCCTTTCAGACAGTTGTAGTAAAAGCTATAGCCATCAATATAAACTCTGGTTTTCATTATTGTTTTTCTTAGCTGTAGAAATGAAAAAACCACTCTAAAAAGAGTGGCAATTTCTCCCAATATCTGGGGTCAAGCCACGCGAGATAATGGGTAGGTATTAAAATCATGATAGTTCTAATGAGTTAAAAAATCAAGTAATATTGATTTTTTAACTCAAAGGAAAAAGATGAATGGTCAGCCCTTGCATAGTGCAAAAAAGGTTATGACTCCAATCTATTGATTAAAGGTAATACTCACGATCTATAATTGTACCAATAACCTTATCGTGCATCTCTCTCCCCAAAAGCATGGGCAATAACTCGTTTATATCTTGGCTTAGAGCCAACGTTGGTTTTTCTTATTTCCAACAAATGGCCGTTGCTCATCAACTTCGCATATCAATTCAATATTAGCGACATCAAAATCGCTGAAATCCAGCCGTGCCAGTACCATGTTTACGAACAGGAGCCGTTTGATTACAGAATAGGCAATTAACTTTAATTGTATCCGATCTTAGCATGGAATCAACTGGTTGGCATCATGCCTCCCCTAAAATACCAGCCTATTAGGCATAAACCACTTTCTTGTTCTTGGCATCAGAGAAAACATCGATGTGAAATTAGCAGTAAGGTACAGAAGTAAGCAAGACGCGATTTAGTTCTAGATCAGAGATAGGCATCATACTTTAGAAACAACGATGAACATAACGTGCAATATAGATCTTATTATTTGATTTAAAAGTAATTTATCTGAAACTGAAAGAGTGTCGCTCTTTAATTTCATGACCGATCATAAACGAATATGTCACTTGATGAGCTGCACTACCAATCTATTAGTTATAAACCACGTCTTCTTTTGCCGAGTTTGGCACATCACCTGCCAGGTTTGGCACATCGTCTGCCAGGTCTGGCACATCGTCTGCCAGGTTTGGCACATCGTCTGCCAGGTCTGGCACATCGTCTGCCAGGTTTGGCACATCGTCTGCCAAGTTTGGCACATCGTCTGCCAAGTTTGGCATATCAACTCTTCAATTAGATCTGTTCTAATAAATTAGGAAAAATCCCCATACGTGATCCGTTGAATTGCATCGAGAACTTTGGTTTTACCTTGTTCAGAATCTAAGACTTCTAATGGACTTAACCCATTGAATATCACTTTTTGTGTTGTGATCCATTCTTCAGACATCTGTTCATCAGCAAAGAGTTCTAGTAGTTTTTCTCTAACCTCTTTATCTATATGTGCAATCTTCATTATTGTCACCTATTGTTATTTAAAAATATCTTTTTAGTCCAAAAAGTTCTATATATCGATCCGTTTGATAAATATCGGTCTTTTTATAATGGATTGATTCTAATGAATTTATATCATTTACAGTCATGTTTTTCTTCGTTAGTGTTCGCAAAAGCAACGATAAGAAGACATGCAATGGCGTATATAAAATTACCGATCAGCTTACGACGATTAAGATCCCCATACAATGTAGACCTGTTTATAAATCATGGTGAAGTCAAAGTAGAAGGTCAAACCGTTCTATTTGGAGGCTATCATGAAAATGATTCATATTTTTTTTAGTGTACTGAACTTTACCTACAGTAATGTCGATCGAAAGAAACTTCAGAAGTCACTTAGCCATTCTTTACGATTATCTAGTGAGCAAGATAAAAGCTCACAATGGTATGAAGAGCTGGCTCAATCGAACATTTTAACACGGCATGGAAATACAGTAGTTTTAAATAGCTTAGATCAAAATGAGAGATCAGAACTCTTAGATAATCTTCTTCCTGATCCAAAAGTTGCGAAGCGAGAGGTGAAGTTAAGGCAAAGAGCTGAGTCTAAGCGTAAATTAAAAAATGCAATTGCATCTGAAAGGAAAAATGGAAATCACGAGGCTGCTGATTTATTTCAAAACTGGTTAAATTTTCCTGATGATCAAGCTATTCCTCCTAGCTATTGGCATCGTGTAGTGGCAAGACCGCCTGTAATGTGGGGAAAGAAACAAAGAATGAGGATGCTGGCGGAGTATCATGATTTACACAATATGCTATGTGGTGTAGAGCCAAGAACTAATCAAAGCTATCTTCAAGAAGTTGTTTTTACTATTCCAAAGCGATGGGAAATTGACACAAGTATTATGCCATTGCAGGTGTACATTGATGCTGTTAGTTCCTTTTATCTACATTATTTTCCTGATTATGAAATAAAGTTAGGTCTTGGGCATCATGATGAAAGACGGCAGCATGTATCGACGGGAGCGCACTGTCATTTATATATATCGACGTTAAATCAATGGACTCAAAAGCGTGATTTATTGAAACAACAATACAATGAAGTCGTTAAATTTCAGCGCTCGTTTGGTCCTGTACATTACATAAGTGCATTGCCGATAGAAGAAAAAGAAAAAGGTCGAAAATATAAGAGTGCTCTTTTTGAGTTTGATCGAATGTTTTATGCGTTTATTAATAATTATTATCTGAATACATTGGGACTAAATGCAGAATTTAGCCCAGAGGTAGAGCGTCGTTCACAACAGCGTAAGTTAATGAATATTCAAGCGAGTCTTCCAAAATCTCAGCGTAGTTTTAATTTAGAAAGCATGGTGAGGGAAGAGTTAGAAAAGGAACGAGCTGAATTAGATAAGGTGCAGATCCAACTGTCTACGACAGAAAAGCAATTAGCCCAAGCTCAAGATAGATTGATTATGGCAGAAATCGAATATGGTGAGGAATTGGTGCAATTTGAAGTATTAAAGATGCAGCATCAGAAAAAATCATCTCAGATGGCGATTCAACTAGCAGAACAACATCTAGAACTAAAACGAGTATCAGACACCATAAATGCGCTGAAGGCACAGCTAACGATTGTAACGAAGCAAGTCAAAAAGGTAATCGTGGATGTTATTGAGTATGGTTTCTTTTCACTATTAGCGAAAGCTAACAAAAGACCAAAGTTAGTTGAGAAATACATGAATATGTTTTTGGTGTCTATGAATGAAAGCTTGCCCGAATTTTTACAGCCATTATCCATATCGGTGGAAAAATTATTGGAAAGTAATATGGCAGAAAAAACCATTAAGAAAGAACTACCAGGGAATGAGATAAAATAGCCCATATCAATGTCTATTATAACCATACTTAAAATAGACATAGCGAGCTTCACATATCAAACATTAAAAGACAGTATAAAATAGACAGTGATTAATGGACGGTTTAAATTAGACAAACTGACATTTATAGGACATAAGAACATGATAAGAGCTTATCTAAGAGCCTCAACAAGCGATCAGGATTCATCTCGCGCAAAAAATGAGTTACGAGAGTTTGTAAAAGTAAGAAATCTTCAGATTGCTTCTTTCTATCAAGAGAATATCTCAGGTACAACAACAGAGCGTCCAAAGCTTGATCAGTTAATTGAAGACTCAGAAGATGGTGATGTTCTGTTAATCGAAAAAATGGATCGGTTAACCCGCTTACCATTTCAAACTTGGGAAACATTAAAGAGTAGGATAAAAGCGAAAGGGTTATCCATTGTTGTTGTTGACCAATCAATGACGCATCAAACACTTGTAGATTCAGACGAATCAGTCTCGGCAATTCAACAAGCGTTAACTAACTTTATGCTTGATCTGGGAGCGGCAATGGCTCGTGATGATTATGAAACTCGACAGAAGCGAGCACAGCAAGGAATAGCAAAAGCAAAAAAAGAAGGTCGGTATAAGGGCCGCCCAATAAATGTAGAAACAGCTCAAAAGTGTAGAGCAGTGAAGTTATTAGTGGCAGACGGTGAAACGATCTCGGCAGCTTGTAAATCTCAAGATGTTGGAAGGGCGACCTATTATAAATACCTACAAGATAAAAGTTACTAATTATAAAAGTAAGGTTAGTTAGTT
>NZ_CAMLHO010000008.1 GCF_946479765.1 uncultured Aliivibrio sp.
GTCGCTTTCAAGGTTGATAGAAAGTCCCGTTAACGTAGCCACTATTTTAAAAAGCTCTAATCGAAAGATTAGGGCTTTTTTACATCTGTAGAAAATGAATGATGCAGAATAGACACTGCGAAGTAGCAGTTCAGTTGGTTAGACTTCTATTGAAGATCTTTTTCTACTGAGAAATTAAGCCCTGTTCTAATAGCATTGCTCTTAATTGTTCTACACGTTTTTTATTTACGCCAAAATCAGAGTGTCCTGTTCGGGACTCAGAACGAACAATTAGATTGTTTCCCTCTATTCTAAGTTCTAAGTCATCAACAAAGCGAAATACAGTACTTGTTGATTCAATTCTGGCGTAGTTTCCGCTAATAACCGCTATTTTGGCACCTTTAAGCTGCTCTGCTATTTGAGCGATAGACTCTATTTTTGTATTAGAACTGTTAAGAGTGAAAGGAGCTGCTTTGAAATCAGTTCTGGTTTCTAATGTAGATATACAATTAGGTTTATCTGCACACATCATTTTTGATTTATCAGACATCTTATCGATTCCTTTACTGCAGGCGGTAAGTGTTAGTAATACTGAAAGTATGGATATTATTTTTATCATAAGTAAGTACATTTTTTGAATAGGCGTTATCAGTATAGAATAAAAAAGGCCAACATCGAAATGTTGGCCAAAGGTTTGGAAGGAAATCTGAATTAATTTATTTTAAAACTATGATGCAGATAACATCAATGAATCCGCTTTTGCTTCTAGATTCGAATTACCCATAAGGTAAGCATCAACTTCTCGAGAGCATTCACGACCTTCATTAATACAACGTACAATTAATGATTGGCCAGTACGCATATCACCGGCGGCAAAAACACCTTTTTGGTTGGTTGCATAGCCATCAGTCGCTACGTTACCACGGTCATCAAGTTTAATGTCTAATTGTGCTAATACACCGCTTGGTTCTGGATGTAAGAAGCCCATTGCTAAGAATGCTTGGTCACATGGGATAATACGTTCACTGCCAGCTACTTCATCAAAACCTGGGCGTTCACCAGGTTTAGCATCTTGCCAAACGATATCAGCAATGCGAAGGCCTTTCACATTACCTTCGTCATCAGAGATAAACTCTTTGGTTAAGATATTCCAATGACGCTCACAGCCTTCTTCGTGAGAAGTCGTTGTTTTCATGATCATTGGATACTGAGGCCAAGGCATATTTACAGGGCGTTTTTCTGGTGGGATCGGCATTATCTCAACTTGAGTTATGCTTGCTGCACCATGACGATTTGATGTACCTACACAGTCAGAACCTGTATCTCCACCGCCGATAACTACAATGTGTTTGTCTTTAGCGTGGATCTCTTTGGTTTTAAGATCCATATCATTGGCACGGCGGTTATTTTGACCTAAAAACTCCATCGCAAAGTGAACTCCGTTCAGCTCACGACCAGGAATTGGTAGATCTCTTGGAATAGTAGAACCACCTGTTAGTAAAACAACATCAAAGTCTTGGCGTAATTGCTGTGCATTAATATCGATACCAATATGCGCGTTAACTTCAAACTTAATTCCCGCATCGGCCATTAAGTTGATTTTGCGGTCAATGATATCCATCCCTAATTTGAAATCAGGGATACCAAAGCGCAGTAGGCCTCCGACTTTCTCATCTCGTTCATAAACAGTAACAGAGTGACCTGCACTATTTAATTGCTCAGCCGCAGCTAAACCAGCAGGACCTGAGCCAATGATAGCGACAGTTTTACCTGTGCGAGAACGAGGTTTTTTAGGTTGGGCGTACCCTTCACGGTACGCGGTTTCTACAATAGTTTTTTCGATATTACAGATAGTGATTGGGTCTTGGTTAATACCAAGAACACAGGCACTTTCACATGGCGCAGGACAAACACGACCAGTGAATTCTGGGAAGTTGTTGGTCGAGCTTAAGATCTTCCATGCCTCTTCCCAGCTATCTCGATATACCGCATCATTAAACTCAGGAATGATGTTACCAATTGGGCAGCCGTTATGACAAAACGGGACACCACAATCCATACAACGAGAAGCTTGTGTGCCAATCTTGTCGGCAAACTCATTATTCAATACAAATTCTTTATTATCTTGAATTCGAACTGTTGGGTCGAGTTTCTTCGGTAGCTCACGACCATGCTCTAAAAATCCAGTAGGCTTACCCATTATACTGCCTCCACTTCTTCCGTTTGAACTTGTTGTGCTTCAGTCTTACGCTTTTGAAGTACTGCTTTGTAATCACGTGGCATTACTTTAGCCAGAGAGGCTAAGTTTACTTCAAAATTATCTAAGAAAGACTGAGCAACTTCACTTCCTGTGAACTCAACATGTTTTGTTAGCATATCTAATAGAAGATCTTTATCTTCTTGCTCGATAGGATCTAGGTCAACCAACTCAGGGTTTAGCTTAGTTTCAAAATCCCCCGCTTTATCCCAAACGTATGCAACACCGCCGCTCATGCCTGCGGCAAAGTTACGACCTGTAGAACCAAGAATTAGTGCAACACCACCAGTCATGTATTCACAACCGTGGTCACCAACGCCTTCAACGACAACTCGTGCGCCTGAGTTACGCACACAGAAACGCTCACCAGCCATACCACGAATATAAGATTCACCTGATGTAGCACCGTAGAAGCATACGTTACCAACAATAATGTTATCTTCTGCAATGATGGTTGATTTTGCATTTGGATAAAGTACTAGCGTACCGCCAGATAAGCCTTTACCCCAGTAATCATTGGCATCGCCTTCGACTTCAAATTTTACGCCTTTCGCTAAGAAAGCACCTAAACTTTGTCCTGCTGAACCATTGAATTTAACATTCATTGGTTGTGGCAAGCCTTGGTCTTTATAAACTTTAGATATCTCATTTGACAGCATTGTACCCACACTTCGGTCAGTATTAATTATGTCAAACTCAGCACTAACAGCATCACCGTTCTCAAGTGCAGGGATAGCAACTTGGATTAGTTTTCTATCTAAAACATCTTCAAGATTGTGCTGTTGTTGTTTCTGATTGTAGATACCATCTTCCGTGCGAGGTTGCTCAACGTGCAGTACTGGTGATAAATCTAAGTTTTTGTATTTCCAGTGGCCGATATCGTCACGTACTTTCAGTTTATGAGATTGACCTACCATCTCATTGATAGTTCGGAAACCAAGTTCAGCCATCACTTCACGTAAACCTTCAGCCATATATTGGAAGAAAGTCACTACATCTTCTACACGACCATCGAAACGCTCACGTAGTGTTTTGTTTTGTGTTGCGATACCAACAGGGCAGGTGTTTTTATGACACTTACGCATCATGATACAACCTTCAACAACGAGTGCTGCTGTTGCTACTCCCCATTCTTCTGCACCAAGAAGTGTTGCTACTGCAAGATCTCGAGGTGTTTTCATTTGGCCATCAGACTGAACAACGATACGGTTACGCAACCCATTTTTCAGTAGTGTTTGGTGTGTCTCAGCCAAACCTAACTCCCACGGAAGACCTGTGTGGCGAATAGAAGACATTGGAGATGCACCAGTACCGCCATCGAAGCCTGCGATAAGAACCACATCTGCTTTTGCTTTTGCAACACCAGAGGCGATAGTACCAACACCAGCTTCAGATACTAACTTAACGTTAACACGGCCTTTACGGTTGGCATTTTTCAGATCGTAAATAAGTTGAGCTAAATCTTCGATTGAATAAATATCGTGATGTGGCGGTGGTGAAATTAGGCCAACTCCTGGAGTTGAGTGACGTGTTGCACCAATCCAGTCATCAACCTTGTCTCCTGGTAGTTGACCACCTTCACCAGGTTTCGCGCCTTGAGCCATCTTAATTTGCAGTTCATCAGCGTTAGTTAGGTAGTAAGAGGTAACTCCAAATCGACCAGAAGCCACTTGTTTAATTGCTGAACGTTCCCAGTCACCATTATCTTTTTTCTCAAAACGAATCGGGTCTTCACCACCTTCACCTGAGTTAGATTTAGCACCGATACGGTTCATTGCAACAGCAAGTGTTGAGTGAGCTTCGTGCGAGATTGAACCAAACGACATTGCACCAGTGGCAAAACGTTTTAAGATTTTCTCAATAGGTTCTACTTCATCTAAAGGAATAGATCCTGCCGGATTTTTAATGAAGTCTAATTGGCTACGCAGTGTTGCTGCATTATCACCTTGATCATCAACGGCTTTTGTATATTTCTTAAACTGAACGTAATCTTTATTACGTGTTGATTCTTGAAGCAGCGAAATTGTTTCAGGGTTAAATAGGTGTTTTTCACCACGTTGTTTCCACTGATACACACCGCCTACATCAAGAACCTGCATTGGGATCTCGCGAGTTGGGTAGCCAACTCGGTGACGGATTAGAACTTCTTTTGCGATATCATCAATCGTTAGACCTTGGATACGAGAAACGGTACCGGTGAAGTATTTATCAACCACTGATTTACTGATACCAAGCGCTTCAAAGATTTGAGCACCATGGTATGACTGCAGTGTTGAAATGCCCATCTTAGAGAAAATCTTAAGTAGGCCGCCATTAACCCCTTTACGGTAGTTATCAAACAATTCTTTTGGGTGAACTGTTGGGTCTAGCTTTTTAACTCGTTGCAGTTCAACAATTGTTTCAATTACTAGGTATGGGTTAACCGCATTTGCGCCGTAACCAACCAGTGTAGCAAAATGATGCGTTTCACGAGCATCACCCGTCTCTATAACGATGTCACACTTAGCACGTAACCCTTTACGAATTAAGTGATGATGAACGGCGCCAACTGCCAACATTGCAGGAATTGCAGCGTGGTTAGAGTTAACTGCTCGGTCAGTCAGTAGAATGATTGAGTAGCCATCATTCACCGCATCTTCTGCGTACTGACAGATACGTTTAAGTGCGCGTTCAAGCTTGCCTGAATCTTCACTTGCTTGGAAAACGATATCTAGAGTTTTAGCTTGTAGGTGTTCGTTATCAATCGCACGCAGTTTTTCTAACTCTGAGTTAGATAATACAGGCGACTCAAGTTCTACCTTTTGGCAATGCTCAGGGGTTTCAGTAAGTAAGTTTTGGTCTTTACCTAAATAAGTATTAAGCGACATAACCATACGCTCACGGATCGGGTCGATCGGTGGGTTAGTTACTTGTGCAAACAGTTGCTTAAAGTAATTAGATAAATGCTGAGATTGATGTGAAAGAATCGCTAGTGGCCAATCGGCACCCATTGCTGTCAATGGTTCATAAGCTGTTTTAGCTAATGGCAGGATAATTTCATTCACTTCTTCCGAGGTAACACCAAAGGCTTGCTGGCGATTCAGTAGGCGCTCAGGAGAAGGTTGACTGAATTGGTTTGTCGCTTCAGGCAGTTTGTTTAAATTTAATAGATTCTCTTCAACCCATTTTTCGTAAGGTTGTGAGTTAGCAATACCGTCTTTTACTTCTTCATCAGAAATAATACGACCTTGCTCTAGATCAGCAACAAAGATACGGCCTGGTTGCAGGCGACCACGGAATTCAACATTTTCAGGAGCAATGTCAACCACTCCAGATTCCGACGCCATGACAAGGAAGTCATCTTTTGTCACGGTATAACGAGATGGACGAAGACCATTACGGTCAAGGGTTGCTCCTACTTGAACACCATCAGTGAAACAAATAGAGGCAGGTCCATCCCAAGGTTCCATTACGTTGGCATGGTATTGATAGAATGCACGACGCGTAGGATCCATGTTCTTATTTTCTTGCCACGCTTCAGGGATCATCATCATTAATGCGTGAGGCAAACTACGGCCAGAAAGAACAAGCAGCTCTAACGCCATATCAAAGTTTGATGAATCTGAGCTGCCTTCCTGACAAATAGGAAGTAGCATATCCATTTCTTGCTGGCTAAATAGATCGGATTCGATGATCGCTTCACGAGCTTTCATCCAATTCAAGTTACCACGAACGGTATTGATCTCACCATTGTGTGCAATGTAACGGAATGGTTGAGCAAGACGCCAGCGTGGGAAGGTATTTGTTGAGAAGCGAGAGTGAACTAGCGCTAATGCAGTGACCATGGTTGGGTTCTGCAAATCTAAGAAGTACTGAGGAACTTGTTCTGTTGTTAACTGGCCTTTGTACACTAAGGTTTTATACGATAATGAGTTAATGTAAAAGTCATCACCAATATTAGAAATACTTTCTAAACAAACACGCACCGTATAATTACGTAGAACATAAAGCTTACGTTCAAGCTCTTCTGGGGTCATTGATGGGCCACCAGAAATGAAGATATGCTCAAACTGAGGCTCAGTGCTTAGAGGATCATCTCCCAGCATTGAATTATCAACAGGGAGTAAACGATAACCAAGAATTTCTAAATCAAGGCGTTGAGCATTACGCTCTAAAATATCGCGACATTGTTGACGTTTATGTTCGTCTTTAGGGAACAGTACAACACCTACACCGTATTTTTCAAAAGAAGGCAGTTTAATACCAAGATTAACAGCTTCTTCTAATAAAAATTCATGAGGTTTTTGTAAAAGAATACCTGCGCCGTCACCACTGCATGGATCACAGCCTTGACCACCACGGTGTTCCATACGCGCAAGCATATCGAGTGCTTGAGTTACCACATCATGAGATTTACGGTTCTTGAGGTGAGCGACAAAACCGATACCACATGCATCATGCTCCAGTTCCGGAGTATACATGCCCTGTGCATTCTGCTCTCTATCTACCATAGATACATCCTTCCAGTATTTTGCAGACACAACTTCTCTACGTAAGTTTCTGTCTAGTCCTTTGCTAATTTTCAAATCGAACTTGCTGTGAGTTAGTCTCAAGAGGTAGCAAGTTTGAATCCATTCTGGTGTTTGCTAGCATCACTTATTATGACGTGCAAACGAACCCATCCATTGTGATATCAATCAAATACAGTGTAATCCGTTGTATTTGTGGTTTGAGGATAGATATCACTATCGAAACGCCTCAACATTCGTGTTGATGGCAAATTAATCTATTTAACGATGTAACTATCCTACATTTTTGTCATATTAAATACCAACTAAAGTTGCACGTAATCTTCACTTTTTTTACTCAAAATGAATAAGTATTTATAATAAATGGGCTTTATTGCTATTAAATTGCCACTTTATGCGCCTTTTATTGATATAAATTAGAGTTAATACTGGTTTATTTAGATATTATTTACGGTCTTTTTTTACAAACGAGTTAGCAACTTTCATAAATAGAAGTGAGACTTCTTTTTGTTTATGAACTAAGTCTTTGATTTATTATTGGTTACCGCAATGCAACTTCATGAACTAGCAAATACATTTGGCCAAGATTTACAACGCAGATATGGAGAGAAAGTACATAAACTGACACTTCATGGTGGTTTTAGCTGCCCTAATAGAGATGGGACGATTGGTAAAGGAGGGTGTACATTTTGTAATGTAGCTTCTTTTTCTGATGAGACTGAACAATTCAAATCAATTCATGATCAATTAACCGATAGAGCAGGTGAAGTTCAGCGAGCTAAAAAATATCTTGCTTATTTTCAGGCATACACCAATACCTTTGCTGAAGTGCAAGTGCTAAAAAACATGTATGAAGAAGCGCTTAAATCCGCAAACATCGTTGGGTTGTGTGTTGGTACTCGCCCTGATTGTGTTCCTGATGCAGTATTAGACTTATTGAAAGGCTATGTTGATAATGGTTATGAAGTTTGGTTAGAGCTTGGATTACAAACGGCAAATGATAAAACTTTAAAGCGTATAAATAGAGGCCATGATTATGCTTGTTATGATGGTATTACTCGCAAAGCGAGAGCGCTTGGTATTAAGGTGTGTACGCATTTAATTATTGGTTTACCTGGCGATACCAGAGACGATAACCGAATGACGTTAGCTAAAGTATTAGAGACAGGGACGGATGGGCTTAAATTGCATCCATTGCATATTGTCGAAGGCAGTACCATGGCCAAAGCGTGGCGAGCAGGGAAAATTGAAGCGCCAGAGATGAATGAGTATATTGAGGTTGCCTGTGAGCTCATTCGTTTAACACCGCCAGAGGTGGTTTATCATCGAGTTTCTGCTACAGCAAGAAGACCAACTCTGCTATCACCGTTATGGTGCGAGCCACGTTGGTTAGGGTTAACGAATGTCGGAATGGCATTGAATGAGACTGGAGCTCAAGGCTCGTTGATTAACAAACCTTTCAAATATACCCAACCAGTATTGAAAAAATAACTCAAATCGACTTAACCCTGATATTATTTATCCGAATACTATCAGGGTGTGTTTATGAAGCAGTTAAAAATTCTCGCGCAATTTTATGTCGATCTCATGATGAGACTTGGCATCGTTCGTTTTAGCCTATTACTTGCTATTGCCTTAGTGGCCTTGGCCGTTATCGTCCAAGTTGGCGTCACACTTGTTTTAAGCGGTGAGGTGAATGATTTAGATATCGTCCGTTCCGTTTTCTTTGGTTTATTGATCACGCCTTGGGCTGTTTTTTTCTTATCTGTTGTGGTCGAACACTTAGAAGATTCTCGTCAGAGACTGTCAAAGCTAGTCAGTAAGATGGAAGAAATGCGCGCGCGTGACTTAGATTTAAATAAAAAATTACAAGGTAATGTAAAAAATCTTAATCAAGAAATTGAAGAGCGTGAAAAAGCCGAAGATGCTCGACAAGAAGCGATGGAAGATCTTGAAAACGAAGTATTCCAGCGTGAAAAAGCACAATTAGAATTAGCAGAACAAACCGCACTTCTCCGTTCTTACCTAGATACCTCACCAGATATTATTTATTACCGTAATGACTTAGGCCTTTTTTCTGGCTGTAATAAGGCAATGGAAGAACTGACCGGTAAAAAAGAAAAAGAGTTGATCGGCTTATCACCTAAGGATGTGTATAACGCAGAAGTTGCGGCGAAAGTTATTGATACCGATAGACAGGTATTGAGAGAAGATCAGGCCTTAACTTATGAGCAATGGCTTGACTATCCTGATGGGCGAAAAGCGTGTTTTGAATTGAGTAAGATCCCATTTTACAGTAAGTCGGGTCGTCATCTCGGGTTGGTTGGTTTTGGACGAAATATTACCGAGCGTAAAGAGTATGAAGAGGCGTTACAAAAAGCCAGTCGTGATAAAACCACTTTTATTTCAACCATTAGTCATGAATTAAGAACCCCGTTAAATGGTATTGTTGGTTTAAGTCGGATGTTGCTCGATACCCGCCTTGATGATGAGCAGCATAATTACATGAGAACCATCAATGTCAGTGCGATCACTCTTGGTAATATATTTAACGATATTATCGATATGGATAAGTTTGATCGACGTAAACTAGAGCTTCTCCCAAAACCACTTGATTTTATTAGTTTTGTTACTGAGATGGAAAATATTTCAGGTCTCATGGCTGAGCAAAAAGGGCTGCGTTTCGATCTTGAAAGATTAACTGATTTACCAGCAAACATTGTTGTTGATAGTACTCGATTACGACAAGTACTTTGGAATCTCATTGGCAATGCGACTAAATTTACCAAAGAAGGCGGTGTTGTTATGTCAGTAAGTGCTGATATTTTTCAAGACAATGCTGAAATTACTTTTGAGGTTGAAGATACAGGTATTGGTATCCCAGAGTCCGAATTAGAAAATGTATTTGCGATGTATTATCAAGTCAAACAGGGCAAGGATAACCTGCATGCAGTAGGTACAGGGATTGGACTTGCTGTATCGAAAGAGTTGATTAATTTGATGGATGGAGACATCACAGTAACCAGTGACCTTGGATTTGGAAGTACCTTTATCGTAACTATTAATGTGCCTTTAATAGATCATGCTGAAGAAGAAGAAGCGATGCCTGACGCGAAAAGTGCGAAATCATTGCGTATATTCATGCTTGAAGATATAGAGTTGAATGTTACTGTCGCTCGTTCATTGCTTGAAAGCCTTGGTCATACCGTAGATGTTGCTATGTGTGGTGAGGATGCTATTAAGCAATTTGATCCAACTAAATACGATTTAGCCTTACTGGATATTCAGTTACCAGACATGACGGGCTTTGATGTTGCACAAACTTTGAGAGAAAAATTTGATGAGTTACCACCATTAGTGGCGTTGACGGCAAATTTATTAAAAGAGAAAGATGAATATTTTGAAAAAGGCATGGATGAAGCGATCAGTAAACCACTCAGTGTGAAAGCCTTGACTGAAGTACTTGATCTTTTCTCAATGTCAGATAAGAAAATCGCACAGAAAAAATTAATACCAATAGCGATAACAAAGACGACAGAGCAACTAGAGAATGAACAGTTGATGGATCGTTTGTTAGATATAGAAATGCTAGAGTCTTACATTGATATTGTCGGAACCAAACCGATTTATAGCAGTATTGAAATGTTTGAAAATAGCATGAAAGAATACATCCAAATTTTAGATACCAATATGACAGCAAGAGATCAAGACGGTATCGTGTTTGAAACGCACAAAATGAAAGGGGCTGCTGGCTCTATTGGTTTAAAACATATTCAGCAAGTAGCTCAAAAAGCACAATCTCCGGACTTACCTGCGTGGTGGGAAAATATAGATGATTGGGTTGAAGAAATTAAAAATGAATATGAAAATGATATATTGATATTAAAAAGCTGGTTAGAACAACAAGCTAAATAAGGGATACTATGAAAAGGGCACTATTTGCATCAGTAATGATGATCGCATTATCAGGCTGTCAAATGACATCTCAATCTCAAGCAGATTGGAGTCAGGATAACCAAATAGAAATGATGAATGCTAAAATCCAACTTAACTCAGCCGTTTGGGTAGACCAAATGCCTACCATTGGCGATGAAAAGGACGAGAGTAAAGTTAATTTCGCACTGACATTAACGTCGAAGCAAGTTATTGCACCTGAGTTAATAATTAATACCGTAGTTCTTCGCCAAGGAGAACAATCATGGGAAGTTGCGGAAGATGAATTTGAAGTGCGTGTGCATGATAACCATACATGGGAAGTGGCGGGGCAGTCTTTTTATAATATAGATCCCAGCCAGCCAGTAGATATTGCGATTGAAACGAATAATGAATGGGTCATCGAGATCGATGTTCAGATCGATACCGTTTATTAATACGATATTTAGGTTGTTATAGCAGTTAATCGTTAAGCATAAAAAATGCCCAGCTAGTGATAGCTGGGCATTTTTATTGATGAGTTAAAGAAGAAGTCTTATAGCTCTTCTAAATCACCACAGAAGCGGTAACCTTCACCGTGAATCGTAGCAATGATCTCAGGAGTATCAGTTACTGATTCAAAATGCTTGCGGATACGACGAATCGTCACATCAACAGTACGGTCATGTGGTTTAAGCTCACGACCTGTCATTTTCTTAAGAAGATCAGCACGAGTCTGGATCTTGCCTGGGTTTTCACAGAAGTGAAGTAAAGCACGGAACTCTGAGCGAGGAAGCTTGTAGCTTTCACCGCTTGGACTAACAAGAGAACGGCTATTAATTTCAACTGTCCAACCATTGAATGCATAACGCTCAACTGTTTTTTTATCTTCAACAGTTGTGCTTTGATTCATTGAGCGAGTTAATAAGTTACGTGCACGAATAGTAAGTTCGCGAGGATTAAATGGTTTAGTGATGTAATCATCAGCACCTATCTCTAAGCCTAAAATCTTATCAACTTCGTTGTCTCTACCTGTTAGGAACATAAGAGCCATATCACCACGTTCGCGAAGTTCACGAGCAAGGAGAAGGCCATTTTTACCTGGAAGGTTGATATCCATAATCACAAGATTAAGTTGCTGCTCAGAAAGTACTGAGTGCATTTCTTCGCCGTCACTCGCTTCAAAAACATTGTAGCCTTCTGCTTCAAAAATGCTTTTAAGTGTATTACGAGTTACGTGTTCATCTTCAACGATTAGGATCTGAGGGTTTTGCATGGGCGGTACCTAACTAACTGATTAAAGTCAAAAGTAGAATTAAGAATGTTAATTCTATAATAAAAAATTTACAAATAGGAAATAGATTCTTCAATAGTAGACTAAAATGTCAATTGAAGAATAGATACCTAAACGGTACGCCATCCTTGGTGGTTGTTATTAAATATATACTTAATAACATTACAAAGCTCTAATTTTGTGAGCGACTAGCTAAAACTCCATTAGAAGGGGGGATTTTAATTCATTAACACCATTCTAACAATAAGCGATTTTTATTTCCATACATTTTATTGATTTAGGTCAATAGCAATCGATATCAATACAGTGTAGTTATAAACAGAGGAACATGGTTATGTTAAATTTGTAATCATCTGCGTGTAATATCGATACTCACCTTAACAAATGTTGTTATTGTTTAATCAGTTTTACAAACAAGGAGAAAATAAAATGGATTTATTACCGGATATATGTGACCAGTTTGAAGATAAAGTGCAGCTCATTGATGTTGAGTTTAAAAATTATGGTGGAAAAGCGTGCTTTTATGGTGAAATTGTAACGGTACGTTGTTATCAAGATAATTCTTTAGTAAGAGACGTTCTACAAAATAACGGTAAAGGTAAAGTGCTATTTATCGATGGAAATGGTTCTTGTCAAAAAGCGTTGCTTGGTGATCAAGTTGCGACACTCGCTGTTGAAAACCAATGGGAAGGTGTAGTGGTTTACGGGGCAGTGAGAGATGTGGGTGCTATAAAAACAATGCCACTTGGATTAAAGGCATTGGGTGCATCTCCATTTAAAACCGAAAAAAGAGGCGCAGGGGAGCAACAGGTATCCGTAACTATCAACACTCAGATTATTTCGCCTGGGGATTATATCTATGCTGATCTTAATGGTGTGTTAATGAGTAAAGAGTTATTGATTTAACTTTAATCAATTTAAATATTACAAATACTCATTTAATAGAGATTATTCAATAGGTTGTTACGACATTACCTTCATTTGTTAAGTAAATGAATGATTTTTTCATTGACTTACAAGAGCGAAGTAAGGTAGTTATGGTATATCAAAATCGTTTATTTTAGAGTTTTATTATATGTTCACTATTAGCTCAATGATTATTACCACAATAATTACCCGCACCATGGTTGCTAGGGTGGGCTAATACGCATAAGTATTTTAAAGAAGCCCGGACTGATTATCAGAGCGGGCTTTTTTTTGCAATTTTGTTACTAGTTCTAACTGTATTCTTTCATTATTTACCGAAAAGGTTATTATGCTAGAAGCAGTAAGGATACTGCAGTAACACTCGTTTTTAGGGAGGATAGCAATGCGAGTATTAAAGTTTGGTGGTTCATCATTAGCAGATTCAGAGCGTTTTTTACGTGCCGCCGATATCATAGCCAATAATGCACAGCAGCAAGAAGTTTCTGTGGTTTTATCGGCGCCTGGAAAAGTCACTAATAAATTGGTTTCCGTTGTTGATAATGTATTGACTAATGGAGAGGCTGAGTTACAGATTGCAGAGCTTGAATCTGTTTTTGTTCAGTTATTTAGTGGTATTTCTACATCACTTCCACAAGTTGATCTTAAAACGCTTGAAAATAAGCTAAAAGATTCACTTTCTCAACTTCGCCAATATGTGCACGGTATTAGTTTACTGGGTATGTGTCCTGATAATGTTTACGCAAAAATTATCAGTAAAGGTGAACGTATATCTGTTATGACAATGAAAGCGGTACTTGAGGCGAAAGGCCAACCTGCTAACCTCATTGATCCGGTTCAATATTTATTTGCTCGTGGTGACTTCTTGGAGGGCGCTGTTGATGTTGATATATCTACGCTTAATTTTAGAAACGAACCGCTACCTACAGGTCATGTAAATATCATGCCAGGCTTTACTGCCGGTAATGAGAAAGGCGAGTTGGTTACTTTAGGTCGTAATGGTTCTGATTATTCAGCAGCAGTATTAGCGGCGTGTCTTCGTGCTGAGTGTTGTGAGATCTGGACTGATGTTGATGGTGTTTACAATTGTGATCCACGTTTAGTTGATGATGCTCGTTTATTAAAATCGTTAAGTTATCAAGAAGCAATGGAGCTTTCTTATTTTGGCGCTTCTGTTCTCCATCCTAAGACTATTGCTCCAATCGCACAATTTCATATTCCTTGCCTAATTAAAAATAGTTTCAATCCACAAGGTCCAGGTACCTTAATTGGACAAGATACCGGTGAAGATAACCTTGCGATCAAAGGGATTACGACACTAAATAACCTGACTATGGTTAATGTAAGTGGCCCTGGAATGAAAGGCATGGTCGGGATGGCAAGTCGCGTATTTGGTGCGATGTCGACTTCGGGAATTTCTATTGTATTAATTACTCAATCCTCGTCAGAGTACAGTATTAGTTTCTGTATTGAAGCGGATGATAAATCACAAGCAGAGCAAGTTTTAAGAGAAGCATTTGAGCTTGAATTGAAAGATGGGTTATTAGAACCCGTTGAATTTACCGATGATGTGGCGATTGTTACGTTAGTGGGCGATGGCATGCGTACATCGAAAGGGGTGGCCTCTCAATTTTTTACCTCTTTAGCTGAAGTAAATGTGAATATTATTGCTATCGCACAAGGGTCTTCAGAACGCGCAATTTCAGCAGTTATACCTGAAGAAAAAATATCTGAATCAATCAAAGCGTGTCATGAAAATCTATTTAATAGTAAGCACTTCCTAGATGTGTTTGTTATTGGTGTTGGTGGTGTTGGTGGCGAGTTAGTTGATCAAATTCAACGTCAACAGCCGAAATTAGCTGCAAAAGGCATTGAGATCCGTGTTTGTGGTTTAGCAAACAGTCGTGGATTATTGCTAGATAGCAAAGGAATTCCATTAGAGCACTGGCGTGATCATATGAATAATACGAGTGAAGAATTTAGTCTTGCTCGCCTTATTGCGTTAGTACAGCGTAATCACATTATTAACCCTGTGATTATTGATTGTACTTCAGATCACGGTATTGCTGCTCAATACGTTGATTTCTTATCTGCGGGCTTTCATGTCATTACCCCGAATAAGAAAGCCAATACTGACTCAATGGCGTATTACCACCAGTTACGTAATGCGGCACGTGGTACTCGTCGTAAGTTTATGTATGAAACAACCGTAGGTGCAGGTTTACCTGTTATTGAAAACTTACAAAACCTGATCGCTGCGGGTGATGAACTAGAGAGATTTAACGGTATTTTATCAGGTTCACTTTCTTATATTTTTGGTAAGTTAGATGAAGGTATGTCATTAAGTGAAGCAACAAATGTAGCTAAACAAAATGGTTTTACAGAACCAGATCCTAGAGATGATCTTTCAGGTATGGATGTTGCGCGTAAATTGCTGATCCTTGCTCGTGAATCGGGTCTTGAAATTGAACTGGACGATGTAGAAGTAGAACAAGCATTACCTCCGGGTTTTGATGCTTCTGGTACGATTGAGGAGTTCATGGCTCGTCTTCCTGAAGCTGATGCCTATTTTGCACAAGAGTCAGCAAAAGCGGCAGAGGAAGGTAAAGTACTACGTTATGTTGGTGAGATCCTAGAAGGTAAATGTAAGGTTCGTATTGTAGCGGTTGATGGCGATGACCCTATGTTTAAGATTAAAGATGGTGAAAATGCTTTAGCATTCTATAGCCGATACTACCAACCAATACCATTAGTATTACGTGGTTACGGTGCTGGTGCTGAAGTTACAGCCGCTGGAGTGTTTTCTGATTTAATGCGTACCCTCGGCTGGAAATTAGGAGTATAAAAATGAGTGTTGTTGTTTATGCTCCAGCATCAATTGGTAATGTAAGTGTTGGCTTTGATGTTTTAGGCGCGGCAGTTTCTCCGATTGATGGCACATTATTGGGTGATCGTGTTTTAGTTGAATCAGGTTCAGAAGCATTCACTTTAATTACTGTAGGGAGTTTTGTAGATAAGCTGCCGGAAAACCCAGAAGACAATATCGTTTACGATTGTTGGCGAGTTTTTGCAAGGGAGCTTGCAAGAAAGGGTATTGAGCTAAAAAACATCCATATGGTGTTAGAAAAAAATATGCCGATAGGATCTGGATTAGGCTCTAGTGCATGCTCAATTGTTGCTGCTTTAGATGCATTAAATCTGTTTCATGATAAGCCACTTAACGAAATGGAAGTCTTAGCCTTAATGGGTGAGATGGAAGGTCAGATCTCTGGTGGTATTCATTATGATAATGTCGCTCCTTGTTATCTTGGTGGCTTACAGTTAATGGTCGAAGAATTGGGTATTATTAGCCAAGAAGTTCCTTGTTTTGATGAGTGGTATTGGGTCATGGCATACCCCGGCATCAAGGTATCAACCGCTGAAGCTCGTGAGATTTTACCGTCTCAATACCGTCGACAAGATGTTATCGCGCACGGTCGTAACTTGGCTGGCTTTATCCATGCTTGTTATTCAAAACAACCTGAACTTGCGGCTAAAATGATCAAAGACGTGGTGGCTGAACCCTATCGCGAACGTCTGTTACCTAATTTTGCTCAAGCGCGTGAATATGCAGCTTCAGCTGGTGCACTAACAACGGGTATTTCAGGTTCAGGCCCAACGTTGTTTAGCATCTGTAAAGATAAAGACGTAGCAGAAAGAGTGTCTCGCTGGCTACAAGAAAACTATGTTCAAAATGATGAAGGATTTGTCCATGTTTGTCGCTTAGATAAACAAGGATCACAAGTAACAGGAAGTAAACTATGAAGTTGTATAACATAAAAGAAAATGATGAGCAGGTCTCTTTTGGTCAAGCCGTGCGCCAAGGGTTAGGTCGTAATCAAGGATTATTTTTCCCATCAGAATTACCAAAGTTTGATGATGTTGATGCGCTTTTAGCCGACGATTTTATTACACGTAGTACGAAAATATTATCTGCATTTATTGGTGATGAACTACCAGCAGACACCGTAAGAAGCATGGTTGAAAATGCATTTCAATTCCCAGCGCCTATTCATGCAGTAAAAGATGGCGTGTATGCATTAGAGTTGTTTCATGGACCAACACTGGCATTTAAGGATTTTGGTGGCCGTTTTATGGCGCAATCTTTAGCAGCGGTAACCGAAGGTAATGAGCAAATTACTATTTTAACAGCAACATCAGGTGATACTGGTGCGGCAGTGGCTCATGCATTCTATGGTATGGCTAATATTAAAGTCGTTATTCTTTATCCAAAAGGAAAGATCAGCCCACTTCAAGAAAAGCTATTTTGTACATTGGGTCAGAATATCCACACCGTTGCTGTCGATGGTGACTTTGATGACTGTCAGGCGCTAGTTAAGCAATCTTTTGATGATGCTGAACTACGCAAAGACGTCGGCTTAAATTCTGCAAATTCAATAAATATCAGCCGGTTAATGGCGCAAATCTGTTACTACTTTGAAGCGGTATCTCAGCTACCAAAAGAAAAACGTAATGATGTTGTTATCTCAGTACCAAGCGGTAATTTTGGTAACTTAACTGCAGGTTTACTAGCTAAATCGCTTGGCTTGCCTGTGAAACGCTTTATTGCAGCAACTAATGTGAATGATACGGTTCCGCGTTACCTTGAAACGGGTAAGTGGGAGCCTAAAACGACGATTCCAACTATCTCAAATGCAATGGATGTGAGCCAACCAAATAACTGGCCACGTATTGAGGAATTGTGTCAGCGTTTAGGTTGGGGTTTAGAGACTCTAGGTAAGGGGGCTGTAACTGATGAGCAAAGTGCAGAAACCCTAAAAGCAATGAATGCTGAAGGCTATTTGTGTGAACCACATGGTGCGATTGCTTACCGTATTCTTGAAGAGCAGTTAAATGAAGGTGAAACAGGGCTTTTCTTATGTACCGCTCATCCTGCTAAATTTAAAGAAGTGGTTGATGAAATTTTAGGTAGTGATCTTGAGCTTCCTGCGCCATTAGCAAAACATAATGCAATGGAACTATTATCTGAAGATCTTGCGAATGATTTTGATGCATTAAGAGCAGTATTACGCAAGGTTCAATAATCGTACTTAAATTATAGAATAGTAAGCCCCCTGATTTAATGTTAAGTCAGGGGGCTTTTTCATGCAGGGTATAGACATAAAAAAACGGCACTCATGAGCAATGAGTGCCGTTCTTTTTGAATTAAATTAACTCTAAAATTACATAGTTTCAGTGAAAGTACGTGCGATAACGTCTTTTTGTTGTTCAGTTGTTAGAGAGTTAAAACGCACAGCATAACCAGAAACACGGATAGTTAGTTGTGGGTAGTTCTCTGGGTGCTTAACCGCATCTTCTAAAGTATCACGTTGTAAAACGTTAACATTTAGATGTTGGCCACCTTCAATTTTTGGTGCTTTTTCAATAGCAACGTCACGGCTTTCGTATTCGCCTAACTCGTTTGCAGCAATTACTTGGTCAGCTTCAAAGCCTGAAGTTGCAACAACACAACGCGCTTCATTTTTCTCGCTATCTAGTAGCCAGATTGAGTTAAGAAGATCGTCATTTGCAGTTTTAGTAATTTGGATTCCTGTGATCATTTTACTTTCTCCTAGTCCACTTTGTGGTTATTTTGTAAAAAACTTATGGGTCATATTATATACATGATACCCTTACTTTGTATATTGATATAAGTCAAAAAACAACAAAAAGTGACAATTAATTCACCTGGAAAAGATTGTTCTAAATCAACAAAGCACCATATAGCTAGCTTGTAGCACGAAAAATACAGCCTACCACTTTATTGTTACGCTTATATTTTGTAGTAATATTACTACAAAATAACATTTTTATGTGTTTTGGGAAAAATGATATTTATACTTAAGAAATAAGAGAACTACTGACAAATAAAGCATTTACCGCAATAATAGCACCATGTTAATTTTGAAAGGAAAGTACAGAGATGAAATATATCGGAGCACATGTTTCAGCTGCTGGTGGTGTTGATCAAGCACCTAAACGAGCGTATCAAATAGGTGCCAACGCATTTGCATTATTTACCAAAAACCAGCGTCAATGGGCAGCAAAACCGTTAACAACAAAAGTCATCTCTGATTTTAAAGCAAACTGTAAACGCTTTGGCTTTTCTAGTGATCAAATTTTACCTCATGATTCTTACTTAATTAATTTAGGTGCACCAGAAGCTGAGAAGTTAGAAAAATCTCGCGCAGCCTTTATTGATGAAATGGAACGTTGTAATCAGCTTGGTTTAACCTTATTAAATTTCCACCCTGGAAGTCATTTAAAAAAGATCTCAGAAGATGAATGTTTGGCGCTGATTGCTGAGTCGATTAACTTAGCACATCAAGCTGTTCCTAACGTAGTTGCTGTTATTGAGAATACAGCGGGACAAGGAACAAATTTGGGGTGGAAGTTTGAGCACCTTGCTCAGATTATTGATCAAGTTGAAGATAAGAATCGTGTTGGTATTTGTATTGATACGTGTCACACCTTTGCCGCTGGCTATGATTTAAGATCAAAAGAAGCATGTGAACATACCTTTGCAGAGTTTGAACGTATTGTTGGTTTCCAATATTTACGCGGTATGCATATTAATGATGCAAAAATTGAGTTGGGTAGCAGGGTCGATCGCCATCAATCACTAGGAGAGGGAACGATTGGCTGGGATTGCTTTGAGTTCATTATGCAAGACGACAGATTTAATCGTATTCCTCTCGTCTTAGAGACGATTGATCCTGAGATTTGGAAAGATGAAATAGCTCAGTTAAGAACATTAAGCGAGAAGCAGTAATGACAGTGACCTGGAATTCGATATTATCGGCTGAAAAAGAGAAAGCTTACTATCAATCGATGATTACTCATATTGAGAATGAAAGATCGTTAGGCAAGGCTATTTTTCCTAAAGAAAAGGATATTTTTACCGCGTTTGATTTAACTGCATTCGATGATGTGAAAGTCGTGATTCTGGGTCAAGATCCTTACCACGGAGCAGGGCAAGCGCATGGTCTGTCTTTTTCTGTGTTACCGGGAGTAAAAATCCCCCCTTCTTTACGTAATATGTATAAAGAACTCGCTGATGATATAGATAGCTTTATTATGCCTGAACATGGTTATCTAGATAGTTGGGCTAAGCAAGGGGTTCTACTGTTAAATACGGTTCTGACTGTGGAGGAAGGAAAAGCACACTCTCACGCTAAGTTTGGTTGGGAGCTTTTCACTGATGCAATTATTCAACATATTAATGATCATAATGATGGCGCTATTTTCTTATTGTGGGGGGCTCATGCTCAAAAGAAAGGGGCTAACATTAATGAAGGTCGCCATTCTATTTTGAAAGCGCCGCACCCTTCACCGCTTTCTGCTCATCGTGGTTTTTTTGGTTGTAAGCACTTTTCTCAAGTAAACGAGCTACTTAAATTAAAAAATGTATCAGAGATCAATTGGAATCCAGTTGCATAAATTTGTTGTGTGAAATTTGAACTAAATCCTGTGTTCTCATCTCAGTGATATACACTTAACTAAGTCATCTTAACTATTTACTTACTAGGTACTGAAGGGAGGAAAGGATGCTGATAGAAAGTATATATAAAGAACATGGTTATATTAATCGTGTTATTCAACTATTGGATAGTAAGCTTTCTCGATTGGAAGATGAAAAAACAGTCAACTATAATGTGATCCGAGAAAGTGTGAATTATTTATCTTCTGTAGCAGAAAAAGTCCATCACCCTAAAGAAGATATGATTTATCAATATTATATTGAACATTATGGGAAGCATGAAGGGCTAACTAATTTACTGCAAGAGCATCACACATTATCTGATGATACAGAGAAGTTTTCTGTTACCATTGAGATGATTTTGAATGATGCTATTGTTCCAAAAGATATATTTAAATCTTATTTGAAGGCCTTTACTCATCGAATTCGGATGCATCTTGAATTAGAAGAAAAGGAGATTTTACCTTTTTTAAAAGCTCATTTGACCGTTGATGATTGGAAAGAACTTGAACGATACTGGAGTGAAGAAGAAGACCCTGTGTTTGGAGTGCAAGTGGACAAGCGTTATCTCGAGTTAGCTGAAAAAGTAAGATAATTAATCTATATATTGTTATCACATAAAAGGAGAGCATAGAGCTCTCCTTTTTATATCTAGCGTAAATTGGAAGGTTCTATTTAAAGAAAGAGGAATCGATGTCTCCTTTGAATGATGGATCCAGTTCTTTTAATTCATGTAATAGCTGTCGACGATCTTGAATCTCTTCAATTTCACGCCATAAGCGCTTTGCTTGTTTTTTCTTTGTTGTCGTTTTTGTAGCCAATAAATCATTTAGTGTGTACCCATCCATAAGCACCTCGTTTTATAAATTAGTTAATTATTACAAAGAGTAAAAGTATTTATTTAGCATGTTATTAATTAGCATAGAGTGAAAGATATGACCTTGAACTGTTTCTCATTTGTTTGTTTTTTATGAGTTACGTGTGAGGCAGTGATCACTAAAATGAAGTTAATCTATAATAAATTTACTTAGTTGATGTGTGTTTATAATTTATAACAAAATAAGCGTCACTTTGTTTGTTTGTTTTTTGTTAATGGTAAGTTTTGCTTTTATCGCAATTTATTTTTGCGATGGTATGTTTTTATTGCATTAATAGCGTTTAACTAAAGAAAAACAAATCAAGAAAATAGAGCAGATATCTTACTGTTTTCTATCATTTTGGTGGTGTTTTTTAGCGGCATAAATAAAGTAAATTAATATTTTTATATTGACTCAATTGTCAGTAGGATGTTTTTTTATGTTGTTTAAATGACGTTTAAGTTTCGGCGGGTAGAGGCAATGTCATTATCTCTACATTTGTTTTTTATTGATTTTTTAGTAAATACTGAGCATCATTCAGCTCGATAATCTTCAAGGTGAGTAAGTATTTACATTTACTGCTAATAAATGAATAGAGTTGCACTATAAAGGGTTAACTCTTCATTACGCCTAAATAATTGAAAATAAAAATAAAAAATAAAGATTAGTAGGAACACTTAATTTATAGGTGTATGCAATCATTACTATTGATGTAATTGAGAGGGAAATGTGACAAGTCTAATTAACTTATTGAATGATCTATTATGGGGTTCAGTACTCGTATATCTATTAGTCGCTATTGGTATCTATTTTACTGTTCGATTAGGGTTTATTCAATTCCGCCATTTTGGCCATATGTTTTCTGTATTGAAGAACAGTAGAAAATCAGATCCGTCAGGGATCTCATCATTTCAAGCATTATGTACAAGTCTCGCAGCCCGTGTCGGTACTGGTAATATGGCGGGTGTAGCCGTTGCTTTAACCGCTGGTGGGCCAGGGGCTATTTTTTGGATGTGGTTAATCGCCATGTTAGGGATGGCAACGTCGTTTGCTGAAAGTACATTAGCCCAATTATATAAAACCAGAGATGATGAAGGTAATTATCGTGGTGGTCCTGCCTATTATATGGAGAAGGGGTTGGGCATGCGCTGGATGGGCGTATTGTTCTCTGTCTTTTTGATCATCGCTTTTGGTTTGGTATTTAACGCCGTCCAAGCGAATTCTATTGTTGGTGCAATGCAAACCGCTTTTGGGTGGGAGCCTCTTTATGTAGGTACTGCTATTGTGATTATTTCAGCGATAGTTATTTTTGGTGGATTTAGAACCATCGCACGTACCGCTGAAATCATAGTACCAGTGATGGCATTAGCTTATTTAGCGATTGCATTATTCATCATGGTAACTAATATTGAAAAATTACCGGGCGTGATTACACTGATTTTTAAAAGTGCATTTGGCCTTCAAGAGGCCGCTGCGGGTGGTTTAGGTTACGCAATTGCACAAGCGATGATGAATGGTATTAAGCGTGGTTTATTCTCTAATGAAGCAGGTATGGGGTCAGCTCCTAATGCTGCGGCATCAGCAACGCCATATCCGCCACATCCAGCATCACAAGGTTATGTACAAATGCTTGGTGTTTTTATGGATACCATTGTCATTTGTTCGGCAACGGTTGCCATCATTTTGATGTCTGGTGAGTACGTACCTCATGGTGAAGTCACAGGCATTGAATTAACCCAACTGGCGTTAACAAGCCAAGTGGGTGATTGGGGGGGTATTTTTGTTGCCGTCGCTATTTTCTTCTTTGCTTTTACGTCTATTATTGCAAATTATTCTTATGCAGAAACAAACCTTATCTTCTTAGAGCATAATCATAAAGCGGGTATTGGCATTTTCCGTATTGTTGTATTAGGTATGGTAATGTTTGGTGCATTATCTTCGTTACCAACGGTATGGGCTCTTGCTGATGTATCTATGGGGTTAATGGCGATAGTTAATTTAATTGCGATTACTTTATTATCAGGAACCGTTGTTAAGCTTGCGAAAGACTACAATAAGCAACTTAGTGAGGGGAAAGTACCTACATTTGATAGTAAAGATTATCCAGAGTTGCATTCTCAACTTGAAGAAGGTATTTGGGATAACAATAACAATAACAATAAAAATAATTAGTAACCATTGTTTTTATCCATTAAATAAATAGATAGGGCCACGCATGCTAGCGTGGCTTTTTTTTATCCAAATAGTTACTATCTTGGTATATAAAAAATATACAGGAATATCTTGCTCATGCTTATTGTTGTTTCTCCAGCTAAAACTCTTGATTATGAAACGCCAGTACCAACAGAAGTGTTTACTCAATCTGATTTTATTTCAGATTCCGCAGAATTAATTGAGGTATGCAAAACCCTAACACCTCTTGATATTTCTAAATTAATGAAAGTCAGTGATAAGATCGCCAGTTTAAATGCAGTGCGCTTTGAAGAGTGGTCAACGACGTTTACTCATGAAAATGCACGTCAGGCTCTTTATGCCTTTAAAGGGGATGTTTACACCGGTTTAGATGCAAATAGTTTAACTGACAGTGATATCGATTATGCACAAACTCATTTGCGTATGTTGTCAGGTTTATATGGTCTCTTAAAACCATTAGATCTAATGCAGCCTTATCGTTTGGAAATGGGAACAAAACTAGCGAATAAGCGCGGGACAAATTTATATCAGTTTTGGGGAAGTACAATTACGCAAAAATTGAATCAGGTTATTGCCGAGCAAGGCGACGATGTGTTGATTAATCTTGCGTCTAATGAGTATTTTAAAGCGGTGAAACCAAAAGAACTTGCAGCTAACATTATTACGCCAGTTTTCAAAGATTGTAAAAATGGACAGTACAAAATTATTAGCTTCTATGCAAAAAAAGCTCGCGGCTTAATGGCTCGCTATATTATTGAAAACCGTATTTCAAGCGTAGCGGCGTTAAAGGAATTTTCTGTAGGCGGTTATTACTTCGTTGCAGCGGAGTCATCAAATGATGAACTTGTGTTTAAAAGGGAAGATCAGACAAAATAACGGGTGATAAGAATACGCAATGTTAGCTAAATGATAGTAAAATGTATAAAAGATAACTAAATCCAGTTATATTATGTAGGTTATTGTAATTAAGGTTATTTTTTCTTTCTTATTGAAGAGAAAACAAATAAATAAGCGTGTTTTAAAAAGGATTTTACATCAAACTGACGCTCATAGTGTTAGAATTGGTATAAGTCGTCAAAATAATGGCAATCATCTCAATTTATACTGAGAATAACTATAAAGGACAAATCAAATGGCAGAACAAGGCGCTGTAACTGATTTCGCTACTAGTGGAGTAGCAAATTTAGAACATTGGTTAACGGATAATTCAGAGCTATTTATCACTTATGGTGTAAATATTATTTCAGCATTAGCAATCCTTTTTATCGGTAACATTATCGTTAAGAAAATCGCTGGTGGTGTAGGTAAAGCTCTTGAGAAAAAGAAAATGGATAAAGCGGTTGTCGACTTTGTTCATACTCTAGTTCGTTACCTTCTATTTATTATCGTATTAATTGCAGCTTTAGGTAAAGTAGGTGTTCAAACCGCTTCTGTTGTTGCTGTTATCGGTGCCGCTGGTTTAGCGGTAGGTCTTGCTCTTCAAGGTTCTCTATCAAACTTTGCTGCGGGTGTGTTGATTGTTGCATTCCGTCCATTCAAATCTGGCGATTACGTTGAGATTGGTGGTGTTGCGGGTTCTGTCGAGTCAATTCAAATTTTCCAAACTATTTTAACAACACCAGATAATAAAATGGTTGTAGTACCAAATGGTGGTGTTATTGGTAGCCCAATCACAAACTATTCTCGCCATGCAACTCGTCGCGTCGACCATGTAATTGGTGTTTCTTACAGTGCTGATCTGAAGAAAACAAAAGAAGTGATTACAAAAGTTCTTGAATCTGATGAGCGTGTTTTAAAGACACCAGCACCAACGGTTGGCGTTGTTGCTCTTGCTGATTCATCAGTTAACTTTGTTGTTCGCCCTTGGTGTAAAACAGAGCAATACTGGGATGTTTATTTTGATACGCTTCAAGCGATTAAAGAAGGTTTAGATAAGGAAGGTATCGAAATCCCATTCCCACAAATGGATGTACATTTAAATAAAGCAGATTAGCTTTTATTTAAATCAAAATATGAAATGCTACCTTCGGGTGGCATTTTTTTTACCTGGCTTTTTCTTGGCAAAGATCTAGGTAAAAGGAATTATTTAGGATTACTATAGTCATAACGATATGATGTTATTTGAGATGTTTAAAATGAAAAAAATTATAACTGCACTGTGTTTATCTGCTAGCTTTTCTCCTGCGGCTTTTGCATCATCACCTGACTTTCCTCATATTGAAGTATCAGGGAAAGGTGAGATTCTTGTTGTTCCTGATATGGCTCAGTTTTCTGTCGATGTTGTTGAAAATAAAGCAACGGCAGCAAAAGCAAAGCAAGCGGCAGATAAGGCGGTTACAGGTTTTCTTGCTCGTTTAGAAGTTCAAGGTGTTAAGCGTGAAAATATTAACAGTGGCAATATTCGTTTAACGCCTGAGTACCGTTATCCTAAAGGAAAGAAACCAGAACTGGTTGGCTACAAAGCGATCCGAAATATTACCGTAACAGTGATGGATTTAAATAAACTAAACGGTTATTTAGATAAAGCGTTGGGTGATGGGATTAATCGTATTAATCAAATTGAACTGAAAACAAGTAAAGAAAAAGAATACATTGAAGCGGCGCGCTTAGAAGCGATTAAAGATGCCAATGAGAAAGCAAACTCATTAGCAAAAGGGTTTGGTACCGCGGTTAAAGGGGTTTGGAAAGTCTCTTATCACAATAACTATAGTCAACCTGTATTAATGAAGAGCATGAGAATGGATGCCGCATCTGGTGCGTCAGAAAGCTACCAAGATACTCAAATGGTTATTAGTGATTCAGTTTCTGTTGTGTACCGTCTTAAAAATTAATCTATTTAATGGATAGAATATAAAAATGGGTTACCTAAAAAGGTAACTCATTTTTTATTGTTTAAACTATCTAGTTAAAGCGTATTTATGTTAATGAAGGATACGAGCTCGGATTGTTCCTTCAATTGCTTTAAGTTGAGTTAACGCTTCTTCTGATCTAGCTGTTTCAACATCAATTACCACATAGCCCATTTCTGCTGATGTTTGCAGGTATTGAGCGGCAATGTTAATGCCTTCATCAGCAAAAATACTGTTAATTTTAGTTAGGATACCAGGACGATTTTCATGAATATGCAGGAGACGAGAAGTATCAGTATGTAATGGAAGAGAGACTTCTGGGAAGTTAACTGATGATAATGTTGACCCATTATCTGAGTATTTAGTTAACTTGCCTGCAACTTCAACACCAATATTTTCTTGGGCTTCTTGAGTTGAACCACCCACATGTGGTGTCAGAATTACATTATCAAATTTTTGTAATGGAGACTCGAATGGTTCCGCATTTGTTTTTGGTTCGGTAGGGAATACATCGATAGCTGCGCCACCTAGATGCCCTGATTCAAGTGCATCACATAAGTCTGGAATTTTAACGACAGTGCCACGAGCAGCATTAATAAAGATGGCACCAGGCTTCATTCGAGAAAACTCTTCAGCGCCCATCATATCTTTTGTACCCGCTGTTTCTGGAACATGAAGAGAAATAACATCACATTTATTCAGTAATTCACTCATGGTTTGAATTTGAGTGGCGTTACCTAATGAAAGCTTATTTTCGATATCATAGTAGTAAACACGCATGCCTAGGTTTTCAGCTAAGATCCCTAGTTGTGTTCCGATATGTCCGTAACCTACGATACCCAAACGTTTGCCTCTGGCCTCAAAAGAAGCGTCTGCACTTTTTTTCCAGATACCGCGATGAGCTTGAGCATTTTTCTCTGGGATGCCGCGAAGCAACAATAGAATTTGCCCTAACACCAATTCAGCTACACTACGGGTATTAGAAAATGGTGCGTTAAATACTGGAATGCCGCGTTTTGCTGCTGCAGTTAAATTAACTTGGTTAGTTCCAATACAGAAACAGCCCACAGCAACTAGCTTATTTGCAGCGTCGAACACTTCTTTGGTAAGTTGAGTTCGCGATCGCAAGCCAATAAAGTGAACATCTTTCACTGCTTCAAGTAACTCCTCTTCCGACAATGAACCTTTGTGATATTCAATGTTGGTGTAACCGTCAGCTTGAAATACTTCAACGCAAGATGGGTGCAATCCTTCTAAAAGAAGAATTTTAATTTTTTCTTTTTCCAGAGATATTTTTGCCATGTCGTTCTTATCCTTAAAAACAAAATCAATAATGATTAGGGTAGTGATTATTTATTGATGATTATAAAGTATCAAAAAATAACCAGTTTGGGTAAGAAAATTACGAAATAGTTAATAAAAAACGGTACTAATGAGTACCGTTTGTAATCGAATGACATTTTTATCTCTCAATCTAAGAGATAAGAAAGAAAATTTGTTGTATTAATCGAATTTTTTTACGCCGTCAGGAGAACCAACTAACAGTACGTCTGCGCCACGATGTGCAAATAAACCGACAGTGACTACGCCAGCAAGGCTATTGATTTTATCTTCTAATTCTTTAGCGTTAGTGATCTGCATATTGTGTACGTCTAAGATCATATTGCCATTATCTGTGACTGTGCCTTCACGGTACGCAGGGTCACCACCAAGTTTAACTAACTCACGAGCAACGTAAGAGCGAGCCATTGGGATAACTTCTACAGGCAGAGGGAATTGACCTAGCACGTCGACTTGTTTCGTATTATCAACAATACAAATGAATTTTTCAGAAATAGCAGCAACGATTTTTTCACGAGTAAGAGCAGCTCCGCCACCTTTAATCATCTCGTTTTTACCGTTGATTTCATCTGCGCCATCAACATAAACATCAAGACTGAAAACATCATTACACTCGAAGACTGGAATGCCTAATTCTTTCAGCTTTTCAGTTGATGCTACAGAGCTTGATACTGCACCTTTAATTTCTTTTTTCATGGTCGCAAGTGCGTCGATGAAATGATTTACTGTTGATCCTGTACCTACACCAACAATGCTGCCAGCTTTTACGTATTCTAACGCTGCCCAACCAGCTGCTTTTTTCATCTCGTCTTGAGTCATGACATTCTCCTAATGAAATAATAGAGTTCAAATAAAACGGCGTAATTATAACGTACAGATATTTCTTCGTCAGAAAAAAGAAGTCAATAAACGAGAATAATCCCAATTAATGCAAACGTTTTCGTTTTTAGGTAATAACGGCGAAGAGTCTATTCATATTGTTGCTAAAAAAACGTTACCAATGCCATATTTTTTTTGGCGTAATTATACGAGGCAGAGGAACATCCCAAGATTCAATTGGAAGTTGGTCAACTTGCTGGCACGAATGAGAAATTCCGATAGGTATTGGGCCCGTTTGAGATTGGTGCCAATTAACCAAGGTGCGGTCGTAATATCCGCCACCCATACCTAATCGATTACCTGTATGATCAAAAGCGACAAGAGGGGTAATAATAATATCAAGTGCATTAACGGGAACCACTTGAGTTTTATCTAACTTGGGTTCAGGGATTTGATATTTATTTAATAGAAGCGTGGTCGTAGGATGGTACTGAAGAAAAAGTAAATGTCCCTTACTAAAAGGATGAATAACAGGTAAAGAGACAGATTTACCTTGTTGCCAAAGCCACTCAATTAGTAATGAAGTATCTATTTCACCATCAACAGAAAGGTAGATTGCGATGGATTGTGCTTTTTGAATATAAGGGTCATTCGCGCACTGTAAGACAAGGTCTTTGGCGGCTTGTGTTTGTTCGTGAGGGGATAACGCGTTGCGATCTAGGCGAATTGATTGTCGAATCTGTCGACGAGATGTCATGGAATACCCCAAAGTGCCGTAGTGGTCGTAGCCCTTGAACCCTCGGTTCAAGGCGGATCAGCAAAATTTACCGTAGGCTTCTCAGTACGAGCCGAGCTTGCTCAATAGTAAATAAATACTAACCCTAATTTGTGCTTATCGGCTCAGGGACATAGATCCGCCTACAAACACTCCAGGGTAAAATTGATTCTTTTGCTATCCTTAGCGACAGTTCCTATTCTGCCGTACTTTCTTCTGTTTGGCTAGGCTTTACGGTAGAAATTGCCGCTTCTAATGCGCTAGCAAGCAGTCCCATTCGATCATAAACAGCAGAAGAGTGATTACTTGCTTCTTTTTTCGCCATGTGTAGTTCGTAGCAGATATTTAACGATGTAATTGTTAATAATTGCTCAGTATTGGTTACCTTAGTTCGTTCAGATAATTCATTTACTCGATTATCTAAATCTTTTGCAGCTTCTTTCAAGGCTGCTTCTTGACCAGCAGGGCAGTTAACCTTGATGGCTCGTCCTAAGATTTGAACTTGCACGGCTTGGCTTGACATCAATACATTACTCATCGTTAAACTAGAAGAATACACCGATAAAAAAACAGATCAGTGATAAGTGAATGAAACTATAAGAAATGCGCTAATAAGATTCAAGTATTTCCCTTCTCTTTGTTGATGGTGGTTAACTATATTCTTAATAAAACAACAATATGATGAAAAGATACTCAATTGAGAGAGATAGTGAGTTTTCTGGTTATCCTCAAAGTGGTAGCATGTCATCATTATCAATAAATATAGAGATCCCCATGATCGTAATTAAAATGCCAACCTTTCTGACGGTAGAGTCAGCCTTAAAAGACAGTAGACTCGCTGTGACGCCATCTGAATTGCATGGTTTACTTGTGGGAATGATAAGTGGCGGATTACCACTAGATAATAAAACGTGGAAACCACTTATGTTTGATTACACCAATGATGGTATGGGGTGGCCAGACAATGCGCTGAAAATAGGCAGTGAGATTTTTCAGTGTACCGTTGAGGAGTTAAGTACGGATAGCTTTGCGCTAGAGGTGCTCATCCCAGATGAAACAGAAACATTAATGAATCGAGCTGATGGATTAAGTGAGTGGGTTAACCACTTTATTTCAGGGCTAGGGTTAGTTGAATTAAAATTAGATCAAGCGTCTGAGTCTTTGAAAGAAGCATTGCTAGATTTAGAAGAAATTGCTCGTTTAGGTATTGATGAAGACGATGAATTAGAAGAGCAAGCAAATTTATTTGAGCAAGTGATTGAACATGTTCGTATTTGTGTACTGACGATTCATGCTGAATTAGGTCAAAAAGTGCATAACGACGCGTCTAAAGCAGTGCATTAATTTAGGTAACATATGACACATTATGATGTAGTGATCGTGGGTGGTGCCATGTCTGGGGCGACCTTAGCACTGGCGCTAGAAGAAATGAATCAAGGCACTTTATCTATTGCTGTAATAGAGGCAATGGAGCCGGATTTGGAGCAGCATCCAGGTTATGATTCTAGAAGTATTGCGCTATCAAATGGGACATCCCAATTATTACAAGACATTGATCTTTGGTCTGATATTGAATCATTTTCAACGTCTATTAATCATATTCATGTGTCAGACCGACATCATATGGGGTTAACTGAATTAACCTCTAAAGAACTCAATGTTGATGCGTTAGGTTATGTCGTTGAGTTGGCTGATGTTGGTCACTTTTATTATAAAAAATTAGTGAACTCTCACCATATTGACCTTCTTTGTCCTGCATCTATTGTTGATATTAAGCGTGAGCTTTCGTTATCAATAGTAACGTTATCGACAGGAAGCGTGATTTCAACGTCTCTTATTGTTGCTGCTGATGGCGCTGAATCAAAGACTTGTAAGTGTATGAATATTGAAAGTGAGAATGATGACTTTCAACAAGTGGCCATTATTGCCAATGTAACCACGGCTATTCATCCCCAAGGTAAAGCGTTTGAACGTTTTACCGATAATGGTCCATTGGCTTTGCTTCCTATGTCAAAAGGGAGAAGTTCCTTGGTATGGTGCGTTAGTCCTGAAGAGTCACAACAGATACTAGCCTATAATGATGAGGCTTTTTTAGATCATCTACAGCACGCTTTTGGTTGGCGTTTAGGTCAATTCATTAAAACAGGGAAACGGGCGCATTATCCATTATGGTTGCGTCGTCAAAAACAGCACATATCACACCGTTTTGTTGCCATTGGTAATGCCGCTCAAACTCTTCACCCGATTGCAGGCCAAGGGTTTAACCTTGGTATTAGAGATGTATTCTCATTAGCTGATGGCATAACCCAAGCAAATCAATTAAATCGTGATATCGGTGAATATTGTGTACTTTCTGATTATCAGAAACGACGCCAGACAGACCAACAAAAAACAATCAAAATGACGGCAGGATTAGTCTCTATTTTTGCAAACAGTGCGTTTCCAATGGTGATTGGACGAAATATAAGTTTGTGTGCTGTTGATACTTTCCGTTCTTTTTTAAAGCCCCTGACATTACGAGCAATGGGCAGAGTGAATAGATAATTATGATGCAAAGTGTAGATATTGCGATTATTGGTGGTGGCATGGTTGGTTTAACTGTTGCTGCAGCATTAGAAAATAGCGGATTAAGAATCGCGGTTATTGAGAACCAACTGCCTGATAGTGAATTGTCTGATTTACCTGATGTGCGAGTGTCAGCCATTAGCCGAGCAAGTGAAAACATCTTAGATCACGTTGGAGCATGGCAAGGGATACTGTCCCGTAGAGCAGCGCCGTATACGTCAATGAAAGTGTGGGAACAAGATAGCTTTGCTCATATTGATTTTGAAGCAGAACAAATAGCACAGCGCAATCTAGGCCATATTGTTGAAAACCGAGTTATTCAGTTATCTCTACTTGATAAAGTATCTAAGCAAGAGAATGTAACGTTATTGGCACCAGAGCGATGCAGTAATATCATGTTTGGTGAAAGTGAAGCATGGCTAAATTTAGAATCAGGAAAAGCAATTACAGCCAAATTGGTTGTTGGTGCTGATGGTGCTAACTCTTGGTTGCGTAATCAATTAGACATTCCATTAACGCATTGGGATTATGGGCATAGCGCATTAGTTGCTAACATTCGAACCGTAGATAATCATAATGAGACGGCTCGTCAAGTCTTTAGGCCTGAAGGTCCCTTAGCGTTTCTTCCTTTAGGGGAAAGTAACTTGAGTTCAATTGTTTGGTCGTTGGATCCTCTTCAAGCTGAAAATTTAGCATCAATGACTGAAGACGAGTTCAATAAGCAGCTAACGGTCGCTTTTGATAATCAACTAGGTTTGTGTCAAGTGGAAGGTAAGCGTCAAGCGTTTCCTTTAAAAATGCGTTATGCCAAAGACTTTGTTAAAGAGCGCGTTGTATTGGTTGGAGATGCGGCTCATACGATTCATCCTCTAGCAGGGCAAGGAGTGAATTTAGGCCTGGCAGATGCTGCAGCATTAGCTGAAACGATTATAGATCTACATCAAGAGGGCAAAGACATTGGCTTAAAAACCAATTTACGCCCTTTTGAGCGCTGGAGAAAAGCAGAAGCGGCTCAAATGATTGCTTCAATGCAGGGCTTTAAAGAGCTATTTTCTGGAACTAACCCGATTAAAAAGCTAGTCAGAGGGATTGGTATGTCTTTGACTAATGAGCTAACACCGATGAAAGACGAGTGCTTAAAACGAGCATTAGGCTTGTCTGGTCGGTTACCAAATATGGCGAAGAAAGAGTCTATCTAGGGTGAATTAAATAGAAAAGGTAGCGAAAGCTACCTTTTTTGTATCGATTTTACATATTACTCAGGTTTAATAGGACAGTCGTAAGCGAGCCACTTCCAAGTTAACCTCTCTTATCATTCTATACTGTTCACGTTCAGCTTGAGAAGGAACCATTAACTTTCCTTCTTCAAATCTAAACTCACCAATACCATGAATATGAATCTTCCCGTTAAACAGTCGACTAATATGTTTAGCAATCATACCAGGGGCATAGTGCTTAAAAAATCGCATCACATTATCCTTTAGTGATTAATACTACAAAAGTGTTTCCTTTATAGTTATCGTGCTGCACTTTGAATCGTAATCAGCACGATAGCTATCTACTTTGATAAGAATTATAAAACATAAAATGTGATAGTAGTGTGACAATAATGGGATAGAGTGATCAATGTGCTATTTTTAGTGTTTTTATCTTCTTCAATTTGATATCTATTTGAAATTTACCTAGTAAAAAAGAATAGATAATGACTGGTATCGAATGCTTTGGGATAAAAAAAAGCCCGAAATAAATTCGGGCAAACAGTCACAGATGCATTTCCAATATATATAGGTACATTGGAATAAATTGTTTGGAGTTAAACAATTTATGCGTTCTTTTGTAACAAAAGAACACAGTAACGATAGCTAAATAACAATTAAATTGCTACTTATTCATAAATATTAAATAACAATTCACGTGTAATTCTTCCATTGTGCGCATAAGGTCAAGATTAAAAATGCAATGATGTAAATTAATCCCATTTTCGACACAATAAAATGAACATCTGTCTATGTATATTTTATTCGTCATCTAGTGAATAAGGCTGTGACATTTTTCCCCAGGTAGAATCTTGAAGTCTAAATTTCGTGTCTTCATCCAGGTCATTAGGGAGAATCGCTAATGCTAAAGTGTGGCCATCTTCATAACGGAAAGAAGAAACAATAACACCACCTTTACGCCAGTTGTCGCCGACACTGCGTTCTATAGCATCACCCGCCGCAGGTACTTGCACTGATTGACCAGATACGAGATACATTGCACGCTTATTTATGCCTCGATATTTCGCTCTTGCTACCGTTTCTTGACCTGTATAACAGCCTTTCTTAAAGCTAATGCCATCAATAGCTTGTAGATTCATTGCTTGAGGAATGTGCTCATTAATTAACGCGTTATCAAGTTGAGGGAAACCGTGTTGAATATTATATAAATCCCACAGTGATTCATCACATAAAGTCACTTGAGTTAAAGAGTTAACCAGAGCGTCTTTATGCTCAGGAGTCGTTACCAGTAACCATTGCGATTGGCTAATTTTTGCAAAGGTACCAAACTCAGAATTTCTGACATTATCTTGAGAATCGGTATTGGTATCGATCCATGTTTGAGCGTCTTCACCAGTAAAACCAAGCAATACGTCATCGCTAATAGCGATTTCAACTTTAGAGAATACAGCGTATTTTTTAATTTCAGTTAATTCGTTTTCTACGGCACTTTTACGTTGGAATAGCGCATAACCTTCATTGTGATTAAATAGTTGGAAAACACTCCATAGCTTGCCTTTTGCGTCACAATGACCACCAAAGGTGATTTCATTTTTAGTTAAAGCGACCACATCACAAGTAACTTGGCCATGTAAGTAGGATTTTTTATCGTTACCTACCATGGTAATTAATGCCCAATTATCCAATTCAGAAATTGCAAAACTTGGTAAGGTATCGTCTTTTTTTAGTGATAATGTAGGAAAAATAGTACTCATCATGACATTCTTATTCAGTTAGATTATTTCTTTATAGTAAATGCCTAGATTTTAAATGTCAGCAAAAAGAAACAAGTAGTTTTATGTCTCATCTTCTTCATCTTGTGACTTTAGATCATGGTTGTCATAGAAATAGACTGATAGACTCCAGTTAGTTATTTCTATTTAAGCTAGAGGACCGTATGTACAGTGTTGAAGAAAAAGCACGAGTAAAGTGGGCTTGCCGTCGTGGGATGCTAGAATTAGATGTGGTCGTAATGCCATTTTTTGACGAATGTTTTGAAGAGCTAACAGAAGCTGAGCAACAGAATTTTGTGTCATTACTAGAATGTGATGATCCAGATTTATTCACGTGGATCATGGGGCATGGGCGTAGTGATAATCTTGGGCATGCCGCTATAATAGATAAGATCGTTGAGCATAACCTCAGTAAACTCCGTTAAGGTAACGCTTCATTTTTCATATATCGCCTATCTTACTCTATATAGTAGTTACTTCTACTTAGGATGGGCGGTAATGATAATGGGCATAGTGCCATTTCCGCTTATTCCTCTTCTTTTTTATTTAATTCATAAACATATTACGTCGATTTATTATCAGCTATTAGAGTTACAAGGTGATTATACCTTTGTCGCGAAAACATCTGATGATCATCGCGATTGGGTTGTTACGCGTGTATTCTGGGTAAGTAAAAGCGTGAGCATCATTTATGCTAATAATGACTATACAGAGCAGTATTTTTATTTATTTAAAGATGCGATGAGTGAAGAGGAACAGCACCAATTAGCGGTGCTGTTCAGATAAGATCAATAAATTAATTAATGTTTTTAGGTACTAGGATCGTTGGTCCTGACTCTTCAAGTGCTTCTGGATAATCAAGCGTATAATGTAAACCACAGCTTTCTTTACGCTCCATTGCACAGCGAACCATGAGTTCAGATACATCGAGTAAGTTACGTAGCTCAATTAAATTGTTCGACACACGGAAATTACTATAGTAATCATGCGTCTCTTGTTTCAATAATTGAATACGACGAAGTGCTCGTTCTAGACGCTTATCAGTACGAACAATCCCCATGTAATCCCACATAAACAGACGTAATTCATGCCAGTTATGCTGGATCACCACTTCCTCATCAGAGCATTCAACTTGGCTTTCATCCCAAGCGGGTAATGACGGTGGAAGCTCTCGATTATTCATATCTTTAATGATGTTTTCAGAAGCCGACCATGCATAAACAACGCACTCTAATAATGAGTTAGAAGCCAAACGGTTTGCCCCATGAAGGCCAGTGTAGCTCACTTCACCAATAGCAAATAAACCATCGATGTCAGTTTGACCTTGTTTATCGACCATTACGCCACCGCAAGTATAGTGAGCCGCAGGAACAATTGGGATTGGCTCTTCGGTCATATCGATACCAAATGACAACAGTTTTTCATTAATGGTTGGGAAATGGTGGAGAATGAAATCTTTAGGTTTGTGACTGATGTCCAAATACATGCAGTCAGCACCTAAACGCTTCATTTCAAAATCGATAGCGCGAGCAACTACATCACGAGGTGCTAATTCACCACGTTGGTCAAAATCAGGCATAAAACGAGTGCCATCAGGTCGGCGTAAATAGGCGCCTTCACCACGAAGAGCTTCGGACATTAAGAAATTACGAGCATCAGGGTGGAATAAACACGTAGGGTGAAATTGGTTGAACTCAAGATTTGCAACCCGACAACCTGCACGCCACGCCATAGCGATACCGTCACCAGAGGAAACATCTGGGTTTGATGTATATTGATACACTTTAGAGGCGCCACCTGTCGCTAATACGACAAATTTTGCACGAACGGTTTCAACGTGCTCCGCATCACGGTTCCAAATATAAGCACCAACTACTTTGTCTGCTTCGCCGCCAATTTTATCTTCGGTGATTAAATCCAACGCATTGTGTCGCTCAAAGATAGATATATTAGGATGGTTTACTACGTTATCTTGTAATGAGTTTTGCACCGCTCTGCCTGTGGCATCTGCCGCGTGCAGAATACGACGATGGCTATGGCCACCCTCACGAGTTAAATGAAATTTTGGATCTGAAACGTCGGTTTCTTTTTCATCATCGTGATCAAAAGGAACACCGCCATCAATTAACCATTGAACGCAATGTTTGGCATTCTCCGCAATAAAAGTAACAACATCTTTATCACAAATATGTGCGCCTGCAACAAGGGTATCGTCGACATGTGACTCTACCGTATCACTTTCATCAAATACGGCGGCAATGCCACCTTGAGCGTAGTAGGTAGAGCCTTCATTACGAGGGCCTTTACTTAAAACGATCACCTTTCCATGTGGTGCGACTCTAAGTGCAAGTGAAAGACCAGCAGCACCACTGCCTATGACTAAAACGTCGCAAGTGTGTTCATTGGTTATGTTCATACTATTCATCATTATCCTGTGATTATCCGAGCATTTTACCAGAATCTATGAGATTGCGTCATATTTTGAGGTGGAATCTTAAATATCAAGAATAAAAAATAGAGCGTGAGAAGTTAACGTTGTGTAAAAAAGATCGTTAAATCAATCATTGAACTATTAAATTGATAAAAAAATGTAATAATAAAGGAACTTTCTAAAGATTAGAAACTCATACATAGTGCTCAAGTTAATCGTGGTATAGCGGATATATTGTCAGCTATTTGCGTAATCTAAACTTTATGCGCATCTAAGAAGAATAACGTGGGAGTACCCGCTCCAATGAGTGAGCAGTTAACAGATCAAGTTTTAATTGAGCGTGTTCAGCGTGGTGACAAGCAAGCCTTTAACCATTTGGTTATTAAGTACCAAAACAAAGTATGTAGTCTTGTTGCTCGTTATGTAAAAAACAGTGGCGATGTGCCAGATGTTGCACAAGAAGCATTTATTAAAGCGTATCGAGCGTTGCCTACTTTTCGTGGGGACAGTGCATTCTATACTTGGTTGTATCGAATAGCGGTCAATACAGCTAAAAATTACCTTGTAGCTCAAGGCCGCCGGCCACCAGCCTCTGATGTTGATGCTGAAGAAGCTGAATATTATGAAGGTGCGAGTGCGCTAAAAGAAATCACTAACCCAGAAAATTTATCATTGACTGAAGAGTTACGACAAATCGTATTTTCGACAATTGATGGTTTACCTGAAGATTTAAAAACAGCAATCACGTTACGAGAGCTAGAAGGCTTAAGTTATGAAGATATTGCTGTTGTAATGGAGTGTCCGGTTGGTACGGTTCGTTCTCGTATTTTCCGAGCTCGTGAAGTTGTTGAGAAAAAGATCCAACCGCTAATGCAGCGTTAATTAATTTCCAACGGTCAAACGGTGAAGACAATGACTTATAAAGAACAAATTTCGGCGTTTACTGATAATGAAGAAATGGACAATGCGTTCATCGAATCGTTATCGCAGCCTGAAAATGCAGAAACCTGGAAAAGTTACCATTTAATTGGTGACATCATGAGAGGTGAAGCACCAGAAACAAAAGAGTGGGACATTGCTGCTAACGTTGCATTCGCGCTTGAAGATGAGCCTGCTCATCAAGTAAATGAGACGGTGACTGAATTTATACGGTCACAGCCAACGGCAAAGGAAGCAAAGAAAACGCTACCAAGTTGGTTGACACAATTTAGCCAAGTGGCGATGGCGGCGTGTTTCTCTTTGGTTGTCATTGTTGGTGTTCAGCAATATAACGGTGCTGATTCAGGTATTATTCCTGCTAGTGGTGACATTCAGGTACTTGATACTATTCCCTTTAGTGGAACGGCAGAGCCTGTGAGCTTAACTCGAGATTCTTTAGTTAAGAAAACCTCAACTGAAGCTGATGTCATGGAGCAACGTAAACGCATTAATGCGATGCTGCAAGATTATGAATTGCAACTTCGGTTAAATGCTCACGATGGTTCTATTGACCGTGGTTTATTAGAGCAAAATACAACATTGGAAGAATAATGAAACGTATCCTGATCAGCTTTATTGTCTTGGTCAGCTTCTTTCCAAGAATAGCCTCAGCAGAAGATACCCCCTCTGCTGAGGCTTTGTTGCATCAAATGGGAGAGGCGAGTCACAAGCTAAACTATGAACTTTCCTATATTTTAGTTAAGAAAAATAGCATTGAACCGTTTATGTATCGTCATTCCCACACGGATAAAATGACGTTATCCCATCTTGTTTATTTAAGTGGTTCGATGCGAGAAGTCATCCGTCGAAATGACGAGATTTCATATTTAGAGCAAGGTAGCAAACCTTTTTCAATCCAATCTGAATCTATTGTTGCTCCGGTGATCCCTCTTTTGCATAAAGACCTTGTTCCTCTGAAAGCCTATTATGATTTTGTTTCTGTGGGCAGAGGAAGAGAGGCGGGTTCACCAGCTCAGGTAGTGCGAATTGTCGCTAAAGATGGAAATCGTTATTCATACATAGTGTGGATTGACGAGCGCAGTAAACTCCCATTACGAACTGATCTCGTTAGTCGAGATGGTGACATAATTGAACAGTATCGAGTAGTTTCTTATACCGTTAGTGAGCAAATTTCAGGGTATATGAGTAAGCGTTTAGGAGAGATCGAGTTACCTAAAGTCTTGCCTTTATCATCGTCTTTACAAGAAAAAGCAACGTGGAGCGTTAACTGGCTTCCTAATGGATTTAAAGATATTAACTTTAATCGTTATCGTTTAGCGATGAACCAACGCGCGGTTGAAAGCCAGATGTATTCTGATGGTTTATTTAATTTTTCAGTTTATATTTCTGAAGCGGATAAATTAAGCCAAAAAGAGCAATCGGTCCGTCAAGGTCAACGCTCTCTCTACAGTTACATACAAGGTGACTATGAGATCAGTGTCGTTGGTGACATTCCACCAATTACGGCAAAACGTATTGCAGATTCTGTTGTTTTTCGCACTTCTGTAGTAAACAGTGAGGGTAAGTAATTCTTATGATGACAGCACTTGCAACAGTACTTGATATTCAAGACGATATTGTTGTCGTTGGTTGCCAACAAAAAAGCAGCTGTAACCATTGCTCGTCTAAAGACTCATGTGGAACCGGTATTGTATCTAAAGTACTTCCTGGAAAAGTTCATCACTGGGCTTTCCATACGGATAAGAAACTAACGGTAGGCCAAATGGTTGAAATAGGGCTACCAGAAAAGAATTTACTGCAATCTGCTGCCATTGTTTATTTGGTTCCTTTGCTTTTTCTTTTGTTTGGTGCATTAATCTCTGACTGGTTAATCTCCCCATTAATTGGCATTGGTGAAGTGACAACCATTACCATTGCTGCGCTTTCTGCATGGGGAGGTTATTTTATTGCGAAACGCCTTTCTCATCGTATTGAACAGAACACAGAACAACAAGTTAGCCTAGTCCGAGTCCTTGGTGAACCGATTTCTGACACTATCTCAGTAAATGCCGCAGGATAAGATAGCGACTTGCTAGGAAATTGGGTAGAATCCCATTACTTGATCTCACGATCCAATCCCATTAACTAATTGAGTTTGTCACGTCATTCATGAAGCATATTCGTAATTTTTCTATTATTGCCCATATCGATCACGGTAAATCAACACTATCTGACCGCCTTATCCAAATTTGTGGTGGCCTGTCAGACCGTGAAATGGCAGCACAAGTTCTTGATTCAATGGATCTAGAACGTGAACGTGGTATCACTATTAAAGCCCAGAGTGTGACTCTAAACTACACGGCGAACGATGGTGAAACTTATCAACTAAATTTCATCGATACACCAGGACATGTTGATTTCTCATACGAAGTATCACGTTCACTTGCTGCTTGTGAAGGCGCATTATTGGTGGTTGATGCGGGTCAGGGTGTAGAAGCTCAAACTCTAGCAAACTGTTATACCGCTCTTGAAATGGATTTAGAAGTGGTTCCAATCTTGAATAAGATTGATTTACCAGCGGCTGATCCAGATCGTGTAGCAGAAGAAATTGAAGACATCGTTGGTATTGAAGCGATGGAGGCGACACGCTGCTCTGCAAAGACTGGTTTAGGTGTTGATGCCGTTCTTGAAACGATTGTAAAATGTATTCCAGCACCAGAAGGCAATCCAGAAGGTCCAACTCAAGCGTTGATCATTGACTCATGGTTTGATAACTATTTAGGTGTTGTTTCTTTGGTTCGAGTTAAGCATGGCTCACTAAAGAAAAATGACAAAATTAAAGTAATGAGCACTGGCCAATCATGGAATGTTGACCGCATTGGTATCTTCACACCAAAACAAGTGGATACTGATGGATTAAACACCGGTGAAGTAGGCTGGGTTGTTTGTGGTATTAAAGATATTTTAGGCGCACCAGTGGGTGATACATTAACTCACGCTAAAGGTGGCTGTGAAGAGCGCTTACCTGGTTTCAAAAAAGTGAAACCACAGGTATATGCTGGTTTATTCCCTATTTCATCGGATGATTATGAAAATTTCCGTGATGCACTGGGTAAATTAAGCTTAAATGATGCGTCTCTTTTCTATGAACCAGAAAGTTCTTCAGCGCTTGGTTTTGGTTTCCGTTGTGGCTTCCTTGGTATGCTACATATGGAAATCATTCAGGAGCGTTTAGAGCGTGAATACGATCTTGATCTGATTACAACAGCACCAACGGTAGTTTACGAAGTTGTGTTGAATAATGGCGATTTACTGTACGTAGATAGCCCTGCAAAATTGCCAGCAGTGAACGATTTAGACGAAATTCGTGAACCAATTGCTCGTTGTAATATCTTAGTGCCTGCGGATTATTTAGGTAATGTAATTAGCCTATGTATTGAAAAACGTGGTACTCAAGTCGATATGATTTATCATGGAAATCAAGTGGCATTAACTTATGACATTCCAATGTCTGAAGTAGTGTTAGATTTCTTTGACCGTTTAAAGTCCACATCTCGTGGTTATGCATCATTAGATTACAACTTCCAACGTTATGAACTTTCTAATATGGTTCGTGTTGACGTATTGATTAATGGTGAAAGAGTTGATGCTCTTGCTATCATTACTCACCATGATAATGCACAAGGTCGTGGTCGCTTACTTGTTGAGAAGATGAAAGAATTCATCCCTCGTCAAATGTTTGATATTGCAATTCAAGCGGCAATTGGTGGGCACATTATTGCGCGTTCAACCGTTAAGCAGTTACGTAAAAACGTAATCGCAAAATGTTACGGTGGCGATATTAGCCGTAAGAAAAAACTGTTGAAGAAGCAAAAAGACGGTAAGAAACGCATGAAGCAGATTGGTAATGTTGAATTACCTCAAGAAGCTTTCCTTGCGATTCTTCATGTAGGTAAAGATTAATTTATAACTTCTGATTTATCAGAACGACGTAAATGACGCTTTATTACAGCTCAAAGAAAGCGATGATCAATGGTCTTCGCTTTCTTTGTTATGCAACACTTAATAACTTAAGGGAATGTAATGGCTAACACTTTTTCACTGATTTTAGTTTTAGTAACACTGTTTACTGGTGTTATTTGGACTATTGATAAATTCGTCTTGGCACCAAAGCGCAAACAAAAAATTGCAGCTGCGCGTGATCAAGTGAATGGACAAGTTGATGAAGCAACACTTGAAAAAGTCGCTCCTCAACCGGCATGGATAGAACAGTCTGTTTCTATTTTTCCAGTGATTGGCCTTGTTTTAGTGTTGCGCTCATTTATTTATGAGCCGTTCCAGATCCCATCCGGTTCGATGATGCCGACGCTTTTAGTCGGTGATTTTATCTTGGTTGAAAAATTCTCTTATGGAATTAAAGACCCTGTTTGGCGCTCACAACTTGTAGACGTAGGTAAACCTGAACGTGGTGATATTGTTGTTTTTAAATACCCACCACAACCAAATATCGACTATATTAAACGTGTAGTTGGTGAACCTGGTGATACCGTTACCTATAGCTCTGCTAAGCAAATTTGTGTTAAACAAAAAGGTGAGAGCAAGTGTAATATCATCCCGTTAACGAACATGAAAGACAGTGAATTTATGCCAGATCGCACTAACTTAGTTCAATATACTGAGCAGTTAGCAAGCGATACTACGCATGATATTTTGGTTAACCCTATGAGGTCTGATCGTGTGTCGATGTATCAACCACGACCAGGCTATAATGAATGGGTTGTTCCAGAAGGTAACTACTTTGTGATGGGCGATAATCGTGACAACAGTGCTGACAGTCGTTATTGGGGTTTTGTTCCAGAAGCGAATCTTGTTGGCAAAGCGGTCGGGATCTGGATCAGCTTTGAATTTGAACGTGGTAGCGATAGTGTGCTGCCTTCCTTTATTCCTACTGGTGTGCGTTTTAACCGCATCGGTGGCATAGACTGATTGAAAGATTATGAATTCTTCATTACAACGCTTAGAAAAGAAAATTGGCTATCAATTTAACGATGAAAACTTTTTAAAATTAGCACTGACTCACCGTAGTGCTAATGGTACTCATAATGAGCGCTTAGAGTTTTTAGGTGATTCAATTTTGAGTTTTGTTGTTGCAGATGAGTTATATCACCGCTTCCCTAAAGTGGATGAAGGTGATATGAGCCGTATGCGAGCAACTCTTGTTCGTGGTCATACATTGGCTGAATTAGGTCGTGAATTCCAACTGGGTGATTACCTATTCTTAGGTCCTGGTGAATTGAAAAGTGGTGGTTTCCGCCGTGATTCAATTTTAGCCGATGCGGTTGAAGCGATTATTGGTGGTATTTATCTTGATAGTGATACCGAAGTGATTCGTCGAATTATTTTAGCATGGTACAAAACACGCTTAGATTCGATTGAACCAGGTATCTCTCAAAAAGATCCAAAAACACGTCTTCAAGAATACCTACAAGGTCGTCGTAAGCCGTTACCAACGTACACTGTGACAAAAATTAAAGGTGAAGCTCACAACCAAGAGTTCACTATTGAATGTATCGTAGCAGGCTTGGATAAGCCTGTTATCGGCAAAGGAAGTAGCCGCCGCAAGGCAGAACAGTCGGCTGCTGACATAGCATTAGGACAAGTAAACTAATGTCAGATGACAAAGAATTCGATCTAGATGCGTACTTCTCATCAGAAGCTAAAACAGAATCTAGCGACAATCAGCACTGTGGCTTTATTGCTATCGTTGGTCGTCCAAACGTAGGTAAATCAACACTTCTAAACCAAATATTGGGGCAGAAGATTTCGATTACATCTCGTAAACCTCAAACGACTCGTCACCGCATTATGGGTGTTGATACGGAAGGGGATTATCAAGCGATTTATATTGATACGCCAGGTCTTCATATTGAAGAAAAGCGTGCGATTAACCGTTTAATGAACCGTGCAGCAAGCTCATCATTAAGTGATGTTAACTTGGTTTTATTCTTGGTAGATGGTACTCACTGGACACCAGACGATGAAATGGTATTGAATAAGCTGAGAAAAGCTGGATTCCCTACGGTTTTATTAGTAAACAAAGTAGATAACGTTAAAGATAAAAATGACGTTATGGCTCATCTTCAAACAATGACTGAAAAAATGGACTTTGTTGATGTTGTGCCAATTTCAGCGAAATCAGGGTCTAATGTTGATATTGTTCAAAAACTAGTTCGTGAACATTTACCAAAAGCGGTGCATCACTTTCCTGAAGAATACGTAACTGACCGTTCGCAACGTTTTATGGCATCAGAAATTATTCGTGAAAAGCTTATGCGCTTTACGGGTGAAGAACTGCCGTATTCAGTAACCGTTGAGATCGAGCGTTTTGATTACAACCCAAAAATGGATGGTTTTCATATTAACGGCCTAATTCTTGTTGAGCGTCTTGGTCAAAAGAAAATGGTTGTTGGTAAGAACGGTGAAAAGATCAAAGTAATTGGTCGTGAAGCACGTATTGATATGGAAGGCTTGTTTGACCGCAAAGTGTATTTAGAGCTTTGGGTTAAAGTTAAATCTGGTTGGGCTGATGATGAGCGAGCACTTCGTTCTCTAGGTTACATCGACGATTTGTAATTTCTAGAAACTAGAAACGATAAAAGCTAGAGCTGGATCCCGAATAACTGAAGTGAATACCTTTAAGTTGTTTGGGATTTTTTTGTTATAGCATAAGGCATCTTTTATAGTCTCTAGAAGCGAAGCTTTATCGTTAGCGAAGTGTATAGTTCATCTTATTTATAGGTAAAAAACGTGGAAGAAGGCTTACAACGCTGTTTTGTCCTGCACCGTAGACCGTATAGTGAAAGCAGTCTAATCTTAGATGTGTTTAGCGAAGAATATGGTCGTTTATCTATTATATCCAAAGGCGCACGAAGTAAGCGATCCAATCTAAAAGGTGTATTGCAAGCGTTTACTCCATTACTAATGAAGTGGTCAGGAAAAGGGTCCATGCGAACACTGCGTCAGGCTGAAAGCATCAGTTTGGCTATCCCGCTCACTGGCATAAACTTATATTCAGCCATGTACATTAACGAATTAGTGGTGCGCGTGATTGAACAAGAAACGCCTTATCCCGCACTCTTTCTCGATTATCTCACCGTATTAACTGAACTTGCTCAGACTAAAAATCCAGAACCTGCCTTGCGTCGTTTTGAATTGGCCTTATTGTCTTCATTAGGTTATGGCGTCGATTTTTTACATTGTTCTGGGAGTGGTGAAGTTGTTTCTCCAGAAATGACCTATCGCTACCGTGAGCAACAAGGTTTTATGGCATCCATTCGTCATGACCCGTTAATGAGCTTCAAAGGTGATGAACTTATCGCTATCAGTGAGCGTCGATTTATAACACCAGAGCAATTAAAAGCGGCAAAACGCTTTACACGTATAGCCTTAAAGCCGTATCTTGGCGGTAAGCCCCTAAAAAGTAGGGAACTGTTTCTTCCAAGAACAAGGAGTATTCTAAAATGAGTTCAATTTTACTTGGTGTCAATATCGATCACGTAGCCACTCTTCGTAATGCAAGAGGGACTAAATACCCAGATCCAGTGCACGCTGCTGAAATTGCAGAGCGTGCAGGCGCTGCCGGTATTACGATTCATCTACGTGAAGACCGTCGTCATATAAAAGATCGTGATGTGCGAATTTTACGTGAAACGCTGCAAACACGAATGAATTTAGAAATGGCAGTGACGGATGAAATGATCGCTATTGCATTAGAAACACAACCTGAGTTTGTTTGTCTTGTGCCAGAAAAGCGTGAAGAGTTAACCACTGAAGGTGGTCTGAATGTTGTTGGTCAACTTGAGAAAGTAAAAACAGCAACTCAAACGCTATCAAAAGCAGGAATTAAAGTGTCTCTGTTTATTGATGCCGATAAAGATCAGATCGATGCTGCTGTTGAGTGCGGAGCTCCATTTATTGAACTTCATACTGGTGCGTATGCGGATGCCGAGACAGAAGAAGCGCAACAAGGCGAATTGAAAAAAATTGCGGCAGGTGCAAGTTATGCTGTATCTAAAGGTTTAATTGTTAATGCTGGTCACGGTTTGACATATCATAACGTTGAAGCGATTGCTGCTCTACCAGAAATCTATGAATTAAACATCGGTCACTCTATTATGGGGCGAGCAGTGTTTGATGGTTTAGAAAAAGCGGTTTCGGATATGCACCGTATTATGCTTGGTGCTCGTAAGTAATGGCAATTATAGGTATTGGGACTGATATCGCTGAAATAGAAAGGGTAGAAAAAGCCCTTTCTCGTTCAGGAGATACGTTCGCTGAGCGCATCTTGAGCGTATCTGAATTTGAAAAATATCAAACCTTAAAGCAAAAAGGACGTTTTTTAGCTAAACGTTTTGCAGCAAAAGAAGCTGCCTCTAAAGCGCTTGGCACCGGCATCGCTCATGGTGTTACCTTCCATGATTTTACTATTTCTAATGATGAAAATGGTAAACCCTTCTTAATACTATCAGGTAAGGCGCTTGAGCTTTCTATGGCCCGTGATATCGTACATACACACCTTACTATCTCTGATGAGCGGCATTATGCGGTAGCCACCGTTATCTTTGAGTCTTAGTTATATGTCGTATCTAAGTTTGTGTTTATTTATACGCTAATTGATTAGTTTATTATTCGTTGTGCCGCTTTGGTCACTTTTTTCATTTCATCTTGAAGTTCAAACAGTTCAGGTTCGATATCCTCTATCGATTGATCTTGTCGTAATGCAGTTTCGAGTAAATTACACAGTTGTTTTAATCGTGGAACACCACAATACGAGCTACTGCCATGCAGTTTATGTATGTGCAGGCAAAGCTCTTCAGTTGAAGAATTACCCTCAAGAGCTTTTTCAATCCAACCATCAACTTCGGGAATAAATTCCACCAACATTTTCAGCATCTCTTTGGCGAGGTCTTCTTTCCCAGCGGATTGTTTTAATGCCGCCCCCCAATCGATACTTCCCGGATCATTACTTGTTGTTTTTTCAATGTGAGGTTCTGGAACTATATTAGGTAAAATGTTTATTTTTTTAGCATCAGTTATTTCTGTTAATGGACTCCAATGAATAATGACTTGTTGAAGAACATGCTCTTCAATCGGTTTTGTTAAATAATCATCCATCCCTTCATTAATCAGTCGTTCTCGCTCACCAGCCATTGCATGAGCAGTTACAGCAACAATAGGAGTTTGTGCATTCAACAGTGTTTTACGGATCTCCTGGCAAGCCATAACGCCATCCATTTTCGGCATTTGGATATCCATTAAAATAATATCAAACTTTTGCTCTGTGGCTTGTTGGACTGCGTCGATACCATTTTCACACGTAACAACCGTTTCAACTTGCTCATACAAAAGCGCAGAAATAAGTTTGAGATTGGCTGGGTTATCATCTACTGCCATCACTTTAATTGGTAATCGTTGAGGGAGAGGAACATGCGACGCCATTAAATTAGGAAGAGCAGGGGTAGCTTCAGATTGAGTCGAAATAAGTAATGCATCCAACAGTTTTTTCTTAGCGAATGGCTTAGATAAACACGTAATTGTTGAGTGCTGATTAAGTTCTTCAGTCAGGGCAAGTTCAGTACTTGGTAAGCCAACAATGACAGTTGGACAGTAAGGAATTAATTTTTCTGATATGGTTTGTAATGATTCAGTGGTCGGTTTTGAGGTCGAACTTAAGCTGATCAGAGCAAAATCATGTGGTTCTATTGTGCCAGGTAATGTAGAGCTATAAGTAACAAACATACCATGATGGATTAATTGTTTTTGTAGAATAGAGGCAGATTGCATGTTTGGTTCGATTAATAATAACCTTTTACTTTCCAGTTGAGAGACATCAATTTCATCAATCATCGGGAGTTCAGTCGAGTTCATTTTAATTGTAAACCAGAAGGTCGAACCTTGGTGTAAACGGCTGTTTAACCCAATGTCACCTCCCATTTGAGCGACCAATTTTTGTGTGATAACCAAGCCTAAACCAGTACCTCCATAACGTCGTGAAATACTGGCATCAGCTTGACTGAAGGCTTGGAAAAGTTGTGCTTGTTGGCGTTCAGAAATCCCAATACCCGTATCTCGTACGACAAATTGAAGTTCGATACTATCATCATGAAGATGTTTTAGCTCAACTGAAATATCGATATTGCCTTTCTCAGTAAATTTAATAGAGTTACCAACCAAGTTATTTAGCACCTGTTGGATACGTAGTGGGTCGCCAATTAATCCAGAGGGAACACGCGGGTCAATTTTAAGAGTGATCTCTAACCCTTTCTCATGAGCACTTGGTGCTAGAAGGCTAACCATCTCATCAAGGCTGTCTTGAAAATTAAACGGTAAATTTTCAAGCAATAACTTACCTGCTTCAAGTTTAGAGAAATCAAGAATGTCATTAATGATAGTTAATAAGTTATTGGCTGAACGTTCAATGGTTTGTAGGTAATCTGTTTGATTATTAGATAGTGACGTTTTTAGCATTTGACGAGTAAAGCCAATCACCCCATTTAATGGTGTTCTTAGTTCGTGCGACATGTTTGCTAAGAACTCTGATTTAACTCGAGCGGCTTCTTGTGCGCGTTTTTTAGCAATATCTAATTCTACGTTTTGGATCTCTAGCTGTTCTAAGGTTTCCCGCAAATCAGAAGTGGCTTGGTCGATACTTTGTTGCATCTCTACATGATATTCAGACAAAGAAATCGCCATGGCATTGATACCATTTTTAAGCGTATCTAGTTCTCCATGTAATGTATTCTCTATACGCACATTCAAGTGGCCGCGGCGAATACGGTCAACCACGCTTACCATGTGTGAAATAGGTTGTGTTACATCTTGCATTAAGCGATAGGCAAAAACACCCGATAAACTTAGACCAAGGAAAAGAACAATTAAGGCTGAGAATATTTCTTGATATTGCTGTAATCGTAAACTGGATAAATCCAATTCAATAGCAATATAGCCCAAGGGTTCATTCATATGAGAGGAATCAAAATTTACAGAAAACTGGCCTTCAGGAAGGATCGGCGTTCGTAATATTAAAGACTCACCTTGAAAGGAGATATTAAGTAATAGAGGGATCGGCTTATCTTTTGGGAACGTAAGGCTTTCAAAATTAGGATGGAAGTTAGAGGTAACAAACAATTCATGATGTTCATCAAATACGGCAATACTGCGAACAATTTTAGAATGTTTTCGATGCGCGTAACTGATCAACCGACGAACCGCTTCTCGGTTTTTACCTGTCATGCCGTACTCACTCGAAATTGCCAATGGCTCGATAATACTCATGCCACTAGAAATAAGTTGATCTTCCAAATCATTATATCGATTCATGGTAAAGAAACCACTAAGCAGTAAACCGATGATTAATGTTGGCGCTAATGTAAGAGTGATGACTCGTGCGCGTAAACCGTATTTTGTCATATTAATTCGTTCTAATTAGCTTCCTTGAGTGCGTAGCTTAATCAAGTTAGGGAATAAGCTCAATTATTCTCTGTCCAAATCGTAAGCTAAAACGTAAATGAATGACTAATCAAGACTGCATCTTAATGCTGTTTCGGTATAATGACGCTAATTTTGGTAAATCAGGCAATAATCATGGCTCAATTCTTCAAAGCAAAAAAGAAAGCTTCAATAAACACTAAGCATCAATCGGTTGATGTGGTTCGATTAGATCATAACGGTGCAGGTATCGCTTTTGTGGATAAGAAGCCAGTGTTTATCGAAGGTGCTTTACCTGAAGAAAAAACAATTATTCAATTTATCGAACAGAAAAAACAATATTCTCGTGCCACTTTAATTAAGTTGACGCAAAAGAGCAGTAAACGCCAAGATCCAATTTGTCAGCATTATCATGAATGTGGTGGTTGTAACTTACAGCACCTACAGCATGACGAACAAGTACTGGCTAAAAATAACAAGCTACAAGAGTTAATGCAAAAACAGGGTGTTGAGTGCTGTGAAATGGTTACCCCTATTGTGGCTGGTGAGCAGAGCTATCGTCGTCGAGCACGCATTAGCTTAATGGTAAACAAACAAACTCATCAACTTGATTTCGGTTTCCGCAAAAAACAAAGTAAAGCCATTGTGAATGTTCGTCATTGTCCAGTACTGGTTAATGAACTGGATCAACATTTAGAATCGCTATATACCCTACTTAATCAGATGAAAGGTAAGAAACACCTAGGGCATGTAGAGTTAGTGCAAGCAGATAATGGCAGCGTATTACTGATACGCCACATGGCTGACTTTACTGAAAAAGATCGTCAAGCATTATTTAGCTATTGTGAAGCGCGTGATTTGATCCTATACCTAATGCCAGAATCCGATGTATTGAATCATGTACATGGAGAAGAACCGTATTATGTGATTGATGGCGTGAAAATTTATTTTACACCGAAAGACTTCATTCAGGTGAACGCATCAATTAACGAAAGCATGGTACATCAGACGCTAAATTGGTTAGGTCTTAAGGCTGATGACCGTGTACTTGACCTATTCTGTGGCTTGGGTAACTTCAGTTTACCTCTGGCGAAAAAAGTACAAACGGTTGTTGGTATTGAAGGCGTGGATGAAATGGTTCAACGTGCTCAATCGAATGCAAAAAGAAATGAGTTAGATAATGTCACCTTCCATCAAGCGAATTTAGAAGAGCATATTGATACGCAAATGTGGGCTAGCACAAAGTTTACAAAGATTTTACTTGATCCCGCTAGAGCGGGGGCTGCAGGAGTGATGCAAACTGTGGCAAAATTGAAGCCTCAAACCGTGGTTTATGTATCGTGCAACCCAGCAACACTTGCACGCGATAGCCAATTACTTATTCAACACGGTTACAAGCTTACTAGGCTAGGTATGCTTGATATGTTCCCACACACAGGACATTTAGAATCTATGGCATTGTTTGAGCGATAACTGAATACCAGTGCGCTCAATGGAGTCAAAAGAATCATTATAAAATTGGATTATAGGAAACGGACATGGTCGCAGTTCGCGGAGCACATCTTAAGGAAAATGAAGAGTTCGAGTTAGGTGAATGGATCACCAGCCTTGAACAAGATAAAAACACCTCAAAAAAACTGACAGAGGTGTATAAGCAATGTGAAGAGCTAGTTGCTTCTCATAAAGAAGGACAGCTCTTGCTATGGCGTGGACGTGAGATGATCGAAATTTTGATCACCTTAAGTATGGACAAGCCAACACTTATTGCTGCTCAGTTATTCCCTTTGGTTTCATCTGGTGTTCTAGACAGAGAAGCGTTAACTGAGAATTACAATAAAGAAATTGAAAAATTGATCGATGGCGTTGAAGAGATGGACGCGATTGGTCAACTAAATGCCTCTGTTGATGCAGAATCAACCTCTTCTCAAGTGGATAACATTCGTCGAATGCTACTTGCTATGGTGGATGACTTCCGCTGTGTGATTATTAAATTAGCGGAGCGTATTTGTAATCTACGTGAAGTGAAAAATGAATCAGACGAAATCCGTCGAGCGGCAGCTAAAGAGTGTAATAACTTATACGCACCATTGGCGAACCGTTTAGGTATTGGACAGTTAAAATGGGAAATAGAAGATTACTCTTTCCGTTATCAGCATCCAGATACCTATAAAAAAATCGCTAAGCAATTGTCAGAGAGACGCATTGTTCGTGAGCAATACATCGACGATTTTGTCACTGGTTTAAGTGATGAAATGGCAGGATACAACATCAATGCAGAAGTGAGTGGGCGTCCAAAACACATCTACAGCATTTGGCGTAAAATGCAGAAAAAAAGCTTGGCATTTGATGAGCTATTTGATGTGCGTGCCGTTCGTATTATTGCTGACAAACTGCAAGATTGTTATGCCGCTCTTGGGGTTGTGCACACTAAATTTAAGCACTTACCAAGTGAGTTTGATGATTACGTCGCAAACCCAAAACCTAATGGTTACCAATCGATACATACTGTCGTATTGGGCCCTGAAGGGAAAACTATTGAGATCCAGATCCGAACCAAGGATATGCACGAAGACTCCGAGTTAGGGGTTGCTGCACACTGGAAGTACAAGGAGGGCGCATCGAGCAACAGCCGCAGTGGTTACGATGAAAAAATCACTTGGTTACGTAAACTGCTTGATTGGCAAGAAGAGATGTCAGACTCTGGTGAAATGCTGGATGAATTGCGAAGCCAAGTATTTGATGACCGAGTTTATGCCTTTACCCCGCGTGGTGATGTGATTGATCTACCTATGGGTGCAACACCATTAGATTTTGCCTACCATATTCACTCAGAAGTAGGTCATCGTTGTATAGGTGCAAAAGTAGCAGGGCGAATCGTTCCATTTACGCATCAGCTAACCATGGGTGATCAGGTAGAGATCATTACCCAGAAAGAACCGAATCCATCGCGAGATTGGTTAAATCCAACATTAGGCTTTGTTAATTCAGGTCGTGCTCGTGCAAAGATCAATGCGTGGTTTAGAAAACAGAGCCGAGAGAAGAACCTTGATGCAGGTAAAGAGATCCTAGAAGTTGAACTAGCAAAAATTGGAGGCACATTAAAAGATGCTGAGCGATATGCGTTGAAGCGTTTTAATGTTAATTCAACCGATGAGTTATTTGCTGGTGTGGGTAGTGGTGATCTTCGGATTAACCAAGTGATTAATCATATTAATGCGTTAATCAATAAACCAACAGCAGAACAAGAAGATCAAAAAGCATTAGCGCAACTGCAAGAGTCGGAAGCCAAAGCACAAGCACAAGCTCAACTTCAAAATAAGAAACGTAATGATGCCGTGGTGGTGGAAGGGGTTGATAATTTAATGACCCATCTTGCCCGTTGTTGTCAGCCGATCCCTGGAGATCCAATTTCAGGTTATATTACTCAAGGGCGTGGTATTTCAGTACACCGCAGCGATTGTGACCAACTTAATGAACTGCGCCATCATGCGTCAGAACGTATAATAGATACGGTATGGGGCAGTGGTTTCGCCGGGTCGTACATCTTAACATTGCGTATTACAGCAATGGACCGTTCAGGTTTATTAAAAGATCTAACTAGTTTGTTTGCCAATGAAAAAGTAAAAGTATCAGGGATGAAAAGTCGTAATGATCATAAAAAACAACTGACGATCATGGATTTTGATCTTGAGGTTTTTAACGCAGATATTCTTGGTCGATTGCTAACACGTGTGGAGCAAGTAAAAGACGTAATAGAAGCGATACGATTATCGTAATAAAATAAACGAATAACTTTTATTTTAAGTTGTTGATTAATAACAAAAATACATTTAAAAACCGAATGTTATTTATAACATTCGGTTTTTTTTTGAAAAAAAATCTCAAGTTTTAAAATGTCAGGCCGTAAATAAATGTATCAACGATGAATTATAGGCTTCTTATCCTATAACAATAAATGAAGCCGACCGGAGCACACATTATGTCAATTTCAGTAAATACAAACATCTCAGCAATGACAGCACAACGTTACATGAATAATGCAACTGCTGCTCAAACTGATTCAATGGAGAAATTGTCTTCAGGTTCAAAAATCAACAGCGCTGCTGATGATGCTTCTGGTCTGCAAATTTCAAATCGTATGACAGCACAAACTCGTGGCTTGGACGTAGCTGTTCGAAATGCCAATGAGGGTATGTCAATGGCACAAACGGCTGAAGGCGCAATGAAAGAAACAACAAACGTACTTCAACGTTTACGTGACTTATCACTACAATCTTCAAACGGCTCAAATACTGATGCTGATCGCCAAGCAATGCAAGAAGAAGCAAGTTCATTAACTGATGAACTGAACCGTATTGCAGAGACTACATCTTTTGGTGGCACTCGCTTAATTAACGGTGAGTTTGGTACAAAATCTTTCCAAATTGGTGCTGATTCAGGTGAAGCAGTGGCAATGACACTAAACAGCATGCGTGCTGATGAATCAACAATGGGTGGCAAATCTTACTTTGCAGAAGAAGGTCGTGATATCAACTGGACTGTGGGTAAAGAAAATACGCAATTCAATGTGACATACAATGATAAGAGTGGTAACCCTCAAGAAATCAACATCTCAGCAAAATCGGGTGATGATATTGAAGAGTTAGCGACTTACATTAATGGCCAGACAAACGAGCTAAGCGCTTCGGTTACTGAAGATGGCGTGCTTCAAGTATTCATGTCAGGTGAAACAATCTCTTCACCATTAGAGTTCAATGGTTCGCTAGCAAATGAATTAAAAATGGGTGGCGAGTCAGACGACACGGTTGCTTCAATGAGTTTGACTACTGTTGGTGGCGCACAGCGTTCAATTGATGTTATTGATGCTGCACTAGAATACGTTGATGGTAATCGTGCTTCATTAGGTGCTTTCCAAAACCGTTTTGAAAGCGCGGTTAAAAACCTAACAAACATTAACGAAAATATCACTGATTCTAATAGCCAAATTAAAGACACAGATTTTGCGAAAGAAACAACAAACTTAACTAAGACGCAAATTTTAAGTCAATCAAGCTCGTCAATTCTTGCACAAGCAAAACAAGCACCAAACATGGCAATGAGCTTATTAGGCTAAGATAATAGAAAGCCTTCTTATTTAAGGTGAATGATTTTTTAAAAAGCGATGACTATAATGGTCATCGCTTTTTTTGTTTTTAATCGCAGGTAAATCTATGACAAGCTCAAATAATCTTGAACAGTTACTTTCCATTATGGCGCAATTACGTGACAAAGAATCAGGTTGCCCATGGGATAAAAAACAGACGTTTGACTCTATTATTCCTCATACAATAGAAGAGACCTATGAAGTGGTGGATGCGATCCATAAAAAGGATTGGAGTAATTTAAAAGAAGAGTTAGGCGATTTATTGTTTCAAGTGATTTTCTATTCTCAAATTGCCAAAGAAGAGCAGTTGTTTGATTTTAATGATGTACTTGAGACGTTAAATGAAAAGCTAGTTCGTAGGCACCCTCATGTGTTTGGGGATGACGTGTTCTCATCAGAAGAAGAAATAACCGCCAATTGGGATAAAGTGAAGCAGCAAGAGCATCGAGATAAGGAAGGATTAGAAGAGGGTAAGCCGCAGCAAGAAAGTATCTTAGATTCAATTCCTACAGCGTTACCGGGGTTATTACGAGCAAATAAAATCCAGAAGCAGTGTGCTAAAGTTGGTTTTGATTGGGATGAGCTGCAACCGGTTGCGGATAAAGTGAATGAAGAGGTCGCAGAGGTACTTGAAGAGGCGTTCAAAATCCCAAGGGATGAAAAGAAGCTTGAAGAAGAATTGGGCGATTTACTTTTTGCTACTGTAAATTTTTCTCGTCATTTAGGAAAAAATCCTGAGCAAGCATTGTGTAAAGCAAATGATAAATTTGAGCGCCGTTTTCGTCAAATTGAAGCGAACGTCGCCAAAAAGAATAAAAAAATACAACAATGTGATTTAAATGAACTAGACTCAGAATGGGAAAATGTGAAGCGAAGCGAGCGGAATTGATTTGGAGCAAAAAATAAATCAATTAACTGTGATACTTTTCACGTTGTGGCGATAAAGCGGTTCTGGTATATTCATTTCCCGTCCAGATAATATCCATTTTATTCCTCATTACACCAATTTCAGGTAACGTATGACGACGAATTACATTTTTGTAACTGGCGGGGTTGTATCCTCACTAGGTAAAGGTATTGCAGCAGCATCATTAGCAGCTATTCTTGAAGCTCGTGGCTTAAAAGTCACTATGATGAAGCTTGACCCATACATCAACGTTGATCCGGGCACAATGAGCCCAACTCAACACGGTGAAGTATTCGTCACGGAAGACGGCGCAGAAACTGATCTAGATTTAGGTCACTACGAGCGCTTCATCCGCACCAAAATGACTAAGCGTAATAACTTTACTGCTGGTCGAGTATACGCAGATGTTCTACGTAAAGAACGTCGTGGTGATTACTTAGGTGCAACAATCCAAGTTATCCCTCATATTACGAATGCGATTAAAGAACGTGTTATTTCTGGCGCTGCAGGCCATGACATCGCACTCGTTGAAGTTGGTGGCACTGTTGGTGATATTGAATCTCTACCATTCATGGAAGCGATTCGTCAACTAGCGGTTGAGCTAGGTCGTGAACACACAATGTTTATGCACTTAACACTTGTTCCTTACTTAGTTGCAGCAGGCGAGCTTAAAACTAAGCCGACTCAACACTCAGTAAAAGAGCTACTGTCTATTGGTATCCAACCAGATATCTTAGTTTGTCGTTCTGATCGTGTTATTCCAGCAAACGAACGTAAGAAAATTGCTCTTTTCTGTAACGTACAAGAAAAAGCAGTTATCTCAATGAAAGACGTAGATTCAATCTACAAAATCCCACAATTGATCCGAGCGCAAGGTACTGATGATTTAGTATGTCAACGTTTTGGTATTACAGCTCCTGCAGCTGATCTTTCTGAGTGGGAACAAGTAATTTATGAAGAAGCGAACCCAACCGGTGAAGTTACTATCGGTATGGTTGGTAAATACACTGAATTACCAGATGCTTACAAGTCAGTAAACGAAGCATTAAAACATGCGGGCTTGAAAAATCGCTTGAGCGTCACAATTAAATATATAGATTCGCAAGATGTTGAATCTAAAGGCACTGAAATCCTAGAAGGTCTGGATGCAATTCTAGTTCCTGGTGGTTTTGGTGACCGTGGTATTGAAGGTAAGATCCTTGCTGCTCAATACGCTCGTGAAAATGAAGTACCATATTTAGGGATCTGTCTGGGTATGCAAGTTGCGCTAATTGAATATGCGCGTAACGTTGCTAATATGGAAGGGGCTCACTCTTCTGAATTCTCTAAAGACACGAAATTCCCTGTTGTTGGTCTAATCACTGAGTGGATTGATGGCGATGGTAAAGTAGAAGAACGTACTGAGACATCAGATTTAGGCGGTACAATGCGCCTTGGTTCTCAGCTATGTCACCTTGCTAAAGGCTCTAAAGCTCGTGAGCTTTACGGTAACGCAACAGTTGAAGAGCGTCATCGTCACCGCTATGAGGTAAATAATAATTTACTTCCGCAGCTTGAAAAAGCCGGTCTTAAGATCTCTGGCTTATCTGCTGATAAGAAGCTTGTGGAGATAATTGAAATCCCTAACCACCCATGGTTTGTGGCTGCTCAATTCCACCCTGAATTCACATCAACACCTCGTGATGGACACCCATTATTTGAAGGTTTTGTTAAAGCAGCAGGCGAAAATGCCCGCGGTGAATTCGAAAAGTAATAGGATTTACGGGTAGCTGTCCAATGTTGTGGCAGCTATTTTTAGCTTTTAAATTAAAGAAAATAGAGGAAACACAATGTCTAAGATCGTTAAAGTTCTAGGTCGTGAAATCATCGATTCTCGTGGTAACCCAACAGTTGAAGCTGAAGTTCATCTAGAAAGTGGTTTTGTTGGTATGGCTGCTGCTCCGTCTGGCGCATCAACTGGTTCTCGTGAAGCTCTTGAGCTACGTGACGGCGACAAATCTCGTTTCCTAGGTAAAGGTGTTCTTAAAGCTATCGCAGCTGTAAATGGCCCAATCGCAGAAGCTCTAATCGGCAAAGACGCGAAAAACCAAGCTGAAATCGACCAAATCATGATCGATTTAGATGGCACAGAAAACAAAGCAAAATTTGGCGCTAACGCAATCCTTGCTGTTTCTCTAGCGAATGCTAAAGCTGCTGCAGCTGCTAAATCTATGCCTCTTTACGCTCACATTGCTGAACTAAACGGCACTCCAGGCGTATTCTCTATGCCTCTACCAATGATGAACATCATCAACGGTGGCGAGCACGCTGATAACAACGTTGATATCCAAGAATTCATGATTCAACCTGTTGGCGCTAAAACGCTTAAAGAAGCGGTACGCATGGGCGCAGAAGTTTTCCACAACCTAGCTAACGTTCTTAAGTCTAAAGGCTACAGCACTGCAGTTGGTGATGAAGGCGGTTTCGCTCCTAACCTTAAATCTAACGCAGAAGCGCTAGAAGTTATCGCAGAAGCTGTTGCAGCTGCTGGTTACGAGCTAGGCAAAGACGTTACTCTTGCTATGGACTGTGCTGCTTCTGAGTTCTACAACAAAGAAGACGGTATCTACGACCTTAAAGGCGAAGGTAAGAAATTTACTGCTGAAGAGTTCAACCATTACCTAGCTGGTCTTGTTGAGAAATTCCCTATTGTTTCTATCGAAGATGGTCTAGACGAGTCTGATTGGGCTGGCTTTAAGCACCAAACTGAACTTCTTGGCGACAAAATCCAACTAGTTGGTGACGATCTATTCGTTACAAACACTAAGATTCTTGCTCGTGGTATTGAAGAAGGCATCACTAACTCAATCCTTATCAAGTTCAACCAAATCGGTTCACTTACAGAGACTCTAGCTGCAATCAAGATGGCTAAAGATGCTGGTTTTACAGCAGTTATCTCTCACCGTTCAGGCGAAACTGAAGATGCAACAATTGCTGATCTAGCAGTTGGTACAGCTGCAGGTCAAATCAAAACTGGTTCTATGAGCCGTTCTGACCGTGTTGCTAAGTACAACCAACTAATCCGTATCGAAGAAGCTCTAGGTGAACTAGCGCCATTCAACGGTCTTAAAGAAGTTAAAGGTCAATAATCTCAATTTTTGAGAATATGACTTAATTCTTTAATCGTTCGATTAGAATTTTGATATAAAAACCGTCTCATTTGAGGCGGTTTTTTTTATTTCCGTTAGACAGCTAGTGAAGTTCTAATGAGGGGTTGATATAGTTACCCTCAGCTTTTTTATCATTGTCAATTTTCCGGAGTAACTATGCGCGCATTGGCCATTTTATTATTAGCCACTTTAGGTTGGCTGCAATATACCTTATGGTTTGGGAAAAATGGGATGTCAGATTACGCACAAGTCTCAAATGACGTCACATTGCAAGAAGAAGTTAATCAAGGGTTACGTAATCGAAATGAGCAAATGTTTGCTGAAATTGATGACCTTAAAGACGGCTCTGAAGCAATTGAAGAACGAGCTCGACATGAGTTGGGAATGATAAAAAAAGGCGAAACTTTTTATCGAATTATTGATGAAGACAGTGAGGGTTAGGTGATGACATCTTTACTTTCTTATTCTATTACTGCCATCGTACCTGCGGCGGGTGTTGGCAGTCGTATGAAAGCTGATCGCCCAAAGCAATATCTATTATTGAATGGAAAAACGGTACTAGAGCACACCATTGAGCAATTGTTAGCTTACCCTTTAATCGATAAAGTGATCGTTTCAGTAACCGATGGCGACCCTTATTTTAACGAATTAAACATTGCAAAGGATAAGCGAGTTATTCGAGTGTCCGGTGGCAAAGAGCGTGCAGATTCAGTACTTTCAGGGTTAACTTACGTAAAAGATAATCAATTGAGTGAATGGGTTATGGTTCACGATGCCGCTCGTCCTTGTATTCGCCATAGTGATATTGAAAAGCTGATTGAAGCCGTGATACCTCACCATGTAGGTGGTATTCTCGCCTCACCAGTTAGGGATACGATGAAACAAGCGACACTTGATCAACAAATAGAGACAACCATTGATCGCAGTGTTTTGTGGCACGCTTTAACTCCTCAGCTTTTTACGACTGAACTTTTATATACAGCATTAAAAACAGGGTTAGATAAATCATTCTCAATTACTGATGAATCGTCAGCCATAGAATTAATGGGGTATCAGCCTAAACTCGTTCAGGGCCGTGCCGATAACCTAAAGATCACCCAACCAGAAGATCTTGATTTAGCTGAGTTCTACCTTCAAAAAATGAAAAAGGAAACCAAATAATGAGAATTGGACACGGATTTGATGTACATAAATTTGGTGGTGAAGGCCCTGTCATTATTGGTGGCGTTAGTGTTCCCTATGATCAAGGTTTGATTGCACATTCAGATGGTGATGTTGCATTGCATGCCCTTAGTGATGCATTGCTTGGTGCAATTGCCGAAGGGGATATAGGTCGTCATTTCCCTGATACTGATGATAAATGGAAAGGTGCAGATAGTCGTGCCCTATTACGTGATGTCTACCGTCGTGTAAAAGAGAAAGGGTTAGTCTTAGGCAATGCAGACGTTACTATCATTGCTCAAGCCCCTAAAATGGCCCCGCATATTCAAGCAATGTGCGCCGCAATTGCAGAAGATTTAGAAACAGAACTTGGTAATGTTAATGTAAAAGCGACCACCACAGAGCGTCTCGGTTTTACAGGAAGAAAAGAAGGCATTGCTTGTGAAGCAGTAGTGCTGTTAGTTAACGCATCTTAATTAGAGATACATTCTATGTCAGACATCATGTCTAATTTTTCGTGGTTATACGGAAAACCAGTTGCAACAGGTAAATTAAAGCAATTACCTGAGCATTTTATTGTTAAAGAAGTACTAGGTTTTACGTTCACAGGAAAGGGTGAACACTTAATGGTTAAGATCCGTAAAACGGGTGAAAACACTAAGTACGTAGCGAACGAATTAGCGAAATTTTGTGGTGTAAAATCAAAAGATATTAGCTGGGCAGGCCTTAAAGATCGCCACGCAATTACTGAGCAATGGTTGAGCGTTCATTTGCCAAAAAGTGATCATCTGAAGTTTGCCTTATTTGAAGTTTCGCATCCCGGTGTTGAAATTTTAGAAATGACACGCCATAACAAAAAGTTACGTCCAGGTGATCTTCTAGGAAATAGCTTCCAGTTAATTGCCACTGAAGTTACTGACATGGACGATGTATTATCTCGTTTAGAGAAAGTTAAAGTGTCAGGTGTGCCTAACTACTTTGGTTCACAACGTTTTGGTCATGAAGGCAATAACGTAACAGAAGCACGTCGTTGGGGCCGTGAAAACGTTCGTACTCGTGATAATACAAAGCGCAGTTTCTATTTGTCTGCGGCTCGTTCATGGATCTTTAACCATATTGTTTCTCAAAGAATAACAGAGGGTTACTTCACTCAACCTGTTGATGGTGATATTCTACTTGATCAACATGGTCGTACGGTTAATGAGAATGTAACCTCAGAAGAGAACATTCAAAAAATCCAGAAAGGTGAATGGTCAATCAGCGCTGCTTTAGCAGGCGATAATCAATTACCGACAAGTGAGACGGCATTAGCGTTAGAGCAGCCACAACTGGATGCAGAACCTGACTTAATGGCATTGATCCGTGGTAACCGCATGCGTCATGAACGTCGTAGTGTTGAATTGCACCCTGAGAACCTAAGCTGGTCTACAGAGGGCGATACACTAACACTGAATTTCTCTTTATCATCAGGCAGTTTTGCTACGGTGATCGTACGTGAATTACTGCAAGAGATTGAAGTAGAACGTACGTACGAATAATTCAATTTAAGTTAAAGAAGCGAGATAAGAGTGAGCAAAAAATTACGCATATTACTAAGTAATGATGATGGTGTCTTCGCGGAAGGGATAAATACTCTCGCGGCAGTATTATCAGATATTGCGCATATTACCATCGTCGCCCCTGATCGTAATCGCTCTGGTGCATCGAATTCACTCACTCTTGAGTCTCCGCTTCGAGTTCGTCAAATTGAAGATCATATTCATTCAGTGCAAGGCACACCAACGGATTGTGTGCACTTCGCATTGAATGAATTAATGAAAGATGATCTCCCTGATTTAATTATTACCGGAATAAATCACGGTGCAAATTTGGGTGATGATACGCTGTATTCAGGAACCGTTGCCGGAGCGACAGAGGGGCACTTTCTAGGGTTACCAGCAATCGCCATGTCCTTAGTTGGCAGTAAATACTTTGATACAGCAGCTCAAGTCGCTTTAGAGTTAGTGAACAATCATTTAAAAAAACCACTAACGACCAAAAGAGTACTAAACGTTAATGTACCTGATTGTGAGTATTCTCAAATAACCTCTTGGGAAGTTACCCGCTTAGGTGCGAGACATCACTCAGAGAGTATGATAAAAGACACCGATCCTCGTGGAGAAACTATTTATTGGTTAGGTCCTCCAGGAAAAAAACAAGACGCAGGTAAAGGCACAGATTTTTATGCCATCCAACATAATCAAGTGTCGATCACGCCACTGCAAGTTGATTTAACGGCTCATGATTCTTTAGCCAGTATGGCTGATTGGTTATCAATAGAGAGAATTAAGTAATGGCTCATTCTCGTACCGCGCTACTTGAGCAGTTTTTGCGTCAACAAGGTATTCAAGATGAGGCTGTGCTTGCAGCAATACGAGCATTACCAAGAGAGCGCTTTATTCCTGAAGCTTTCGCGCATCAAGCCTATCAAAATAACGCGCTGCCTATTGGTGAAGGGCAATCTATCTCTCAACCTTATATCGTTGCTAAAATGACCGAGTTGTTATTGTTGCAACGAGATTCGAATGTATTGGAAATAGGTACAGGTTCTGGTTATCAAACCGCAGTATTAGCGCAGTTGCTTGATCATATTAATTCGGTTGAACGGATTAAATCACTGCAATGGAACGCCAAGCGATTATTGAAACAGCTGGATATATATAATGTCTCAACAAAACACGCTGATGGGTGGCAAGGCTGGGCAAGCAAAAGCCCTTTTGATGCCATCATTGTCACCGCAGCCGCAAAGTCCATTCCTAATGATTTATTATGGCAATTAAAGGATGGCGGTAGATTAGTGATCCCTATTGGTGAAGCTACTCAGCAATTATTACGTATTGTTCGACATGGTGATGAGTTTCAATCTGAAATTATTGAAGATGTTCGTTTTGTCCCATTGGTCGCAGGTGAATTAGCATAAACATAATGAATAAAATGACCGTTATCTCCTCTCGCTTGTGGTTAATTACTGCAATAGTTAGCGTATTACTTTCAGGTTGCTCTATGGGACCTCATCGTCCTGCGCCTGTTTCAAGTGTTAATCAATCCTCTTCATCTTATGCTGGAGCTGAACGCGGTAGTTATCGTGGTAGCTACTATCAAGTAGAGAAAGGAGATACGTTATATTTTATTTCCTATGTTACCAACAAAGATGTTAAAGAGCTGATTGCTTATAATGAATTAAAAGCCCCTTATGTGATCCACCCGGGTCAGAAAGTAAAATTATGGGGGCCAAAGTATGTCGCTCCAGCGTATGGTGATGACGGGCATTCAGTAAATAAAAAAGGCGCGTCCTCAATAATCGTAGCCGCCGTTGTCGCTGTCCCCGCTTCTAATAGTAAATCTATCAGTAAGGCAGCGCCAAGCGTGTCGAGTAGCACAAACTCACCATCTGTACAAAAACAAAGCACAAAAAAGGTTGAAAACCCTAAACCTAAGGAGTATGTTGATTCTAACAAATCGATAACATCTTCTAAGTCAAAGCCAGTTGAAAAGCCAAAGTCGGTTGCTAAACAAAAACCAATAGCGACACAAAAACCGATTGCTAAATCGAAGCCAATACCGAAACCGAAATCAAAACCAGTAGAAAAAAAATCGGAGAAGGTGGATTCTTGGTTATGGCCAACAAAAGGGCGAGTTATCGCTAAGTTTTCAACAGGAGACCAAGGGAATAAAGGGGTTGATATTGCTGGCCAACGAGGTCAAGACATCATCTCTACTGCAAAAGGAACAGTGGTTTATGCGGGTAATGCATTAAGAGGTTATGGCAATTTAATTATAATTAAACATAACGATGATTACTTAAGTGCATACGCTCATAACGAATCACTATTTGTTAAAGAAGGTCAAAATATTACAGCGGGACAAAAAATCGCATCAATGGGTAGCTCAAGTACGAGCAGTGTTCGTTTGCATTTTGAGATCCGCTTTAGAGGGAAATCGGTAAATCCACAACGGTATTTACCGTAACAGGGATGACATAGCTGAGTTGTAATGTCTTGCTGGACTCGCCATGGGGAGGCGCTATGAGTAAAAGCAATGCAGTAACTAAAGAAGTTGAAGAGTTCGAACTAGATACAGTCAATGACAGTGACGTTGTTGCTGAGGAACGTTCGGAACGTCTTGAGGTAACCAGTTCACAAAAAGTAATGGATGCAACGCAACTTTACTTAGGTGAAATTGGTTTTTCTCCACTCCTAACAGCCGAAGAAGAAGTTTATTTTAGTCGCCTTGCATTAAAAGGTGATGTCGCTGCACGATCACGAATGATTGAAAGTAACTTACGTTTAGTGGTGAAAATTGCTCGTCGTTACAATCATCGTGGTCTTGCACTATTAGATCTCGTTGAAGAAGGCAATCTTGGTTTAATCCGCGCAGTTGAAAAGTTTGACCCAGAAAGAGGTTTCCGCTTTTCTACTTACGCAACGTGGTGGATACGTCAAACGATCGAACGTGCCATCATGAACCAAACTCGTACCATTCGCTTACCTATCCATGTAGTAAAAGAGCTTAATGTGTATTTACGTGCTGCACGTGAACTGTCACAAAAATTGGATCACGAACCAACACCAGAAGAAATAGCAGAAAAACTTGATAAACCAGTCAGTGATGTCAGTCGAATGCTGCGCTTAAATGAACGAGTGACTTCTGTTGACTCAATGGTTGCTGGTGAGTCAGATAAAGCACTGCTCGATATTTTACCTGATACTAAAAATTGCGATCCTGAATCTGAAACTCAAAAAAACGATATTAATGCCTCTTTGGTTGGTTGGCTTGGTCAACTTAATCCAAAACAAAAAGAAGTGGTTGCGCGTCGTTTTGGTTTATTAGGCTACGAAACGGCAACGTTAGAACAAGTAGGTAAAGAGATAGGGCTAACTCGTGAGCGAGTAAGACAGATCCAAGTTGAAGGGTTACGTCGTCTAAGAGAAATCATGACGCAACAAGGCTTGAATATGGAAACTCTATTTGCGGTTGATGATTATTAATCCTTTTAAGTAACTAAACAATTTAGTATAGAGATAATTAAAAGCCACAGTAAATTTATTACTGTGGCTTTTCTTTGTCTTTTTATTCTAGATTAGAATTGTTTTTCTGTTCGCAGTCTTTCAACGTATGAAATCCAGACCAAATTCGATTAAACGTCGTAATCCAACATAAAGCAGAATAGACATATGCAATGATGGTAAAGTGAGTAGGGAATAAACAGAATAAAACAAAACACGCAATGGTTTCAGTCCCTTCTGTTAAGCCACTCATATAATACAAAGACTTGTTTTTATATACCGGGTTATCAATATTTCGTTTTCCCGCCATTATTGCAAAGGCTAAGAAGCTGCTCCCAGTACCAATAAAAGAAAAGATAATCAGAGCTCCTGCAATCGCATTTTGTTCAGGGTTCGCTAAGACAAAACCAAATGGGATCAGAGAATAGAACAGGAAGTCTAAACTGATATCTAAAAAACCACCAGAATCGGTAATGCCTGTAATTCTAGCTAAAGCGCCATCCAAGCCATCACATATCCGATTCAATAAAATAAAGAGTAACGCAATATTATATTCTTGAAGTAATAATGCAGGAAAAGCCAAGCAGCCTAAAGCAAAGCCAAATAGGGTGGTTTGATTTGCCGTTATCCCTAATTTATGTAAGCCACTTGCTGCTATTGATAAAGGCTTTTTTATTATTTGAATACTGAATTTATCAAGCATGGTTTATCTCCATTGGCCAAAGGAAGGTTTGGCTATTTTTGGGAATATCATCAATATCATGAGTCACTAACAATGTTGGAATATTGGCTTCCGCTAACTGTTCAAATACCCAATCACGAAACTGAATACGCAAAACGTTATCTAGCTTACTAAAAGGTTCATCTAATAAAGCAACATTAGGTTTTGCTAATAACATTCTTACCAAGCTGATCCTAGCTCGTTGTCCGCCAGATACTTGATCTGGAAATACATTGGCTAATGAATCTAATTGAACCTTTTTAAGAGCACTTATTGCTTCAACTTTACGTTGGGAACCTTTTATTTTATCTGGTAAAGCAAAAGCCAGATTTTCCCAAATACAAAGGTGAGGAAAAAGAAGATCCTCCTGAAATAGAATACCTACTTTTCTTGAATGAGAAGGCAGAGCGTTAATGCAATTATCATTGACGTTAATGTCTCCAGAAAACTGAAAATCATTCGCCAAATGTCCAGCGATAACACTTAATAATGTCGATTTTCCACAACCGCTTGGCCCCATCACACTTAACACGTCTCCTTTCTCTATGGTAAAAGAGCAAGAGGGTAATAAGAGTGAACCATTACGAGTGAGAATGCTGAGATTGGTGATTGAGAGACTCATAACTCGTTACTTTCCTTGTTGTTGTTGTGTAAAGGGTGGGAGAAGGTGAGAGCGGCGTGTATAAAACCGCCCGATAAAAATGGCACCGCTAAAGAAAACAAAAGGCAATAGCGCTTGCCACAACCCATAAAGTGCAGTGATCCGACGATCAAAACCACTAGATAGTGCCACAGCCTCAGTGGTTAACGTCATGATCCTACCTGCCCCAAGCATTTGTGTTGGAAGGTATTGAGCCAAACTGACACTGATGCCAATTGCCCACGCATATAAAACCGCAGGAAACAGTAAAGGCAGCTTTATTTTTATCCAACAATGCCAAGGCGATTTCCCAAGGCTTAATCCTGTTTGGGTCAAGCGTTGATCAAAGCTGCGCCAAGGACCATCTAAAGCTAGAAATACATAAGGGAAAGCAAAAAAAACATGTGCCCAAATCACCCACAGCCAATAAGAATCACTAGAGAAATAGAGCGCGCTCACTTGAATACCAAATAACAAAGAAAGTTGTGGTACTAGCATAGGAGTCGCAATGACTAATGAGGGGATATGCGAACGGTATTTAAGTTTGAATTCGTGTCCAAGCAAGGCAAAAGCCAGTGCAATAGTGGCAGATAGTACTGCAATAATAATACTGTCGGTGATCACCGGAAACAAACTGCGCCACTCACTTTCCCAAAATCGTAGCGTAAAGCTAGTCGGTAATAGTTCAGGAAAGCGCCAACGTTGAGTAAAACTCCATAAAACCATCATAGGCAGTGAAGCCGCAGCAATACCTGCAACTAGCATAAAAAGAGACAATCCAGGAAGACGCAAGCCTCTACGACCAGAAACTTGCCAACGACGGCAATGAGTTGTGATTGCCCATTCTAAAAAGCGATGAAGTCCAATAAGTAACAGACAAAGAGAGAGAAGGACCATCGCACCTGCACCCGCTCTGGGTTGCAATTGAATATCAGGATCACTAAACCATTGCCATACTAATACTGCAAATGTAGGAGGGTTACTTGACCCAATAATCAAGCTGACATCTACCACAGATACGCTATAAGCAATAATGGCAAGCAAAGGGAATCGAGCTTTTTTGAGCCATTGAGGAAAAATACATTTCCACCAAATTTGATGACGTTGATAACCCAGACTTGCTGCGACCGTCATGGTTTTATCTACTTGCAGTTGCTGCATTATGGGAATGCTCATTAAAAGAAGAAAAGGCACTTCTTTAATAATCAAAACTAAAATAAGCCCTGCATTAAGCGAGTCATTAATAATAATGGGGAAATCAACGGATCCTAAAGGGACAAGTAACCTTGCAATAATTCCTGTTGGCGAGAAAAGAAAAGCGAAACCAATAGCAAAAGCGACATGTGGCATAGCAAGTAGTGGGGATAATAAAGGCTCTATTTTTTTCCAAACAGAGAGATGCCATGTACTTTGCAGAATTGCAAAAGTAATCAAACAAGAGATAAGAGTACTTATAAAGGCGCTGCCTACAGTTAAGGAGATTGAGTGCCAGATACCGCTCCATTCAAAGACCGATATGTATCCATTTAAAGATAAAGTGTGCAGGCCTATTGGGGGTAGGTAGCTCAACGATGCACTCAAAACCCCGATTATTCCTGGAAGGATCGGAAGGATGCAAACCATGATAAGTAAAATATAAAAAAATGGTAATATCATGGTCTTGTTAGTCATACCTTAATTAAAAATAAGTACATAGTTGCTGGGGAATATTATGTGGTATTGATGATAATGTATTGAATAAGAGAAAAAGTAAACTAATTAGTTCATTTTTAAATTGTCACGAATACCAGTATTATTTATTGTATAGATTTGGTTGTTAATGTGTGGTTTTTTTTAGTAAGTAAGATTTTATTTTTCTTATTTGTAATTATTTGCTGTGAGTTCTTTTCTAATAAGTAAAATAGAGTGATTTTTATCACATAATTCGTGATTTTAAATCTGCGCTATGTATACTCCTTTTCCCAATGCAAGCCGTCACATGGAACAGTGAATGACCCCAAGGACTTGGACCAGCTACTGTTAAACAGCTTGTAAGGGTAAATAATGAACATACTAATCTCCATCATCACTTCTTCTTGGTGCAGTCACTCTTCGCCGATCTCGTCATCCACGATGGCACCTCCTTTTGTTTCTTCTTTTTATTCAATTGCTTCATAGGCGTAATCATGACTATTTTATTTAGCCTACTAGGCATGTGTGCGTTGATTTTCTGTGCATGGGTATTTTCAGAGAAACGTTCAGCAATTAATTGGAAAACGGTCTCTAGAGCTCTTTTATTACAATTCTCTTTTGCCGCTCTGGTGCTGTATTTTCCATGGGGACAAGCCGCTCTCGCCGGATTAAGCAGCGGGGTATCTAGTTTGCTTGGTTTTGCCGATGCAGGTATTGCTTTTCTCTTTGGTGATCTCGCTTCAACTGGTTTTATTTTTGCTATTCGCGTCCTTCCTATTATTATCTTCTTTAGTGCCCTTATCTCCGCGTTATATTATTTAGGTATCATGCAAAAAATCATCGCGGTTCTTGGTGGTGCAATTCAAAAATTCCTCGGTACAAGTAAAGTAGAATCCCTCGTCGCTACTGGTAACATCTTTCTTTCTCAAGGTGAGTCACCTCTTCTTATCCGTCCATTCCTAGCTCAAATGACTCGTTCTGAACTGTTTGCTGTAATGGCGGGTGGTATGGCATCAGTAGCTGGTAGTGTGCTTGGTGGTTATGCAGGTTTAGGGGTAGAGCTTAAATACCTAATCGCTGCTAGTTTCATGGCAGCGCCTGGTAGTTTATTAATGGCGAAGATTTTAGTTCCTGAGCAATCAACACCGGTTGACCAACATGAATTAACCATCGATAAAAGTGAACAAAGCAATGTGGTGGATGCATTAGCAAGTGGCGCGATGAACGGCATGAAAGTCGCGGTTGCTGTAGGTACTATGCTAATTGCGTTTGTGAGTGTTATCGCAATGGTAAACAGTGGCCTAGAAATGGTGGGTGAATGGTTTGGTTTTGCGGGCATTACACTGCAAACATTATTCGGTTACTTGTTTGCACCTGTTGCATGGATCATTGGTGTACCTAAGCATGAAATGATCATGGCGGGTTCTTATATCGGTCAAAAAGTAGTACTGAATGAGTTTGTTGCTTTCATCGACTTTGTTCAACATAAAGATCAATTATCTGCTTATACTCAAGTTATCATCACGTTTGCATTATGTGGTTTTGCTAACATTGGTTCTATTGCGATTCAATTAGGCTCTATTGGTGTAATGGCTCCTGAGCGTCGTGCTGAAGTTGCGAACATGGGTTTTAAAGCGGTACTGGCTGGTACGTTAGCTAACTTGATGAGTGCATGTTTAGCGGGTCTATTCTTTAGTTTATCGATGTAATTACTTTAAGCTAAAACAAAGCCCATGCAGTATGAGAATACGCATGGGCTTTTTTATTTTTTAAATGACTATTTTAATTAACCAATTACTATTTGGCCTAATACATAGCCAAGCATACAGGCAGAAATTACACCGATTAACCCCACGGACATAAATGAGTGGTTAAAGTAATATTTACCAATCTTAGTCGTACCTGAGCTATCAAAGTTAACCGTTGCAATGTCTGATGGGTAATTGGGAATGAAGAAATACCCATAAACAGCAGGCATTAAACCAATGACTAAGGCAGGTTCCAATCCTAGAGCAAGACCAACCGGTAACATCATTCGAGCGGTTGCTGCTTGAGAGTTAACCACTACAGATACAATGAATAGCGCTAAAGCGAATGTCCATGGGTGAAGTGTCACCATGTCTACAATCCCTGCTCTAAATTGAGGCATTGCGTATTGGAAATAGGTATCAGACATCCAAGCGATACCGAAGATGGCAATCGCTGCAACCATACCTGATTTAAATACAACACCATTAGGAACGTCACGCGGATCGGTTTTTGTTGCTAATAAAATTACACCACCAAACGCTAGCATCATCATTTGGATTACAACAGACATTTTGATCGGAGCGCCACCTTCAGTGATCGTTCTAACTTCAGGCCACATAGCGATAACAACGATAGAAACAATGGCACCTAAAAAGATAAGTACCGCATTACGCGCTTTAGTTGGTAACTCTTCATCTAAAGAGGTAGAGGTTGTATTTAAGATTTTTTCACGCCAAACAGGATCTTTTAAGCGTGCTTGGTACTCTTCATCATCGTCTAATTCTTTACCACGACGTAAGCTATACAGTGCTAGCATTAACGTACCAAACAAGGTAGAAGGCACCGTTACCATTAAGATCGACATTAAGGTAATTGATGCGTCAATATCGACTAGTTGTGCAAGGTAGTAAACAACCGCAGCAGAAAGAGGAGAGGCGGTTATTGCGATTTGAGAAGCAACAGATGCCGCTGCCATTGGGCGTTCAGGACGAATGCCATTTTTTAATGCGACATCACCAATGATCGGCATGATTGAGTACACAGCATGGCCTGTACCTAACAAAAATGTCATTGCATAAGTAACAAAAGGCGCAATGATAGTGACGCGTTTAGGATTCTTTCTTAAGATCCGTTCGGCCACCTGTAACATATATTTCAAACCACCTGCCGCTTCTAATATTGAAGCACAAGTCACTACCGCTAAAATGATCAGCATTACGGTGACGGGAGGAGAGGTTGGTGGCATTTTGAAGATAAAGACTTCAATCACCAAACCAATACCTGAGACAACCCCTAAACCTATCCCACCAAATCGAGACCCGATATAGAGCACGAGTAATAAAAAGAGAAATTCAAAATACAACATAGAACCACCTGCATTAATGCAATTATAATTAAAATCAACTACAGGCATTAATACCTTATTTTTCATGGGGTTTAATTGAGCAAGTTCTCATTTAGATTGTTGTTGGTTTTATAAATAGAAGCTTGGTTGATCTGAATTAAATGAAGGGACGGTTTCTATTAAAAAATAAAGAAATGGGTTCTAGCTATCAGATTGTAATAAAGGTTTTGTGCTTTAGGTTAGGCATTAATCTCGAGTAAAGTTTTGCTCTGAGAAGTGGTCAAGATCGTACGGTGTTTGCTGGTAAACACAGTAATTAAGCCAGTTAGAAAACAGCAAATGTCCATGACTGCGCCATGTCGCTTTAGGTGGTATCTCTGGATCATCATCTGGGTAGTAATTGAGAGGAATAGTAGGCTCCATTCCTTCACCTAAATCACGAACGTACTCATGATGTAGAGTGAATGAATCATACTCAGGGTGACCCGTGACAAACACATTTCGCTTATCTTTTGTTGAAGCAAGGTATACACCTGCTTGTTCAGATGTGGCTAGAATATCCAGATCAGTGTGTTCATTCAGATAATCTGCGGAGAAATCAGCGTAACGAGAATGAGGAGCTAAAAACTGATCATCAAAACCACGTAAAATAGGGTGGTGTTGATCAAGATTATTATGTTGATATACCCCAGATAATTTCTCTTTACGGGTGCGTTTTGGTAAATCGTATAAAAGTTTTAAACCTGCTTGAGCAGCCCAACAAACATAAAGGCTTGAGGTTACATGATCTTTTGCCCAGGTCATGATGGTTTGTAAGTGATCCCAATAAATTACATCTTCAAATTGCACTAAACCTAATGGAGCGCCAGTGATGATCAGCCCATCAAAGTTACGATTTTTAATGCCTTCAAATTGACGATAAAAGGTATCTAAATGCTCTGTTGGGGTATTTTTACTGGTGCGATTATCAATGCGTAATAGCTCAACATCCACTTGTAATGGGCTATTAGAAAGTAAGCGTAAAAATTGAGTTTCTGTTTCGATCTTTTTTGGCATCAAATTTAAAATGATGACTTTAAGAGGTCGAATGGCTTGCGTGGTGGCACGAGACTCTTGCATGATAAAGATATTCTCTTCACGCAAGACTTCAGCAGCAGGGAGTTGGTCTGGTATTTTTATCGGCACAACTTATCCTTAAGTTATTTTAATTTGTAGCGTTCTATACGTCCATACTCCTAAACTACCTTATTATGAATAGTGTGTCGATACAAGAAAGGGCACCAACGTGCCCTTTTCTTTTTCTTTGATGTAATTACGCTGACTTATCGCGCATTTTAAATAAATTTAATGAAAGTTTATTTCGTGGAAGCTTGGCCAGTAAAATGCCACTAAGCAGTGGGATTAACAGCATTAATGATTGTTCTGAAATCACAGTGCCAGAGGTAAGCGCCGATAGGCTTAAAGCCACTAATGGGAAAATTAAGAAACAGATTGAAGCTGCAAATGGCGTTGAGATCTGACCTAATTTGAAATAAGCAACAATGCCACCGACACTAGCAAATACACCTAAATAACTAACAGCAATAAGTGACGATGATGAAAATGATTGCACATCTACGTTTTCAAATGCAAATGAAGTAATAAACAGCAATAGTGAAGCTATAAAGCTAGGTATTGCGTTGTAAGTGATAACTTGAATATCTTTGCAGTGTTTTTGAACCATGACGTACATTATGGCATGAATAACGACTGCCAAGGCTAACGCTGCTGAACCTATCAATAAATTATTCCCCCCAATACTCAGTTCATTCGATAAGATAAGATACAAACTCCCTACCGAAATAAAGAGACCCGCAAATTGGTGGGGTGATAGTCGAAGCCCTAAAAATAGCGTTGATGTGATCATAACGGCAATTGGCATGTTAGCAAAAATGATAGATGCTAGACCTGAAGAAATATACATCTCACCAGCAATCATTAAGGTAAATGGAATTGCGAAATAGAAAACAGCGACAATAACCATCCATTTATTTTTTCCTTTTGGAAAGAACAAGGGTTGATTAAATATCTTCGAGAGTAAAATTAAAATGGGTGAGGCAATAAGGAAACGTAAAGCTGTCGAAAAAATGGGTGGAATACTGGCTACTGCGATTTCCATGGCAAGCCATGTTGTGCCCCAAATAAAGCATACAGAGCAAAAAAGAAGTAGTGATAGATATTTGTTATTCATATGCTGTTCCTTTGTGTATTATTGAAGGTTATGTTTTTTGCTTTTAATTACAATGAGTTAGATGTGTGTAATATACGTGCTTCATGAGAGAATAACTTACTCATTTATGTCTTATAATTACTGCTATAGAGAAAAAAATTCTCTGCTGAAGGGGTAATTGAGAACTTCTATTTGGTGGAAGGTTCTTTTTTGTATTAGTAATAACTAAATTCATCGTTGTTAAATTAGTAGTTGCTAAATAACTATTGACTAATATTCCTGCTTTAGTATGCTTATTGTCTATTTATTGATGAAGACAGAGGTCTATGATGAGCGTAGCAATTCCATGGGAATCGTTATTTGGCGGTATGCTGTTAGGTGTATCTGCGACCTTATTGCTTTTACTTAACGGTAAAATTGCAGGAATAAGTGGGGTACTTACCGGATTAATGACACCGAAAAATCGAGATTACGCATGGCGATGGTTGTTCGTATTTGGCATGGTCAGTGGTGGGGTATTCGGTGTGTATTTCTTAGGGGCTGAAGTGCCAAAAGAATATGCAGCTACAACCAGCATGCTTATTGTTGCCGGGTTATTGGTGGGGATTGGTACTCGTTTAGGTAATGGTTGTACGAGTGGTCATGGGATTTGTGGTATTGGACGCTTATCCGTTCGCTCAATGGTAGCCACTGCGGTATTTATGTTTGTTGCTGCGGTAACCGTGTTTTTTCGATTACATGTACTTTAATAAGGGCTGGTTATGAATAATGTATTGTTTCGTTTAGTTGCTCTTATTTCTGGTCTTCTATTTGGTCTAGGTATGGTGATATCTGGCATGGCTGACCCTGTAAAAGTGATTGGCTTTTTAGATGTTGCTGGTAACTGGGACCCAAGTTTAATGTTCGTAATGGGCGGGGCATTATTCGTCTTTATGCCTGCCTATTTCTTATTAATTAAATCAAAAACAAAGCCACTGAATGCGGAAACGTTTTGTTTATCGACCAACAAAAAAATTGATACAAAATTGCTATCAGGCGCAGCCATCTTTGGTTTAGGTTGGGGGATTGCAGGTATTTGTCCTGGCCCTGCGGTATCGAGTCTCGGGCTTGGTAACGGTGATGTCGTTTATTTCTTAATTGCCATGATGATAGGGTTAGGAAGTACTCACTTTATTCTTAATAAAAAACAGTAACTATTATAAAGAGCAAGGCACATTAAATTAAAAATACGCTATTGAGTGATATATTATTTGTGTTTTTAGTTTTATTTATGTTGCATTCATAAATCACAGTTTCTATTAATATTAAAAACAAGATTGTTAATGTAGAGAATGAAAAGTTAATGTTATTAGGCGGGCGTCACGGTTTTTATTTAATACTTACTATTCAATTTGTTACGGTTGGTTTTATGATGTTTCTTATCTGTAAGTTCACACTGGATCCTAAGATTTCATTTTTGATAAGGGAATGATATATCCATGAATAAATAGTTTATTTATAATCGCCACCTATTTCATAAATAGTTTATATATTAAGCATGAATCTTTATTTTTGACATGTCCAAACTATTTATATTAATGACGATTTAACACAATGAGTATCTTATGGTCGGATTATGTTTTCAAATTAATGACTGGACCCTTGTCATTGAAGAAAATAAATTATATCGCCAAGATAGGGAAGTCTCAGTTGAGCCACGTTTAGTTAATTTACTGCGTTTTCTTGCTCAACATTCAGGTGAAGTTTTTTGTCGTGATGAACTAATTAAGCACGTCTGGGATGGTGCATTCGTTACCGACCAAGTAGTCACTCAATCTATTTTTGAGTTACGTAAAATTTTAAGAGATGGTCGTTTAGATAATGCAAGATACCTTGTGACCGTACCAAAACGCGGCTATAAGTTAGTTGCTGATACCAAGTTAATTAATTTTGAAGAGACGGAATTTTTGAAACCTAACGATAAGGAGAGAAAACCCGATCTTTCTTTTCCATCAGGTCCTTTAACACGAGCAATGACAACTATTTCGAAAGATGTCGAGAAAGAAAAAAGCAAACAAGGAGCCGGATTCAACTCATTTCACCGTTGGAAGCTGCTCGCTTTTGATGCTTTTTTGGTGTGTATATTAATTGTCGTGATTGTGGCTACAACGTATCAAAAATCAGAAACTCATATTACGAAAGCTATTGATACGGATTTAATTGAATTTAGCTATCATGAAAGTCGAAATCAAAGAGATGATACTGAGTTTTTAGCCGATGGGATCAGTCAAAAGTTAATGGCAGATTTAGCTAGTATTGGTCATTATCGTGTTCAACTGAATAAAACGTCATTTACTACGGGGATCTTACCTGGAAAGGCTGTCAATGTTCGAGTGGAAGAGCAGCAAAATAAAACGTATTTAGATATTGAATATCGCAGTAATACTTCAAATAAAGTACTGTTTAGCCGTCAATATCGAATGACAACATCGAATCTTGAGAATGTATTGCGTCAATCCTCTTTGGATTTAATGAAAGCGTTAGGCGTTTCTGTCTCTACAGATCAAATGGATGGTTTAATGCAGGGATTACCTCAAGAGGAAGGGTTACTTGAGATGTTAATTCAGGCGAATCATTACATCAATCAACCTGATCCTAAACTTTTTGAACAAGGCATTCGATTATTAGAAAAAATTTCAGCCGCAGAGCCTGATAACACGTATGTATTGGCTGAGTTATATATTGCGTATAATGCGTTTTCAGCACTGAATCCAGAGCTTGAGCTTAATGATAATACGGTAAAAATTGATAATTTAAGCCAAGAGTTAGTCGACAAATATTCGTTATTAAGCGAAGAGCGATTACCGACCCGTTTTTATGAAGCGTTAGCGATGAATGCAATTAAACAAGATAATAAAGAAGAAGCACAACAATACCTTAAACAGGCTTTTGAGTGCAGAGAATCGGCTTTTTCTTATATTCTTCAAGGTAAGCTGTTTGAGTTAAATGGCAATTTAGACAGTGCAGGGGATGCCTACAGTCGAGCATTTTTTATGGATACATCTTTAGAAACTTATATGCTTAGCGAAAATATCGCGTTTTACAGCGATTTAGAAACGGTGGCGTATTTTATGTATCGTGCTGTGAATCCAAGTGAAGTTCGCTTGATGTAATCGTTACTGTTATCGGAAAATAAAAAAGCCCGTCGTGGAAAATACGGCGGGCTTTTTTTATTTATGATTTAGAGAAAACGTTTATGCTTTCTTTTTCTTTGGGTGCCATGCACCTTCTAAATCATCAAGTTCAGGGAACTTAGTACGATCAAACTCTGGCGTTTTACCCTCTTTAAGTTGAATCTCGTAATCTTTAATGATCTTGATAGCCAGCTTAGAAAGAAGGATTAAAGCAATAATATTGATTAATGCCATCATCCCCATAGAAGCATCCGCGAGGCTCCATACCACAGGTAAAGAAGCCACAGAACCAAACATTACCATTCCAAGAACACACAGACGGAAACCAAATAGGCCCTTTTTCGAGTTACCATTCAAGAACATTACGTTAGTTTCAGCGTAGCTGTAGTTCGCAATAATAGACGTAAAGCAGAACAACAGGATAGCCAATGCCATAAAGTAGCTTGTCCAACCGCCTAACTCATTGGTTAGCGCTTGTTGAAGAAGGCTTATACCTGTAGCAGCATCTGGTTGGTCCATCACACCAGAAAGCATAATCATTGCCGCTGAAGCCGTACAGATAACGATGGTATCGACAAACACACCTAGCATTTGCACAAAACCTTGTGATGCAGGGTGGTTAGGGTTTGGTGTAGCACTTGCTGCGATGTTAGCCGCAGAGCCCATACCCGCTTCGTTTGAGAATAAACCACGAGCGATACCTGATTGCATAGCTTGCGCGATAGTATAAGCAACACCACCAGCAGCGGCTTCTTGCCAACCGAACGCGCTCTTAACGATAAGCGTTAATACTGCTGGAACTTCAGTAATGTTCATTACTACGATGATTAATGCAATAGCAAGATAACCAATCGCCATTACAGGAACAATTTTAGATGATGCAGTAGCTACACGACGTAACCCACCCATAATGAAGAAAGCAGATACAGCAACAATGACAACACCCATGATGGTTTTATCAAAACCAAATGAGTGATTTAACGCGTCAGTAATTGTGTTTGCTTGAACAGCATTAAAGACCAAACCAAATGCGATGATTAAGAAGATAGAGAAAAGCGTACCCATCCAACGTTGACCAAGGCCTTTCTCCATGTAATAAGCTGGGCCGCCACGGTATTGACCGTCAACGTCTTTCACTTTGTACACTTGCGCTAGTGTTGATTCAATGAATGCTGTCGCCATACCAAATAGAGCAATCACCCACATCCAGAAGATAGCACCAGGGCCACCCACCGTTAATGCCACTGCCACACCTGCCATGTTACCCGTTCCCACGCGAGCTGCCATAGAGGTACAAAATACTTGATAAGAGCTGATGCCGTTTTCGATTTCTTGGCCGCTGCGTAAGATTTTAACTGAATGTCCAAGTTGGCGAAGCTGAATAAAGCCAAGACGTACTGTGAAGTAAACCCCCACACCAACAAGAAGGTAAACGAGAACTTGACCCCAAAGAAGGCCATTGATCACACCAATAACGGACATCAATGCCTCGTTTATTGACTCAATTAGCGGTAAATCTGTGTTTGTCATGAAATTTCCTTATTATTAATCGTTAATTTATTTTTCTTAAATAATGGATAACGAAACGCCAATCTTTAAGAAATATAAGTAACTTTGTTATAAAGTTGTATAAAATATCGTTTGCTAAGGATTCGCGGCGATTAATATAGTTCAGTCAGCTTTGTATAGTCAATAATAATGAAACAATATGTCGTACTTTTTTTACGAATAAACATAATTATTTACAACATTTCGTTTTCATTTTTCTTTCTTTTATTATTTTTGTATTCAACAAGGAAAATGGCAGCAAGCTTGACATAACGGAGAGATAAACCTTTTCCTTTCTCGGTAAATATTTCAAAGTTGATAACTTTATCTTTTTTGTTTTTTATCATTTTTCTAAATTGAAAATAATTAACTTAATGATAATTAAGTATTTTTTAAATTGTAGTTTGCGTTTTTTACTTTGCACCCTTATTTTTTTTATCATTATTTTATTGATAATTTTATCCTTATTTTTTTTCCATTCTTTGGGCGTAACCTTCATCTCAACATTCAAGCGAGATGTTGTTTATTTACCCCGATAGAGTTTGCATGACCTGTCCAGATAACACCTTGCCCCTTTAAATAAATAATTTCGTATTACGGGCTTAAATTGGTCCATTCGATAATTCCTGGAGATGTTATGGAATCGAATACAAAGAAAATTGGCTTAATAGCCTGTACGGGTGTTGTTGCCGGCAACATGATGGGGAGTGGTATTGCACTATTACCTTCTTCATTAGCAGCGGTTGGTTCAGTATCAATTTTTAGTTGGATTATCTGTTTAGTTGGTGCATTAAGTTTGGCGTTTGTTTTTGCCCGCTTAGCAACAAAGAATCCACAAGAAGGTGGCCCTATTGCTTATGCTGGTGAAGTATCTCCTGTATTTGGTTTCCAAACGGGTGTTCTTTACTACCACGCAAACTGGATTGGTAACTTAGCAATCGCCATTACTGGTGTTTCTTACTTATCTGTTTTCTTCCCTGCTTTGAATGACCCTATCCCTGCGGCTGCCGCGACGATTGCATCAGTATGGTTATTTACCCTAGTTAACTTACTAGGTGGTAGCTGGGTTAGTCGTCTTTGTACATTAGGTTTAGGTCTTATCCTTATTCCGGTTGTTGGTACAGGGGTTGCTGGTTGGACTCACTTCGATCCTGCTTTATATAGCCAAAACTGGAATGTCTCTTCAGGTACAAGTAGCCACGCTGTTATTAGTGCTGTGCTTATCTGTTTATGGTCGTTTGTTGGTGTTGAATCAGCAGCGGTATCATCTGGTATGGTTAAAAACCCAAAACGCACGGTTCCTTTAGCAACAATGCTTGGTACTGCGATTGCGGGTGTGATTTATATCCTATCAACTCAAGTAATCAGCGGTATGTTCCCAGCAGCAGAAGTGGCAGCATCAGGCGCACCATTTGCAATGGCGACCACTGAAATCTTCGGTAGTTGGTCAGCGCCATTTGTTGCTGCATTTACTGCTTTAGCATGTTTCACATCACTAGGTTCTTGGATGATGTTGGTTGGTGAAGCCGGTAAGCGTGCTGCTCACGATGGTAACTTCCCTAAAATTTACGGTGAAGTTGATAAAAACGGTGTAGCGAAAAAAGGCCTTGTACTTGCGTCGCTAAAAATGACAGCGCTAATGATTGTATTGACCGTATTCAGCTCTCAATCAGCACATACTGCTGACTTATTTAATCAGTTAACGACTGATGCCGTACTACTAACAATGCTTCCTTACTTCTATTCAAGCATTAACTTAATTCGATTTGAAGGTATGACAACACGCAGTGGCTTCACCATGTTCTTCTCTGGTATTGCTTGTGTGTTCTGCATGATTGCTCTTGCTGGTGCAGAAGGCGCAACACTGACTGCAACCTTTATCGTGTCACTTGTTATCTTAATGTTCTACGCAAAAAAAATGGGCTTGAAACAATCTGAGCAACACATCAGCACTGAAGCTACTGCCCATTAATATCACTCGATAGCGTGAACACGTAACGCTACCAACTTAATAAATTTACCCTCAGGCGCTCCACTACCTCACCATCAAAAAGATGGGGAGCGCCTTGTTTCGTCTTGGAGATATAAAATGAATATTTTTGCTATCCTAAACCACTCAGGTGTTTTCTTTAAAGAAGAGCCAGTACGCGAATTACATGCTTCTTTAGAAAAAGCAGGCTACAAAGTAGTTTACCCAGTAGACGCGCAAGATTTATACAAAATGGTCGAAATGAACCCACGAATTTGTGGTGTGTTATTTGATTGGGATAAATACTCACTAGACCTATGTACTGAAATTAATACCCTGAATGAAAAATTGCCTTTGTACGCGTTTGCAAACCAACATTCAACATTAGACATTTCATTAACTGATTTACGTCTAAATCTTCATTTCTTCGAATATGCCCTAGACATGGCTGACGATATCGCGTTGAAAATCAATCAAGCGACCGAAGAATATAAAGACCAAATCATGCCTCCTTTTACTAAAGCGTTATTTAAATACGTTGAAGAAGGTAAATATACATTCTGTACTCCGGGTCACATGGGCGGCACCGCTTTCCAAAAAAGCCCTGCAGGCAGCATCTTCTATGATTTCTACGGTCCAAACGCATTTAAAGCGGATGTATCAATCTCAATGCCTGAACTAGGTTCATTACTTGATCACTCAGGTCCTCATAAAGAAGCAGAAGAGTACATCGCTCGTACTTTTAATGCGGACAGCTCTTACATCGTAACGAACGGTACGTCTACCTCAAACAAAATTGTAGGTATGTTCTCTGCACCAGCAGGCAGCACTGTACTTATTGACCGTAACTGCCATAAATCTCTGACTCACATGATGATGATGAGTGATGTAACGCCTATTTACTTCCGTCCAACGCGTAACGCTTACGGCATCTTAGGTGGTATTCCACAAAGTGAATTCACTCGTGAAGTGATTGAGCAAAAAGTAGCAGCAACACCAAACGCAACAATGCCGGGTTATGCAGTTATTACTAACTCAACTTACGATGGTCTGTTGTACAACACTCAATACATCAAAGAAACGCTAGAAACTAAATTCATTCACTTCGATAGTGCTTGGGTTCCTTACACTAACTTTAACTCTATTTACGAAGGTAAATGTGGTATGAGTGGTGAAGCGATGCCAGGTAAAGTGTTCTATGAAACACAATCAACTCATAAATTATTGGCTGCGTTCTCTCAAGCATCAATGATCCATGTGAAAGGTGAGTTTGATAAAGAATCTTTCAACGAAGCCTTCATGATGCACACATCAACATCACCTCAATACGGTATTGTTGCATCAACAGAAATTGCTGCGGCGATGATGCGCGGTAATACAGGTAAGAAACTGATCCAAGACTCTATTGACCGTGCGATTCGTTTCCGTAAAGAGATCAAACGTCTAGAAAGTGAAAGTGACAGCTGGTTCTTCGATGTATGGCAACCAGAAAATATCGATACAACAGAATGTTGGAAACTGGATCCTAAAGATACATGGCATGGTTTTAAAGACATCGATGATGACCACATGTACCTTGATCCAATTAAAGTAACGCTATTAACTCCAGGAATGAACGAAAATAGCGAAATGAGTGAAACAGGTATCCCTGCTTCTATCGTTGCTAAATACTTAGATGAACACGGTATCGTAGTAGAGAAAACAGGTCCATATAACCTATTATTCTTGTTCTCTATCGGTATTGATAAATCAAAAGCAATGCAATTACTGCGTGCGTTAACTGACTTTAAACGTGGTTATGATCTAAACTTAACAGTGAAAAACTTCTTACCTTCACTGTACAACGAAGATCCAAGCTTCTACGAAGGCATGCGCATTCAAGAATTGGCACAAGGCATTCACGACCTTACTCGTAAATACCGTTTACCTGAATTGATGTTCAAAGCGTTTGATGTATTACCTGAACTAAAAGTAACGCCGCACGCAGCATGGCAAGAAGAGCTACGCGGCAATGTGGAAGAAGTGAAACTGGAAGAAATGGTTGGTCGCGTAAGTGCCAATATGATCCTTCCTTATCCTCCAGGTGTTCCACTAATACTTCCTGGTGAAATGGTAACAACAGAATCTCGTCCAGTACTTGATTTCTTAGAGATGCTATGTGCAATCGGCGCTCATTATCCAGGTTTTGAAACGGATATTCACGGTGTATATGCTCAAAAAGATGGCAGTTACACAGTGAAAGTATTAAAAGAAGATTAAGCCCTAGGGTTTTAAAGGATTATCGTTTATTTTAGGGCACGGAAGCCCTTACTCTATTTTAAATTATGGTGATGTTATGAAACGTATTCTTTCCATTCAGTCTCATGTGGTATTTGGTTGTGCAGGCAACAGTGCAGCGGTTTTTCCAATGCGAAGAATGGGAATGGAAGTGTGGCCAATTAACACGGTACAGTTTTCAAATCACACACAATATTTACAAGGCTGGAAAGGCATCGCTATGCCTGCGGGCCATATTTCAGAATTAGTTGATGGTCTATCAGCAATTGAAGCAACAAAAGTCTGTGATGCGGTATTAAGTGGTTACTTAGGATCAGCAGCACAAGGCCAAGAAATTATTACGGCTGTTAAAAAAATCAAACAAGACAATCCAAACGCGATTTACTTTTGTGATCCGGTAATGGGACATCCTGAGAAAGGGTGCATCGTTGCACCAGAAGTTGAAGTGTTTTTTAAAGAATCGGCATTAGCTTCAGCAGATATTATTGCACCAAATTTACTTGAGTTAGAAAGTTTATCTGGCATGACTATTAATACCTTAGATCAAGTGATTGAAGCGAATAATCAACTGCTTGAAAAAGGCGTTAAGATGGTAGTGGTAAAACACTTGAGTCGTGCGGGAATTCAAAAAGATCGTTTTGAAATGCTATTAACCACCAAAGACGGCAGTTACCACGTTTCTCGTCCTTTATATGACTTTGATGCAAAGCGTCAGCCAGTAGGGGCAGGGGATTTAATCAGTGGTGTGATGCTGGCCAATTTGATGGCAGGCTATGCGCCAATTGAAGCATTTGAGCGTACCAATGCTGCGGTTGATTCTGTGATGAAAGAAACCTTCAATCGTGGAGCGTATGAGTTACAGCTTATCGCGTCACAAGAACAATTTAATGCGCCAAATATTACGGTAAAAGCGACGAAAGTAGCGTAATCCGTCATCATTCACAATGAATAGAAAATGCAAAGCCCTTTAATCCCTATCGTCAGTGATTAAAGGGCTTTTTTATTGTGTTGATTTCTTTTTAATTATTGAATAGATCAGATTGACCATAGAGGTGTGTAAATTCTTGTAGTGTTAAACCTGCATTATTTTTAATACTTTCAGAGCAGTTGATCTTATATAGACGTTTCGCTATCGAAAACTCACCTTTTATTATGGCTCCCATGATTGCTGTATTCCCTCGTTTATCTTGTAAGCATGCATTAGCGCCTTTTTCTAACAGTAATTCGATGGACGACTGGTGTCCATAATAGGCGGCGGTCATTAATGCGGTATAACTTTTACTGTTGACTTGGTTTACAGGAAAACCCGCATTTAAAAATGTAGATAAAACGTCATCATTACCCGTTCTGGCTGCGGCAAAGTAAAGGGTAATTAATTCTTGATAATCTTCGTTGGTGGTTTGTTCTTTTTCTGTGGCAAAACCAGACAAAGGCAATAATAAAAATATCAGATAAAAATAAGCGATGCTTTTTTTCATAGGGTTATCCTTGACGTTATTTTTAATAAAGTGGTTCGCAGGGCTCTCATTTCTGGGCAGAAAAGAGTCGTTATTCCCTGCGAACCAAAGCTTTTACATCGAGGCTAATTGGATAACTTGTTTTATATTTCCGTTTGTCGCTTTCGTTAGTTGAGTGCCATACTCTTTATCTGCACGATAGAAATAACTCAGCATTGTTGCTTTGACATGTTCATCGTTAACTCGGCCCAAATCCGCAGCAAGGTTGGAGATTAAATCTTTTTTATCTTGTTTATTTAAGCTTCGATAAAATTCACCGGCTTGATAAAAGTTTCTTTGTTGGGTAATCGCTTTTTGTTGAACGTGACCACTAAGAGGTGTTTGTATTGTTTTATATTGTGGGTCTTCAGCTAAATCTAAGTGATTACTTGGTTCATAATTAATATCTGAGTTCATATTTGCGGTATTACCACGGCCATCTTGGTTATGGTTATACACCGTTGTTTTCGGTTTATTAATAGGAAGTTGAAATAGATTGACCCCTAAACGGTATAATTGAGTGTCAGAATAAGCAAATAAACGACCTTGTAACAGTCTGTCTTCAGACGGTTCAATTCCTGGAATTAAATTGGATGGTGAAAAGGCAGACTGCTCCGTTTCCAAAAAGAAATTATCAGGAACTTTATTTAATGTCATTGTTCCGACTTTCTTTTCTGGGACATTAAGCCACATTTTTGTTGCATCTAAGCCGTTATAATCTAAAGAATTTAGCTCGTTTGGAGAAAGTATTTTTACAAATAGATCCCATTTTGGATAATTACCAAGATCAATTTGAGAATAGAGGTCATTGGTTAAATGGTTAAAATCTTTACCTTGAACAGCCATTACTTCATTTGGACGAAGGCTTTTTATTCCTTGTTGACTCTTCCAGTGGAACTTAACGTAGTTCACCTCTCCTGATTGATTGATCCATTTATAAGCATGGACACCAAATCCATCCATCTCTCGATAGGTCGCGGGTGTACCGAGGTTGCTGTAAACCCAACTTAGCATATGAGTACTGCTAGGTTCTTGGCTGAAAAAGTCAAAAAATCGGTTTGGATCTTGAATGTTGGTCACTGGTGATGGTTTTAGTGAGTGAACCATATCTGGAAACTTAATCGAATCACGAATAAAAAATACGGGTAAATTATTACCGACTAAATCCCAATTTCCTTGTTCAGTATAAAATTTGGTTGCAAAACCTCGAGGATCTCTGAGGGTTTCTGGTGATCCTTTTGAGTGAATGACACTTGAAAAGCGAACAAATACGGGGGTTTCTTTTCCTGTTTGAGCAAAAGGAGGTGATGCCGTTAAATGACTAAAATCAGCACTCGATACAAAGTTACCGTGCGCACCAGTTCCACGAGGGTGGACAACTCGTTCTGGGATACGCTCTCGTGCAAAACGCTGTAATTTTTGGATAAGCTGAACATCTTGCAACAATACGCTGCCATGTTCCCCCGCGGTTATTGAATTTTGATTATCACCAACTGGGGCTCCATTATCTCGGGTTAACGTTTGTGCTTGAATCGACGTAGTTGTTAAACCTAGTGTTATATATAACAATTTTTTTTGTATTGTCATGATTGTTTTCCAATGCCTGATAAAACTCTTTTCTGCCCTAGGAAAATATATAACAAAAAGAAAATTTAACTTAACTGAAAATACCTATTAATTTAATAGATGAAACTTATTGAACTATATCATTATAAATTAACTTTCTTGTTACCTTGAAGAGATATGGTATCGTCTTCCTTTATGATTGCTAAGCAATATCATTTAAAAATTGAAGACGTTCTTCCTCTTGTTCTGACATTTGATAGGGCTAATCAGTTAAGCTTGACGTATTAAATGACGAAATAGAAAAAACCGCTTCTTTACTCGGCCCATAACGTGTTTTTTCTCCTGGAAAACCCGACATTCTTTCTACTGTGATATTTCGTAATTCAAACTCAGTAGCGTAATTTTTAAGCACTGAATGATGTGCTTTTAGCTCAAATACGGTATTGCCCTGAGAGAACCTCCATTTATTGATTAAAGAAGCGATAGGCCTGCCATCGATTTGAAATAAATTAGTTCTAATTCGGTAATTTCCTGATTATTTCACGTCAACATTCAGCGGTAATATAATATCGCTTCCAGTTGAATAGGGAGGTTGAATTGAATTAACGTAAGCCATTGGGTCTGAAAATTGAATATCAGTAGTGAGTGTATATTTTCCATCTAAAAAGGAGGTCACCGCTTTAATTTTAATCTATTGAGGCCACTTTTTTTGAGGTGTAAACTCAATAACTAAGTATTGTGTATAGTGAGTTGTGAGGGGTTTTCGAGTTTCTGGATCTAATAACTCATACTCGATATGGTCAACCGCTAGATCTGAATTAAGTGTGATGGTAATTAATTCTGGATAATCAAATCGATATTTAAAGAGAGAGAAGTGGTATGAGGACCATCTAATACAGATATGTTAACTTCATTGAAGTGATTGGGTTTAAGATAATTTTTATTATTAGAACTCAGTGGCGTTGAGTAAGAAGGATAAACAATATCATCGGTATAAGCTTTAGATAATAAGGCAAACTGTTTGGTTAATTCTTGCGGTAAAACCTGCTGTACGTCATCTTTTTTTTGTGGATGCAAAGGTGCTATTTTTGTTTGGTCTAATTATTTTTTTAGCGGTTCTCTATGCGCGGTGATCGCGGGTGCTAAAGGCTGGTTTGACATTCGCGAGTACATTCAAGGTCATCACAATTGGTTTAAAAAAACGACATGTTCATTGAAGATATTCCCGCTGACGATACTATCGCTCGGATCATATCAACGATAGAGCCAGAGCAGTTTCACCGCTGTTTTTTGAACTGGATGCAATCGGTACATATCTTAACAAATGGTCAAGTGATTGCAATCGATGGTAAAACGCTTCGCGGCTCATACAACCGAGAAGATAGAGCCAGCACAATCCATATGATCAATGCTTACGCCTCTTCGAATAAACTGGTACTCGGGCAGCTAAAACTGGTCAAAAGAGCAACGAAATTACGGCCATTCCCGAACTTCTAAAGATGCTGGACTTACGTGGTGCTCTTGTGACAATCGATGCATTGGGTACTTGATGTCAGCATGAGCGAAGATGCCTGCCAGATCTACAAAGACAACGGCGCGGAAAACGTGTCTTACTTGCGTCACATGGCTCTCAATATGCTTAGGGCTGAGCCGACGAAGGTGAGCATCGTCGGAAAACAAAAGCGTTGCTTAATGAATACATCAATGTTGGAAAAGATGTTAATTGCAGGGTTATCTAAAAACTGAACACTCATGCGGTTGCCTTGACTAACAGCGCACCAATAAATAAAAAAATTTTATTCATCACAATAAATTACGAACCAATTCTGACATGGTTTTATTCTTTGAATTGTCAACATAACGATAAGTATTTCCGCTTAACCAGTAAGTAAAATCAGTCGTATTTACTTTAATGATAGTGCCATCAAGCAGTGTTTTCTGTTGGCTTATTACTGTAACTTTGCCTTGATTTTTTGTGCCTATTAATTCGCTATGACTGTAATTATCTCCCATTAGTAATGGATAATGATAAGGCATAAAATTAGTTACCGCTTCAGGTTGAGTCGCTACTTCTCCATCAAAAGCGAGAGTCGTTGAACAGCTTGCAAATGAGCCAGATTGACTTGACCCACAGGAACAGTGGCTTGCTACAACACCATCGTCTTTACCAAGTGCAGCTAAGCTAGGAAAAGAAGCTATAGCAATAATGAATAAAAATAGACGTGAAAGGGCGTTGTTGACTAAATCAGGGAACCTTTCGTAAATCTTGTGATCAGATCATTAT
>NZ_CAMLHO010000009.1 GCF_946479765.1 uncultured Aliivibrio sp.
GAATGTCATGTTAACTACCTTGCAAAATTGTAAAGCTTTTGTGGTGTTTAGTTTTAAAGTTCACCGCTTTTCGCTATAGTACGCGCGTGAAACAAGAGACTAATAAAAATAAAGTCGGTAAATCAGAACTCATTATACGTTTTGTTACGGGTTTTGTGGATTAAATAGGGAAATTAAATGACAACGCAAAAATCTACTATTATTTATACAATCACTGATGAAGCGCCAGCACTGGCAACGCATTCACTTCTTCCAATTATTCAAGCATTTGCTGCATCATCTAACATTGATGTTGATACTCGTGACATCTCACTTGCGGGTCGTGTTATTGCAAGCTTTCCAGAATATTTAACAGAAGAACAACGCATTAGTGATGCATTAGCTGAGCTTGGTGACTTAGCAAAAACACCAGAAGCAAACATCATTAAACTCCCAAATATTAGCGCATCAATTCCTCAGCTTCATGCGGTAATTAAAGAGCTTCAAGCGAAAGGCTATGCTCTGCCTAATTATCCTGAAGAAGCAAAAACGGACGAAGAAAAAGCCGTTAAAGCGGTTTACGATAAAATTAAAGGTTCTGCGGTAAACCCTGTTCTTCGTGAAGGTAACTCTGACCGTCGTGCGCCTGGTGCAGTTAAGCAATACGCGCGTAATAACCCACATTCAATGGGTGCGTGGGCGAAGGATTCTAAATCACACGTTGCAAGTATGAGTGATGGTGACTTTTACTCAAGCGAAAAATCAGTAACGATTGATGGCGCAACAAACGTTAATATTGAATTTGTTGCTGATAATGGCGACGTAACAGTACTGAAAGAAGGGCTGGCACTGAAAGACAAAGAAATCATTGACGGTTCTTGTTTAAGTAAAAAAGCGTTAGTTGAATTCTTCGAAGCTGAAATCAAAAAAGCCAAGGAAGAAGATATACTACTTTCATTACACATGAAAGCGACGATGATGAAAGTCTCGGATCCTGTTATTTTTGGTCACGCGGTTAAAGTTTTCTATAAAGAAGTATTTGATAAATACGCAGCAACCTTTGCAAAACTTGGTGTTGATGCAAATAACGGTGTTGGTGATGTTTATACTAAAATAGTGTCGCTTCCTGATGCTGAAAAAGCGGCGATTGAAGCGGATATTGCAGCGGTTTATGCATATCAACCAGAACTTGCGATGGTTGATTCTGATCGTGGTATTACTAATCTTCATGTACCAAGTGATGTAATCATTGATGCTTCTATGCCTGCTGCATTACGTACTTCTGGTCGTATGTGGGGACCAGATGGTCAACTAAAAGATACGAAAGCAATGATCCCAGATCGTTGTTATGCCGGTGTGTACCAATCGGTGATTGAATTCTGTAAAGTGAATGGCGCATTTGATCCAACAACGATGGGTTCAGTTCCAAACGTAGGGTTAATGGCTCAAAAAGCAGAAGAGTATGGCTCTCATGATAAGACATTTATTCTTCCTGCTGCGGGCACAGTACGAGTGATTGACGGAGCGGGTGCTTCATTGATTGAGCATTCTGTTAGTGAAGGCGATATCTGGCGTATGTGTCAGGCAAAAGACGCACCAATCCAAGACTGGGTTAAATTAGCGGTAAATCGTGCTCGTGCAACAGGTACTCCAGCTATTTTCTGGCTTGATAGTAATCGTCAACATGATGCTGAACTGATTAAGAAAGTAAATACTTACCTTGCGGATCATGATACAGCAGGTCTTGATATTCAAATTTTGTCTCCAGTTGCGGCGACTGAATTTACGTTAGCGCGTATTATTAAAGGCGAAGATACGATCTCGGTAACGGGTAATGTATTACGTGATTATCTAACGGATTTATTCCCAATTCTAGAGCTTGGTACATCAGCAAAAATGCTGTCAATTGTACCGCTTATGAATGGTGGTGGCCTGTTTGAAACTGGCGCGGGTGGTTCTGCACCAAAACACGTTCAGCAGTTTGAAAAAGAAAACCATTTACGTTGGGATTCTTTAGGTGAGTTCTTAGCATTAGCGGCATCGTTTGAACACTTAAGTGTAACGACGGGCAATGCAAAAGCACAAATCCTTGCTGATACACTTGATGCAGCAACGTCTAAGTTCCTTGAAACGAACAAATCACCATCACGTCGTGTAGGTGAGTTAGATAACCGTGGTAGCCACTTTTATTTAGCGATGTATTGGGCACAAGAGCTTGCAGCACAAACGAAAGATGCAGAGCTTCAAGCTTACTTTGGTTCATTTGCTGAAACATTAACATCTAATGAAGCAAAAATTGTGGATGAGTTAAATGCGGCACAAGGTGCTGCTGGTAATGTAGGTGGTTATTTCCAACCGATTGCTGAACTTGCTGCAAAAGAGATGCGTCCAAGTGCAACATTAAATGCGGCGCTAGCATCAATCTAACATCGAACAACTTCTTTATATAAAAAGCGGTTTAAATATATAAAGAGTGGTTAAAATTAAAAGCCTTGAGGTAGTGATACTTCAAGGCTTTTTTGTGCTTGAATAATCAAGAATAAGTATCAAATATTCGTATTGTAGTAATTACGTTTTGGACAAGAAGAAATGATTTCTGCTCGGTTAAATGAAATAACTTCTTCAAGCACAACATCAAACCCCCATAAACGGTGTAAATGTTTCATCACTTCAGCATGGCTCTTATCTAATGGGATCCTATTGTGGGGAATATGTCTGAGCGTTAAAGAACGGTCCCCCCTCACATCGACATTCCATACCTGAATATTTGGTTCTAAATTACTTAAATTATATTGAGCTGCCAGCTTTTCTCTTATTTCTCGATAGCCTGTTTCATCGTGAATCGCATTGACCTCAATGTGTTTGTTTTTATCATTGTCTAGAATTGAAAATAATTTAAATTCACGGATAAGTTTTGGCGATAAATACTGACTAATGAAGCTTTCATCTTTGAAGTTATGCATTGCAAAATGAGCAGCATCAAGCCAATCCGTTCCGGCTAAATCAGGAAACCATTCTCTGTCTTCATCTGTTGGTTCTTCACAGATCCGACGGATATCTTGGAACATAGCAAAGCCTAATGCATAGGGATTAATGCCACTGTAATAAGGGCTATTGTAAGCAGGTTGCGCCACGACATTTGTATGGCTGTGCAAGAACTCTAAAATGAATTTTTCAGAGACGAGGCCGTCGTCATATAAATGGTTCAAAATAGTGTAGTGCCAAAAGGTAGCCCAGCCTTCATTCATCACTTGGGTTTGTTTTTGAGGATAAAAATACTGGCTGATTTTTCTTATGATCCTCACCACTTCTCGTTGCCATGACTCTAATAATGGTGCGTGTTTCTCTATGAAATAAAGAATGTTTTCTTGTGGCTCAGAGGGAAAACGAATTTTATCTTCGCTGCTTTCTTCTTTTGATTTTGGTACGGTTCGCCATAGATCATTTACTTGAGATTGAAGGTAAGATTCTCTGTCTTCTTGACGGATTTTCTCTTCTGCAATAGATATTTTTTCAGGACGTTTATAGCGATCAACGCCGTAATTCATTAATGCATGGCAAGAATCGAGGATCTTTTCCACCTCATCTACGCCATATTTTTCTTCACACTGAGTTAGGTATTGTTGAGCAAACAGTAAATAATCAACAATAGAGCTGGCGTCTGTCCATGTTTGAAAAAGATAATTACCTTTAAAAAAAGAATTATGCCCATAACAGGCATGAGCCATCACTAAGGCCTGCATTGTGATGGTGTTTTCCTCCATTAAATAGGCAATACACGGCGATGAATTAATGACAATCTCATACGCTAATCCCATTTGACCATGTTTATAATTTTGCTCTGTTTGAATGAATTTTTTACCAAAAGACCAATGGTGATAGTTTATTGGCATACCTACGCTAGAGTAGGCATCCATCATTTGTTCGGCTGTGATTATTTCAATCTGATTAGGATAAGTATCAAGGCGATAAAATTCGGCGATCTTTTTTATCTCAACATGGTATTGATCTAGCATTTGAAAGGTCCAATCTGGCCCGTCAGGTAGCATTGTTTTCCTTTTCATAGTGCCTCCTAAGCCAATTGTTTTTGAAATAACTCTCTGAAAATAGGGTAGATATCTTCAACCGAACGAATGTTTTTCATCGCAAAATTATCAAATCCGTGGATGAGTTTTTCATATTCTGTCCACAAGGTTTGATGGTGGCGTTTGGTTATTTCAATGTAAGAGTAATACTGACAATAAGGAAGAATCGATGCGGTAAGCAACTCTTTACATTTTGGTGAATCATCTGCCCAATTATCCCCATCAGACGCTTGTGCTGCATAGATATTCCATTCATTTACAGGGAATCGCTCAGCAATCACTTCTTTCATTAATCTTAATGCGCTGGAGACCATTGTGCCTCCCGTTTCTTGGGAGTAGAAGAAATCGTGTTCATTGACTTCTTTCGCTTGAGTATGGTGGCGAATAAAGACTACTTCGACATTTTCATAGGTACGAGTAAGGAAAAGATAAAGCAGAACATAAAAACGTTTTGCGATGTCTTTCGTTGCTTGATCCATTGACCCAGAAACGTCCATTAAACAAAACATGACCGCCTGACTTGATGGGATAGGCGTGCGTTCGTAGTTTTTATAACGTAAATCAAAAGAATCAATATAGGGTACGTGTTTAATCTTTTCTCGTAATGTGTCGATTTCTTCTTTCATTTTTCGTACTGAGAGAGGTTGAGCAGGTTCGCTGTTTTTAATTTCTTCTAACTCTATTTCTAATTCAGCAAGCAGGCGTTTTTTACCTGCTGTCATAGCGGTTCTACGAGCAAGGGATTGTTGTAGTGAACGTACAATATCAATGTTAGAAGGAATGCCAGCAGTTTGGAACCCTGCGCGATGGGTTTCCCATTCAGTGATCTTTTGAACCTGATTTTTTTCTAAATTAGGCAGTTCAAGTTCTTCAAATAGAATATCTAAATATTCATCTTTTGAGATTTGAAAGCTAAATTCATCTTCGCCTTCACCGTCGGGACTCGCATCGCCATCTCCAGAACCCCCACCATTTCCTCCTTGTGGGCGTTCAATCTTATCTCCTCTTATGAATTGATCATTACCAGGAAGCACTCGTTCACGAATCCCTCCTTGGCCTTGATGAAAAACAGGCTCGGATATATCTCCCTTAGGAATAGAGATACTTTCACCGTCTTCTATGTTTGTCACTGAACGTTGATTAACGGCATCAGAGACGGCACGTTTAATCTGTTCTTGATGACGGCGGATAAAGCGCTGTCTGTTAACGGTACTTTTCTTTTTCCCGTTTAATCTTCTATCAATAAATTGAGCCATTAGTTACCCCTTATTTTGCTAGGGGCAGCTCATTAAGTGATGAGCTGCAACATAATCTCGAAAATAAAAGAGTTTTATTATGAAGATTTACGTACACGTAAGTACCATTCTGCCAGTAGGCGAACTTGTTTTCTGGTGTAGCCTTTTTCCATCATTCGAGCGACAAAATCGTCGTGTTTTTTCTGATCATCTGTCGATGTTTTGCCATTAAAGGAAATAACAGGCAGCAGATCTTCGGTATTAGAGAACATTTTTTTCTCAATAACGACACGCAGTTTTTCGTAACTTGTCCATGTTGGATTTTGGCCATTGTTGTTGGCTTTAGCACGTAGAACAAAGTTGACGATTTCGTTTCGGAAATCTTTTGGATTACTTATCCCAGCCGTTTTCTCTATTTTTTCTAGCTCATCATTCAGAGCTGAACGATCAAATAACTGGCCGGTGTCTGGATCTCGATATTCTTGATCTTGGATCCAGAAATCAGCATAGACAACGTAACGGTCAAAGATGTTCTGACCGTATTCAGAGTAAGATTCGAGATAAGCGGTTTGAATTTCTTTGCCAATGAACTCAACGTATTTAGGCACTAAGAAGCCTTTAACAAATTCGGTGTATTTGTCTGCAATGTCTTGGGCAAATTGTTCACGCTCAATTTGTTGTTCAATGACGTAGAACAGGTGGACAGGGTTCGCTGCAACTTCAGTTTGATCAAAGTTAAATACACGAGAAAGGATTTTAAAGGCAAATCGAGTTGATAAGCCGGACATCCCTTCATCAACCCCTGCGAAGTCTTTATATTCTTGATAGCTTTTGGCTTTTGGATCGGTGTCTTTTAATGTTTCACCATCATAAACACGCATTTTAGAGAACAATGATGAATTTTCAGGATCTTTAAGACGAGAAAGTATAGAAAATTGAGCCAAAATATCTAAGGTACTTGGGGCGCAAGGAGCATGATAAAGCTCACTGTGCTCAAGCAGTTTTTGGTAAATTCGAACTTCTTCTGAAACACGTAAACAATAAGGGACTTTAACGATATAAACCCTATCTAAAAAGGCTTCGTTGTTTTTGTTGTTTCGGAAGGCTTGCCATTCAGATTCATTTGAGTGGGCTAAGATCATGCCATCAAAAGGCAGGGCTGATAATCCTTCTGTGCCGTTGAAGTTACCTTCTTGCGTTGCTGTTAGTAGAGGGTGGAGCACTTTGATTGGTGCTTTAAACATCTCTACAAACTCCATTAAGCCTTGGTTGGCTTTACATAAAGAGCCTGAATAGCTATAAGCATCGGGATCATCTTGGGCAAAATGTTCTAATTGACGGATATCGACTTTACCAACAAGAGATGAAATATCTTGGTTGTTTTCATCACCGGGTTCTGTTTTTGCTATTCCGATCTGATCAAGGATTGATGGATGAACTTTGATGACTTTGAATTGGGTGATGTCACCACCAAATTCATGCAACCTTTTTGCTGCCCAAGGAGACATTATTGAACGCAGGTTACGAGGCTCAATGCCATATTCTTTTTTTAGTAATTCCCCGTCTTCAGTGACATCAAATAAACAGAAAGGATGGTCGTTAACTGGGCTTCTTTCTCCATTAGCGCTTAACACGTAAATAGGTAGTTTTTGCATTAAGCTTTTTAGCTTTTCAGCTAATGATGATTTACCACCACCTACTGGCCCTAATAGGTAAAGCACTTGTTTACGTTCTTCAAGGCCTTGAGCTGCATGTTTTAGGTAAGAAACAATTTGCTCAATTGGCTCCTCCATGCCGTAGAAATCTTTAAAGGTTTCGTAGCGAGAGATAACACGATTAGAAAAAATACGACTGAGCTGAGGATCAAGTGCAGTATCTATGACTTCAGGTTCGCCAATAGCGATAAGAAGTCTTTCGGCTGCATTGGCATAAGCACTTTTGTCGTGACTACATAATGACAAGAAATCCTGCAGTGATATTTCTTCATATTTTGCTGCTTCATAACGGGCTTGATAGTGGTCAAAAATACTCATATCCATTTCCTCTTGTCGTCCATAGTTCCGAATCGTTCTTATCTAAGGTTAGTTACTAAACCCTTATTTTGTCCAAGAAAAAACTGAAAATAGAATAAAAATTAATCGAGAAATGTGGCAATGCGCAGATATAAAAAAGGCGAACCTTAAAAAGTGCGCCTATTGATATTTTTGTTATTTCATTTGATTATTTGCTGTGGTATTGCTCACAAGCCAGTAATGTATTTTCAATTAGACTTGCAACAGTCATTGGACCAACACCACCAGGAACAGGGGTGATGTAGCTTGCTTTTGTTTTTGCTACATCGTATTCAACATCACCGATAAGTTTACCGCTGTCTAAGCGATTAATACCGACATCGACCACTACAGCGCCTTCTTTTATCCATTCACCAGGAATAAAGTTTGGTTTACCTACGGCAACGACAACAAGATCAGCTTGACGAATATGATGCTCAAGATCTTTTGTGAATCGATGACAAGTCGTTGTGGTACAGCCTGCAAGTAGTAATTCTAACGTCATTGGGCGACCAACAATATTTGAAGCTCCAACAACGACAGCATGCATACCACGAACTTGAATATTGTAACGATCAAGAAGAGTGATAATTCCTTTTGGTGTACATGAACGTAGTTTAGGAATTCGTTGCGATAGTCGACCAACATTGTATGGGTGGAAGCCATCAACGTCTTTGTCTGGATCGATCTGCTCTAAGATTTTAGTGCTATCCATTCCCGCTGGAAGAGGTAGTTGAACTAAAATACCATCAATTTCAGCATCTTTATTTAATGTATCAATAATAGACAGCAATTCAGCTTCTGTTGTCGTTGTCGGTAAATCATAAGACTTTGAAATAAAACCGACTTCTTCACATGCGCGGCGCTTACTGCCTACATACACTTGAGAGGCTGGGTCTTGTCCAACAAGAACAACAGCGAGACCTGGAGCACGTAATCCAGCGTCTACTCGGGCTTTAACACGAGCGCCTACTTCTGAACGAACGGTTTGAGAAATAAGTTTTCCATCGATAATTTGAGCGGTCATAGTGTTCCTTTAGCAGTCTGATACTGATTGACCTGCGTATTGTCGCAGAAACAATAAGTAATAGCTATAAGGCAAACGTTTGCTTCTTGCTATTTAATACATATCAATATTGCATTGCTACCCAGTTTTCCTCTAAAGCATGTGTTTAATCTATTATTTAGATCAAACTATGTTCGATCTGCCCTTTTTTTCAGCATTCGGTAAGATAATGATAAAAAAGGATTGATCTGATTTCGTATATTCGTATAATCCTACCCCATAGAGCGCCCTTAGCTCAGCTGGATAGAGCACCTCCCTTCTAAGGAGGTGGCCGAAGGTTCGAATCCTTCAGGGCGTACCAAATTGGAAAAGCTGCATTAACCTATGGTTAGTGCGGCTTTTTTCATTTCTGTCATATCATTTATCAATATGCTAGCGTTACGACATTGCTTGTTAATGGAATGCACAAATGTCTTTTTGGAACGCTTTTTCGATTACTACTCGTTATTCTGAATTACCTCGTTGCCTCTTTACTCATGTAAACCCTAGTCCGTTAGATAATACGCGTTGGGTTATGTGGAATAGTGAGTTAGCAGAGCAATTTGGTCTGCCTTTGACCCCTGAAAATACACCTGAATTGTTGTCTGCATTTTCAGGCGATAGTATTCCTTCTGCTTTTTCTCCTCTAGCAATGAAATATGCAGGGCACCAGTTTGGTAGTTACAATCCAGATCTTGGAGATGGACGAGGACTTTTGCTGGGTGAACTTGCTGATGAATCAGGAGTCAGCTTCGATCTTCATCTAAAAGGAGCGGGTCGAACACCGTATTCACGGACTGGAGATGGTCGTGCAGTGCTGCGTTCAACTATCAGAGAATATTTGTGCAGTGAAGCGATGGCAGGGCTCAATATACCAACCACACGAGCTTTAGGGATGATGACGAGTGATACTGCCGTTTTTCGAGAAGGGTATGAAACGGGAGCGTTACTTATTAGAACCTCTGAAACTCATATTCGATTTGGGCATTTTGAACATTTGTTTTATTCCAACTTACTTACAGAACAAAAATTGTTAGCAGATAAGGTTATTGAATGGCACTTCCCAGATTGTACTCATTCTGATAAACCTTACGCGGCTATGTTTAGTGAGATTGTTGATCGTACCGCTTATATGATTGCACAGTGGCAAGCCGTAGGTTTTGCACATGGTGTTATGAATACCGATAACATGTCGATTATAGGACAAACGTTTGATTATGGTCCTTTTGGTTTCCTTGATGATTATGAGCCTGGTTATATTTGCAACCATTCTGATTATCAAGGGCGCTATGCTTTTAATCAACAACCTAGAATTGGCCTATGGAATTTGTCAGCTCTGGCACACTCGTTGTCTCCATTAATTGATAAATCAGATTTAGAGTTATCTTTGGATCAATATGAGACACAGCTTCATGGTTATTTCAGTCAATTAATGAGAGATAAATTGGGACTCCTTTCTAAACATGAAGGAGATAGTCGCTTATTTGAATCTATGTTTGAGTTGTTGTCACAAAATGCGGTGGATTACACTCGATTTATGCGAATACTTTCATGTTTAGATGCTGAAGATCAGCAAACTGTTGTGGATCTATTTGTTGATCGAGAAGCAGCAAGGTTATGGATGGATTTGTATTTAACGCGCTGTGAGTTAGAAGAAAAGGGTGTTGAATTTCGTTGTGAACGAATGAGAAGTGTTAACCCTAAATATATTCTTCGTAATTATTTAGCTCAACAAGCGATTGATAGAGCCCAAGAAGGCGATTTTAGTGAGTTAGAAATACTGTCGACATTATTGAAAAAACCGTTTGATGAGCATTTAGATTTTGAATCCTATGCTCAATTACCTCCTGAGTGGGGTAAGAAAATGGAGATTAGTTGCTCTTCATAAAAATAATAAAGCAGCCAAATTGACTGCTTTATTATTTATGATCCAGACGTTTATTTTTTTAGATTATGGAGCATGAATTCAGTAAGTTCATCTAAAGACATTGTACTATCAGAGTTTGTGTAACCCTGTGCTAATACTGACCATCGTTGGTATGGCTCATTTGGTAAAAAGATAGCGATGAAAATACTGGCTTTTTTTGAGTCGTCGTTATCAACCCCTATTGGTTGCATCCCTGTTAATAGCCCCGTTTTTTCTAAAATATCTTCATCTTGAATGTTTTCTTCTAATCCTAAACCGTAACCAACATAGAAATCGGCATCAGTAGCGTTCTCGATAAATTGAAACCCTCTGTTCTCTAATGACGATTTCAGAGATTGAGAGAACCGTGGCTCAGTATCTCTATTGTTCAATTCTTTATTTAAATAATTAGCACTGATAGTAGGGTGCCAAGAGAAGGTTTTTTTCCCTTGAAGCGTATTATTGATATCACCAGTCGTGACTAAGTTTACCGTGTTTTTTTCTTGATAAGTTTCAGATACGCAACCTGATAGAGTAAATAATAGAATAAGTGATGAAATATATTTCAAATTAGCTACCTAGATAAATGAGTGGAATTTTTTAGAGCGTTTCTTAATCAATAGGTTCAAAAAAGGTGAGTAACAAATACTCACCTTTTATATAGGTATTGATAAACATGGATATTATTTAGCTACTTCACCCTCAAAAGGTTTAATTTCACTGGCGTGAAAACCTTTAGGTCCTTCGTGGATTTCGTAAGTGACAGCTTGTCCTGCTTTTAATGTTCGATAGCCATCCATATCAATGGTTGAATAGTGAGCAAAAATATCGCCATCTTCTCCTTCTGGACAAATGAAGCCAAACCCTTTGGCATTATTGAACCATTTTACTGTACCTGTTGCCATGCTATACATCCCTCTGCATTTTTAGTTACCTAGCATAATATTTATCAATTAAGGAGTTGCTTAATTGATAACCACTACGAGTACACTCTATTAAATCTAAAGAGGGAGTCAAGAACAATTTGATTACCTTTGTAACATTTCTTTCTAATATCATATTTGAGATTAACATAATTATCAGTAATATCAATTTGATGAATAAAAGTGGTTATTAAGAAAAAAAGACTCTATTCTTTATTTTGTTATCGCTGCTTTTCTATTCACTTAAAAGGAAATTAAGTGATAAAGACATTAAAATGACATCTTTTGTTTGATGTAATTCTTTGTCTAGATTAGGCTCAATAGTAGGAAGATATCCTTGTGGTATCAGAAATGCTATTTAACTAATCAGTTGTCGACATGAGCAAATTATATGAATGGATTTCTCCTGATTCAGATGTTCTTGAATTGGAGAAAACAGGGTTAAAGCCACCACCGATGTACAAAGTGGTTTTAAATAATGATGATTACACTCCAATGGAGTTTGTTGTTGAAATATTAGATAAGTTTTTTTCCATGGATTTGGAAAAAGCAACACAACTAATGCTTACTGTGCATTATGAAGGGAAAGCAGTGTGTGGGGTTTTTACTGCTGAAGTTGCTGAAACTAAAGTCGCGCAAGTGAATACGTATTCGCGTGATAATGAGCACCCACTACTGTGTACAATGGAGCAAGCGTAAGTTTGTTCGTTACACCATCATTTGGTGTTTTGGGAGGTTCCTATGCTAAATAAAGAATTAGAAGCGAGTTTAAACGGTGCGTTTGCTCGTGCACGAGATAAGCGTCATGAATTCATGACGGTAGAACATTTGTTATTGGCGCTTTTAGATAACCCATCAGCTCATGAAGCTCTGTTAGCTTGCCATACTGATTTAAAGGCGTTGGCGACCGAAATTGAAGAGTTTATTACACAAACAACCCCTTTAATTCCTGCTGATGATGAAAGCCGAGAAACGCAGCCGACATTAAGCTTTCAACGTGTTCTCCAACGTGCAGTTTTTCATGTTCAATCATCTGGACGCAATGAAGTTACTGGCGCTAATGTCCTTGTTGCTATTTTTAGTGAGCAAGAATCACATGCAGCATACCTCCTTAAAAAGAATGACATCAGTCGATTAGATATTGTTAATTTCATTTCACATGGCGCTCCCGAGCATCGTGATGAGAACTCTGATCTGAATAATGTTGAAACCGCAGTAGAAGCAAATTCAGAAGATAAACTAGAAAGTTTTGCTATCAACTTAAATCAAGTGGCCAAAAATGGTGGAATTGATCCACTCATTGGCCGTGAGGAAGAGCTGGAACGTACAGTTCAAGTTCTGTGTCGTCGTCGTAAAAATAACCCATTATTAGTCGGTGAAGCAGGTGTCGGTAAAACGGCGATTGCAGAAGGTCTGGCGTGGCGCATCGTTGAAGGTCAAGTTCCTGATGTTATCAAAGATTGTATTATTTATTCTTTAGATATCGGTTCATTACTTGCTGGTACTAAGTATCGTGGTGATTTCGAGAAACGATTTAAAGCTATTTTAAAGCAGCTTGAGAATGAAGAGCATGCGATCTTATTTATTGATGAAATCCACACTATTATTGGTGCGGGTGCCGCTTCTGGTGGTCAAGTTGATGCCGCGAATTTAATTAAACCTCTATTAAGTAGCGGGAAATTACGTTGTATTGGTTCAACCACTTACCAAGAGCACAGTACTATTTTTGAAAAAGAGCGCGCTTTAGCTCGTCGTTTCCAAAAAATTGATGTATTAGAACCGTCAATTGACGATACAACTAAAATTTTAATTGGCCTAAAAAGTAAATACGAAGAGCATCATGAAGTCCGTTATACCAATAAAGCACTTCGTGCTGCGGTAGAGCTCTCTGCAAAATATATTAATGAACGTCATTTACCAGATAAAGCGATTGATGTTATTGATGAGGCGGGTGCTCGTTGTCGTTTGACTCCAATAAGCCGTCGAAAGAAAACCATTAATGTTGCTGATATTGAATCTATGGTTGCCAAAATGGCTCGTATCCCTGAAAAATCAGTCTCTTCTAGTGATAAAGATGTATTGAAAAAACTGGATGCGAAATTAAAAATGTTGGTATTTGGTCAAGATAAAGGCGTTGATGCGCTGTGTGAAGCGATCAAACTAAGTAGAGCTGGCTTAAGTGCGGATAATAAACCGGTTGGTTCTTTCTTATTTGCAGGCCCTACAGGGGTAGGTAAAACAGAAGTGACGGTGCAATTAGCAAAAGCACTTGGTATTGAGCTTCTTCGTTTTGATATGTCTGAATATGGTGAGCGTCATACTGTTAGTCGATTAATTGGTGCTCCTCCTGGTTACGTAGGCTATGAGCAAGGTGGTCTATTAACAGATGCAGTAATCAAGCATCCTCATTCAGTAGTTTTGCTTGATGAGCTTGAAAAAGCACACCCAGATATATTTAATTTGCTTCTTCAAGTTATGGATAACGGTACATTAACAGATAACAATGGCCGAAAAGCCGATTTCCGTAATGTGATTTTTGTAATGACGACGAATGCAGGTGTTCATGAAACGGTGAAAAAATCGATTGGCTTGATCCAGCAAGATCACAGTACCGATGCGATGGCTGCTATTAAGAAAGTCTTCACTCCAGAGTTTAGAAACCGTTTAGATAATATCATTTGGTTTGAACATTTGAGCAAAGATGTTATTTCACTTGTGGTTGAAAAATTCATTGTTGAGCTACAAGTACAGTTAGATGCTCGTGGGGTATCAATGGAAGTATCACAAGATGCTAAAGAGTGGCTTGCTGATAAAGGGTATGACAAATCAATGGGTGCGCGTCCAATGGCTCGTGTTATTCAAGAGAACCTGAAAAAACCAATGGCAAATGAATTGCTATTTGGTGAGTTAGTTGATGGTGGCACGGTACGCGTTAAGCTGAACAAGGGTGAATTAGCATTTGAATTTACCAGTGAAGCAGAAGCAGTTCATTAATTCTAATTACTTAACTTTAGATAATAAAAAACCCAGTCATTGACTGGGTTTTTTTATTGTTTATTTATAGCAAACTAAGTTGCTAAAAATGACAAATTAACGAGCACGGAAGACGATACGGCCTTTAGATAAATCGTAAGGCGTCATTTCAACTGTTACTTTGTCACCAGTAAGAATACGGATGTAGTTTTTACGCATTTTACCTGAGATATGAGCAGTAACAACGTGACCGTTTTCTAATTCTACACGAAACATAGTGTTTGGTAGTGTATCTAGAACCGTGCCTTGCAGCTCAATTGCGTCTTCTTTTGCCATTGAATCCTCTTTATATAGATAGCTTTGGCTGATTTTCAAGTAGCTAATATTGCTCTTAAAAATTATGTATGTAAAGTTTGGTGGGCATTTTACCCTTGCCAGACCATATTTACTAGCTTTTGGTTAGGTTTATATCGATCTTTATATTTCATCGCTGGGCAATCATCTATTTGATAACCAGGGTAAAGCCAGTTTTTATTAAGTTTAGTACACAGTTTAAGTTGAATTAAGATAGATACCGTCCCTAATGATAAAGAGTGAATAGGCTCAAAGAAGGTATACATTGCACTAATTGAATCATTAAGAACGTCAGTGACAGCAATTGCTATGAGTGTATCATTTTCATAAATATGAAGAAAATGACTTGCTAACCAATCGGCTTGAGAAAAATCGAAAAACTGCTCTTTATTTGCTGGATACATACTGCCTGTTTGATGGCGAGCGGTAATATATCGCTCATAAAGGTCAAACCATTCATCGTCCATTTTGCTTTTTAGCTTCCAAGTAAACGAGGATATTTTATTTAAAATACGTTTTTGACTTTTACTCGGTGTAAATTGATTGGCATCGATCCGTAGTGGTTGGCAGGCAGTACATGCATTACACATTGGTTTATAAATGGTTGTGCCGCTGCGTCTAAACCCTAAACGGATAAGTGATTGATAACCTGTTGGGGAATACAACTCTTGATCCATAGCAACAGCAAGGCGTTCTTTTTGACCGGGAAGGTAATTACAAGGACCTTCGGGTGTTAATCCAACTTGAAGAGAAAATTGACTCATAATTATCGATTATTCCCTATAGTTTGTGGAAGATAACAATGCGGTAAAACCTGGGTGTTGGTTAGTTTATTCAGTATTTTTTTAAAAGAGGCTCGCTTCATTTCAACAGCGCCAAGGCTTTCTAAATGTGGATTCATCATTTGGCAATCGATGAGTTTTCCTTCAGCTGCAACAAAATGCTCACAAAATTTCCATAGTGCGATTTTAGAGGCGTTTGTTTTTAATGAGAACATAGATTCACCACAGAAAACTTGACCGATTTGAAGGCCATATAACCCGCCAACAAGTGCATTATCACACCATACCTCGACTGAGTGGCAATGTCCTAGTTTGGCAAGTTGCTTATAGGCTTGGATCATTTCAGGCATGATCCACGTTTCTTCAAGGGCTCTTGTTGATGCGCATAGTTCAATGACTTGTTCTGTTGATTTATTAATAGTGATTTCATAGTTTGATTTCCTGAAGAATTTGTTCAAACTTTTTGATGGTAAGAATTGGTCTGGTAGAAAAATACCTCTAATGCTTGGGCTCCACCATAGAATAGGATCACTTGCGCTATACCAAGGAAAAATACCTTGTTGATATGCATTTAATAGCCGAGATGCTGCTAGATCGCCTCCCATTGCTAATAAACCATCAGGATCAGTTAATGCACTTTCAATATCAGGAAAGTGACTTGTTTCATTTGAATCAAGTTGTGGTAGATAAATAGTCATAAGTAAAAGCAATAAAGATTCATTATTTTTAAGTAAAGAGACAACATTGCCTCTGGTACAACGCTTTGGTTTTCGTTACCCTGAAAGTATGAAGAATAACAAAAAATAACAATGAAAGCTGAAACAGCTATGCAATAACTGAGTGAAATAGCAGGCATAGCATTATTATTTATTTGTACAGGAATTTTTACATAAACATGGAAAGCTTAACTCTTCAACCAATTTCAAAAATTGATGGCGAAATTAACCTGCCAGGCTCAAAAAGTGTTTCAAATCGTGCACTATTATTGGCAGCACTAGCATCAGGAAAAACAAAGTTAACCAATTTGCTTGATAGTGATGATATTCGTCACATGTTGAACGCATTGAAAGCATTAGGCGTTGAGTATACGTTATCTGAAGATAAAACAGTCTGTGAAGTGATTGGTTTAGGTCGTGCTTTTGAATCAAAAGAAACGCTGGAATTATTTCTTGGTAATGCTGGCACAGCGATGCGCCCACTAGCTGCTGCATTGTGTTTGGGTAACGGTGAGTTTGTTCTTACTGGTGAGCCTCGCATGAAAGAACGTCCAATTGGACATCTTGTTACGGCATTAAAAGCAGCTGGTGCCGACGTTAATTATTTAGAGAATGAAAATTACCCACCATTAAAAATCAAGGGAACTGGCCTTAAAGGGGGAACGGTTGAAATTGATGGTTCTATTTCAAGCCAGTTTTTAACGGCCTTTTTAATGGCTGCACCGCTATCAACTCAAGAGACAACGATTAATATTGTCGGTGATTTGGTATCAAAACCTTATATCGATATTACCCTAGATATAATGTCGACGTTTGGTGTAGAGATTGAAAATCAGAATTATCAAACTTTTATTGTTCCTGCGAATCAAACCTATATCGCACCTGGTGATTTTCTTGTCGAAGGTGATGCCTCTTCAGCTTCTTACTTCCTTGCTGCTGCTGCGATTAGAGGAGGTGAAGTAAAAGTAACCGGTATTGGTAAGAAAAGTATCCAAGGTGATGTGCAATTTGCTGATGCATTAGTAGCAATGGGAGCCGATATTGAGTGGGGCGATGATTATGTTATTGCACGTAAAGGCGATCTAAAAGCCGTTGATATGGATTTTAATCATATTCCAGATGCAGCAATGACGATTGCGACTGCTGCGCTCTTTGCACAAGGTACAACCTCTATTCGCAATGTGTATAACTGGCGTGTTAAAGAAACGGATCGCTTAGCCGCAATGGCTATAGAATTAAGAAAAGTCGGTGCAGAAGTGGAAGAGGGTGAAGATTATATAACGATCACTCCACCTGCGGTATTGAAGCATGCGGCTATTGATACATATGATGATCATCGTATGGCAATGTGCTTTTCTTTGGTGGCATTAAGTGATACTTCTGTGACGATTAATGATCCTAGTTGTACGTCAAAAACGTTCCCTGATTATTTTGAAAAGTTAAAAGAGCTTAGTATCTAATTCATTGTATTTTAACAAATAAATTATTAATAATTAAAAGCTTTGTGCAAAATGCATGGGGCTTTTTTAGTTTTTAATAAACTAGAGTATATAAATAATCTGACTTGGGTATAATGCGCCCGTAGAAACCAATCACAATAATTAATGGAGAACTCCATGACTACTCATTCACCAGTCGTTACTGTTGATGGTCCAAGTGGAGCAGGTAAAGGCACGTTGTGCATGTTACTTGCAGAAAAGCTAGGTTATAATTTATTAGATTCAGGCGCAATTTACCGTGTATTAGCCTTAGCGGCGATTCACCATGGTGTAGCTTTGAGCTCAGAAGATGGACTTGTTCCTTTAGCCGCTAATTTAGATGTGCAATTTAAAGCGGAAGGCGACCTTGTTAAAGTGATCCTTGAAGGCGAAGACGTTTCTGCTGAACTTCGTAAAGAAGAAACAGGAATGGCGGCTTCAAAAGTGGCTGCATTACCACAAGTTCGTGAAGCATTATTGCGCCGTCAACGTGCATTTTCTGCTCAGCCTGGATTGATTGCTGATGGCAGAGATATGGGAACCGTAGTGTTTCCAAGCGCTGAAGTGAAGATATTTTTAGATGCAAGTGCAGAAGAACGTGCGAATCGCCGTATGAAGCAGTTGCAACAGAAAGGGTTAGATGTTAGATTTGACCGTCTTTTAAGCGAAATTCAAGAACGTGATGATCGAGACCGCAATAGAGCTGTCGCGCCATTACGTCCTGCTGAAGACGCTTTAATACTGGATTCAACGTCAATGAATATTGATGAAGTCGTCGCGCAAGCTATTGCTTTTATTGAATCTAAGCTATAATTGAAACTTAGTTAGTTGCAAGGATGATAACTAACCTTACTATCAACCCCATGCGGTAGGATACCCATGGACGTTTAATAATTGAAGATCAAATTAATGACTGAATCTTTTGCTCAACTCTTTGAAGAGTTTTTATCTGAAACTGAATTCCAACAAGGCAGCATCGTTAAAGGTGTTGTTGTTGCTATCGAGAACGGTTTCGTTCTTGTTGACGCAGGCCTTAAATCTGAAGCAGCAATCCCAGCTGAACAATTCAAGAACGCTGCTGGCGAACTTGAAGTTGAAGTTGGTTCTGAAGTAGACGTTGCTCTTGACGCTGTTGAAGATGGTTTCGGTGAAACTCAACTTTCTCGTGAGAAAGCGAAGCGTCACGAAGCTTGGATTCAACTTGAAAAAGCATACGAAGATGCTGAAACAGTTATGGGTGTTATCAACGGTAAAGTTAAAGGCGGCTTCACAGTTGAACTTAACGGTATCCGTGCATTCCTACCTGGTTCTCTTGTTGATGTACGTCCAGTACGCGACACTCTGCACCTTGAAGGCAAAGAGCTAGAGTTCAAAGTAATTAAGCTTGACCAAAAACGTAACAACGTTGTTGTTTCACGTCGTGCTGTTATCGAATCAGAAAACAGTGTTGAACGTGATGAGCTACTTGCTTCTCTACAAGAAGGCATGGAAGTTAAAGGTATCGTTAAGAACCTTACTGACTACGGTGCATTCGTTGATCTAGGTGGCGTTGACGGTCTACTACACATCACAGATATGGCTTGGAAGCGTGTTAAGCACCCATCTGAGATCGTAAATGTTGGTGACGAGATCAATGTTAAAGTTCTTAAGTTCGATCGTGAGCGCACTCGTGTTTCTCTAGGTCTTAAGCAACTTGGCGAAGATCCATGGGTAGCTATCGCTAAGCGTTACCCAGAAGGTCACAAACTTTCTGGTCGTGTTACTAACCTAACTGACTACGGCTGCTTCGTTGAAATCGAAGAAGGCGTTGAAGGTCTAGTACACGTTTCTGAAATGGATTGGACTAACAAGAACATCCACCCTTCTAAAGTTGTCAATGTAGGCGACGAAGTTGAGGTTATGGTTCTTGAGATTGACGAAGAACGTCGTCGTATCTCTCTAGGTCTTAAGCAATGTAAAGCTAATCCTTGGCAGACATTCGCTGAAGCGCAAGCTAAAGGCGACCACGTTACTGGTAAGATCAAATCTATCACTGACTTTGGTATCTTCATCGGTCTTGACGGCGGTATCGACGGTCTAGTTCACCTATCTGACATTTCTTGGAATGCTACAGGTGAAGACGCGGTACGTGAGTACAAGAAAGGCGACGAAATCTCTGCTGTTGTTCTAGCTGTTGATGCTGAGCGTGAGCGTATTTCTCTAGGTGTTAAACAAATGGAAGAAGACCCATTTAACAACTACCTAGCAGACAACAAGAAAGGTACTCTAGTAAACGGTACTGTTTCAGCTGTTGACGCTAAAGGCGCTACAATTACTCTTGCAGATAGCGTAGAAGGTTACATCCGTACTTCTGAGCTTTCTCGTGACCGTATTGAAGATGCATCTCTAATCCTAAGCGTTGGCGATAGCGTTGAAGCGAAGTTCACTGGTGTAGACCGTAAGAACCGCGTAGTTAACCTATCTATCAAAGCTAAAGATGAAGCTGATGAGCAAGAAGCAATGGCTACACTGAATACTCAACCAGAAGATGGTGGTTTCGGTAGCGCAATGGCTGACGCTTTCAAAGCAGCTAAAGGCGAGTAAGTAAATTTAAAGGGAGCGTAATGCTCCCTTTTCTTTCGATAACGTAGGAGGTCATTCATGACAAAATCTGAACTGATTGAACAACTGTGTAGTAAAAAGCCTCAACTTTCTGCTAAGCAGGTTGAAGATACAGTCAAGGAAATCCTTGAACAGATGGCAACAACGCTAGAAGGCGGTGATCGTATAGAGATTCGTGGTTTTGGTAGTTTTTCTCTACACTATCGAGAGCCTCGTTTAGGTCGTAATCCGAAAACTGGCGATAAAGTGGAATTAGACGGTAAGTTTGTTCCTCATTTTAAACCAGGTAAAGAACTGCGTGAACGTGTGAATTTCAGCTAATGCAAATTGGTATATAAAAACGGCATACTTTTGAGTATGCCGTTTTTTTATGTTCATTTTCAGTGCATTTAGGTGTATCTTTATAGTTGTAAAATAAGATACTGTAGATATTCATTAACTGGAGGGAAGACCAGTGAAAATTGTAATTGCCGTTTTATTAATTGCGCTATTTCTGATTTCATTAGCTGTGGGTGCACAGAATCAGATAGTGGTTAATTTTAATTATTTATTAGCACAGGATAATTTCCAGCTATCGACGTTACTGGGTATTTTCTTTGCGACTGGCTTCGGTTTAGGCTGGTTAATTTGTGGTAGCATGTATTTGAAAGTGAATATGACTCAACGTCGTTTGCGTAAACGCCTTGAAAAGAAAACGATAGAGCTTGATAAATTACGCTTAGACTCAACAAAAGGGTAATGGCTGAATGTTAGAATTGCTATTCCTATTATTACCGATTGCCGCCGGATATGGTTGGTATATGGGTAATCGGAATGCTGGACAACAACGTCAAAGAGAAACTAATCACCTGTCTCGTCAATACGTGACGGGTCTGAATCTATTGCTATCTGATCAGTCAGATAAAGCGGTAGATCACTTCATTGAGCTCCTTCAAGTCGATAGCGACACCATTGATACGCACCTTGCACTGGGTAATCTTTTTAGAAGCCGTGGTGAAGTGGATCGCGCAATTAAAATTCATCAAAATCTCATCGCTCGTCCAAATTTAACGTTAGATCAACGTAATATTGCTCTTCAGCAATTGGCTAAAGATTACATGGTTGCTGGTATTCTAGATAGAGCAGAAAAAATATTTGAACAGCTTGTTGATGAACCCGATCACAGAGAAGCGGCCTTATTGCAACTTGTCTCGATTCATCAGCAAACTCGTGAGTGGGAGCAGGCGATTAACTTTGCAAATAGCTTAGTCAAAATGGGTAAAAAGAAATTAAAACCCGATATTGCTCATTATTATTGTGAGTTAGCTATGCAAGAACTTGCTGATGATAATATAAATAAAGCAAAGCAGAATCTAAAAAAATCATTATCGATTGATAATCAATGTGTACGAGCATCGATTATGATGGCTAAATTACTTATAGAAGAAGAGAACTACAAAGGAGCTGTTAGCCAGCTAGAATCTGTACTAGATCAGGATATCGACTTTATAAGCGAAGCATTGCCGCTTTTAGCTGAGTGTTATGAACATTTAGATAGAGAAGGTTCATTACTTAACTTCTTAAAAGAAGCCATTTCTAAAGGCGCAGGGGCAAGTGCTGAACTAATGTTATCTAATCTTATTGCTAAGCATGAAGGGACAGCATTAGCGCAAGGTTATATGACTAAGCAGCTTCTTAAAAACCCTACAATGAAAGGTTTTTATCGTCTGATGGGCTATCATGTTGATGAGGCTGAAGACGGTCGAGCAAAAGCAAGTCTAGCAAGTTTACAGCACTTGGTAGGGGAGCAGTTGAAAATGAAGCCAAACTACCGTTGTTGTAAGTGTGGCTTTTCTGCTCATCGATTATTTTGGCAATGTCCATCTTGTAAAGGGTGGGGTGTCATTAAACCGATTAAAGGTTTAGATGGTGAATAATTAAGAGGCACAGTTTGTGCCTCTTTTTTTGAATAAAATGAAAGTAGATTAATTTCCCAAGGAGATAAAATGAAAGACCAAAAGGTAATCGTTGCATTAGACTATGATAATCAAGCAGATGCGTTTTCATTTGTTGATAAAATTGATCCTAGTTCTTGCCGATTAAAAGTGGGTAAAGAGATGTTTACTCTATTTGGCCCTGAGTTTGTAAAGGAACTTCATAAGCGTGGTTTTTCTGTTTTTCTAGATTTAAAATTTCATGATATCCCTAATACTTGTTCAAAAGCAGTACGTGCAGCGGCTGAAATGGGCGTTTGGATGGTAAATGTTCATGCTAGTGGTGGTGAGCGTATGATGACAGCATCGCGTGAAATTTTAGAACCGTACGGCAAAGATCGTCCATTATTAATTGGTGTGACTGTCTTAACGAGCATGGAGCAACAAGATTTAGCGGGTATTGGTTTAGATCTTGCGCCACAAGAACAAGTGAAACGTCTTGCAGCATTGACTAAAAATAGTGGTTTGGATGGTGTTGTATGTTCAGCGCAAGAAGCACCAATGTTAAACGCTGACCTAGGCAAAGAGTTTAAGTTAGTGACACCAGGTATTCGCCCTGCAGGATCTGCGGTTGGTGATCAGAAGCGTATTATGACGCCGGTAGATGCGATAACGTCAGGATCTGATTATTTGGTTATTGGTCGCCCAATTACGCAAGCTGAAAACCCATCACAGGTATTGCATGACATTAATTTGTCGTTGGCTTCCGTTTTATAAACTGTTCTTTATAAAAAATGCAGATAAAAAAATAGAGACCGTATGGTCTCTATTTTTATTGTAAGTTCTCTTTTATAAAGAGAAGAGTTACATTACACGCATACCAGGTTGAGCACCTTCGTGTGGTTCAAGGATCCAAAGATCTTTACCACCAGGGCCAGCAGCCAGAATCATGCCTTCAGACATACCAAACTTCATCTTACGAGGTTTTAGGTTAGCAACCATAACAGTGTGCTTACCAACTAATTCTTCGGGGGTGTACGCAGATTTAATACCAGAGAATACTTGGCGCATTTCACCACCAATATCCAGTTGGAATTTAAGTAACTTATCTGCTTTTGGTACTGCTTCACAAGAAATAATTTTAGCAATACGCATATCAACAGCTTCGAACGCATCGAATTCAATCTCATCCGCGATTGGTTCTTTGTCTAGTTCTGTTTGGTTTGCTTTTTCTTTTTCCGCTTCTGCTTTCTCTTTTGCAGCCATTTCAACTGCGGCATCTTCTTTTGACTCTTCAACCATTGCTTCTACTTTCTTAGGATCAATACGGTTGAACAGTGCTTTAAACTGCGTGATTTCATGAGACGTTAGAGGTTGTGCAATCCCTTCCCATGTTAACGTTTCATTTAAGAAGGCTTCAGTTCGCGCTGCAAGTTCAGGCATTACTGGTTTTAGGTAAGCCATCAGCACGCGGAACAAGTTAATACCTACAGAAGCGACTTCTTGTAGCTCTTGTTCTTTGCCTTCTTCTTTCGCAAGAACCCAAGGTGCTTTTTCATCAATGTATTGGTTTGCTTTATCAGCAAGAGCGGTAATTTCACGAATAGCGCGACTAAACTCACGTGTTTCGTATAGCTCAGCAATACGATCAGCAGCAGCAACGAACTCGTTGTAAAGATCAGGAGCTACAAAATTATCAGAAAGCTTGCCATCAAAACGTTTAGTAATGAAACCAGCATTACGAGAAGCTAGGTTAACAATCTTGTTTACGACATCAGAGTTTACACGTTGAGTGAAATCTTCAAGGTTTAAATCAAGATCATCAATACGGCTGTTAAGTTTAGCAGCGTAGTAGTAACGTAGGCACTCTGGGTCTAGGTGGTTTAAGTAAGTCCCCGCCTTAATGAACGTGCCTTTTGATTTGGACATTTTTGCGCCATTTACGGTTACTTAACCATGAACAAATACATTGTTTGGTTTGCGGTATCCAGCGCCTTCTAGCATGGCAGGCCAGAATAGGCTGTGGAAGTAGACAATATCTTTACCGATGAAGTGGTAAAGCTCAGTCGTGCTGTCTTTCTTCCAGTATTCATCAAAGTTTAGGTCATCACGTTTATTACAAAGGTTTTTGAATGAACCCATGTAGCCAATTGGAGCATCTAGCCAAACGTAGAAAAACTTATTAGTTTCACCTGGGATTTCAAAGCCAAAATAAGGTGCATCACGAGAGATGTCCCATTGGTGTAAACCAGATTCAAACCATTCTTGCATTTTGTTTGCTGTTTCAGTTTGAAGAGAGCCAGAACGAGTCCACTCTTTTAACATGCTTTCAAACTGAGGTAAGTCAAAGAAGAAATGCTCAGAATCTTTCATTACTGGTGTTGCACCAGAAACGGCTGATTTAGGGTTGATTAAATCGGTTGGGCTATATGTTTCACCACAATTATCACAGTTGTCACCATATTGATCTTCCGATTTACATTTCGGACAAGTGCCTTTTACGAAACGATCCGGTAAGAACATTTCTTTTTCTGGATCAAATAACTGAGAAATAGTACGGCTAGTAATAAAGCCATTTTTTTTCAGTTCTAGATAGATATTAGACGCTAATTCACGGTTCTCATCACTGTGTGTGCTGTGATAGTTATCAAAGCTAATGTCGAAGCCTGCGAAATCTTTTTGATGTTCTTCGCTAACTGCTGCAATCATCTCTTCAGGAGTAATGCCCATCTGTTGAGCTTTAAGCATGATTGGTGTGCCGTGAGCGTCATCTGCACAAATAAAGTTAATGTCGTTGCCACGTAAGCGTTGGTAACGAACCCAGATATCCGCTTGGATATGCTCAAGCATGTGGCCTAAGTGGATTGAACCATTTGCATATGGTAGGGCACATGTAACCAGAATTTTTCTCGGATCGGTAGCCATATCTTCTCTTTCGCTTAATGTGATGGGTGAAAATTTTAAGAGATAAATAGTACCTGAAGCGAGCTAGAAAGCATAGAGGATCAAGGATTCAATTAGTGATAGGATGAGTAAAAATAATCAAGGAGTAGGCAAGATGGCTTTTACAACGATGGCAGAGATTAAAAATTGGTTAAATGAATTCACGCATCCGCAACTTTGTGAAGGTTGGGCTGACATTTCAAATATCGTGTTGATAGCTGCTACGGGTGTTATTACCGTGACTTTCCCTTTTGTATCTGATTCGATAAAACATGATTTGCTCTCTTGGGTCGAAGAACAAAAAGAGCGTCTACTTCTTCCGTCTTTACAATTTATGGTGACGTCTAAAACGGCAACGTTAAAAACAGATAAGTCAGCAGTAAAGGGTGTAAAAAACATTATTGCTGTTAGCTCAGGTAAAGGAGGGGTTGGTAAATCAACAACAGCAGTTAATTTGGCATTAGCATTACAACATTTAGGAGCAAGAACGGGAATATTAGATGCCGACATTTACGGTCCATCAGTTCCATTAATGCTCGGCGTTGAAGATAAAAAACCAAATATTGTTGATAATAATCGAATGATGCCAGTTGAGGCTCATGGTATTTACAGTAATTCAATAGGCTATTTGGTTGATAAATCAGAAGCTGCGGTGTGGCGCGGTCCTATGGCATCGAAAGCCTTATCGCAATTAGTGAATGAAACGTTATGGCCTGACCTGGATTATTTGATTATCGATATGCCACCGGGTACTGGGGATATTCAGCTTACTTTGTCACAACAGATCCCAACCACAGGAGCCGTTATCGTAACAACGCCACAAGACTTAGCGCTAACTGATGCGATAAAAGGCGTAAATATGTTTACTAAAGTAGACGTTCCTGTCATAGGTGTCGTTGAAAATATGAGTGTTCATATCTGTTCTAATTGTGGACATGAAGAAGCTATTTTTGGTTCTGGTGGTGCAGCATTGATGGCTCAGCATTATTCTATTCCTTTATTAGGACAGCTTCCTTTACATATTGATATTCGCAGTGAAAGTGATTCAGGTACGCCAAGTGTTGTCTCTGATACGTCTAGTGCTCACAGTCAGCTTTATATTCAGTTGGCCGAGCAGGTTTCAAGTCGATTATATTGGCAAGGAGAGGTTGTGGTTGACCAAATATTGTTCAAGTCATTGTAGGATCAAAGTTAAGTGAAATTTTGGCTGGAAAGTCTGTTGGGTAATCCTTATAATCAGGCGGTTTTATATTAATAACCGTATCTCGCACACTTTAGGTATCTTTTATGTCAGAGAACAGTAATCATCACTGTATTATCGTAGGTATTGCAGGGGCATCAGCTTCAGGTAAGAGTCTGATCGCTTCGACTATTTATAACGAACTACGAGCAAAAGTTGGCGACCACCAAATTGGCGTAATAACTGAAGACAGTTACTACAAGGACCAAAGCCACCTGACCATGGAAGAAAGAGTCAAAACGAATTACGATCATCCAAATGCACTCGATCACCAATTACTGAGTGAGCATCTTGAGCAGTTAATGCGTGGTGAAGCGGTTAATATTCCGACTTATAGTTATACTGAGCACACACGTACAACAGACGTTGAAGTAATGACGCCTAAAAAGGTTATTATCCTTGAAGGTATCCTATTATTAACAGATCCACGTTTACGTAATTTAATGCACGCAAGTGTGTTCATGGATACCCCTTTAGATATCTGTCTATTACGTCGTGCTAAGCGTGATGTAGAAGAACGAGGTCGTACTATGGAATCGGTATTTGAACAATACCAAAAAACAGTACGTCCGATGTTTCTGCAGTTTATCGACCCATCAAAACAGCATGCAGACATTATTGTTCCTCGTGGCGGTAAAAACCGTATTGCAATTGATGTATTGAAAGCACATATTTCTCGTTTACTGAAAGCATAATAAACGATATTAAATAAATAGACCGACGTTATCGTTGGTCTTTTTTTTGTCTGATTTCTGTTACTTCCCGTTATTTAGGTATATAACTATAGATAACTCTATGTTTATTATGCTTAAGTAGTGGCATAATTAACACAACCGTTACTATTTCAACACATTTAGATGGATTTTGGCCGTGAAAAAAATAGCCCTATTAATTAGCATACCGTTTATCGCTATCATTGCCGCTTTATTGGTGCTGGTATTACTTGTTAACCCTAACGATTTTAAACCCTTGATAAAAGAGCAAGTGGAAGTTCAAACTGGTCGTCAATTAACTATTGATGGTGATATTGAATGGCGATTTTTTCCATCCATTGGTTTCTCCATTGGAAAAACAGCATTAAGTAACCCTGAAGGGTTCGCAACTCCAGATTTAGTTAAATTTGATAATGCAATTTTAGATCTTAATGTTCGCCCATTGTTTCAACATGAAATTAATATAGGGCTAGTGACTTTAGATGGTGCCTCTTTTTCGTTGCATACGCTAAAAAATGGTTCGACTAATCTTGAAAATTTAGCACCTAAAAAAACATCGGTTGAGAATGAAGTTCCAGTATCCAAAGACTCCAATGTTACCGTTAATGCTAATGACACGACTCCGCCGAGTACAAATATTAATGATTGGAAAATAACACTAGAAGGTATTGCTTTAACGAATGCAGAAGTGCTTATTCAAGATGATAAAGCGGGATCAAAAACAAAACTGAGTGATATAAATTTATCATTGTCTCAATTTAGCCCTGGAGAATGGGCGCATTTAGCTTTTGATATGAAAGGCGATTTAGGTCAACAGAAAATATCACTTGCTGGTAAAACTGATTTAAATATCGCAACCACATTGGATGCGGCATCCTTGAAGCAAACTGAGTTTACGGCCTCATATTCAGATGCTGTGAATAAATTTGATGACATTACCTTCACGATTGATCAATTTTCTTTTGGTGAATGGGCTAATATTAAACTTATTGCAAAAGGAAAGGCAAATGAGTTAATGGTTAACTCTGATTCTTCTTTTGCCGTTAATGTACCTAAAGCATTAGATATTATTCGTATTAAGTCATTCCAAAGTACTAATAATGTTACAGGTAAAGGGTTACCAAATGAGAACGTTACCGCGGTTATTGGTTTTAATACTTCATTTGATTTAAATAAATCCTTATTGAAAGTAGAGAAACTTACCTTATCCGCTGTAGAAACTGATTTTAATGGTAAGGCGAGTGTAGAGTTAAAAGATATCCCTAGAGTACGTTTTTCTTTACGCAGTCCAAATATTGATGTTGATGCGTTATTAGCAACACTTCCAAAAAGTGATGTAGAAAAGACGGCAGATACGGGTAAAGCTAGTTCATCGAACCATTCCACTTCAGCACCAGTAAAAGAACAGGAACCTGATTTAAGTACGTTAAAAACACTGGATGTAGCGGGCACGATCATCATTGACCAATTTAAAGCTAATAACGCAAAAATGCAGAATGTAGAATCAGTATTCTCGGTAAACCGAGGCGTATTGACGCTAAGTAAGTTCCATTCTGATTTATACCGTGGTGCTATTGATATGACGGCGACTCTTGATGCTCGCAAATCGACGCCAAGTTATACTGTTAAGCAATCAATTAAAGGGGTTAAAGTCGCACCATTGTTAATCGATGTAATGGGAGAAAGTTTGATTGAAGGGACGGGTAATATTGCCATTAATGTATCAGGTAAAAGTTTAAAACCGACAGCATTGAAACAAAATTTAAAAGGTAAAGTGTCGATTAACTTTTCCGATGGTGCTGTTAATGGGGTAAATATTCCATTATTAATCAGAACTACTTATGCCAAGATTAAAGGCGAAAAAGTTAACGGCAGTGAAGAGGCTGAAAAGACAGATTTTAGTGCATTGTCTGCAGACTTTTATTTATCAAAAGGTAATGCGACAACTAAAAATATTAAAATGATTTCGCCGTTATTAAGAATTCATGGCGAAGGCTCTGCACATTACATTAATGAAACGGCGAATATGTTAATTAAAACGTCAATCGTTGGTTCACTAAAAGGTCAGGGTGGTAAAGATATCAATGATCTTAAAGATGTTACAATCCCTATTCGAATTACAGGGCCTTGGGCAAAACCAAAGTATAAACTTGAATTTGACGATGTAATGCAGCAGAAAGCGAAAAAAGAAATTGATCGTGGTATTGAGAAATTAGAAGAAAAATATGGCGATAAAATCAAAGATGAAAAAGTAAAAGAAGCAGCGAATAAATTGTTAAAAGGGTTGTTTAATTAATCGGTATCAATAATAACAATATAAAAATGGCCTGTGATCTTAATGATACAGGCCATTTTTTTCATTACAGGATATTGATATTACTTACCAATCTATGCCTTTCAGCGCTTTTACCCCAGAATCAAACGCGTGTTTAACGTTACGAACTTCAGAAACGGTATCGGCCATTTCTATTAATTCACGGTGTGCAGCTCGACCAGTGATTACGACAGATTGCATTTTTGGACGATTATCTAATACCGTTTTTAATTCATCTAGATCTATATAGCCGTAAGTTACCATGTAAGTCATTTCATCCAATAGAACCAGATCAACTGACTCGTCGGCTAAACTTTTTTTACACTCTTGCCACACTCGCTGTGCAGCTTCTGTATCGGCTGTTTTATCTTGAGTATTCCAAGTAAATCCTGTTTTCATTACATGAAAAGGGACACCATGGCCTTCTAATAGGTTTCTCTCACCACAATCCCATGTACCTTTAATAAATTGAGCAACCACACAATTTAGTCCGTGACCTACAGCGCGTGCAACAGTACCAAAGCCTGAGGTTGTTTTTCCTTTCCCATTGCCCGTGACAACGATTAACAAGCCTTTTTCTATTTGTGCTTCTTCTACACGTTTATCGACGTTGTCTTTTATTTTTGACTGACGTTGTTTATAACGTTCATCTTTTTTATCTTGGTCTGTCATAGTTTTTATTCCGTTAAAAAAGGATAGGGATACGTTAAAGATTTATTTGAGATATAAAAAATCCCGATAGGAGAACCATATCGGGATTTTTATTATCTATCAATTGTTTTGCGTAATAGGCTTAATTATTGGCTTACAACTTTATAGATAGGATCTTCTTGAACATTAATTTCTACTAAGCTTCCTGCTTTATTGAGTAAAGCGTGGCAATCTTGGCTTAGATGATGAAGATGTACTTTTTTACCCGCTTTAGAATAACGGTCAGCAATTGTATCAATCGCTTCTATTGCTGAGTGGTCAACAACGCGAGAAGTAGCAAAATCAATAATGATGTCTTTCGGATCATTTTCTACATCAAATAGTTCTAAGAAGTTAGCCGCAGAGCCAAAGAATATTGGGCCATTGATTTCGTATACTTTAGAACCGATATCAGTCATTGAGTTGGTTGAATAGATGTGTTTTGCGTGTTGCCATGCAAACATAAGTGCAGAAGCGACAACACCAACACCAACGGCTACCGCAAGGTCAGTTAGTACCGTTACGACAGTTACTAATACAATAACAAAGAAATCTTGTTTTGGTACGCGACGAGCCAGTTTGAAGGTTGCCCATTCAAAAGTACCGATAACTACCATAAACATAACACCAACTAATGCTGCTAATGGGATCATCTCAATTAAGCCTGAAGCAAATAAGATAAAACCAAGTAGGGCAAGTGCTGCGGTAATACCTGATAAACGACCACGGCCACCTGAGTTAACGTTGATCATAGATTGACCAATCATCGCACAACCACCCATCGCACCAAATACTGAGCAAGTTACGTTTGCAACGCCTTGACCTACACATTCACGATTAGATTGACCACGAGTGCCTGTCATTTCATCAATTACCGTTAATGTTAGTAATGATTCAATTAAGCCGATAGCCGCTAGAATAAGAGCATAAGGGAAGATGATGTACAGTGTCTCTAAAGATAGAGGTACATTTGGAACCGCAAAAGTAGGTAGTGAACCTGCTAGTGTTGCTGCTTCATCACCACTCATTGTACGTAGGAAATCGACAACAGTACGAGTATCTAAATCTAAACCTTGAACTAAACCAGTAACGACAATGATTGCCACTAATGAAGAAGGAACCGAGGTGGTTAGTTTTGGTAAGAAATGAATGATAGCCATTGTTAACGCAACAAGACCTAACATTAACATCATTTCAGGGCCTTGCAGCCAATCTAAGTTACCTAAGGCATCAGGGGCTTTAAATTGACCTAGTTGAGCAAGGAAAATCACAATAGCTAAACCATTCACAAAGCCAATCATTACTGGATGTGGAACAATTCGAATAAACTTACCTAATTTAAATAAGCCTGCTGCTATTTGTAAAATGCCGGCGAGTAAAATAGCGGCAAAAAGGTATTGAACGCCGTGCATTGCAACTAAGCTAACCATAACAACAGCCATTGCACCAGTTGCACCAGAAATCATTCCTGGGCGACCACCAATAATTGAAGTAATTAGGCCAACAATGAAAGCAGCATATAGGCCAACCATAGGATCAACACCAGCAACAAAGGCGAAAGCAACAGCTTCAGGGACTAGAGCTAACGCAACGGTTAACCCTGATAGAACATCATTCTTCACTGAATGATTAGAGAATTTTGGGAATTCAAACATATTTTTTTAGATATCTTCTTGGTTATTTTTCAAGCACGGTATAGCGCAAATCGTACAGAAAAGCGTGATGGACTTCAATGTTTATTAATAACTTCATATAAAAAAAGCAAGTTACGCCGAAACGTAACTTGCTTAAATTCATGGTTATTTGTTTAAAGACGTTAGCCTAAAAAATTATAAACCAGATGTTTTTGCCATTGCAGCACTTGCTTGTGAAGTTGCTGTTTGGCTGCCTGCTTGTCTTGCATCGAAGCGTTCACTTCTAAATGCAGCAGCAGTAACAGTAATCTCTTTGATTTCTGTTGGGCCGGTTGCTTTAGTCATTCCTGAAGAAGCTTGACCTTTATATTGTGCTTTTGCAGTAGCAACAATATTAGCTTTAGGCTGAGCTTCTACTGTTACTTCAACAATAGGCGCAGGCTCTACAGCTGGTGTAACTTCAATAGGAGCCGCTTTCTCTTCGACAATAACTGGTTCGATAGCAATAGGTGCTTCTACTTTAGCTGGTTCTTCAGTAATAGTAACCGGAGCTTCTACGACTGGAGTTGCAACATAAGGAAGTAACACTTTACCCATCGCCATTTCAGGGAAGGCAACGCCACCAACGACAATAGCTTTTACTAAGTTAGCTTGGTTAGCTTCATCTTGTGCATTTTGAGTTTCGTTATCAACAAATTTTTCTTGTTGTTGTTTAGCCAATTTTAGCTTTAAGATTCGAGCGTAATCAGGATAAACTTTACCCATTGCCATTTCAGGCGATGCAACACCAGCAAATAAACGCGCAGGATTTACAGGACGGCGATCACGACGACGACGACGTTGACCACTAGCGCGTAAATGACGAGGTGAACGACGGTTACGACGTTGACCTTCTTTACGCTCTGTATTTGCTTCAGAAGTGGCAGCAGGTTGAGCTTGAGTTTCTACGATAGCAGCAACTTCAACAGCAACTTCTATTTCCGCTTCAACAGCTTTACCTGTGCGAACTTTTTTCTGCAATTGACGAGGTTGACGGCGTTGTTTAATTTGAACCGTTTTTTCGCGTTTCTCAACTGGTTTTTCAGAAGTTTGTTCTGGTGCTGGAGTCTGTAGAGCTTCAGCTGCCAATTGGATACCTTGTTCAGCAATTTCTTTGCGAACTTTAGGTTGTTTAGTTGGCTTATTATCAACAGCTTTTACTGGTTTAGTTATCGCAATTGATACATCTTCAGTTTTATTATCACGGCGATTATCATTACGATTTTCGTTATTGTTGCGGCTATCAGTGCCGTTACGACGATTATCATTACGATTTCTATTGTTACGACCATTCTCATTACGACGGCGATCATTATTACGATTTTGATTACGACGTTGAGGCTGAGCTGGTTTCTCTTCTTCTACTTTTTTCTCAGGTTCAGCAGGCGTTGATTCTGATGCAGAGAAGAAGTTTGCAATCGCAGAGAAGAAACGGCTAATTAAACCTGGTTTTTCATCTGTTGTTAGTGAAGCTTCAGTTCCAGTTGTTTTCGCTTCTGGAGCCTTAACTACTGGCGCGGCTTGTGTCGGAGCACTAAAACCATGAAGAACAGGTTCTTCGCGTTTCTTTGGTGCTGAATACATTGAAGGTGTTTCTTTTGCTTCTGCTTCACGTAATGCTTCTAAATTCTTAGGAAGAAGGTAAGACAACATATCTTGCTCTTCGCCCTCACGGATACGGACTACTTCAAAATGTGGAGTTTCCATATCAGAGTTAGGAACAATAATTACGCGTACATTGTGGTATTTTTCAATGTGTTGAACTGAGCGACGCTTTTCATTCAGTAAGTAAGAGGCAATTGAAACAGGAACAACAGCAAGTACTTGTGTTGTATTGTCTTTTAGAGACTCTTCTTCAATGAGACGTAAAACAGAAAGTGCTAGAGATTCATTATCACGAACAACACCCGTACCTGTACAACGAGGACAAATGTGATGACTTGCTTCAGCTAAAGATGGGCTTAAGCGTTGGCGAGACATTTCTAATAAACCAAAGCGAGAAATGCGACCAATTTGAACACGAGCGCGGTCCATACGAACCGCTTCACGCATACGATTTTCTACTTCACGTTGGTGACGAACTGGCGTCATATCAATGAAGTCGATAACCACTAGACCGCCTAAATCACGAAGACGTAATTGACGAGCGATTTCATCAGCAGCTTCAAGGTTGGTGTTTAGTGCGGTTTCTTCGATATCGCTGCCTTTTGTAGCACGAGCAGAGTTGATATCAATAGAAGTCAGTGCTTCTGTAGGGTCAATAACAATTGAACCGCCAGAAGGTAAGCGTACTTCTCGTTCAAAAGCCGATTCAATCTGACTTTCAATTTGGTAGTGACTAAATAGTGGTATTTCACCCTCATACAATTTAACGCGAGATAAGAAATCAGGACGAATAAGTTGGATGTGCTGACGAGCACGATCAAAAATTGTTGGGCTATCAATCAAGATTTCGCCAATATCACGACGTAAGTAATCACGAATTGCGCGAACAATTACATTACTTTCTTGGTGAATAAGGAAAGGTGCTTGGTTTGATTCAGAGGCGTGTTTAACCGCTTCCCAATGGTTTAGGAGTACGTTTAAATCCCACTCTAGTTCTTCAGCAGATTTACCAACACCAGCAGTACGAACAATTAAACCCATACCTTGAGGTAGTTCTAATGTGCTTAGTGCTGCTTTTAGTTGGGTGCGTTCTTCACCTTCGATTCGACGAGAAATACCGCCTGCACGAGGGTTATTTGGCATAAGAACAAGGTAGCTACCGGCAAGAGATATGAAGGTTGTTAAAGCTGCGCCTTTGTTGCCACGCTCTTCTTTTTCAACTTGAACAATAACTTCTTGGCCTTCTTTCAAAACGTCCTTAATGTTTGGACGACCTTGATAAGTGTAGCCTTGAGGGAAATATTCTTTTGCGATTTCCTTAAGGGGAAGGAAACCGTGGCGATCAGCACCGTAATCAACGAACGCAGCTTCTAAGCTTGGTTCGATACGTGTGATTTTACCTTTATAAATATTAGCTTTTTTAGATTCGTGACCTGGGCTTTCGATATCTAGATCAAAAAGGCGTTGGCCATCAACTAATGCGACGCGCAACTCTTCCTTTTGGGTTGCGTTAATCAACATTCTTTTCATTAGGAATACTCATTACAAATTGTCGAGCTTGTTTGTCCACATCCATTTCAAATGGTGCCAGATCCCAAGGCTGATTACATGTGCAGCCTCACGGCTGGAACTCAGGGATGCTCTAGGGCACAATCCACATCAACACTATCGATAAATAGTGCTGATCCGCAATTATTCGCGGTCGTTAAAACATAAAAAATGGTTTAGGCATAACAAGCAAAAAAACTCAAAGCAGTGTAGATGTCTTACGCCAATTGCTGCATCACCGCATTCGAGCAGTATATTTTTAGTTCGTGTTGGTGCTTTTATGCTCACCAAGGTGAAGAAATAGCCATCTGGGCTGATTTCAGAAGCCCACTATAACAGTCAGATCAAGCCTCAGCAATCTTCATTATTTGAAACTGAGTTAAAAAAGGTTCATCAATTAGAATTAAGGCAGTAGAATAAGAGAATGAATGAAGATAAACCTAAAGTGCAATTCGTCGAGATTGATGACGATTTTGCAGGGCAGCGAATTGATAACTTTCTTCTTGCCCGCTTAAAAAACGTACCAAAAAGCATGATTTACCGAATTGTCCGTAAGGGCGAAGTTCGTGTAAATAAAAAACGTATTAAACCTGAGTACAAAATTCAAGAGGGTGATATTGTTCGGATCCCTCCAGTGAAGCTACCTGAGTCAACGGCACCAGAGTTACCTAGTGTTAAGCTAGTTAAAGTCTCAGAGCTTGAAACTTGCATTATTTATGAAGATGACCACCTTCTGATCTTGAATAAGCCATCAGGTACGGCTGTTCATGGTGGTAGTGGTCTAAAGTTTGGTGCAATTGAAGCATTACGAGCTTTGCGTCCTGATGCCCGTTTTTTAGAGCTAGTGCACAGAATTGATAGAGATACCTCTGGTATTTTGCTAATTGCAAAAAAACGTTCGGCTTTACGTCGATTACAAGAACAGTTCCGAAATAAAACGGTACAAAAATATTATTTTGCTTTGGTTATGGGGCAATGGAAAAGCACTTGTAAAGTTGTTAATGTACCTTTGCTTAAAAATGAAGTGAACAGTATTGTTCGTGTCAATCCAAACGGTAAGCCTTCTGAAACTCGTTTTAAAATTTTAGAAAAGTTTGAGCAAGCAACGTTAATTCAAGCAAGTCCTATTACTGGGCGTACTCATCAAATTCGAGTGCATGCTCAACATGCGGGTCACCCAATTGGTTGGGATGATCGCTATGGCGATAGACGATTTGATGCCTATACGGGTCAATTTGGTCTTGATCGACTTTTCTTACATGCGGCGAATATTAAATTTACTCATCCAAGTACTGAAGAGTTAATGGATATCAACGCACCGATGGAAAAACGATTAGAAAGAGTATTAACCAGTTTACGCACGACAAAGTAATTTTTTAATATGTCACTTTATTTTGCGATAAGTGTTGTTACAAACACTTATCGCTTTTTTATGTGTGCTATTTTTCACTATAACACGGTAAAATTTTGACGTTCTAGCATATCAATGAGTGATATAAGAGGGAGGCCAATAAGTGTATTTGGATCCTTTCCTTCTAACTTGTTAAATAGAGTAATACCTAACCCTTCGCACTTAAAACTACCGGCACAATACAGAGGCATTTCTTTATCTATGTAATTTTCGATTTGTTGTGTGGTTAACTGACGAAAGTGAACATGAAATTCTTCACAGAGCGTTTCTGTAATCATCGTAGTGGTATTTAATAATGATAAACCAGTATAGAACGTAATAACTTGTCCACTGGCTTCTTGAAGTTGCTTAATTGCTCTTTCTCGAGTGAGTGGTTTGCCTATTATTTTATTGTTAATAACACAAACCTGATCGGATCCTATGATCAAGTAATTAGGATCATTTATATTACAAGAGCGTGCTTTTTGTTCTGCTAATCTTGTTACTAATGAGTTAGGTGATTCATTTTCCTGTGGACTTTCATCACAGTTGGGTGAAATTGCATCAAAAGGGACTTGGATCTTCTCTAAGATCGACTGGCGGAACGGCGATGTTGAAGCTAGAATGAGTTTTGGTTGCATAATGGGTTCTTCTTCTTAAACTTTTCGTTTATTATTAAGAACTCTGCTGAAATAGCAACTGGGAAGAAAAAAAGCATAATTTTTGCCATTTTTCTTTGACTCTAAGCCTTTAGAAAGATAAGATGCGCGCCCTATGCAAAAGGTAAAATTACCACGAACAGTTGATGCAATCCAAAACGCTCAACGAAGATTAGACTACGATGGAATCATCCAATCTGATATTTTAAAGCGTTTGGCTGAATCTACTGAAGATGTGAAAAGTGATGCTGAAGTCACGATGTCATTTAAAGTTGACGAACAACGACTAGCCGTTATCTCTGGTAAAGCTAGCGTCAATGTGTTGTTGGAATGTCAACGCTGTAATAAAAATTTTGAACACCACCTAAATGTATCATTTAAGTGTACGCCTTTTTTAAGCGAAGAGAAGGCAGCTCTTGTTCCTGAGGAATATGAGTTTGTAGATTTAAATGAAGTAGGTGAAGTTGATCTCGTTGAGTTGGTAACCGATGAGTTTATTTTAGCGTTGCCGCAAGTCGCTATGCATGACATTAAAGATTGTCAGGTCAAATCTAACAATTTGGTATTTGGCGAAATTCCTGAAGAGGAAGAGAAACCGAATCCGTTTGATGTTTTAAAATCTTTAAAACAACAGTAATTGAGGAGTAGGGTCCATGGCCGTACAAAAGAGCAAGAAATCACGTTCAATGCGTGGCATGCGTCGTTCACATGATGCACTAACAACAATGGCATTGTCTGTAGACCCAACTAGTGGCGAAACTCACCTTCGTCATAATGTTACAGCTGACGGTTACTACCGTGGCCGCAAGGTAATCAACAAGTAAGGTTGAAGCTTTGCAGCAGCTAACCATTGCAATTGATGCGATGGGTGGGGACTTCGGTCCCCAAGTTACAGTGCCTGCCATCGTGCAGGCATTGTCGCAATTCCCAGAGCTAAAAATTATTGTTGTTGGAGATCGTCATGCGATTTCTACACAGCTAACACATCTAAATTATACCCCCAATCAACGATTTTCTATTGCACATAGCGACAGCGTTATAGGCAATAACACACTACCTTCAAAAGCACTCCGACATAGTCGTGGTAGCTCAATGAGAATGGCCATTGATTTAGTCGCTAGTAAAGACGCTGATGCGTGTATTAGCGCTGGAAATACTGGTGCATTAATGGGTCTATCTCGTTTTACCTTGAAACTTCTTCCAGGTGTTGAACGCCCTGCATTAATTAGTCCTTTACCAACAAAAAACAATCAACGCACTTGGATGCTTGATCTTGGCGCTAACGTATCGTGTGATGCTGAGACATTATTTCAATTTGCTGTAATGGGCTCTGAATTAGCAGAGCAATCATTAGGGCGAAAGGCTAAAGTGGCATTATTGAATATTGGTGAAGAAGATATTAAAGGTAACGATCAGATAAAAAGATGTGCAGAAATGCTACACCAGTGTAAGGATATTGAATTTATCGGTTATATTGAAGGTGATAAACTTTATCAAGGCAATGTTGATGTAGTAGTGTGTGATGGGTTTGTTGGTAATGTTTGCTTAAAAACCAGTGAAGGTGTTGCGCATTTATTTTTAGATCAACTAAAATCACACCTGATCACATCCAAATTTAAACAAATTTTAGCGAAATGGCTCTTTGGTGATGTCATTTCTAGCTTAAAAAAGCTGAACCCCGACCAGTATAACGGCGCAAGTCTGATAGGATTGCGTGGCATTGTTATTAAGAGTCATGGAAGTGCAGATATATTTGCCTTTAACAATGCCATCAAGGAAGCGGTTCATGAGGTCAAGCGACAAATACCTAATCGTATTAGTGATCGCTTGGAGGCAGTTTTACTCGAGAGGCATTATTAGTCTTCATGTATAGCAAAATTTTAGGTACTGGTAGCTATTTACCAGCACAAATTCGCTCAAACGCGGATTTAGAAAAAATGGTCGATACTAGTGATGAGTGGATCTTAGCTCGAACAGGTATTAGTGAACGCCGCATTGCTGGTGAAAATGAATCAGTGGCCACAATGGGTCACCTTGCTTCTGTGAATGCAATCGAAATGGCTGGAATAGATAAGAATGATATCGATCTTATTATTCTAGCGACAAGTACACCAACGTACTCATTTCCATCTGCTGCATGTGAAGTTCAAGGATTATTAGGTATTCAAGGTTGTCCTGCGTTTGATTTATCAGCAGCTTGTTCAGGTTTTGTTTATGCATTGAGTGTTGCCGATCAGCACATCAAAACAGGCATGGCAAAAAATGTATTGGTTATTGGTTCTGATGCCGTTTCTCATACCTGTGATCCTACCGATCGTTCAACAGTTATTTTATTTGGTGATGGTGCAGGCGCGGTTGTTATTGGTCAAAGTGAAGAGCCTGGAATTATCTCTACTCATTTGCATGCTGATGGCAAATTTGGCGAATTACTTTCTTTACCTGTTCCTTCTCGTAAAAACGAAGAAGCAGATAAATGGTTGTATATGGCGGGTAATGAAGTCTTTAAAGTTGCCGTTACTCAGCTATCTAACCTAGTTAAAGAAACGCTCCATAAAAACCAAATGGACAAGTCAGATCTCGATTGGTTAGTCCCACATCAAGCGAATTTACGAATTATTAAAGCAACAGCAAAGAAATTGTCGATGTCGATGGATCAAGTTGTTGTTACTCTAGATCGTCACGGTAATACTTCTGCTGCGACAGTGCCTACAGCATTGGATGAAGCGGTACGTGATGGTCGAATTCAACGTGGCCAAACCTTATTGCTTGAAGCATTTGGTGGTGGTTTTACATGGGGTTCGGCACTCGTTAAGTTTTAGTGAGAAATAGGCCGTTTTTTTGGCCTGGTTTTTTTAAGCGCTTATTTAAAGGAAATAATATTCATGAGCAATTTTGCTATCGTTTTCCCAGGTCAAGGCTCTCAAGCTATTGGCATGCTTGCTGAATTAGGTGAGCAACACGACGTTGTAACGCAAACTTTTGCAGAAGCATCAGAAGCGCTAGGTTATGACTTATGGTCACTGGTTCAAAATGGTCCTGTGGAAGATTTAAACCAAACGTTCCGTACTCAGCCTGCATTATTAGCAACCTCTGTTGCATTATGGCGTGTATGGCAAGAGCAAGGTTTAATACAACCAACCGTTTTAGCTGGGCATAGCCTTGGTGAGTACTCAGCACTTGTATGTGCCGGTGTTATTGACTTTAAAGAAGCAATTAAATTAGTTGAACTACGCGGTCAATTGATGCAAGAAGCGGTTCCTGCGGGTGTTGGTGCTATGTTTGCTATCATCGGTTTAGATAATGATTCTATTGCTAAAGCATGTGAAGTAGCAGCACAAGGTGACGTTGTTTCTCCTGTAAACTTCAATTCACCAGGCCAAGTTGTGATTGCTGGTAATAAAGATGCAGTTGAGCGTGCTGGGGCATTATGTAAAGAAGCGGGCGCTAAACGAGCACTTCCTTTACCAGTATCTGTTCCTTCTCATTGTGCATTAATGAAACCTGCGGCTGATAAGCTAGCAGTAGCATTAGAAGGCATTGAGTTTTCAGCACCAGTATTACCTGTTATTAATAATGTTGATGTAATTGCTGAAACGGATCCTGCAAAAATTAAAGACGCACTTGTTCGTCAATTATACTGCCCAGTACGTTGGACTGAAGTGGTAGAAACAATGGCAGAACAAGGCGTAGAAACCTTATATGAAGTTGGTCCAGGTAAAGTTCTTACTGGTTTAACTAAACGAATCGTTAAATCACTTAGCGCAGCAGCTGTTAATGACGTTGCTTCTCTTGAAGCTGCTAAGTAATTAAAGGGAAAATTAAATGATGAATTTAGAAGGTAAAATTGCCTTAGTTACTGGCGCTAGCCGTGGTATCGGTCGTGCTATTGCTGAGCAATTAGTGTCTCGTGGTGCTACTGTTATCGGTACTGCAACTTCTGAAAACGGTGCGGTGGCAATCAGTGAATATTTAGGTGAGAATGGTAAAGGTCTTGCATTAAATGTTACTGATGCCGAATCTATTGCAGCAGTACTTAAAACAATTAATGATGAGTTCGGTGTAATTGATATTCTAGTCAATAATGCAGGTATTACTCGTGATAACTTACTTATGCGTATGAAAGATGACGAATGGATGGATATCTTAGATACTAACCTAACGTCTATTTTCCGTTTATCTAAAGCAGTTCTTCGTGGCATGATGAAAAAACGTAATGGCCGTATTATCAACGTAGGTTCTGTTGTTGGCACTATGGGGAATGCGGGTCAAACGAATTACGCAGCTGCAAAAGCAGGTGTAATTGGTTTTACTAAATCAATGGCACGTGAAGTTGCTTCTCGTGGTATCACTGTAAATACTGTTGCGCCAGGTTTTATCGAAACTGATATGACAAAAGCCTTGAATGATGAGCAGCGAGCTGCAACACTATCATCTGTACCTGCTGGTCGTTTAGGTGACCCTAAAGAAATCGCTGCTGCAGTTGTATTTTTAGCGTCTCCAGAAGCAGCTTACATCACAGGCGAAACTCTGCATGTGAATGGCGGCATGTACATGGTTTAATTTATAAAATTGATTTAAGGGTGACTTAAGTCAATTTTGGGTTAAAATTGCACTAAAAATCACGAATTTCGTGGTTTGACCAGCGATCTTAGCCTTGCAACTTTCTTATTAATGAATAAAATACAGCAAGTATCGCAAATCAGCGAAATCTGTAATTAGGAAAATTAAAATGAGCAATCTTGAAGAACGCGTAAAGAAAATCATCATTGAGCAACTAGGTGTGGATGAAGCTGAAGTTAAAAACGAAGCATCATTTGTTGATGACCTAGGTGCAGATTCACTAGATACAGTTGAACTAGTAATGGCTTTAGAAGAAGAGTTTGACACTGAGATTCCAGATGAAGAAGCTGAGAAAATCACAACTGTTCAAGCTGCTATCGACTACGTAACTGGCGCACAGTAAGAAATACCCTCCAGGCGGTCATCTTGACCGCCTGAGTTTTTTATACGCAACAATCCCTATCTAATTTCAATTAATTCCGGAGAATTATATCGTGTCCAAACGTCGTGTAGTAGTTACAGGCATGGGTATGCTAACACCGGTGGGTAACACTGTTGAAGCATCTTGGAAAGCGCTGTTAGCAGGCCAAAGTGGTATCGTTAATATCGAGCACTTTGATACCACTGGTTTTACGACTCGTTTTGCAGGTCTAGTAAAGGACTTTAATGCTGAAGAGTACATGTCTAAAAAAGACGCTCGTAAAATGGATTTATTTATCCAATACGGTGTGGCTGCTGGCATTCAGGCATTAGATGACTCGGGTTTTAAAGTAACTGAAGAAAATGCACACCGTATCGGTGCTGCTATTGGTTCAGGTATCGGTGGCCTTGGCTTAATCGAAGCTGGCTACAAAGCATTTAAAGAAAAAGGCCCTCGTAAGATCAGCCCATTTTTCGTGCCTTCAACTATCGTTAATATGATCGCTGGTCATATGTCGATCATGCGCGGACTACGTGGTCCTAATATCGCAATTTCAACGGCTTGTACGACAGGTCTTCATAATATTGGTCATGCTGCACGTATGATCGCTTATGGTGATGCTGATGCAATGCTAGCGGGTGGTGCTGAAAAAGCATCAACAGAGCTAGGTATGGGCGGTTTCGGTGCAGCTAAAGCACTATCAACAAACAACGAAAACCCACAAGCGGCTTCACGTCCTTGGGATAAAAACCGTGATGGTTTTGTTCTTGGTGATGGGGCTGGCATGATGGTTCTTGAAGAATACGAACATGCGAAAGCTCGTGGCGCTAAAATCTACGCTGAATTAGTGGGTTTTGGTATGAGCGGCGATGCTTATCACATGACATCACCAACACCAGATGGTTCTGGCGGTGCATTAGCGATGGAAGCAGCAATGCGTGACGCTGGTGTAACGGGTGAGCAAATTGGTTATGTGAACGCTCACGGTACTTCAACACCTGCTGGTGATGTAGCTGAAATTAAAGGCATTAAACGTGCCCTTGGCGAAGCCGGAACCAAACAAGTATTAGTATCATCAACAAAATCAATGACTGGTCACCTATTAGGGGCTGCAGGTTCTGTTGAAGCGATCATTACTGCAATGTCGTTGGTTGATCAAATCGTTCCACCAACGATTAACCTTGATGATCCTGAAGAAGGTCTAGACATTGACCTAGTACCACACACCGCTCGTAAAGTGACAGGTATGGAATATGCTATCTGTAACTCATTCGGTTTTGGCGGTACTAACGGTACGTTAATATTTAAGAAAGTGTAATAACTTGTTTATGAGACTTAATTAGTTTCATTCAGTTAGTTATATTTTGAAGGCGGTTTGATATTATATCAAATCGCCTTTTTTATTTATTTATTTTGGAGTATCTATGTATTGGGTCAATGGAGTTGAATCCGAAACATTGCCGATCAATGACCGAAGTTCTCAGTATGGTGATGGCTTCTTTACGACCATGAAAGTAGATAATGGTAAGATACAGCTATGGTCTTTGCACTTAGAGCGGTTAATTTCATCTGCTTATTGTTTAGGGATTAGAGCGCCTAATTGGCAGCATCTTGAAAATCAAGTGTATGCGATTGCTAAAAAGGTAGTTCATGGTGGAATTAAAATTTTAGTCAGCCGAGGAACTGGAGGTCGAGGCTACTCACCTGAAGGCTGCGAGAATACTCAGGTTATTGTTTCTGATTTTGACTATCCAGCTCACTATGAACAATGGCAAGAAAAAGGCATAGAACTAGGTGTCTCAACGATTAAACTTGGTTTATCATCACCAGCTCTTGCTGGAATGAAACATTTAAACCGGTTAGAGCAAATTTTAATTAAAAAAGACATTTCAAAAACCTCTTATTTTGATGCCGTTGTTCTTGACCTTAATAACAAAGTAATAGAAACATCGATAGGTAATATTTTTTGGATTAAGGGTGGTAGAATCTTTACCCCTAAATTGTCATTTTCTGGTGTTGAAGGTGTGATGAAGAAGCACATTCTGCAACTAGCAAAAGAATTTCAATTAGAGCTAGAGGAAGTAAGTGTCGAGTTATCGGAATTAGAGAACGCAGACGAAGTCTTTATTACTAATGCTTTATTTGAAGTTGTACCTGTTAATATGATTGCTCATACAAAGTTCAATCAATATAAGTTTACTCATTGGTTTCAGGAGAAATTGTACTCGTGTTAAAGAAATTTTTATTCCTCGTCTTATTGATTGCAATAGGGACAACTGGTTTCGGATTCTGGAGTTACCAGCAAGCAAATCAATTTACAGAGCAGCAAGTCGCATTGGACAAGGCTCAATTAATTGAAGTAAAACCCGGTACTAGTTATCGTAAATTAGTTCGTCAATTTGAACAAAATGGTTGGGTTACAAATACAAAATGGGCACGTTTTACGCACAGATTATCACCTCAATTAACAGAAATAAAAGCGGGGACTTATTGGGTTGAACCAAACCAATCACTTGCATCTGTTTTGACTCAATTAAAAACAGGTAAAGAGCATCAGTTTTCAATCACGTTTGTTGAAGGCAGTCGTTTTTCTGAGTGGCAACAACAATTAGAACAAGCGCCTTATCTAGACCATGAATTAAGTGATCTTTCAGAAAAAGAAATCGCAGATAAACTAGGGATTGAACGCACTAAATTAGAAGGTTTGTTCTTAGCTGAAACGTATCACTATGCGGCAGGGATGAGTGACTTTGATATTCTAGAACGCTCTCATAATGCATTAATTTCAGTATTAGACACTGAGTGGGAAACTAAATCAGCAAACTTACCTTTAAAATCATCTTATGATGCGTTGATCTTAGCTTCTATCATTGAAAAAGAGACGGCGATAGATTCAGAAAGAGAACGAGTCTCTTCTGTATTTGTGAACCGCTTAAAGCGTGGTATGCGTTTGCAAACTGACCCTACCGTTATTTATGGTATGGGGGATAAGTATGATGGCAATATTCGTAAAAAAGATTTACGAACACCAACGGCTTATAATACGTATACCATTAATGGCTTACCGCCAACGCCGATAGCAATGGCTGGTCCTGCGTCAATTAAAGCGGCATTGCATCCAGAAACGAGCAGATACCTTTATTTTGTTGCAGATGGCACTGGCGGTCATAAATTCACTAAATCTTTAGTTGAGCATAACAAAGCAGTTAGAGCTTACCTAAGAACCTTAAGAAATTAATCATGTCTAAATTTATTGTAATTGAAGGTCTTGAAGGCGCTGGTAAAAGTACCGCGATTAAAAACGTATTAGCAACATTAGTTAAGCATGGTATTACTTCACCAGTAACTACTAGAGAGCCAGGTGGAACGCCACTCGCTGAAAAAATGCGCGAGCTTGTAAAACAAGGTCACCCTGATGAGCCATTAACTGATATGGCTGAATTATTACTGCTGTACGCTGCACGAGCGCAGTTAGTAGGTAATGTGATTAAGCCAGCATTAGCAAAAGGTGAGTGGGTGGTTGGTGATCGTCATGATTTATCTTCACAAGCTTACCAAGGTGGTGGTCGTGGTTTTGATCGTGATTTAATGGCGACAATGAGAAGTACGGTTCTTGGTGATTTTAAACCAGACTTGACTATCTATATGGATATTGATCCTAAGCTTGGTTTACAGCGTGCGTCTGCACGTGGAGAGCTGGATAGAATAGAGCAAATGAAGCTGGATTTCTTTGAGCGTAGTCGTGAGCGTTATTTAGAATTTGCTAATAGTGATGATTCGATTATTACTATCGATGCAGGGCAAGATTTGGAAACGGTAACACAATCAATTATTACGGTACTAGAAACGTGGTTAGTGGCTAATGATAACTAAACTGTATCCTTGGCAACAAGGTGTTTGGCAGCAATGGCAGCAATTGATAGCGAAAGATCGATTGCCTCATGCCATCTTATGCGCAATGCCAGAAGGAACAGGGCGAGATCAACTTGTTCAGTATTTTTCTAATACATTATTATGTCTAACGCAAGGTACGGAGCCTTGTGGATTTTGTCATAGTTGCGGGTTGGTTGAGTCAGGAAATCATCCCGATTTACATTGGATAAAACCTGAAGTTGAAGGGAAATCGATCTCTGTTGATCAGATCAGACAATGTAATTTATGGGCATTAGAATCATCACAATTTAATGCCAAACGCATGATCATTATTGAGCCTGCCGAAAAAATGACAGAATCAGCGGCAAATGCTCTGTTAAAGACGTTAGAAGCGCCGCCGAAAAATTGTCAATTTGTCTTATTGGCTAGCTCTCCACATGCGTTGTTACCAACGATTCGAAGTCGTTGCCAGCTTTGGCATCAACCGGAGATTAGTGCTGAGGTTATAGATCAATGGTTAGAAGAGACTGAAAAACTAAAAGTCAGTAAGCAATCAATTATATTGAATGGATACCGACCATTAGCAGTAAAAAGTTTCTATCAAGACAAGAAACAAGCTGCTCACCAACAGTTGTTGTCTTATTTTAATACCTGTGTCAGCTCTTCTTTTTGTGATACCGCAGACCTTGTTAAAAGTCTGATTAAATTAGAAGATGAAGGCCTTTGTTGGCTAAGCTATTTATTATCTGATATTCAAAAGAGACAATCAGGTATCACTGCCGGCTGGGTTCATTGCGATGAAAAAGAGATTATCGAACGTTTAGCGACAGGTATCCCTGCAAATACTGTCTATAAACAGTATTTGAGTTTGAATGCTTTGCGACAACAATTGAATGCACATTCAGGATTAAATAAAGAATTATTATTAACTCAATGGTTATTTGAGTTTATTGGAGAATAATGTGTTAGTTGATACACACTGCCATTTAGACAAATTAAATTACAATGATCTACATACCAATGTTGCCGATGTACTTGAAAAAGCAAAACTACGTGGTGTAGAGCAGTTTTTAACGGTTGGCGTAACGTTAGATGCTTTTCCAAATATGATGGAAATCATCAAAGATCATCCTGAAGTTCACGCTTCTTGTGGTATCCATCCTTTAGATGTTGACTCTGATTTTGAATTGTCACTTTTTCGCCAATATGCAGCAAACGATCGTGTTATTGCCATTGGTGAAACAGGATTAGATTATTTTTATCAGCCTGAAAGTGCACCGCGTCAGCGAGATTTATTTGAGCAGCAAGTTGATGTGGCGGTTGAGTATAATAAACCACTAATTATACATACACGACAAGCTCGAGAAGATACCTTAGCCATTCTAAAAAATGGTAAAGCAGATAAATGTGGTGGTGTGATCCACTGTTTTACCGAAGATTGGGCATTCGCAGAAGCGGCGATGGAGTTGGGGTTCTATATTTCAATTTCAGGCATTGTGACTTTTAATAAAGCCACTGAACTAAAAGATGTAGTGCGTCGTTTACCTTTAGAGCGTCTTTTGGTTGAGACGGATTCTCCTTATTTGGCTCCGGTTCCGTTCAGAGGAAAAGAGAATCAGCCTGCTTATGTAAGGGAAGTTGCAGAATATATTGGGCTATTAAAAGGGAAGTCATTCGAAGAAGTTGCTCAAGTAACGACCAATAACTTTAAAAATCTTTTTTTGAACAAATAATTTTATTTAGCGTGAAAAGTAGCCAAAATAGAGGTTTTTACCTCTCTTTTTTTGAATGATTGATTTAAAGCTGTTTTATCGCAAAATTTAAGCAAGCAAATGATTAATAGTGCGTCTTATTTGAGCTATCTATTTTTGTTGCTAAAAATAACATTTTGTTTTTTAGGGTCAATGCTATTTTTTAAACTAAATCAAATGGTTATGGGTAATGTGCATTTTTATTGTTACTTTTACTACGCCTTGCTTTTGTGATCACTGCAGGGTTTTAAAACAATAAATGAAAACATGCTAGAAAGTGTTTTTACATAGGTCTATATTTAGCGACAGTTTGATTAGGGACATGATTACTTACAATTTGTTGATTACACTTAGGCAAGGGGGATATTGCCGTAATTGATAAGGTAAGATAAGACGGTTTCAAATTGTATTTATAAATATTAGGAGCAAAACATGTTTAAACACCTTTTTGCCAATTTACAGAAAGTTGGTAAGGCACTTATGTTGCCTGTATCAGTTCTTCCTGTAGCTGGTATTCTTTTAGGGGTTGGCGCAGCCAACTTTAGTTTCCTTCCAGAAGTTGTTTCTCACTTAATGGAACAAGCTGGTGGTTCAGTATTTGGTCAAATGGCTCTGCTATTTGCTGTTGGTACTGCACTTGGTTTTACAAACAATGATGGTGTTGCTGGTCTAGCCGCTGTTGTTGGTTACGGCATCATGGTTGCTACACTTAAAGTGATGGCAACAGTAATGGGCGTTGATGGTATCGAGACTGGTGTTCTTGGTGGTATCCTTGCTGGTGGTGTTGCTGGTTGGGCTTTCAACAAGTTCTACCGTATTCAACTTCCTGAATACCTAGGCTTCTTCGCTGGTAAGCGTGCAGTGCCAATCGTAACGGGTTTCGTATCGATTGCTCTAGGTCTAGTTCTTTCTGTTATTTGGCCTCCAATCGGTAGCGCAATTGCTGCATTCTCTGATTGGGCGGCAAACCAAAACCCAGTAATGGCATTTGGTATCTACGGTGTTGTTGAGCGTTCTCTAATTCCTTTTGGTCTGCACCATATCTGGAACGTACCATTCTTCTACGAAGCAGGTTCTTGTGTGAACAATGCTGGTGAGCAAGTAAACGGTATTATGACTTGTTTCCTGACTGCTGATGACGCATCTCGCGCTGCTGGTAATGGTTTCGGTCAACTGGCTGGTGGTTACTTATTCAAAATGTTTGGTCTTCCTGCTGCTGCAATTGCAATTGCACATTCAGCAAAACCTGAAAACCGCGCTAAAGTAATGGGTATCATGGCATCTGCTGCGTTAACTTCATTCCTTACGGGTATCACAGAACCGATTGAATTCGCATTCCTATTTGTTGCTCCTGTTCTTTATGCTATCCACGCAGTACTTGCTGGTGTTGCATACATGCTAACTAATGCATTAGGTATTGTTCACGGTCACACATTCTCGAATGGTTTCATTGACTTCGTAGTTCAGTCTCCACGTGCAGAGAACATGCTTCTTCTTGTCGGTATTGGCCTTGTTTACGCGGCTGTTTACTACATCGTGTTCCGCTTTGTAATTAAAGCAATGAACCTTAAGACTCCAGGTCGTGAAGATGAAGATGATAATGCAGCTCCTGCTGTAACTGGTACTGAACTTGCTGGTGAGTTAGTTGCTGCATTTGGTGGCAAAGAGAACATCACAAACCTTGATGCTTGTATCACTCGTCTACGTGTTTCTGTAGCGAACATTGATGCAGTTAATCAAGACAAACTGAAACAACTTGGCGCTGCTGGTGTTGTTGTTGCAGGTTCTGGTGTTCAAGCTATCTTCGGTACTAAATCGGATAACTTGAAAACAGACATGAATGAATGGATTAGCCATAACTAATTCTCATTTATTGAATGAATGAAAAAGGAGACTTTCGAGTCTCCTTTTTGTTTTCTAGACTTTAGAAATTAAAAGATGAAGGCTACTTTTCAGGAAACGTAATTTCTTGATTTGATTCTAACCAAGTAGGGTACTTCGTCATGATTGATTCGAATAACTCTGAATCTATGAATGCGGTTAGCCAATTACGTAGGTTATGATATGAACTTTGGTTAAACCAGTTAATATCAACAAATGCAAATTGTCGTATGAAAGGTAAGATAGCAATGTCAGCAAAACTGTATTCGTTGCTAAAAAGCATCGTAGAGTTAGATAAATGCTCTTCTAGTTTCTCTATAAACTGCTCGCCTTGTTCTCGATAGTAAGCTTCTGAAAATTCTGGATGACGGTCAGCGTATTTGTATTTATCCAACCAACCTTTAAAACTCTCATCATTTTCTTGAATTAATGCATGCATTGCCGGGGTTGTTGATAATAGCAGTTCAGAGCCCTCTAACGCCCATTTCATGATATCTAAGCTTTCATCTACTACGTGTCCATTTTTTTCAATTAAAACCGGAACAGTACCTTTAGGCGACGCTTGTATCATGGATTCAGGTTTATGTTTCAATATGATCTCACGAAGTTGCACAGATTTATTTGAAAGAGCCAGACCAAGTCGTGCACGCATAGCATAAGGGCAACGACGAAATGAATAGAGAGTTGTCATATTAAGCCTCCTTGCTTGCTTGATTTATTTATAACAATACTAACCACTAGCATGACAGCGATAAGGCCTCAACCCATGATGAATAACTCAATTAAACAGCTCGTAAGTAAAGCTAGAAGCTGAAACGTAATCCAAGGTTGCCTTGAACTTGGTTAACCCAACTTCCTTCATACCGAATGACGCAGTTGGTTTGTGTTGAGTCTGAAACACAAGCGCTGTCAAAGTCACTATCAACAGAAGTGCCTAACCAACGAGCCTCAAGTTGTAGAGCAAGATTATTGGTAAAGTGGTATTGCAAACCAGTAAAAGCGCCGGCAGAAAAGTTAATGCTTTCATCATTCCAATCAACATCTGTAAAAGTTGCCCCGATACTTAGCCCAAAAAAGGAACTTAATTTAGAGGTTAATGGATAATCTAAAGCACTTTGGAAATGCAAATAATCAAAACGTGACTTATTACCAAGTGATTTCACTTCACTACTCTGAGTGCTATAGAATAGGCCAATGCGACCCGTATCAAAATCTGTCTCTAAAGCAAAGGACAATGAATTATCACTTTTAATTTTAAATGAATCTCCATTTTTGTCTTCAACTTCACCACCAGCGGCAATGCCTATTGATGGGGTAATATAGAATTGAGCAAAAGCAGGAAGGGGGGCTATTGTAATTAAAGCGAGTAAGGCAATCCGTTTCATTTTAACTCCTAATTTCATGGTTATATTTGTACTCACGTTTAACTTATTATGTAGACATTGTGACATTAATACCAATTTGATGGATTAGTTAATCTGAGATCTTGAAGATACCTCTAATTACTGTTAAATTTTTGTTATCAACATTAACAAGGAGTCATCATGGACAGTGATTTTAAATTTGCACTTATTACCACTATAGTTGTTTTTTCAGGATTGGCATTCTTTGGCAGTTTAGTTTTAATGGCGTGAAATAAAGCAATGGTACATGACATAAAAAAAGAGCAATCAGTGAATATTGATTGCTCTTTTTTAGTTTTGTTGCGGAATAACGTTGTTGCGGAATAAATAGTTAAGCTAAAGCTTGAGTCGGTAGATAAGCTTGCCAAGCATTGGTATATAAAGACTGAGATAAGTCTCTTAACTTTGCAATTCTGGCCTGCTCAAATTGTGTTAATTCTCTTTTATCCATTAGTGCTAGACGCTCTAGGCCTTGAATCTCCTCATAAAGCTTATGCTCCGCTCCATTTTTTACTGTCGCAATGTCTTTTAAATGCAATTGTATTTCTGCTACTAATTTTGTTTTCGGTAATTCGACCAATAATTTAATATCTCGGTAACCTGATTTTGCAGGTTGAGCAAATCGGTTTGATACGCTTAAGACCGTCGTTTCTCTATTGATAGCTTCATAGGCGGTGACCAAATCAGGGATAGAGTCAGCAATTATCGTGGCTCTTGCCATATCAGTTAATTGGTTAACTTGGCCATTTAATTCTTGTTCAATTTTTACTAATGCTCTTTCTGCGTTTTTTACCCCCGCAAATTGAGGCTGTGCATTGGATATCAATGCGGTCTCTTTACACACATTTTCTAACTCTCTCTGAGCTTGATGTGCTTTAGAGTTTAAAATATCAAAATCGTCATAAGGCTGTTGTGAGAAATGGTTCCAACTTTGAATTGAAAGAAGACCATTTAAGCTATGAAGGACATGTTGGTGATCGATTTCTGATTGATTCGCTTCTTGAAAATCAGGTTCAATAAATTCAATTAACGAGGAAGCTTGTGCTTGAGGTCGTCCAAAGACAAGAACCATTAAGACGGCGGCACGGGCAAACTTTTTCATTCTTTTTCCTTAGCAAGATAGAAAGAAATAGCAACTAAGTAAATATATCTTAGCAACACCTATTAGATAAATATGGGCCTAGTTAGCAGATTCAAGGTTTCCAAATTAGTATTGTTTTTGTTTGAGTTAAGTATCACAAAATGACATTTCTTTACGTCAATTCAAGGTTAAAAATTGAACTATTCATAGTGTAAAATGAAAGCAATTGTAACTAGGGTATTTGATATTAGATAATGACAAAAAATAGAAAGCACTAGTAACTGCCTTTTTACTCACAAACTCTGTTATTTAGCGGGTAAATGTGTAAAATCGAATCTTCTTTTTTATACCGAAATTTAGAGTACAAGTAGGTTATCTATGACAGCAACAAATGAATTATTGCAGGATTTAAAAGCTCGTGGGCTTATTGCACAGTGCACAGCAGACGAAGAGTTAGCTGAGCACCTTTCAACAGACTGTCGTACTCTCTATTGCGGTTTCGATCCGACAGCAGACAGTCTACACATTGGTAGCCTAGTGCCTTTGCTAGTTCTTAAGCGTTTTCAACAAGCGGGTCATAAACCATTAGCGCTTGTTGGTGGTGCAACTGGCCTAATTGGCGATCCAAGCTTTAAAGCGGCTGAGCGTCAATTAAATACATCTGATGTTGTTGGTGATTGGGTTAATAAAATTCACGCTCAAGTGTCTGCATTTGTTGATTTTAATGAATCAAAAAATGGCGCAGAAGTGGTGAATAACCTAGATTGGATCGGTGAAATCAATGTAATCGAATTCATGCGTGACATTGGTAAGCATTTCAGTGTAAACGCAATGATTCAAAAAGAATCAGTAAAACAGCGTATCGATCGTGAAGGATCTGGTATTTCATTTACTGAGTTCAGCTACATGCTTCTTCAATCGTATGACTTTGCTGCATTAAACAAAGCTAAAGAGTGTACGCTTCAAATCGGTGGTTCTGATCAGTGGGGTAATATCACTGGCGGTATCGATCTGACTCGCCGTATGAACCGTAATAAAGTATTTGGTCTAACGTTACCGTTAGTAACTAAATCAGATGGTACTAAATTTGGTAAAACGGAATCAGGTACAATTTGGTTAGACCCAAGCAAAACGTCACCATACGCATTCTTCCAATTCTGGTTGGGAACAGCAGATGCTGATGTATATGATTTCTTACGTTTCTTCACATTCTTATCTGTTGATGAGATTGCTGCTATTGAAGAGAGTGACAAAAGTGTACAAGGTCGTCCTGCAGGCCAAGGTGTACTAGCTAAAGAAGTAACTCGCTTAGTGCATGGTGAAGAAGGCTTAGCATCTTCTGAGCGCATTACAGCCGCGTTATTCTCTGGTGACTTAGCCTCTCTAACTGAAACCGATTTAGCACAATTAGCACAAGATGGTCTACCAACGACTGAACTTGAGGCTTCTGAGCAAACTATCGTTGAAGTACTAACTCAATCTGAACTAGCAAAATCAAATAAGATGGCGCGTGAATTTATTGGTAACGGTGCGGTTTCAGTGAATGGTGAAAAAGTTGCTGATGCTGAAGTGATTCTGAAAAAAGAAGACGCATTATTCGGTAAGTACAGCGTGATTAAGCGTGGTAAGAAACTGTTTAACTTATACATCTGGAAATAATATTAGCTTCCGTTGATGAGGTATTTGTCTCTCTTTAATGGGGTGTAGATTATTTATTGTTCAGATAATAAAAAAGCGAACCGACAAGGTTCGCTTTTTTTATGCATGTTAGTTTTTTCTATTTAAGAAAGCGTCTTTAATTAAGAAAGAGTAATTAACGATGCTTTGGTTTATTACGTTTTGGTGCTGAACCGCTTGGCTTATTTGCAGTAGGTTTATTGCTACCAGGTTTGCCATTACCATTTGGTTTGTTGTTTGAATAACCGTTGCGAACCCCATTCTTTTGACCACTAGAGGCTGGTTTATCTGAACCAGAATTTCCTGTACGGTTTTGTTGTTGTCCTTGAGTAGCTGGTTTGCCACTGCGGTTACTATTATTTTGACCACTGCGATTATTGCTAGTACGAGGATCACCATCAAACTGCGCTTGTGTATGCTTAGTTGCAAAGCGTTTTGCACCATGACGACCTGTTTGACGACGTTCGGCTGGTGTTTGTGTATCAATGTCATGTTCAGGCACTAAACAGTGTGGTTTGTCACCAATAAGGTGTTTTTTACCCATATTTGTCAATGCTTCACGGATCATTTTCCAGTTTTTAGGATCATGATAACGCAATAGCCCTTTGTGTAGTCGGCGTTGACGCTCACCTTTAGCAACGGTCACATCTTCACGTTGTTTATATTTAACGCGTTTTAGTGGGTTGGTTTCTGAATAATACATTGACGTTGCATTACACATTGGTGATGGATAGAAGTTTTGAACTTGATCACACTCAAGGTTGTTCTTTTTCAGCCACATCGCTAGATTCAGCATGTCTTCATCTTCTGTGCCCGGGTGAGCAGAGATAAAGTAAGGGATAAGGTATTGTTTCTTACCTGCTTCTTGGCTGTATTTTTCAAACATTGTTTTGAAGCGATCGTATGAACCCATTTCAGGCTTCATCATAAGATCTAATGGGCCTTTTTCAGTATGTTCAGGGGCAATTTTTAAGTAACCACCAACGTGGTGAGTCACTAACTCACGTACGTATTCTGGTGATTCAATCGCTAAGTCGTAACGAACACCAGAGGCAATTAAGACTTTCTTTATGCCTTTTACTTGGCGTGCTTCACGGTACAAATCAATCGTATGTACGTGATCGGTATTTAACTTGTCACAGATTTTAGGGAAGACACAAGAAGGTCGACGACAGGTTGCTTCCGCTTTAGGAATAGAACAGCCTAAGCGATACATGTTTGCTGTTGGGCCACCAAGATCTGAGATTGTGCCAGTAAAACCAGGAACTTTGTCACGAATTTCTTCTAATTCATTAAGAATTGATTTTTTAGAGCGGTTTTGAATAATACGACCTTCGTGTTCTGTAATACTACAGAATGAACAACCACCAAAACAACCACGCATAATGTTGACTGATGTTTTAATCATTTCATACGCAGGGATCTTTGCTTTGTCATACATTGGGTGTGGTACGCGTGCATAAGGGAGATCAAACACAAAATCCATTTCTTCTGTTGTCAGAGGAATTGGCGCTTGGTTTACCCATAACTCACGATCACCATGACGTTGGATTAATGCACGACCAGAATATGGGTTCGTTTCTAAATGCATAATACGACTAGCATGGGCATAAAGAATACGGTCACTGTTTAATTTTTCAAACGGTGGAATGCGAATTGCTGTTGTTTTTGAATCATGGCGAGAAGCGGTTACCGTAATAACTTGTGGTTGCTCTTCTTTTACCTCCGCTTTATTCGTTTCGCATTGCTCTTCTGTCGCGTATGGATTGATAGGCACAAAAGCGGCTTTGCCTGGTTTCTCAATACGAGACGAGTCAATGATCTTAAATCCTTCAGGTTCTGCTGGTAAGTTCACAGCGGTACCACGGATGTTTGTCATTGTTTTCACGTCTTCGCCACTAGCAAGACGGTGAGCAACCTCAACTAATGCACGTTCCGCATTACCAAACAGAAGAATGTCGCCTTTTGCATCAAATAATACAGAACGACGAACCTTGTCAGACCAGTAATCATAATGCGCTAGACGACGAAGACTTGCCTCAATACCACCCAATACGATAGGGGTGTCTTTAAACGCTTCACGACAACGCTGAGAATAGACTAATACTGCACGATCAGGGCGCTTACCGCCTTCATTGTTTGGGGTGTAAGCATCATCGTGACGAAGTTTTTTATCCGAGGTATAACGGTTGATCATGGAATCCATGTTACCCGCAGTGATACCAAAGAATAAGTTTGGTTGACCAAGGGTCATGAACTCGTCTTTGTTTTCCCATTTTGGCTGGGCAATGATACCAACGCGGAAGCCTTGTGCTTCTAGCAAACGTCCGATGATCGCCATACCAAAACTTGGGTGATCCACATACGCATCCCCAGTTACAATGATAATGTCGCAGCTATCCCAACCAAGTTGGTCCATTTCTTTACGAGAAGTAGGAAAGAAAGGGGCTGTTCCATAGCATTCTGCCCAGAATTTCGGGTATTCGTTTATTGGAGTTACGTTGTGCATTAGTTCACCTCAGAATTTGGAGGCAGAATTATACCGATTTGAGAGCGCTTTCACCAGAAAAGAAAACCCCCATTATTATTAAGCGAATTCATATCTTTATGCCATTGAAAAATATAGACGACATAAATAAGTAATAGAAATAGCAGAGATTGATAAAGAGAAAATGATAGTGGTGTCTTTGAGCATGACTTATTTATCCATTAATTTATTTTAGATTGGTATAGATAAGTAATATATAGGTTAGCAAGATGAGTTTAATTAGCAGAGCGTAAATTTTTTGTAATAATATGCCTATTATTTATGAAAAAACGCCAGTAGTTTCAATCTGCTGGCGTTTTATTTATTTCTTTAACTATCTATGCGTACATAGGAACCAATACCATGGTCCCCAAGATTACTGTGATTAGACCACAAATAACAGGAACAGAGGTACGTTTCACTACTTCAAATGGGCTGATTTTAGCCATACCTGATGTCGCAACGATAACACCAGATACCGGTGAAATTGTACGACCAAGGTTAGATGCTTGTAGCATTGGGATGATTAAGAACGCAGGGCTTAAACCCATTTTTTCAGCAAGTTGCGGAGCAAGCTCAACGAATGCATAGAATGGAGCGTTACCAGAACCCGTTGCGATAGCAGCAGCAACCGTTAAACCAGTAAGAAGAAGCATTAAGGCAATACCACCAGCTCCCGCTTTATCGGCTAGGTGTAGAAGGTTATCAATTGCACCAACAGACATTAGGCCTTGTGCAAATACACCAGCAGCAACCAATAGCATTACCACGCCTTTAAATGCATCTGCCATACCTGCATAACAAGATTCTAAATCTTCTAGGGTTGCTCTGCCGTCTAGTTTATTAGTAATAAAGTTAATTACCGCACCAATGAAGATTGAAGCAACAACGATAGTATAGATATCTAAAGACAAGCCAGGGATAGTTTCGCCATTGAAGACAAAAACACCAACGATTGGTAAGAAAGGTAAAATCGCGTAGTAAGAAGGCGCGTTGACTTCCATTGCTGAAATATCAACTTTTTCCATTGGCGTATTTTCTTTCTTATCTAGATATTTATTCCAGAAGAAAGCGGCTGCTGCCATAACAATGATTGCACAAATAGAAACAGGTAAGACTGTTTCAACTGCAAAACTGTGTAGAGGCATACCAGACTTTTCTGCTGCAACAATAACGTCACCAGAAGTAGGAGAAAGAATGATGGCTGCTGGAGATGCACAGACGGCAACTGCTGCTGGACGAGAAATACCCATCGCTGTCATCATAGGGAATAGTGTTGCCATTAACAACACACCTAGACCTGTTGCTGAACTTACAGCAAGAGACATTAAACAAGCAACGATATAAGCCGCTACCAGTAAAACGTAAGGTGATTTAATAAATGCTAATGGTTTAGAAAATTGTTTAACAACCACATTGTTTGCGCCAATGTGAGTCATGTAAGAAGCAAAACCACAAAGTAGCATGATTTGCATTCCTAGGCCGCCCCCACGATACTGAAGCATGTATTTCACGTATTCTAGTGCATCCGTTAATAAGTTACCTGTTGCGGTAACTTTTGCAGGTAAAACCGTGTGACCTAATAAGCCTGCAATAATAAGTAGTGCTAAACCAGCAGTTAGTAGAACACCGGCTGCCTTGTATCCTTTTACGATAAAGTAACCCACCAAAACGGTGATTACCAAACCAATCATTAACTCCAGCATGGAATTTTCCCCTTAAGATTTCAAAAATACAAAAATTGTGTAACTTATATACATATTCTTACACATTTCGTAATAGAAACTTACCTAACTTTTACCTGTAGCACATCTGCTACTTAACCTCATCATGATCTAAAACAAATAAAAAATAATCCTGTTAATAAGATGATGCGTAACTGTTGTTCTTGTTGCTGTAAAAGGATAATAAGTTGGAAAGTGTCACGTGTGTTTTTGAGATATCAATAGAAGTAGATTGTTTTTTAACCGTTACTAGACGAAGTGAAAATTGGGTTTATACTAGCGTCATTCTAATTAGGTGGCGTAACTATGTTTTTTCAAACCTTACAATATATTCTTATTCCAGCACTCTTAGGAGCGCAAATACTATTGACCATAATTTTGCACAAAGGCGATATTTGTCCTGGTCAACGCGGGCGTATTCATAAATGGTTGCCAGTGTTCATTCTTGGCTGGTGTATTATTGCCGGTGTAGGTATGACTTACGCTTCTATATTTGCCATTAATTTTGTTCCAGCGCTTGCCATTGCCGGTTTTTATCTAAGTGTTAAAACAGGGAAAACTCGTGATAAAGGCCCGTTAATTGTGATGGCATTAGCGAATGGTTTTGCGGCGGCAAGCTTTGTTAATTTAGCCTTGGGCTCAGGTTCATTTACGCAGTTATTTTTTGCAGCGACAGGCCCATTCTTATTTGGGGCGTTATTAACACACCTTCTTTTGACCTTAGCGCGAACTCGCTTGCAGGCATTTCATAAACTATTACCGATCAGTGGCATTGTTAGTGGGATTGTCATGTCGGTTATTTTGTTGTGTCAGACTCTCAGTGTCCATGAGATATTTTTGGATAAGATGGCAGTTAAGTTAGGTATAGCATTAGGACTGATGTTACTAAGTATTGGTTTGTGGAGTGTTCACTTATTCAAACAACAAGCGGTGAAGTGGAAAATGCTAGCCGTAGCAAGTGTAGTTATGGCTATTTCTGGTTATTATCAATTTCAGTTGTTTTTTGTGATGTAGGGCACGCATTGCTTTCAAAAACTGATCTAATCTAAGTATGTCTCTTACAGCAACATGGAGGGTGAAGATTGGATTTAAGTAATGCTCACGGACTAGAAAGTGGAATTCTACTCGGCATCATTAATGAAAAATTGCGATTGGAATGTCACAGTCTAGAAGAATTGTCCAGCGTGTATGAGCTTGATACACAAGGAGTTCAAGACAAGCTCAGTGGCTTGGGTTATCAATATGACCCATTAACGAATCAATTTAAGAATACGTAATTTTTAACCAATATTTAAATGCTACATACCTCGATTTAAGTCATTTTAATACCATCTAAATGACTCTGGCTCTGCTGTTTCGCAGTAGAGAAAAACGCTTGTAAATATTTTTTATCATGTTCGCTGTCTCTAACGGCAGCGAACAATCTTCTCCACAATCCTTTCCCTAATGGTTTACTCTCAATTAATCCTTGTCGTGAAAACTCACTGATTGCCCAGTTAGGCAGTGCCGCCACACCTAAACCCGCCGAGACCATCTGTATCAACATTAATGTATTTTCAGCTTTTTTCCATTTAGCTGGCTCAACATTGTTTGGCGATAGAAAATATTTTACGACATCCAAACGTTGTTTTTGTACAGGATAAGTCAGCATGGTTTGATCGAGTAAATCTTCGGGTTCGATATATTCTTTATTGGCAAGAGGGTGGTTAGTTGCCATAACAAGGCGCATTTCGAAATCAAATAAAGGCTCATAATGAACCTCTCCACGAGGTTGAATATCTGATGTTATTACTAAATCAAGATCGCCATTGACTAATGCAGGTAAAGGCTCAAAACCAAAGCCGGATGAAAAATCCAGTTCCACCTCAGGCCAGCTCACTTGATACTCTTTAATTGCAGGCATTAACCACTGAAAACAAGAGTGACATTCAATCGCCATGTGCAATCGGCCGTGTAAATCTTCTTTCAAACTCGCAATATCATATTCCGCGCGAGTCATTTTTGGTAAAACATCATCAGCCAGCTTTAATAAGATCTCACCTTCTGAGGTGAATTTTACAGGGCGAGTTTTACGTAAAAAAACATGACTGCCAAGACGGGTTTCAAAGTCTTTTAACTGATGAGAGAGGGCTGATTGAGTAAGATGCAGAGCATTAGCAGTGGCTGTTAATGAGCCAGTATCACGCAGTGTGATTAAGGTTTTTAGATGTTTTAATTCAATCATTATTATTCCTCAAGTTCCGTTTGAGTTGGTTTATCTCTCTTCACAGTAAAGTGAAAAAGAAGCAAAGTAAACATCTAGATGGCTAAATAAAATTAATCCATTTAAATTAAGAGAAAACTTAGTTGAAATAAATTCATAATCAAAGTGAAGTATTCGACGTTGTAGATAGTTATAAAAAGCGCCATTATTTAGCCATCCAAACGGCTAAGGGAATTAAATCAATGACAACAGAATTAAACAATACAGTAGGAAAAACAGTAACTCATATTTTAGGCTATCCACGAGTAGGTGCTCAACGAGAGTTGAAATTTGCACAAGAAAAGTACTGGCGTGGCGAGATTGAACAAAAAGAATTATTAGTAGTAGGTAGCGAGCTTCGTCAGCGTCACTGGAAAGATCAATCAGCATCAGGATTAGATTTTGTTACCGCGGGTGATTTTGCTTGGTACGATCATGTATTAACAACCAGCCTTCTTTTAGGTCATGTACCTGCTCGTCATAATAAAGGTTTCCCTGATTTAGACACGCTATTTAAAGTGGGTCGTGGTCAATCACAAAACAGTTGTGGCTGTGGTGAAGCGGCATCAGACATGACTAAGTGGTTTAATACTAATTATCATTATATCGTGCCGGAATTTTCTAAAGACGATAAATTTAACGTTAGTTGGTCACAGCTGTTTGATGAAATTGCAGAAGCGCAAAAGCAGGGGCATACCGTTAAACCAGTACTTCTTGGCCCATTAAGTTATTTGTGGCTAGGCAAAGAAGTGAATGATGAAGAAGTTGAGCAAGGGTTTGATCGTTTAGCGCTTCTCCCTCGTTTATTAACCGCTTATCAGGCTATTTTTTCGAAGTTATCTGCGCTTGGTGTTGAATGGGTACAAATTGATGAGCCAATTTTAGCGCTTGAGTTACCCAAAGCATGGGCAAATTCATTTAAATTGGCTTATCAAGTGATTCAAAGTGATGTGAAGTTACTATTAACAACCTATTTTGATGGCGTCGAACATCATTTAGATAAGATCACCGAATTAGCAGTAAATGGTTTACATATTGATATATCAGCAGATCCTAAACAACTAGAAACCGTTGTAAATGCATTACCAAAAGAGTGGGTATTGTCTGTTGGTGCGATAAATGGTCGTAATGTATGGCGTGCAGATTTAGAGCGTTTGCATGAAAAATTACAACCAGTTAAAGCAAAACTGGGTGATAAATTATGGATTGCAAGTTCATGTTCGTTATTGCATAGCCCTGTAGATTTAGAGCAAGAAACAGAATTATCACAAGAAACAACTCAATGGTTTGCCTTTGCAAAACAAAAGTTAAAAGAAGTGACTTTGTTAGGTGGGGCACTGGATGGAAATCAAAATGCAATTTTAGCGTGTCATCAATACAGTCAACCACTGCGTGAGCGTGAGACGGCAGAGCACATTAATAAGCCAGCGGTACAGCAACGTTTAGCGGCTATCACTCCTGCGTTAGCAGAACGAGCGGAAGCGTATCCAGTCCGTGCACAACACCAAGCTGAAAAATTAGGGTTACCATTACTGCCAACAACAACAATTGGTTCATTCCCACAAACCTCTGATATTCGTCAACAGCGTAGTGCGTATCGTGCAGGTAAATTGAATGAACAAGATTATGTCGCTGCAATGAAAGGGCATATTGCCGATGCAGTCGAGCGTCAAGAGCGTTTAGATTTGGATGTGTTGGTACATGGTGAAGCTGAGCGTAATGACATGGTCGAATATTTTGCGGAGAACCTGAATGGCTTTCAAGCAACACGATTTGGTTGGGTTCAAAGTTATGGCTCTCGTTGTGTTAAACCGGCTATCGTGGTGGCAGATATTGAGCGTGAAGCACCAATTACAGTCGATTGGACTCAGTACGCACAATCTCTAACAACCAAACAAATGAAGGGGATGCTAACAGGCCCAGTAACCATTCTTAGTTGGACGTTCCCACGAGAAGAAATCACTCGTAAAGAAATTGCACAACAATTAGCGTTGGTATTACGTGATGAGGTCTCTGATCTTCAGCAAGCGGGCATTAATATTATTCAAATTGATGAGCCAGCCATTCGTGAAGGGCTACCGATTAAAAAGAGCGATCAAAAAGCGTATTTAGATTGGGCAGTAGAAGCGTTTAAGATCTCGGCAGCCAGTGCAAAATCAGAAACACAAATTCATACACACATGTGTTATAGCGAGTTTAATGAGATTATCGAATCAGTTGCTGCATTAGATGCAGATGTGATCACCATTGAAACGTCTCGTTCAAATATGGAACTGCTGAAAGCGTTTGAAGATTTCAATTATCCAAATGAGATTGGACCTGGTGTTTATGATATTCACTCGCCAAACATTCCAAGTGAAGAATGGATTGTTGATTTAATTGAAACCGCCGCCGCGAAAGTTCCTGTAGAGCGTTTATGGGTTAACCCAGATTGTGGTCTTAAAACTCGTAACTGGAAAGAGACAGAAGCCGCATTAGAGAACATGGTAAAAGCAGCGAAAATATTGCGTCAGAAATGGCAAGTTAATGCAGCATAGATTGGAATAACGAATACGATTAGCGTTCATTTACGTGAAACCAAATAAAAGCGAAATCCTTTCATTCAGGGATTTCGCTTTTTTATTTGCTGTTTTGCTTAACGGGTGGTTACCCAAAGGGCGTGGATCATACCTGGAACCCAGAAGAAAATAGTCAATATGATATTAATCAAAAGATCTTTTCCAATGCCTTTATCAAAGAAAACACCTAGAGGTGGAAGTAATACACACAAAATAATTAGTACAAGCTTGTTCATATAATCTCTCTTTAAACTATGTTTACCATTATTAATAAGTACTAGATGAGCGACCATTGGTCAACTACTTACTTGAATTGGTATTATGAAATCGCATGAGTATTACAAGCGCTTCTTTGATTTAAGAGTAAGGTATTGATCTGGGCGTTGTCGACGGGTTTTGAAAAGTAATACCCTTGGTATTTATCACACCCTTCTATTTCCAATATATTAAGCTGATCTTTATCTTCAATACCTTCTGCTGTGATTGTGATACCTAAATTATGGCCAAGTTGGATAATAGTTCGAACTATCATGTGATCTTTTTCGTTCGTCGCACAATCATCAATAAAGGATTTATCTATTTTGATGATATCAATAGGTAACTGTTTTAAATAACGAAGAGAAGAGTAGTCGATACCGAAGTCGTCAATGGCAATTTGTACGCCTAGTTCCCGTAATTGAGTGCACTGTTGGATCACTTTTTCTGGTTGTTTCATTAGTGCCGTTTCTGTGATTTCAAGTTGCAGATATTGTGCGTCGAGGCCTGAGCAATTCAGAGCGTTACGTACCGTTCCGACAATATCATCATGGGATAATTGAACGATGGAAACATTGACAGAGATGGAAATAGGCGTGCCATTGTCACACCAAATTTTTCCTTGATTACAAGCTTCGTTTAGCACCCATTTCCCAACTTCTATTATATGGTGGTTTTTTTCTGCAATGGAAATAAATTCTAATGGGGAGATTAATCCAAGGGTAGGGTGTTCCCATCGAATTAATGCTTCTACGCCAGAGATAGTATTTGTTGGTATTACAATTTTAGGTTGATAAAGAAGATAGAACTGCTGCTCTTTTAAAGCAATAGATAGATCTTTTTCAAGTTTGTAATATCTGAATGTCTCTTGCATTAATGTCTGATTAAACCACTGAGCGTTATTTTTACCCTGTTGTTTTGCTTCATACATTGCTATATCAGTATTACGGCACCAAAGGTCTGTGAGGTTAGAGCAATCATTGTATAACGATGCACCAATACTCGTCGTAAGGGAGTAGTGAGATTTTAGGTTTTCATAAGGTTCTTTTGAAAAAGTCAAAATAGTATGAATAAGAGCGTTGGTGGCTAATTCGATATTATGGTGCTTAATAATTACGGTAAATTCATCACCACCAATACGATATACAGACACATTATCCTTTTCTATGGTTTTTAAACGTTTGGAAAAATCGACCAAAACTAAATCACCAATATGATGACCTAGATTGTCATTTATTTGTTTAAATCCATCTAAATCAATTTGGATTAATGAGAATTGTTGTGGTGTATTTTGTATTCTTATCTTTTCCAAATCTGCATAGAATCGCTTTCTATTATTTAATTGAGTTAAAAAATCGGTCAAACTGTCTTTTTTATATTCAATTACTTTTGTTTTTAATTTCTGTTGATAAAATGCCATAGCAGAAGCAAAACCTGAAATTGCAAGTAGTTCAAGTGAATCTTCAATGAACTCTTCTAATATAAGGAAATCAGATAATTGCATATTTAAAGAATAAGAGAATAGTAAGCCAACCGCAGAGGCGACAGGCCATAATGAACCAGGGTAAAGAATAATATAAGTAAGGGGAACGGTAATAAAAGGTTCTTCAACAGCATCCATATTAATAGGTTCAATAATATTACCAATAATAATGACAAGAAAAGAAAGAATGGTTGAATAGTAGGCAATTCGTTTGTTTGGATGAAAACGAGCCAATAACATAAAGAATGGATAGCTTAGATAGAAGTAAGTACCAATATGGTGCTCAGCTAAAAGAGTGCCACTGATAATAAAGATGGCAAAAAAATAGAAAGAATTTTTCCAAAAATGAAAATCTTGTAGTTTGTCCCAAATATAATTCATGGTTTAATTATTCTGCTCTTTGAATTTAATGATAATATCATTAAATAGCTATTATTCAATAACTTAAATTTTCTGAAGTGTATGTGTTGGTTTTTATGATTAAAGATGTCTATTTATGATAGGTATCATTAAATATCTGAGCTATAGTTATTTCTAATATATAGAATAGATATTTCGATGTAACCTGTTAATCATATCTTATGTGGGTCAATAATTCAGCTAAGTATAAAAAATGACGGAGTGTTTAATACAAGGACAAAGAAAAATGCTTGTATGTCAGGTTTTTGTTCGACTACTTCTTTGTGAGTATTCATTGGCGATGTAGGGTGGTATAGTCTACGTTATGTGTCTTTTCTAATTAAAGTAGAGCGAATGTCTAATTCTTTGTTATTTCATAGAACCTATGAACATGAATCAAGCGCCAAATGGGTTGTGTTTGTTCATGGTGCTGGTGGAAGTTCGACAACGTGGTTTAAGCAAGTTGCTGCTTTTAGAAAGAACTTCAATGTTTTACTTATTGATTTACGTGGGCATGGGCGTTCAAACCATTTCTCTCAAATTAAAGAGTTCATTAATAAGCAGTACTCTTTTAAAGTCGTAAGCCAAGATATTATTGATGTGCTTGATCATTTAAATATTAAATCAGCCCACTTTGTTGGAATGTCTCTTGGTACGATCATCATTCGTAATTTAGCTGAGTTGGCGCAAGATAGAGTAAGCTCTATGGTCTTAGCTGGTGCGATTACTCGTTTTAATTTCCGATCTCAGTTTTTGATTAAAATGGGTGATATGACGAAAAATATCATGCCTTACATGTGGCTGTATAAATTATTTTCGTATGTCGTTATGCCACAGAAAAGTCAGAAAGAGTCTCGTCATATTTTCACTAGAGAAGCGAAAAAACTGTGTCAGAAAGAGTTTAAACGCTGGTTTAAATTGGCGGCTGATGTGAACCCATTGATGCGTTATTTCAAAGATAAAGAATTAGCTATTCCAACACTGTATGTGATGGGAGCAAATGATTATTTATTTATGAAGCCGGTAGAAGAAATGGTTGCAGTGCATAAATACAGTCAGTTATTACAGATCCCTGAATGCGGGCATGTGTGCAATATTGACAGGCCAAAAGAGTTTAATAAATACGCTATTGATTTTATTGCAGCTCAATAAAAATAAGAATTGAATATAAATCGGCGATCATCATGATCGCCGTTTTTGTTTAGCTATTATTTTGAAAATTAAAGAATAACGGTTTTATTGCCATAGACAAAAACATGGTCATTTAACACTTTAGATAGTGCTTTGCTTAGTACTGACTTCTCAACATCACGTCCCGCCATTGCCATGTCTTCAGCACTAAAGTTATGATCAATAGGGATCACATCTTGTTTGATGATCGGACCTTCATCTAAATTGTTAGTCACAAAGTGTGCCGTAGCGCCAATGATTTTTACGCCACGATCATAAGCTTGCTGATAAGGTTTCGCACCAATGAATGCAGGCAAGAAACTATGGTGGATATTGATGATTCGTTTTGGAAATTGATCGACAAATTCAGGTGTTAGTACACGCATGTATTTTGCTAATACGATATATTCAGGTTCGTATGAATGGATGATACTAAGCATCTTATCTTCATGCTCATCGCGGGATAAACCTTCATGAGACACATAATGGAAAGGAATATCAAACTTTTCAATCAATCCGCCTAGCGTGTCATGGTTACCAATTACTGCGGCAATGTCGATATTCATCGCACCAGAATAGGCTTTGATTAAGATATCACCAATACAGTGTGCTTCTTTAGTCACAAGAATTACGACTTTCTTGCAAGGTTCAGAGACTAACTTACGATGGCTGCCTTTTGGTAAAGCTTGGTCAATATCAAGTAAGAAGGTTTCGTTATTAAAAATCCCTTCTAACTCAGTTCTCATAAAAAACTGACCCGTTACGTTATCAACATACTCATTGTTATGAATGATATTGAGTTGATGTTTGTAACAAATATTGGTTATTTTCGCTATTAGCCCACGAGAATCAGGGCAATCCGTTAGTAATATTTTCTTTTCCATTTTATCTCTCGTGTTTACAAAGTATGGTCTATAAATTTGATATACCTATGTTTGTACCGACAAAAGAAGAGCACGTAAAGTGTTTTTCACTCTATGAAATCAAAAATATAAATAATAGATTCAATCCAAGTACTTGGAGAAATCCGCTGCATAATAAACAATGGTCGAGAAACTTAACGTTTAGTTTCTTTGAAAATCTTGGCATAATCCCAGTCTTATTTTTAAATTACGATGAATGTAGGTTGATATGATTGCCAAGATTTTTTCTTCTTCAGGCGCGTTAGGTAAAGCCATTCCTGGTTTTCAGCCTCGTCAACCTCAGCTTGATATGGCTCATGCGGTTCATGATGCCATTAAGAATGGAACGCAGCTTGTCGTTGAAGCAGGCACTGGTACGGGTAAAACCTTTGCTTATCTTGTACCTGCATTAATCAGTGGTAAAAAAACCATTATCAGTACAGGGTCGAAAAACCTACAAGAGCAGCTGTTCCATCGTGATTTACCTTTAATGACGTCGTCCTTAGGCTTTTATGGCCAAGTTGCTTTATTGAAAGGACGTTCAAATTATCTTTGCCCTGAACGGTTAAACCAGCAGTTGGTTGAAAGCCATACCCCACAATCTGATCCTGAATTACTAACTCAATTAGTTAAGGTTCGCTCTTGGTCATCAGAAACCAAAACCGGTGATTTAGGTGATTGCACAGCAATTGCAGAAGATAGCCCAATAATCCCTTCAATAACCTCTACCAATGACAATTGTTTAGGTAAAGATTGTCCAAGCTTTGATGAGTGTTTTGTGGTGAAGGCACGTAAAAAAGCGATGGATGCAAATGTTGTTGTGGTTAACCATCATTTATTTCTTGCTGATTTAGCGATTAAAGAAACAGGCTTTGGTGAGTTAATACCTGAGGCTGATATTTTTATTTTCGATGAAGCGCATCAGCTTCCAGATATCGCGAGTCAATATTTTGGTCAAAATCTATCTAGTCGCCAGTTAACTGAATTAGCGAAGGACATTGAGATCGGTTATCGCACCGAAGCAAAAGATATGCGTCAGCTACAAAAAGTGGCAGAGCGTTTAGCGGGTTCAGCAATGGATCTTCGTATTATTTTAGGTGATACAAGTTTTCGTGGGAATTGGCGAGAGGCGATTAAATCACAAGCGGTTCAACGTGAAATTGTCCGAATTAATGATGCGTTTGAGCTGGCTCATGATGTATTGAAATTAGCGTTAGGTCGTAGTCAGTTATTAGATGCGGCGTTTGATCGTTGCGCATTATTAAAAAATCGTTTAGAACGCGTGTGCGATACGACTATTGGTGGGTATTCTTATTGGTATGAATGTACCCCTCGCCATTTTAGTTTGAACATCACCCCATTATCTGTGGCGGATAAATTCAAAGAACAAGTGGCAGATAAAGAAGGTGCTTGGATTTTTACCTCTGCAACGTTAGCGGTAAATGATGATTTCTCTCATTTTACTCAACGTTTGGGATTAGAGCCGACTAAGCAGTTTTCTCTTCCAAGCCCTTTTGATTATAAAACTCAAGCCTTATTGTGCGTCCCTCGATTTTTACCAGAACCAAATAGCTATGGTATTGCCGATAAGTTAGTGGAATTATTACGACCTGTGATTAAGCAAAATAATGGTCGCTGTTTTTTCTTGTGTACTTCGCATCAGATGATGCGTGAGTTAGCTGAGCAATTTAGAGAAACGCTTGATTTGCCAGTACTTGTGCAAGGAGAGACCACTAAGCAGAAATTGTTGTCTGAATTTATGGAATTAGGCAATGCATTATTAGTGGCAACAGGGGCATTTTGGGAAGGTATCGATGTTAGAGGTGATGCCTTAAGCTGTGTTATCATTGATAAACTTCCTTTTACTGCGCCGGATGATCCGCTGTTAAAGGCGCGTATTGAAGATTGCCAGCTAAGTGGGGGGGATGCCTTCTCACAAGTACAAATTCCAGACGCTGTGATTACCTTGAAGCAAGGAGTAGGTCGTCTTATTCGAGATACTAAAGATAAAGGGGTATTGGTTATTTGTGATAATCGTTTAGTGACAAGACCTTATGGTTCCACGTTTTTACAAAGTTTACCACCGATACCACGAACACGAGATTTACGTAATGTGTCTGAGTTTTTGGCAAAAGCCAATCAGACCAGTGAAAATGAATCAGAAAAACAAGAAGCTATTTTAGAGAATTGAGGCATTAATGAGCGCAAATATTTTAGCGGTAGATACCGCCACTGAAAACTGTTCTGTCACATTGGTTGTTGACGGAAAAGTATATTCTCGACGTGCAGTGGCACCGCGTGAACACACTATTAAAGTTCTTCCTTTTGTTGATGAAGTACTAAAAGAAGCGGGTGTGCGTTTACAAGATTTAGACGCCTTAGCATTTGGTCAAGGTCCGGGTAGTTTTACTGGCGTTCGTATTGGTATTGGTATCGCTCAAGGTTTAGCATTTGGTGCCGATTTACCTATGATAGGTATTTCAACATTAGAAGCAATGGCGCAGGCGGGTTACCGTTTAAATGGTGCAACACAAGTTGCAGCGGCGATTGATGCCCGTATGGGTGAAGTATATTTCGGTATGTATCAGCGTAATGATGATGCTACATGGACTTATAATGTTGCTGAAAGCGTGTTTAAACCAGACGCATTGTTAACGTATTTACCAGAGCAATCAGGTGAGTGGTTAACCGTAGGGACTGGTTGGGATGCATACACTGAAGGTCTAGCTGAGCTGCCTTTAGATCGTAAAGCATCAGAGGTACTGTATCCTGATGCAGAAGATATTGCATTCTTAGCGCAGCAAAAATTTGAACAAGGGTTAGCTTTACCTGTAGAGGAGTCTACCCCTGTTTATGTTCGTGATACGGTGACTTGGAAAAAGCTTCCTGGTCGTGAATAATAGATAAATGAATGGGGACGTTGTTCCCCGTTTTTTGATAAATAAAGAAAGGTCACTATGGTATCAATTCATGGGCTACCGCCAGCATTAGTACAGAATCAAAAAGTACAAAAGCAGCAAGCCGTTGGAAAGAAAAATCAAATTAATAAAGCCAGTGGCAGTAAAGCCATGGTTGCTCAACCTTCCAAAGTGGCGACTGCGATAACCAATCAAGTAAGGCAACTGAACGCATCTGAATACGCTAATTCCCGTATTAATTATGATTTACCCGAAGGTGGGAATCGTAAAGCGATGGAAGAGTATATGGATATTATGTTGCAAAAACGCAGAGAGGAACTTGCTCAACTCGTTGGTGTTGATCTGTATATCTAAAAATCAAATTAAGGATATTTATGAAATCTTCATTATTGTTTTTTTGCGTTTTATTTCTTGCAGGTTGCAGCTCTCTTCCTAAAGAGTTAGCGTCATCCCAAGCTAATACGCTAATTAAGTATGATGCGTTTGTTATTGCAGCTCAAAACGATGAAAACGCAGAAATTCGCTTAGGCGGGGTTATCGCCCGTATTGATAACCTAAAAGACACGACACGTATTGAAATCGTTAACCTTCCTATCTCTTCATCAGGTAAGCCTGATCTCTCTCAAGAGCCTAATGGACGTTTTGTTGTTTATCTTAATGGCTTTATCGATCCTGTGACTTATTCTGTTGGTCGATTAATGACTGTTTTAGGACAGTCGACGGGTATCGAAGAAGCGAATGTTGGAGAGTTTTTGTATCCATTTCCGGTGATAAAAGCGTCAGCTTTGCATTTATGGCAAATTCAAGAATATGTAATTAGTAATGACATAAACATGAGTTATATGCCTTGTGCCGGTGCTCGCTGTCTTCACCAGCGTAGTATTGAAAGTCGTCGTGGTAAAGTCGTACAAGAAGTGAAATAGTTATTATGCTCTCATTTCAAGAGTCTACTTTTTTATTGCATCACGGCTCATTGGCTGTAATGGAAATTAGGCCGAAAGAAATACATCAAACATTGGTGTTTTTGCATGGTTGGCAAGATAATGCAGCAACGTTTAAAACTACTATGGAAGCGTATGCGAAACACCACCCTTACCACCATTTAATTGCTGTAGATTGGTTTGGTCATGGGTTATCTGATCATAAAGGCGATGATAATTTTTATCACTTCTTTGATTATATTGATGATCTTCACCAAATTATTTTGCACACTAAATTAGAAAAAGTGGTTTTAATCGGACACTCTTTAGGGGCGTTAATTGCCAGTGCTTACTGTGCAGTTTTTCCTGAAAAAGTATCTGCATTGATGATGATTGAAGCATTGGGTCCATTGAGTGAAGAAGAGGATGAGATCACCAATAGGCTTCGTCAAGGGATTTTAAGTCGTCAGCGTTATCGTAATAAACCTCAGCGAACGTTAAAAGATAAACAAGCAGCTGTTGAATTGAGATCGAAAGTTAATCGACTTCCTGAGCACCTTATTGAGCCTATGGTACTTCGTTCATTAGCATCAAAAGATAATTATGTGAAATGGACAACGGATGCAAAAGTAAAATGCGATTCTTTGTATCGAATGAGTGAAGCTCATGCTCTATCATTACTTTCAAAAATAGACTGCCCCGTGATTGCAATTATTGGTAATGAGGGCTATGGCCATTTAAGACAAAAATCTCACCGTTATCGTTATATTTCAGATTTTCAATGTTATCAAATTGAAGGTGGACATCATTGTCATTTAGAATATCCAGAACAAGTAAGTAGTTACATTAGCGATCTTATTAACAAAATAAAAACATAACTGCTTCACATATTTAAAAAAATACCGTGTTTATGGTCAAATAACAATCGAATAGATAATTGATACTAAAATTAGTTGACTATACTTGTAGAGTAAATAGTCTACTCATAAAAGGTGATAATGATCACTGTTTTGAACTGTTGCCAAAAGAGCAATAAGTCGTATATAGAATAGGAGAACAGCGTGGATAAAGTTTGGCTTTCACGTTACCCAGAAGACGTACCAGCAGAAATAAACCCTGATCAATACAGCTCGTTAGTAGATATGTTTGAACAATCGGTTCATAAATATGCAGATCAACCAGCATTTATTAACATGGGTTCAGTAATGACATTTCGTAAGTTAGAAGAGCGCAGTCGTGCTTTTGCTGCTTACTTACAAAATGAATTGAAACTGAAAAAAGGCGATCGAGTTGCTCTAATGATGCCAAATTTACTGCAATACCCAATTGCATTATTTGGTGTGCTGCGTGCAGGTATGGTAGCGGTAAATGTTAACCCACTTTATACTCCGCGTGAGTTAGAGCATCAATTAACAGATTCAGGTGCTGCGGCAATTGTTATTGTGTCAAACTTTGCTAGTACGCTAGAAGAGATTGTGGATAATACGCCAGTAAAACACGTGATTTTAACTAACTTAGGTGAGCAACTTCCTCGTGCAAAAGGCACAATTGTTAACTTCGTTGTTAAGTACGTGAAAAAAATGGTGCCAAAATACGACTTGCCTGATGCGACATCAATGCGTAATGCATTACGTAAAGGCCGTAGAATGCAGTACATCAAGCCATTTATTGATAGTCAAGACTTAGCCTTTCTACAATACACTGGCGGTACGACAGGCGTAGCAAAAGGCGCAATGCTGACTCACCGTAATATGATTGCTAACGTGATGCAAGCGAAAGGAGCTTATGGTCCAGTATTGACGGAAGGCCGTGAGTTAATTGTTACTGCATTACCGCTATATCACGTGTTTGCTCTAACGGTAAACTGCTTACTGTTTGTAGAGATGGGCGGAAGAAACTTATTAATCACTAATCCACGTGATATTCCAGGCTTTATTAAAGAGCTACAGAAATACCCATTTACGGCAATTACGGGTGTTAATACACTGTTTAATGCCCTTGTAAATAACGAAGATTTTCATGAACTAGATTTCAGTAATCTTCGTTTATCTGTGGGGGGGGGTATGGCTGTGCAACGTATCGTTGCTGAAAAATGGCAGCAGCATACAGGCTGTTACTTACTTGAAGGTTATGGTTTAACTGAGTGTTCTCCATTAGTGGCGGCATACCCTCATAATCTAACCTCATACAATGGATCTATTGGTCTACCGGTTCCATCAACTGAAGTTCGTATGGTTGATGATGAAGGAAACGTTGTCGCTAATGATCAAGTAGGCGAGCTTCAAGTTCGTGGTCCACAAGTGATGAAGGGATACTGGAATCGCTCAGAAGCTACTAAAGACATGATCACTGAAGATGGTTGGGTAAGCACGGGTGATATCGTCAAATTTGATGATGAAGGCTTCCTACACATTGTTGATCGCAAAAAAGACATGATTTTAGTGTCTGGTTTTAACGTATACCCAAATGAGATTGAAGATGTTGTTGCTCTACACGGTAAAGTGTTAGAAGTTGCTGCGGTAGGTAAACCACATCCAACATCGGGTGAAGTGGTTCGAATTTGTGTTGTTAAGCGTGATCCAAGTCTAACTAAAGATGAACTTATTGCTCACTGTCGTAAGCATTTAACCGGTTATAAAATTCCTCGTATTGTTGAGTTTAGAGATGATCTTCCAAAAACAAACGTAGGTAAAATTTTGCGTCGTGAACTGCGTGATGAATATAAAGCAGAAGAAAGCGCATAATTTGGTTACACTATAAAAATACGATAATGCCAGCCTCGTTGCTGGCATTATTTTTATAATTACAAAATATAGAGACAAGATAGCTTAGTTTTTCTTAAGGTTAAGCTATCTTGCCTTAGTATCCGTTTTTAAGGAAAAAAAGTGGAATTTGAAATAGTTACCTGCAGTCAGCGTTTAGCTGAAATCTGCCAGCAAGCAAGTAATAAACCTTTTTTAATGTTAGATACTGAGTTTGTACGTACAAGAACTTTGTATGCACGTTTAGGCTTGATCCAAATGTTTGATGGTGAAACCTTAGCGTTAGTTGATCCTGTTGAAATTGATGATTTAACTCCTCTTTGGAATGTATTGAAGGACGAGAGTGTTACAAAAGTGCTTCATGCTTGTGGTGAAGATTTAGAAGTATTTCAGCATTATGCGGGTTGTATGCCAACGCCGATGATCGATACTCAAATCATGGCTGCATTTTTAGGCTATGGGTTATCAACGGGGTTTGCCAAACTTGTTTCTGATTACTTAGGAGTAGATCTTGATAAAGGCGAATCTAGAACGGATTGGATGGCTCGACCTTTATCAGATAAGCAACTGAACTATGCCGCCGCCGATGTGCATTATTTATTGCCATTATTTGAAAAGTTACAAGCGGAATTAGCTCAAACTAAATGGGCTGAAGCTGCGTATCAGGAATCAGCACTTGCAATAAAAAAACGCGAGAAGCAACCTGATGCAGAGAAAGCATATCAAGATATTAAAAATGCATGGCAACTAAATCCAAAACAATTAGCTATATTGAAAATGGCTGCAAAATGGCGTTTAGAAGAAGCGAGAAAGCGTGATTTAGCCGTGAACTTCGTAGTACAAGAATTAAACTTATGGAAATTGGCTCGTTTTGGGCTTCGCAGTAAAGAACAAATGCTAAAAGAAGATTTTGATCCAAGAGAAGTGCAGCGTCATGGTGGGAAGTTATTACGCTTTACTTATTTAGCTGACGATCTAGCAGCCGATGAGTACCCTGAGGTCATTACGCGCTTAATGGACTATCCTGCTTACAAACAGATCTTTAAGTTATTAAAAGACGAAGTAAAAGAAGCTTCAGATGAATCTGGTTTAATGCCAGAGTTTTTAGCCTCTAAAAAGCAATTGAATCAGTTATTGTCTTGGAAATGGAAGAAAAATGGCGCACCAGAATGTAAACCTGATGCGATACAAGGTTGGCGTAGCGAGTTATTAGAAGCGCGTTTTATGTCAGTTCTTGATAAATAGAAACACAAAAAAGGTGGCTATCATAGCCACCTTTTTATTGTTCGATACTAATCATGGAGATTAATGGTCATCTTCTGGCAGAGTTACATTCAGTTCTAATACTGATAGGTCTTCTTCTTTTTGTTCAAGAGATACCGTTACCATATCAGGAGTTACGTTTACATATTTACTGATCACTTTAAGAATATCTTCTTTTAGTTGTGGTAAATATGAAGGTGCAGGACCGCCATTACGGCGTTCTGCAACAATAATTTGTAGCCTTTCTTTGGCTATGTTAGCAGTGTCTTTTTTTTGTGGTCTAAAAAACTCAAGCAATGCCATGTTTAACCTCCAAATAATCGTTTAAATATGCCTTTTTTCTCTTCTTCTAAGAAGCGGAATGAAACTTCCTTGCCTAACAGACGGTCAACGGCATCTTGGTATGCAGCACCAGCAGTAGACTCTTCATCAAAAATTACAGGAACGCCCTTATTTGATGCGTTTAGCACTGATTGACTCTCAGGAATTACCCCTAATAGTGGGATGTTCAGGATTTCTTCTACATCACCCACACTTAACATTTCGCCTTGGTTTACACGGGTAGGGCAGTAGCGAGTTAATAGTAGGTGCTGCTTTACTGGTTCTAATGCTTCTTCTGAGCGATGGGATTTAGAATCTAAAATACCAAGGATACGGTCAGAATCTCGAACTGAAGAAACTTCAGGGTTAGTTGTGATGATCGCTTCGTCGGCAAAATATAACGCCATAAGAGCGCCAGCTTCGATGCCTGCCGGTGAATCACAAATAATGAAGTCAAAATTCATTGCGATAAGTTCATCAAGAACGCGACGTACACCGTCTTTAGTTAATGCGTCTTTATCACGAGTTTGAGAAGCAGGTAGGATAAATAGATTTCCTACCCGTTTATCTTTAATTAATGCTTGGTTTAATGTGGCTTCACCATTGATTACATTTACAAAATCATAAACAACGCGACGTTCGCAACCCATGATTAAATCAAGGTTACGTAAACCAATATCAAAATCGATCACTGCGGTTTTCTTGCCAGCCAGCGCAAGACCTGATGCAATAGCAGAACTAGATGTAGTCTTTCCTACACCGCCCTTGCCTGAAGTCACAACGACAATACGTGCCATTTTTATTATTCCTTTTTTGTTGTGCTATAACGTTAGGGTATCGATCTGAATACGGTCTTCGACCATAGTGATCATGACATTTTGATGCCAATACTCTTTGTCAATTTGGTCGCTTAGCCAATAATTACCCGCAATGGAAATTAGTTCAGCTTGTAAGTTCTTACAGAAAACTTTTGCTTCTGTTTGGCCACTTGCTCCAGCAATTGCTCTGCCACGCAAGGTTCCGTGTATATGTATACTGCCATCAGCAATGACTTCAGCACCAGGGCTTACATGATTTAAGATCACAAGGTCAGCATCTTTGGCATACACTTGTTGTCCTGAACGGATAGGGTTTTTTACCACCATCGTAGGCCGCATATTGGCTTTTTGTGTTACTTGTTGGGGCGTAAAAGAGGTCATAACAGCAAAACCAGCTGCTGTCGCCTGAGCCTGTTTGTTTTTATCTTTGCAGCCAGTAATCCCTACCGGGATCATACCAGTGCGCTCGACACCAGATTTTAGCTCAACAAAGTTAATTTCATTTGATACATTTTCAATATTGACAACAACAGGCGCAGAGGCAAAAAAAGAAGGCGCTTGTGCTACTTTTTCTTCTAGCATGCGTAGTGCTTGTTCTATGTCATCATTAGGTAAATGTAATACTGATAGGGTGAAATTACTGCCCTTTAAATCGGCTGTTTTTGTCATACTATTCTGTATCTTGATAAATTTAATACCACAAGTCTGATACCATGTTATAGTCAGTTTAAGTGTACAGCAAGTTATCTTATTGTCTTAAGTGTACTTTTTAGTAAGGCTCTCATCAAATAGACAGTAATTGGATATGATAAGTTGAGAGCAAGATCAATTCTTTCAAAAATGGGTTATAAAATGTTCTGTTCAGTTTATAAAAGTACCAAAAAACAGGGTGCTTATCTTTATATTGAGAAAAAAGATGACTTTACACCAGTTCCTAAGGAACTAATGACAATGTTTGGTACGCCAACCATGGTTATGGTGGTAAATTTAGCAGGCAGAACATTAGCTTCAGTAGATGTGGAAAAAGTAAAAGCGTCAATTAAAGGGGAGGGTTTCTTTTTACAGTTGCCACCACCGCCAGTAAATTTACTTGAAAAATATAAACAAGATAAAGCAGCCCGAAAAAAAGAGAGTCAATAATAATGAAGAAAAAATTACTGCTAGGGATAGTCAGTCTACTCATGGCAACATCAGTTACAGCAAATACTCCGCAAGGAGAATTTCAGGATTATATTGTAGAATTAAAAAATGAAGCGAGAGAAATTGGTATTTCAGAGCCTATTCTTGAGCGTGCATTTAAAGATATTGCATTCAAAGAAAAAGCGGTCAAGTCAGATCGAAACCAACCAGAAAAAAAATTAACGCTAGATGAGTACATTCCACGAGCTGTGCCGAAATGGAAAATTAAACAAGCGAACGATTTATATCAAAAACACCATAAAGAATTGGATCGTATTGGAAAAGAATATGGTGTTCAGCCTCGTTTTATTGTTGCGTTATGGGGCGTTGAAAGTAACTTCGGTAAGTTGACCGGTGGTTATAATGTGATTGAAGCATTGACGACGTTAGCTTATGACGGTCGTCGTGAAGAATTCTTCAAAAAACAAACTATGGCAGCATTAACCATTTTACAGCAAGGCCATATTACCCCTGAAAACATGAAAGGCTCATGGGCAGGAGCAATGGGGCAGTGTCAGTTTATGCCAACCTCATTCTTAGCTTATGCCGTTGATGGTAACGATGATGGGCGTAAAGATATCTGGACTACCGAGGCCGATGTATTTGCATCTGCGGCTAACTACTTAAAACAAGTTGGTTGGGATGATACTTACACTTGGGGACGTCAAGTTCAATTACCTGAATCATTGGATGCAGAAAGCCTAAAAGGACTATCTGAAGAAAAAGGTAAGACATTAGCACAATGGCAAGAACTTGGTGTTCGTCGCCTGACTGGTAAAGCGTTACCTGATGCAGATATCGAAGCATGGTTAGTGCAACCCGATGATAAAGATGGTCGTGCGTATCTTGTTTACAATAATTACCAAGTATTAATGGACTGGAACCGCTCGCATTACTTTGCATTAGCGGTGAGTCACTTAGCCGATTCGATTAAGTAACAGAGCAGGGTTCAGATCGCTTCGCTCAAAGGATTCAGGGGGAGTTTGCTGTGAGTTTATCGCTTACAACGAGCCCCCTGAAACCTGAAAGGGAGCTGGCGACCGACCTAGTCCCTGCTCTTACTTTCTCTTAAATATCCAGCGGCTTTCCTTTCAACAACCTTCTCACCCATAATCTTCCTGGGTGCAATCCTTCAAGTACAGAATTTGGTAGCGGAATTGGATCGCCCATGATCTGTGATGCTAAGGTCTCTGCCAATAATGGCGCAGAGCTTAATCCCCGAGAGCCTAGCGTCAACATACAGAATAAGCCTTCATAAACAGGAATATCTTTAGCTTCGCGCAACCAGTGACGTTTTTTGTAGATATTTTTGTACTCTTCTTGCATATCTTCAAAGCGAACCACATTACCAAGAAATGGAAGATGATCGCGGCTTGCACAGCGAATACCCACACGGGCTTGATTAGTTGATGTATCAGCTTCTTTTACCCAAGCTTCATTAGGGATGCATTTTTGTAAACGCTCGCCATTCTCAATTTGATCTGATTCTTTAAACCCTAAATCTAAATCACGACGATCATAACTAGCACCAATACAGTGAGTTTGATGCTTAGTATTTTCAGGGGTTAAATACCCGTCATAACACAGCACGGTTTTCAGTTGTTTCAATGATTCAGTGGTCGGAATATGACTTACTTGCCCACGAACCGGTGTCGCAGGGATATCTTTGGTCTGCTCAAAATCAGTAAATTTATGCCCATTTGCAACCACAACCGCTTGATGTTGATGAATTTTCTCGCCAAGAATAACGGTCCATTGTTTATTGTCAGTTTGAGTTAACTGAGTAACTTCCGCGTTATTATGTAGAGTAAACAGTGGATTTTCTGATAAATGAGCAAAAAGACCACGAGTCAATTGTTTTGGACATAGCCAACCACCGAGAGGGTAATGCACGCTTTCCATATTGATTGGTAAGCCAACATGTTGATTGGTTTCTTCTTTATTAAACGCTGTAACTAACTCATTAGGGAAATTGGCGGTCAGCATTTTATTGAGCTTGTTTTCCGATTTATTATCCCATTTTAGTTGGGTTACACCACACCAATCATGATCAAATTCGACCTGTTGTGCGGCTTGATCGATAAATTGACGAGCGAAGATAAAGCCGGGAGCAAAGAATCGTGACAGTGAGTTAAACTTTTCATTTAGTAATGGGTATACCGCGCCTTGTTGATTGCCAGAAGCGCCTTGTGCCGCTTTTTCATCTTTGCAATATACGGTCACGCTAACACCACGACGAAGTAATGTTATTGCTAGTGATGCACTTGCGACACCGCCACCAATGATAGCAACATCAGTGATATTATTAGGGGTTGAACGGGCATACCAAACCGCATGGTTAGCCTTGGTTTTACGTTCCGTTAATGTACCTGCAATCATTTCTCTTTTATGAGCGAAGCCTTTGACTTTTTTCATATCAAAGCCTGCTTCAATAAGACCTCGTCGTACAAAACCTGCTGCGGTAAAGGTGGCGCAAGTACAGTCTTCTTTCGCAAGGTTGGCCATATTGTTGAACAGATCTTGGTTCCACATTTCAGGATTTTTACTTGGTGCAAACCCATCTAAGAACCAGGCATCGATAACACCGTGATCCCCCATCCAGACCTGAGGCATACACTCTTTAATATCACCAAACCAAAGATCAAGTGTGATCATGCCATCTTCTAAGACTAATCGATGACAATCAGGAACGGCAGCAGGGTAATGCGCCTGCAGCTGCTCAGCTAATTCAGCCAATTCAGGCCACGCTTGATGCGCCTTAATTAAATCGGCTTTAGTGATTGGGAATTTTTCAAAGCTAACAAAGTGAAGCTCTTTAAGTGCGGCGTCTGGGTTTTGTTCTCTAAAGGTTTTAAACCATTGCCAGACTGCAAGGAAATTTAATCCAGTACCAAAGCCAGTTTCACCAATGACAAAACGGCGTTGGTCATATTCTTGCCATCTTTGAGGCAGATGATTTTGCTGTAAGAAGACGTATCGTGTTTCTTCTAACCCATTATCGTTAGAAAAATAGACATCATCAAAATCATTTGAGATAGGGGTTCCAGACTCATTCCAATCAAGGATTGCATTAGTGATGCTGTTTTGTGGTAAAATGTGATTTCGTGACATAAATTAGTACCATTAAAGATAATCTACGTCGGATTTTAACGACTTATAGGAAAGCTGACCACTTTGTTGTGCTATCTTCGCTATTATCTACCAAGATTTATGACTTATTAGGAAAGAATCATGAAAAGAGCCGTAATTACAGGCATGGGCATTGTATCAAGTATCGGTAACAATGCAGAAGAAGTATTAGAGTCTCTGAAAGCTGGTAAATCAGGCATTAACTTCTCTGAGCAGTTCGCTGAAAAGGGTCTGCGCAGTAATGTTTGGGGCGATTTGAAAATGAACCCTGCTGACCACATCGATCGCAAAAAAATGCGTTTCATGGGTGATGCGGCTGCATTTGCTTACATCTCAATGGAGCAAGCAGTAGCAGATTCTGGCTTAACAGAAGATCAAGTTTCAAATGACCGTACAGGTATTGTTGCAGGTTCTGGTGGTGCATCATCACTAAACCAAGTAAATGCAGTGGATATCTTGCGTGAGAAAGGCGTTAAGCGTGTTGGTCCATACATGGTTCCACGTACAATGGCGTCAACGGTTTCTGCATGTCTTGCAACACCGTTTAAAATCCGTGGTGTTAACTACTCAATGAGTTCTGCATGTGCAACTTCTGCACACTGTATTGGTCACGCGGTAGAGCTTATCCAACTTGGTAAACAAGACGTAATGTTTGCTGGTGGTGGTGAAGAGCTAGATTGGTCTCTAACGATGATGTTTGATGCGATGGGCGCACTATCATCGAAATACAATGACACACCAGAAAAAGCCTCTCGTACTTATGATGCAGACCGTGACGGTTTTGTTATCTCTGGTGGCGGCGGTATGCTTGTTATCGAAGAGCTTGAACACGCACTTGCTCGTGGCGCTAAAATCTACGGTGAAATCGTAGGTTACGGTGCAACATCAGATGGTTACGACATGGTAGCACCATCAGGCGAAGGCGCAGTTCGTTGTATGAAAATGGCAATGCAAAACGTAGACAGCGTAGATTACGTGAACACTCACGGTACATCTACACCTGTTGGTGATGCAAAAGAGTTAGGCGCTATCCAAGAAGTATTTGGTGCGAACAGCCCTGCAATCTCTGCAACTAAAGCAATGACTGGTCACGCACTAGGTGCGGCTGGTGTTCATGAAGCTATCTACTCAACTTTAATGCTAGAACACGGATTTATCGCGCCAAGCATTAATATTGAAACATTAGATCCAGCAGCTGAAGGTCTTGATATCGTTACTGAAAAACGTGATCAAAAACTAACAACTGTTATGTCTAACAGTTTTGGCTTTGGTGGCACAAACGCAACGCTAGTAATTAAGAAATACGAAGCGTAATTGTGTAGTCACGAAAGAACATAATAAAAACCCAGTTAATTCAATTGACTGGGTTTTTTTATGCCTATTTCTAATGAAGATACTGATGTTGCTTGATAGAGCGCAGTGATACACTGAAGTTATAGAACTAAAGGACAGATATTGAAAATATGAAAATATTAATTGATGAAAATATGCCTTATGCAGCGGAGCTGTTTAGCGAGTTGGGTGAGGTTGTCGCTAAATCAGGCAGAACATTAACGGCCGAAGATTTAATTGATGTGGATGCGTTAATGATCCGTTCGGTAACCAAAGTTAACGCAGAGCTGATTTCACAAGCCAATAAATTAAAGTTTGTAGGCACAGCAACTGCTGGTATGGATCATGTTGACCAAGCATTATTAAGCGATAAGGGTATTTACTTCACTGCCGCGCCTGGTTGTAACAAAGTCGGTGTTGCAGAGTACGTGTTAAGTTGCGTTATGGTATTAGCTCAACAGCATGGATTCTCAATTTTTGATAAGACATTTGGTATTATTGGGGCAGGGCAAGTGGGTTCTTATCTTGCAAAATGTCTTGATGCATTAAATATTTCATATTTGTTGAATGATCCAATTAAAGAGCAAGAAGGGGATTCTCGCTCATTTGTGTCTTTAGATGAATTATTAGAGAAATCAGATGTTATTACACTTCATACACCAATAACTCGCGATGGTGAATATCCAACTCATCATTTGATCGATGACAGTAAATTATCAGCATTTCGTCATGATCAGTTGTTAATTAATGCAGCTCGAGGCCCTATTGTTGACAATGAAGCGTTAAAACAACGCTTATTGAAACAAGATGGATTTAATGCAGTTTTAGACGTATTTGAGTTTGAACCTCAAGTTGACATGGATTTGTTGCCATTACTTTCTTTTGCTACACCACATGTCGCAGGGTATGGATTAGAAGGTAAAGCACGTGGGACAACGATGATTTTTAATTCTTACTGTAAATTTTTAAATCGCGAGGAACGGGCTAATCCACAGCTCTTACTACCTACAGCTCCAATCCCTAATGTGACACTAAATCAGCAATGGGATCATTCAACACTGCACAATTTGATTCAGTTAGTCTATGATGTGCGAAAAGATGATGCCATATTCAGAAAAGAAATCTCAACGGTGGGCGCGTTTGATAAAATGCGTAAAGACTACTGGGATAGAAGAGAATACAGCGCCATAACGATCACAGGTGATAAACACTGTGGTCTTACTCAGTTTAAACAACTTGGATTTACAATCGAGGAAGTCTAATGACTCAAGAATTTGATGTTGCCATTCTAGGCGCAACTGGTGCCGTTGGCGAAGCAATGATAAATGTATTACAAGAACGAAAGTTTCCTGTACGTAATTTATACCTTTTAGCTTCTGAGCGCAGTGAAGGCAAAGCAGTTCGTTTTAATGGAAAAACATTAACCGTTGAAAACGTAGAAGAGTTCGATTGGAGCCAAGTGCAAATTGGTCTATTTTCTGCTGGTAGCGAATTATCAGCAAAATGGGCACCAATTGCAGCAGAAACAGGTGTTGTTGTTATCGATAACACCTCACATTTTCGCTACGATCACGATATTCCATTAGTTATTCCTGAAGTAAATCCAGAAGCACTGGCGGATTTTCGTAACCGTAATATTATCGCAAACCCTAACTGTTCAACGATTCAAATGTTAGTTGCGCTAAAACCAATCCATGACGCGGTGGGTATTGATCGTATTAACGTATCAACGTATCAATCAGTATCTGGGTCAGGTAAAGCGGGTGTTGATGAGCTTGCTGGTCAAACGGCTAAGCTATTAAACGGTATACCAGCAGAGAACAAAGCATACGATAAGCAGATTGCATTTAACTGCTTACCGCACATTGATGAATTCATGGACAATGGCTACACCAAAGAAGAAATGAAAATGGTGTGGGAAACTCAAAAAATCTTTGCTGATGATACGATTACAGTCAATGCAACGTGTGTACGTGTTCCTGTTTTTTACGGTCACGCCGAAGCCGTTCATGTTGAAACTCGCGCACCAATTGATGCAGAAGAAGCCACTCGTCTACTTGAAGAAACAGATGGAATTGAAGTGTTCCATGGTAATGATTACCCAACACAAGTAAGTGATGCAACAGGTAAAGACCATGTAATGGTTGCACGTATCCGTCAAGATATCAGTCATCCAATGGGTTTAAATATGTGGGTTGTTGCCGATAACGTACGTAAAGGTGCAGCAACGAACGCGGTTCAAATTGCAGAAGTGCTTATTCGAGATTATTACTAATTTCATATAATGAAGACATCTTTAATAAACTAAAGTGTCTATATTGTAAGAAAATAAAAGCCTTGGTGAAAACTAAGGCTTTTTTCTTCTATGAATTTGACAGTTTTTGCTAAATAACTACAGTTTTTCTATTATTATCCGATATAGTGATATAGATATTTTTTTTCATTTATTTAAGAGGCATCTCTAGTGTCTGACGCATCCAAAAAATTGTTTAAAACGCTAACTCCTTTGGCGTTGTTCGTTGCATCACAGTGTTCAGTGGCGAATGCTGCGAGTACAATTCAAATTGTAGGTCCAGAAGGTAAGGATCAAACCGTCAGTTCACAGGTAGTGACGCAATCACAACCGATGAGAGCGATGACTACGGCTGCCCCTATTGCTGTGCAAGAAAGAAAAACATCAACGGTACCGACAAAAGTCTATGGACCAACGCGAGACGATGAAACCTTATGGTCGATTGCAAGCCGTGTAAACCCATCAAATACCACCTCGATACAACAAACGTTACTTGCTATATACCGCTTAAATCCACAAGCTTTTGAAAATAATAATATTCATGGATTAGAGCCAAATAGCCGTTTACGACTACCAACGTTAGAGCAAGTGCGCCGTGAAAATACGGATGATGCAAAGCAACTGCTTGCTGCTCATAAAAACAAGCAAATCGCACCGGCACGATCTGCATCTAAACCAAGCGCATCGGTTAAAGCCATTGTTCAAGTGAAAAAAGAGATAGCACCGGCGCAAAGTAAAGTAAAACCAATCACAGAAGTAAAAGAAATTGCCAAAGTGGCAGCCCCTGCGGCAGTTTCTGTGATTGAATTAAAATCTGAATTAGAAACGACAGATCAAGAATTCTCTGCACTGCAAGAGAACAACCATCAGCTACGCGTTCGATTAGCTGAAGTTCAAAATGAAGTCGATAATTTAAAAGATTCACTAGGTGATGAAGACCGAATTCGAAATGAAGTCGAAAAATTCATTAATGAACAAAAACAACTTGTGGCTGCTGAGAAAAAAGCAGAACCAAGTGCAATGGATAACCTTGCATCAAGTCCTGGTTTAATCGCCCTGCTAGCTCTAATTCCTGGAGCCTTAATTGCAGGTTTAATTGCTTTCTTTTTCTCTCGTCGTAAGAAAGAAGAAGAGGACGAGAGCGGAGAAAATTCTCAAACAGAGAAGCCTTCAGCATTAATGATGCCTGATGATAATTTCAATATGGATGATGATATCCCTGAAATTAGCTTAGATGACGATGATGACCTTTTAGGCGATCTAAATGATGACGAATTCTTATTTGGTGATGATGATTCCGATTCAAATGATGATTTATTTGCTGAATTTGAAACCGAAAATAATGATTCAGATAATGATGACCCATTTGCCTCATTAGATGGTGAAGAAGATGATGATTTAGAGTTGACGTTGTCTGATGACGATCTTGATTTAGACCTTGATGATTTAGATGATGAAATTGATATGTCTTCAAGTGCACTCACCGTTGATGCGGAAGAGAAGGCACTAGGTCTTGAAGAAATGGAGAAAGCGCTGAATGATTTCGACAGTGATTTGTTCTCCGCGAGCGATTTGGAAGAAGAAGACGATGATTTTGATTTATCATTAATTGACGATTCTGATTTATCGAAACTGGACAAGACAACCCCTGAAGTGGAAGAGAATGAAGATCTTGAGGGTGGCGAACTCGAGCAGTCAATGTTGGATGATCTATTCTCATCAATGGATACGGAAGAAGATCCTGAAGAACCTGAATTAGATAAAGGGTGGGATCTGGATGAAAAAGAAGAAACCAAGCTTGTTTCTGAGCCAAGCAGTGATCCAGTTGAAGATGAATTAGACTTTGATTCATTATTAGAAGGTATGGAAGACGAGACTGAACTTGTAGATGAGTCAGATGATGAAGAAGAAAGCATAGATTTAGATCTTGATGAAGATAGTACTGCTTTATTAGATGAAATATTAGACGAGTCAGAAAGCATAGATTTAGATTCTGATGAAGAGAATATCGACCTAAATCTTGAAGATGACAGTACAGCATTACTTGACGAATTACTTGGTGATGATGAAGAGTCAAGTGATGACGATGATATTGAATTAGATGAAGATAGCACTGTACTTCTAGATGAGTTTTTAGCTGATGAAGACGAAGAAGAAACGATTGAACTAGGCGAAGACAGCACTGAACTTCTTGATGAGTTAATTGGTGATGACTTTGAAGAGGATGATGACACTCTGGGAAAGAATGGAGATGATACTGAAGCAGACGGTGTAGCAGTATCTGAATCGCTTACAGAAGACACCGCTCGAGATGAAGACTGGTTAATTGATGCAGAGGAAGGTGAGGATGATGATATTCCTTTATTTGAATCTGATACAAAACAAGAAGATGCTTCGCTTGAGCTTGAAGAGTCAGTAGAGCTAGAAACTCCAGTAACAGAAGCGACAGAGCAAGCTCAAGAATCAGAGCTAGCAACAGAAACTGATGATGAATTAGATGACTTGTTTGCTGAAACTGAAGAGCTAGACGTTGATACTGATGAGCTTCTAACAGAAGACGATGAAGTATCGTACGAGCTTGATGACCTTTTAGAGCCAGAAGCAGAGTTAGAAAGCGAACAAGCTGATGTTCAACCTGAGCTTGAAGAGTCAGCAGAGCTAGAAACTCCAGTAACAGAAGCGACAGAGCAAGCTCAAGAATCAGAGCTA
>NZ_CAMLHO010000010.1 GCF_946479765.1 uncultured Aliivibrio sp.
ATAATAATACCTTATATAAAATAATAATTTGTTGGCAAGGATATAATGAAATGGATACGATTCAAAAAAGACCGAGAACTAGGCTATCTCCAGAAAAACGTAAAGAACAACTGCTAGATATTGCAATCGAAGTATTTTCACAACGAGGTATTGGCCGTGGCGGTCATGCTGATGTTGCAGAAATAGCACAAGTATCAGTGGCAACAGTATTTAATTATTTTCCAACAAGAGAAGATCTTGTTGATGATGTATTAAATAGCGTTGAAGAGCAATTTCATCAATTTGTTCTACATTCTATCTCTCTTGAACTTGATGTTCGTACCAACCTTCAAACTCTATTAATGAATATCATTGATACTGTTCAAGCAGGGGATAAATGGATTAAGGTATGGTTTGAATGGAGTACTTCAACACGTGAAGAAGTGTGGCCTCTTTTCTTGAGCACTCAAGTGAATAACCAAAAAATTATTCACACTATGTTTGCTGAAGGTATTGAACATAACGAAGTATGTAATGATCACACTCCTGAAAACTTAGCAAAAATGCTTCATGGCATTTGTTATTCTGTTTTCGTTCAAGCTAATCGCAGTAACTCTATTGAAGAGCTAGAAGACACAGCGAACTGTTTCTTAAATATGTTATGTATTTATAAATAAGAGCCTGGATTCTGGTAATAAAAAAACCGCTGATTACTCAGCGGTTTTTTTTATATTTAAACTCTAACTGGTTCAGAAAAAGTTATTTCTTTCTCTTCACTGCTTTTGCATTTGGAAGGTCAGTAATAGAACCTTCATAAATTTCAGCAGCCATACCAATTGATTCATGCAATGTTGGGTGAGCATGGATAGTCAATGCGATATCTTCAGCATCACAGCCCATTTCAATTGCAAGACCGATTTCACCAAGAAGCTCACCTGCATTGGTACCAACAATAGCACCACCGATAACGCGGTTAGTATCTTTATCAAAAAGAAGCTTAGTTAGACCATCAGCACAATCTGAAGCGATTGCACGACCTGATGCAGCCCAAGGGAAGCTTGCAGCTTCGTAGTTGATGCCTTCAGCTTTTGCTTCTTTCTCTGTTTTACCAACCCAAGCAACTTCTGGCTCAGTGTAGGCAATTGAAGGAATTACTTTAGGATCGAAGTAGTGCTTCTTACCAGAAATAACTTCAGCAGCAACATGACCTTCATGCACACCTTTGTGGGCAAGCATAGGTTGACCTACGATATCACCGATAGCGTGAATGTGAGATACGTTAGTACGCATTTGCTTATCAACGTTAATGAAACCACGTTCATCAACAGCAACGCCTGCTTTTTCAGCGTCTAATAAAGCACCATTAGGAACACGGCCGATAGCAACAAGAACAGCATCATAACGCTCAGCTTCTGCTGGTGCTTTTTTGCCTTCCATTGATACGTAGATACCATCTTCTTTTGCTTCTACTGCTGTCACTTTCGTTTCAAGCATTAGATTGAATTTGTCTTTGATACGTTTAGTGTAAACTTTAACGATATCTTTATCTGCTGCAGGGATAACCTGATCAAACATCTCAACAACATCAACTTGAGAACCTAGTGCATGATAAACCGTACCCATTTCTAGGCCGATAATGCCACCACCCATAATAAGCAGTTTCTTAGGTACTTCTTTAAGCTCAAGCGCATCCGTTGAATCCCAAATACGTGGGTCTTCATGTGGAATGAATGGCAGTTTAATTGGACGAGAACCAGCAGCAACAATCGCGTTATCAAAGTTGATTGTTGTATTACCATCTTCAGCAGTTACTTCAATAGTGTTAGCACCAGTAAATTTACCAAAGCCATTAATTACTGTTACTTTACGCATCTTAGCCATACCGCCAAGACCGCCAGTTAATTGAGTAACTACTTTTTCTTTCCACAGACGGATTTTATCGATGTCTGTTTGAGGCTCACCAAATACGATACCATGAGCGGCCATCGCTTTTGCTTCTTCGATAACTTTAGCTACGTGAAGCAAGGCTTTTGATGGGATACAACCCACATTCAAACATACACCACCAAGCGTGTTGTAACGTTCAACGATAACTGTTTCTAAACCTAAATCTGCACAACGGAATGCGGCAGAGTAACCAGCAGGGCCGGCACCAAGTACGACAACTTGTGCTTTAATTTCTTTGCTCATTTTGACCTCGTTATAGTCATTTCCCTAACAGGCTGACCGATATTCTATTATTGTTTTCAGACTGACTTTATTTTACATAGATGTTAACAGTGTGAAAGCAAGATTGGGTTAGCCTGTGAGCTAGACAACAATTCACGTTATGACGGCTCTTCAAAAAAGTGTCGTATTCGTAAATTGTATTTAATTTAATTCAAAAAAACTGAAGTTATACCTTCAATTTATGAAGCAATAAGGCGGCTTATTTGCCACCTTATTGTTTATTTCAATTACCGCTAATTACAGTACTAAACGACGAATGTCTGATAATGCACTGTTTAGGAAAGTAATGAAACGAGCACCTTCTGCGCCATCAATCACTCGGTGATCATAAGACAGAGACAGAGGAAGCAGTAGGCGAGGAGCGAACTCTTTGCCATTCCATACTGGTTTGATTTCAGACTTAGATACCCCAAGGATACCTACTTCTGGTGCATTTACAATTGGTGTAAACGCTGTACCACCGATACCGCCAAGACTTGAGATTGTGAAACAACCTCCTTGCATATCAGAAGCCATCAACTTACCAGAACGTGCTTTCTTAGAAATAGCCATTAGCTCTTCAGATAGCTCGTAAATGCCTTTTTTGTTCACGTCTTTAAACACAGGAACGACAAGACCGTTTGGTGTATCAACAGCGATACCTACGTTTACGTATTTCTTAAGAATGATGCTTTCGCCATCATCAGATAAAGAAGAGTTAAACGCTGGGAATGCTTCAAGAGCTTTTGCAACTGCTTTCATGATGAACACAAGTGGCGTGATCTTCATACCTGTATCATTTTTCGCTTCGATTGCATTCTGTTCTTTACGGAATGCTTCAAGCTCTGTGATATCAGCGTTATCCCACTGTGTAACGTGCGGGATCATCACCCAGTTACGATGCAGGTTAGCACCAGAAATTTTCTTAATCTTAGAAAGTTTCTTAACTTCTGTTTCACCAAACTTGCTGAAATCAATTTTTGGCCATGGAAGTAGACCAAGAGCTGAACCGTCACCGCCTTTAGCTGATGCAGCAGCACCAGACTCAAGACGCTTAAGTGCATCTTTAACAAAACTTTGAACGTCTTCTTTAAGGATACGGTCTTTACGGCCTGTACCTTTAACTTTAGCAAGGTTTACACCGAACTCACGAGCAAGACGACGAACAACTGGAGATGCGTGTGCATACTCGTTGTTTGCTTCAAATTCACCTGTAGTCGCAGGAGCAGAAGCTGCTGCAACTGGAGCTGCTTGTGCAACCGGTGCAGCTGTCGCTTGTACAGCAACTGGCGCTGCGCCTTCAACAACAAATGTCATGATTAAAGAACCAGTAGACACTTTATCGCCTGCCGTAATTTTAATCTCTTTGATAGTACCAGCGAACGGTGCCGGAACTTCCATTGATGCTTTGTCGCCTTCAACAGTAATTAGAGATTGCTCTTCTTCTACTGTATCGCCAACAGCAACCATGATTTCAGTTACTTCAACTTCATCACCGCCGATATCTGGAACATGTACTTCTTTCTCAGCAGAAACGGCAGGAGCCACAGCAATTGGTGCAGCTGCCGCTTGAGGAGTTGCTACTGAAGCAGAACCTGCAACTTCAAAGATCATCACTAGAGAGCCAGTTGACACTGAATCACCTGATACTATTTTGATTTCTTTAACTGTACCCGCGAATGGTGCAGGAACTTCCATCGATGCTTTATCGCCTTCAACAGTAAGAAGAGACTGCTCTTCTTCTACCGTATCGCCAACCGCTACCATGATTTCAGTTACTTCAACTTCATCACCGCCGATATCTGGAACGTGAACTTCTTTAAGCTCAGCAACAGATGCCGCAGCAGGAGCAGCTACTGGAGCCGCTTCAACTACTGGAGCTACAGGTGCAGCAGCACCCTCAGCTTCAAAGATCATAATTAGAGAACCAGTTGTTACTGAATCGCCTTCAGAAATCTTAATTTCTTTAACGATACCCGCTTGAGACGCAGGAACTTCCATTGAAGCTTTATCGCCTTCAACAGTGATCAGTGACTGCTCTTCTTCAACTCGGTCACCGACCTTAACTAGAATCTCAGTTACTTCAACCTCATCTGCACCGATGTCTGGTACATTAATTTCGATTGTCATTGTTTTCTACCTTATGCGTATAGCGGGTTAGTTTTTTCAGTATCAATATTGAATTTAGCAATTGCTTGTGCAACCACAGACTTCTCAATATCACCACGTTTTACTAGTTCAGTTAGAGCAGCAACTACTACATAGCCTGCGTTAACTTCGAAGTGACGACGTAGGTTCTCACGGCTGTCTGAACGACCAAAACCATCAGTACCAAGTACTTTGTAAGACTCAGCAGGAACGAATGCACGAACTTGCTCTGCGTAGTTCTTCATGTAATCCGTTACTGCGATTGCAGGTTCGTTACCAAGAACTTGAGTAATGTAAGGCACTTTCGTTTCAGCTTCAGGGTGAAGCATATTGTAACGCTCTGCATCTTGGCCATCACGAGTCAATTCATTGAATGAAGTAACCGCAAAAATGTCCGATGCAACGCCATATTCTTCACTCAAAATTTGAGCTGCTTTACGAGCTTCGTTCATAATGGTACCTGAGCTCATTAACTGAACTTTAGCTTTAGAACCTGTGTAAGATTCAAGCTTGTAGATACCTTTACGGATGCCTTCTTCAGCGCCTTCTGGCATTGCTGGCATTGCATAGTTTTCATTCATTACTGTTAGGTAGTAATAAATGTTCTCTTGGCTTTCACCGTACATGCGACGAATACCGTCTTGCATGATTACCGCTAGCTCGTAAGCAAACGTTGGATCATAAGATACACAGTTAGGAACCGTGTTTGCCAAGATGTGTGAATGACCATCTTCGTGCTGTAGACCTTCGCCATTTAGCGTTGTACGACCAGCGGTAGCACCTAGTAGGAAGCCACGAGCTTGTTGATCACCCGCTAACCATGCCATGTCACCAATACGTTGGAAACCGAACATTGAGTAGTAGATGTAGAATGGGATCATTGGTAGATCGTTGGTGCTGTATGATGTTGCAGCAGCAACCCAAGACGCCATTGAACCTAATTCGTTGATACCTTCTTGAAGAACTTGACCAGAAGTTGCTTCTTTGTAGTAAGAAACAATGCCTTTATCTTCAGGAGTATATTCTTGGCCGTGTGGATTGTAGATACCAACTTGACGGAATAGACCTTCCATACCAAATGTACGAGCTTCATCACAAATGATAGGAACGATGTTCTTACCAATGTTCTTATCTTTAAGTAAGATATTTAGCGTACGAACATAAGCCATTGTTGTTGAAATATCACGCTTCTGCTCAACTAATAGAGGTGCAAATGCATCAAGTTCAGGTACTTTAAATTCTTGAGTAAACTTAGGCAGACGCTTAGGTGTGTAACCATGTAGTGCATTACGACGAGCGTGTAAGTAGTTGTACTCTGCTGAACCTTCTTCTAGTGTTAAATAAGGAAGTTCTTTAATTTTTTCATCAGAAAGAATATCTTCTAGACCTAAACGATCACGTAGGTGTTGAACATGAGTCATGTCCATTTTTTTAACACCGTGCGCAATGTTCTTACCTTCAGCAGCATCACCCATGCCGTAACCTTTAACTGTTTTAGCTAGGATTACTGTTGGCTTACCGTTTGTTTCTTTTGCATTGTTGAATGCAGCAAACAGTTTAGATGAATCATGACCACCACGCTTAAGAGCGAAGACTTCGTCATCAGTCATATCAGCAACAAGCGCCGCTGTTTCTGGGTATTTACCAAAGAAGTTCTTACGTACGTAAGCGCCATCTTTAGATTTGAAAGTTTGGTAGTCACCATCGATAGTTTCGTTCATTAACTGAAGAAGCTTACCAGTCGTGTCTTTAGCAAGTAATGAATCCCAGTTGCTACCCCAAATAACTTTAACAACATTCCAACCAGCACCTTTAAATAGGCCTTCTAGTTCTTGAATGATGCTACCGTTACCCATAACAGGCCCATCTAGACGCTGTAGATTACAGTTGACTAGGAAACATAGGTTATCCAGTTTTTCACGTGCAGCAAAAGAGATCGCACCGCGTGATTCTGGCTCATCCATCTCACCATCACCTAGGAACGCGTAAACACGTTGTGCTGATGTATCTTTCATGCCACGGCCATCAAGGTACTTAAGGAAACGCGCTTGATAGATAGCAGAAATAGGACCAAGACCCATAGATACTGTAGGAAACTGCCAGAATTCAGGCATCAGTTTAGGGTGTGGGTAAGAAGGAATACCTTTACCATCAACTTCTTGACGGAAATTATCTAGTTGCTCTTCTGTTAAACGGCCTTCAACGAATGCACGAGAGTAGATACCTGGAGAGATATGACCTTGGTAATAAACTAAATCACCACCGTCCGTCTCATTCGGAGCACGGAAGAAATGGTTAAAACATACTTCGTAAAATGCTGCTGCAGATTGGTAAGACGCCATGTGGCCGCCTAGATCCAAATCTTTCTTAGAAGCACGCAGAACGATCATGATTGCGTTCCAACGAATAATTGAACGGATACGACGCTCAAGAGTAACATCACCTGGGTACGCAGGTTCTTGCGTTACAGGGATGGTATTGATGTAGTTCGTATTGATACCAGTAGCCATATCAACACCATCTAAACGAGCTTTATCAAGAATTTGCTCTAATAGATATTGGGCGCGTTCAACACCCTCTTCACGTACAACTGACTCAAGAGCTTCTAACCAATCTTGAGTTTCTAGTGCATCAACGTCATGCTTCATGTCAGACATGCGAGCTATCCTTTTATCTGTTGGTTCAAATAGGGTGACAATGAAATGAATCGAATTAATTCATGTCATTACTTTGTTGAATTCGACGAAGTGAGCACTCTCGGCGGCTCTCTTCTTTTGTCAATTCCAACAATGTTTCTTCAATATAAGCAAGATGTGAGTGTGATGCCAAGCGCGCCTCTTCAGGCCTTCCTGATATTATTGCCTCTACAATCTCAGCTCTATGTTCTCTTACCTTATTAACCACCGCTTCGCGACGATTTAATAAAGTAAAATTTTGTAATACGTTTTGCTCAAGCAAGGGTTCCAAGCTTCGTACCATGTGGAGTAAAACCACATTATGTGCCGACTCGGTGACCGTAATAAGACAATGCATAACCGCAGAAGCTTCTGCTTTTAAATCACCATCTTGTTGCGCTTGTTGGATTAACTCATGTGACTCTTTAATCCGTTTGAAATCTTCTTCATTACCACGTAAAGCCGCGTAATAAGCTGAGATACCTTCTAGCGCATGACGCGATTCCAGTAAATCGAATTGCGTTTCAGGATGAGTCGCTAATAGATCTAACAACGGCTCTGAAAAGCTTTGCCATAAGCCTTTATTAACAAAAGTGCCTCCACCTTGACGGCGCGTTAATAAATGCTTTGCTTCTAAACGCTGTATTGCCTCTCGTACGGAAGGGCGAGAAACATCAAACTGTTTTGCTAACTCTCTTTCTGCGGGTAATTTTTGCCCGGGAGAAAGGGTTCCCTCTAAAATCAGCCGTTCAAGCTCTTGCTCGATTGCATCGGACAGCTTTGGCTGACGTATCCTTTGATATGTCATCGTAGCTCAACCTAATTTAAGTTGATTACTTCTCACATTACCGTGAGTCATTCGTTACTTTAAAAAATTGGTATTACCAATTTAATTTGAAGCGAAATTTATCATAAAAAAAGGGATTTTGTCTAGACAAAAGTTGATTTGAATCATGGAACGAAGTTGAATAACACCGTTTGTTAACAATATAAAAACATGAATCATTAAATTGGTCAGACCAATTTAATTTGTAAATCGTTATTTATGTAATAAATTTAAGAAATCACAAAAGATAAGCCTTAAAGCTAACCTCTTCTATTTCCTTAGTTTATGGTACTTAACCCAGTGAAATGAGAGTCCAGGATCGGTCTTTCTTAATGGGGCAATATATTGGTGTCCAGTAATACGGTTATCTTCTATTTGTGGGTAAGCCGCTTGTAGCACGTTTGTTACCACAGCTAAACTCTCATATTGATCCTGAGTATAGGCAATAAAATCAGTTCCCTCTAACTCAATACCAATACTGTAATCATTACATCGTGTACGTCCTGCAAACGAGGATGCTCCAGCATGCCAAGCTCTTTTATTAAAAGGAACAAATTGCACCACACTGCCATTACGACGGATCAAACAGTGCGCTGATACTCTAAATTGATGAATAACATTAAAGAATGGGTGTTCATTCGGGTTTAGAGTACCCATAAATAGCTGTTCAATATAAGGCCCACCAAACTGCCCTGGCGGCAAACTGATGTTATGAACAACCAATAAGGAAATATCTTTATCATCAGGACGTTCATCATAAAATGGTGACACCACATGCTTTGCTTCATTAAGCCAATGATCTGTTGATAAAGTGAATTTCATCATCTATTCCTATGTCAATTAAAGTAACTTATGCAACTTGTATGTATCTTATGATGAAATTCTGCTCTAGCGCGAGTATTATTGTCGCCATAATCTATTTCAAATAATTCAATGGACCTAACCATGATCAAAACCCATGACAGCGCCTCTCGTCTTGAATATTTAAAACAACAGCTTCCAACCGAAATTACTCGTGCCGTGTCAGATACGCTACGTGAAGATCTAGGCGGAACTCTCGATGTAAGTACGGACATTACCGCAAGCTTAATCGCAGAAGAAACTCAATCTGTTGCAACAATCATCACACGTGAACATGGTGTATTTTGTGGAAAAATGTGGGCCGATGAAGTCTTTAAACAACTAGGTGGCACCGTTGCTATCGACTGGCACGTAGAAGATGGCGATAAAGTAGAACCAAACCAAACGCTTTGTACATTAACAGGCCCAGCTCGCACACTCTTAACCGGTGAACGCAATGCGATGAACTTTATTCAAACCTTATCAGGTTGCTCTACCACTACGGCAACGTATGCTGAAAAAATTGCACATACACAATGCCGTCTACTTGATACACGTAAAACAATCCCGGGTCTGCGTAGCGCATTAAAATATGCAGTAGCATGCGGTGGTGGTTACAATCATCGTATTGGTGTGTTTGATGCTTATCTAATTAAAGAAAACCATATCATCGCGTGTGGTGGCATTGAAAAAGCCATTTCAACCGCAAAAAAATTAAACCCGGACAAGCCTGTAGAAGTAGAAACAGAAAGCTTAGAAGAGTTACAACAAGCCATTGATGCAGGGGCTGATATTATTATGCTCGATAATTTCACCACAGACATGATGCGTAAAGCCGTTAAATTAAACGCAGGCCGTGCCGCATTAGAAAACTCAGGCAACGTAACGTTAGACACCATTGCAGAGTTTGCTGAAACAGGCGTTGACTATATTTCTGTCGGTGCATTAACGAAACACCTTACTGCAATGGATTTATCGATGCGCTTTAAATAAGTCCAACTCACTCCTTCAAAGAGCTGACACCATGTCAGCTCTTTTTTTGCACGTCGCTTCTTGAAGTGAACCGAATTTCCCACCACACTTTGTCATTCAATTACATAGAAGTCATAGGTAACTCGAAATCCTCTTTTTAACTCCTTTTTTCTTCCTGATTTAGCCCTATGATTACCCAATCAATAAAAATATTGGTCATGAATTTATACTGGAGAAAATAATGGAAAAGCATCAAAGACAGAACGGTTTTACCTTAATTGAGTTAATGATTGTAGTGGCTGTGATAGGAGTATTGACTGCGGTTGCAGTTCCGCAATATCAAAACTACGTAAAAAAAGCAGAGTTAGGAGTAGGTTTATCAAATATTGCTGCAATAAAAATAAATATCGAAGAATATATTTCAACAGAAGGAAGTTTTCCTGACACAACAGCTAGTGATTCTGATTCTTTTTCTCGCCTTGGTACAATAGAGGTATTCACTAATGGTACTTTAAAACTAGCAAAAACAGAAACTACAGATGGAACTGTTCTATTTACATTTAACTCTGATAGTAAAGTTCCTGATACCAAATTACAGTTATCTAGAGAGACTAACGGCCAATGGAGTTGTACTACAAATGCCAGTGCCGCTATTACTCCAACCAACTGTACTTCAGTACAGACAATACAATAATGTACACCAACCTAGCCTCTATCTTGCGCCAAGCTGAACTCATCACCTTAGCGCAAGAGAGTTCCATCATAGCGCTAGTTCAAGCTGACACACATACTGTATGTTCTGCTGTATTAGCTAAACACATCTTTAGCCCTGCTGAGCTAATTAACCATCTCAAACACATCTTTGGTCTTGACGTTGTAAATATCTCGCAACTTAACTACGTCTCAACTTGCCAAGAACTCGGCTTGCGTGACTTAATCATCCGTCATCAAGCACTTCCTATCAGTTACGATAACAGTACCATTCATTTAGCCATTTCAGATCCTAGTATTAGCCAAGTTGAAGATGACTTTCGCTTCACCACAGGAAAACAGATCACATTGGTTTTAGCTGACCAAGGGCAAATCCAAGCCGCGATTCGTCGCGTTTACGGATCGGCCCTCTCAGGTGGAGAAATGGAGAGTAAAGAAATCACTCAAGATGAGCTAGCCTCACTCGTCGATATCTCTTCAGGAGAAATAGAATCAACCGAGGATCTAAGCAAAGACGATGCTCCTGTTACCCGCTTTATTAATCAAATTTTATTAGAAGCGGTTCGGAAAAGCGCCTCTGATATTCACTTTGAACCGTATGAAAACACCTACCGTATTCGTTTTCGCTGTGATGGGATCTTAGTTGAAAACAACTCCCCCTCATCTCATTTGAGTCGACGGTTATCTGCTCGCTTAAAGATCATGGCAAAACTCGATATTGCAGAACGTCGCTTACCACAAGATGGACGTATTAAGCTCAAACTAAATAATGATACTTCCATTGATATGCGAGTTTCTTCCCTTCCAACATTATGGGGAGAAAAAATTGTTTTACGTTTATTAGACAGCAGTACGGCCAATTTAGATATTGATAAGCTAGGTTATAGTGATCAGCAAAAAGATCTCTACCTTAACGCATTAAAACGCCCACAAGGAATGATCTTAATTACAGGGCCCACAGGCAGCGGTAAAACGGTCTCTCTTTACTCTGGTTTGCACATTTTAAATACCACAGAGAAGAACATTTCCACGGCAGAAGACCCTGTAGAGATCAACCTTGATGGCATCAACCAAGTACAGATAAATACCAAAATAGACTTAACCTTTGCTCATGCTCTGCGATCTTTTTTACGCCAGGACCCCGATATTGTCATGGTAGGCGAGATCCGAGATCTAGAAACAGCAGAAATCGCGATTAAAGCAGCACAAACAGGCCATCTAGTTCTTTCTACTCTTCACACTAATTCTGCCGCCGAGACCGTGGTTCGATTAAGTAATATGGGCATAGAAAACTATAACCTTGCTTCTTCACTCAGCCTCATTATTGCCCAACGTTTAGCTAGACGACTTTGTCCTCATTGCAAACAACCAGACAGTCTTAGCCGTGAACAGCAAGAGGAATATGACCTATCTTCATTCGATACTCTTTTTAAAGCCAACTCAGAAGGCTGTAACGAATGCACTCAAGGCTATCTTGGAAGAATAGGGATCTATGAAGTTATGCCATTTACACCAGAACTCTCAATCGCAACTCTACAAGGAGCAAGCGTCAGACAAATAGAACAACTGGCGATGCAGCAAGGAATGGACAATTTAAGGACATCAGGCATTAAACGATTGAAAAATGGTACCACCAGTTTGCAAGAATTAAATCGCGTCTTGTATTTATAGATAACACAGTGAAATCATATGACTAAAGTGCAGAAAAAAATCAAAGTCCTTAACTTACACAGCTTTCACTGGCGTGGTATTAATAACACAGGAAAAAAGGTATCAGGCAAAACCCTCGCCCTCAGTGAACTTGAAATAAGAACAAAACTGCTAAAGCAAAATATTAGAATAAAAAAAATAAAAAAGCACAGTATCACTAGCTTTGAAAAAATAAAACACGCAATTAAACGCAAAGACATCACACTTCTTACCCGTCAATTAGCCACCATGCTCAGTGCTGATGTTCCTTTAATTCAATCGATTCGACTTATTGCTGAAAATAATACCAAAGCAGAAATGAAGTCGTTCTTAAATCAAGTTGGGTTATCTCTTGAGGCGGGCACTCAACTATCTAACGCTCTTTCCATTAGCAACCGACACTTCGATTCTTTTTATATTGATCTTGTGGCAACAGGAGAAGAGACCGGTAGTTTGTCTCAATCCTTTGCTCGTTTAGCTGAATACAGAGAAAAAAGTGATGCATTAAAGAATAAAGTCATCAAAGCGATGATCTACCCTAGTATCGTCATGGTCGTTGCCATTACGGTTACTGTATTAATGCTAACTCTCGTTATTCCAGAATTTGAACATATTTTCAATGGATTTGGCGCCGAACTACCTTGGTTTACTCAAAAAATCATAACTCTTTCACACGCTTTACAATCCTATGGCGGACACTTACTTATTCTACTTATAACCTGTATATCCACGTTTAGTGTCATACGAAAAAAATCCTACTCGTTTAGAATGAAACTTAGTAGATACAGCCTAAAGCTACCTATCGTCGGACCCATACTATCTAAAGCAGCCATTGCTAAATTCAGTCGAACCTTAGCAACTAGCTTTACTTCCGGATTACCTATTTTACACAGCTTACAAACCACCAGTAAAACCGCAGGCAATTTATATTATCAACAAGCCATTATGTCAGTACAACAAAATACAGCAGCCGGCATGCCCCTGTATCTTGCAATGCGTCATATTCACGCGTTTCCTGAAATGGTAGTACAAATGGTAATGATTGGAGAAGAATCAGGAAAATTAGATGACATGCTTAATAAAATTGCTCATATCTATGAAGAAGAGGTAAACAATACCGTTGATAATTTAGGTAAAATAATAGAACCGTTTATCATTGTATTTTTAGGTACCATTATTGGGGGTTTAGTTATCTCTATGTACCTACCCATCTTTAATCTAATGAATGTCATAGGATAAAGTCGCACTGTGTTTTTTGTAATATCAAAGCGTCTTAACTACTTCATTTTTTATAATTCTGATACCATCACAATACATACTCAACCTCAATATTGGACTCATCTACATGGCTGCTTTTGACTATTACCCTTGGCTCTTCCCCCTATTTGCAACTCTATTTGGTTTATTAGTCGGCAGCTTTCTAAATGTAGTGATTTACCGCCTACCAATCATGATGGAAAAAGAATGGAAGAAAGAATGTATTGATTGTTTTCCTGATTTAGCACCAAAGAAAAAAACAGTCGAAAAAGAAGAGGTATTTAATCTCAGCGTCCCACGCTCCCGCTGCCCAAAATGTAATACGCAAATCAAGTTCTATGACAACATTCCAGTTATTAGCTGGCTAGTCTTACGAGGTAAGTGCCGTCAATGCAGCAATCCAATTAGCATGAGATACCCAGCGATAGAGTTACTCTCTGGAGCGATGTGTTTTACTGTTTCATTTTTACTGCCGTTTTCATATTTTGCTATTGCTGCCGTTGTACTGACCTTAGTTCTTATCGCTCTAACCTTCATCGACATTGATACCATGTTACTTCCCGACCAGATCACTCTGCCTTTATTATGGTCTGGCCTTTACTTAGCGCTCGTTGGTTGGAGTCCAGTCAGCCTAGCTGACTCTGTTATTGGTGCAATGGCGGGGTATCTTATTTTATGGTCTATTTACTGGGGCTTTAAGCTGCTCACGGGTAAAGAAGGTATGGGGTATGGCGATTTTAAATTATTAGCGGCTCTTGGCGCTTGGCTTGGTTGGCAACAATTACCGTTAGTCGTATTAGTTTCATCCATTATTGGCGCTATTATTGGTATTGCCATGTTAAGAGCACAAAAGAAGGGATTAGATAAAGCCATTCCTTTTGGTCCATATTTGGCGATTGCGGGTTGGATATGCTTACTTTGGGGTCAACAAATTGGGCAATGGTATTTCACCACTATCTTAGGTTTTCCACTATGAGTTATGTTATTGCTATTACTGGAGGTATTGGTAGTGGAAAAACCACAGTCGCTGATACTTTTCATAAAAATCATAATATTGACATTATTGATGCTGATATCATTGCCCGTGAAGTGGTCGAACCAAATAGCATTGGATTAAATCAAATCATCCATCATTTTGGAAAACCGATTTTATTAGATAATGGGCATTTAAATAGAACAGAACTACGACAACGTATTTTCTCAAATCCTAATGATAAAAAATGGCTTAACGATCTGCTTCATCCTTTAATTAAAGAAGAGATGCAGCGCCAACTTTCTTTAGCTCAATCAGACTATGTAATACTTGTTGTTCCTCTTTTAGTTGAAAATCAATTACAGTATTTAGCAAATCGCATTCTTGTTGTTGATGTTTTGGAGCAAACTCAAATTAATCGAACCGTTAATCGTGATAGAGTAAACACAAACCAAGTAAAAGCGATATTAGCTTCACAAGCCTCACGAGCAGATCGATTAGCCATTGCTGATGACATTATTAAGAATGATCACAATATTCATAGTTTGGATGGTGAAATTTCTCTGCTACATAATAAATATCTGCTATTGTCTCAAACATCTATAAATAAAGAGAATTAATAACGATCATGAATGGATTGAGTGTACAAAAATTTGAACATCCTTTGAATGAAAGGACTCGAATTTACTTACGAATAGAATCTCTATTTCGTAAGCTTGGTCATTCTGCGGATTTGACTCAACCATTTGAATATCAAGTTTTCTTTAGCTCTCTTTTTCATATGCTTGATATTTTAGAACAAGTTCAAGTTAAAGCTGATTTAGGTAAAGACCTAGAAAAGCTACGCTTACAGTATAAAGCTTGGATGGACATAGAAGATATTGATCAGTCAGCTTTGCTTTCAGTGCTAGAACAAATCAGTCAGGTTCACCAAAATTTAATGCAAACAACTCGACCGGGTCACTCTTTAAAAGAAGACCGATTCTTATCAGCATTAAAACAACGATTCTTTATTCCGGGTGGTGATTGTTGCTTTGACTTACCGGCATTGCACCATTGGCTACATCTACCTTTAGAAGTTAGATCTAGCAACACGCACAACTGGATGTCACAGCTGCTTTCACTTTCTGATGCATTATCATTATGGTTGCGGTTAACACGAGAAACAGCACATTTTGAGCCTCAAATAGCCCGTAATGGCTTCATGCAAAGTGACATGAAAAATGCCAATTTACTCCGCTTAGAGATCCCAATAGAATATGGTATCTATCCAATGATCTCTGGGCATAAAAGTCGTTTTGCGTTACGCTTTATGTCTTTTGAAACTAATAAGAATTGCGAAAAAGACATTGAGTTTACACTTGCAGTCTGCTGAGGAAAACATGTCAGAATCAAATACTCAACAATCAACAACGGCTAAACCGACAATCGTTAAATGTCCAACCTGTCAATCAGCGGTAATATGGAATACAGAAAGCCAATATCGTCCATTTTGCAGTAAAAAATGCCAAATGATTGATTTTGGTGAATGGGCAGATGAAGAGAAATCCATTCCTGGTGCTCCAGATATGTCAGATTCTGATGGATGGTCTGAAGATCAGTACTAATCAATAATAGATTAATTAAAAAGCGATCACTATGATCGCTTTTTTTATGCATGATTTTTTAATTAAAAAACGCGATGACTTTTTCTAATACTGGAACATTAGCTTCTGGAAAATCGTAATTAATCAACTCAGAAATAGGTACCCATAAACCTTGCTGCCCCTCTTTTCCATAAGGCTCACAGTCAAATTGAGTCACTGTAAAAAAATCAAAGTAGAGTGATTTATCTGGATAGTCATGATTTAACGATTCAAAAATAGCTAACTCGGTTGATTCTATACCTATCTCTTCATTTAGCTCCCGAATAAGTGCTTGCTCCGCACTTTCCCCTACTTCTACTTTGCCGCCAGGAAACTCCCAAAAACCGCCTTTATGTACCTTGTCTGGACGCTTAGTAATAAATACTTTGGTCTTTTCAGCATTTAAAATAATCGCTGCAACTATATGCAATCGTTTCATTTATAGCCTTCCTATAATAATCATGTATTTGATCAGATAATATACCTATAAAAAAACCGCTACTAATAGCGGTTTCTTATTATTTACGAGCAATCAGTAGCACTAGATTGTGCCGTGACACTGTTTGTATTTTTTACCAGAACCACATGGGCAAGGTTCATTGCGACCAACTTTTCGTTCATCACGAACCACTGGAGTATGACTGTCTTCTGTCACTTCACCATCATCAAGCTGACTTTCAGCCTCTTTATGCTGTAATTTCTGACGTTGGGCAGCAACTTCTGCTTGTTGACGACGTTGTTCTTCCATACGTTCAACATCTTCTTGTTGCTGTACACGTACTTTACTTAAAATAGAAACAACATCAAATTTTAGAGTATCAAGTAGACCTTCGAACAGTTCAAACGATTCACGCTTGTATTCTTGTTTCGGGTTTTTCTGAGCATAGCCACGCAAGTGAATACCTTGACGTAGGTGATCCATTGCAGCCAAATGCTCTTTCCATAAGCCATCAAGTGTTTGCAGCATAACGGCTTTTTCAAAGTTACGTAGAACAGATTCGCCAACAGACTCTTCTTTATCTTTATATACTTGAATTGCAGTTTCGATGACTCTATCACGTAGATTATCTTCATGAAGTTTATCATCGCTATCTAGCCACTCTTGAATTGGCATATCCAAATCAAAGTCAGCACGCAAGCGTGTTGTTAACCCTTCCACATCCCACATTTCTTCAAGTGATTGAGCTGGAATATATTGAGCAAATAAGCCTTCAAGTACTTCTTGACGGTTATAGCCAATCATCTCGCTAATATCGTCAATATTCATTAACTCATCACGTAGCTCATAAACCACTTTACGCTGGTCATTAGCTACATCATCATATTCAAGAAGTTGTTTACGAATATCAAAGTTACGACCTTCTACTTTACGCTGTGCGTTTTCAATCGCTTTCGTTACCCATGGATGCTCAATCGCTTCACCTTCTTCCATACCTAACTTCTTCATCATGTTAGAAACACGATCTGAAGCAAAGATACGCATTAGTGCATCTTCCATAGATAAGTAGAAACGAGAAGAACCCGCATCACCTTGACGGCCAGAACGACCACGCAATTGGTTATCAATACGACGAGACTCATGACGCTCCGTACCAATGATATGAAGACCACCAGCGGCAATAACTTCATCATGTGCTTCTTTCCAGCTTGCTTTAATCTCTTGGATCTGAGCATCAGTTGGATTGCTTAATTTAGCGACGTTAGCCTGCCAACTACCACCAAGTACAATATCCGTACCACGACCTGCCATATTAGTTGCGATGGTTACCGCACTTAATGTACCTGCATTGGCAACGATATCCGCTTCTTTTTCATGAAATTTAGCATTAAGAACGTTATGCTTAATTTTTGCTTTCTTCAGTGCGTTTGATAATAGCTCTGACTTTTCGATTGACACTGTACCAACAAGTACCGGCTGACCGCGCTCTGAGCATTCTTTAATGTCTTCAATGATAGCTGCAAATTTTTCAGCTTCTGTCATGTAGACTAAATCGCCCATATCATTACGAGTCATTGGACGGTTGGTTGGAATAACTACCGTATCTAGGCCATAAATAGATTGGAATTCAAATGCTTCTGTATCCGCTGTACCTGTCATGCCTGACAATTTATCATATAAGCGGAAGAAGTTTTGGAAAGTGATTGATGCTAAGGTTTGGTTCTCGTTCTGAATTTTAACACCTTCTTTTGCTTCAACAGCTTGGTGTAAACCTTCAGACCAACGACGACCAGGCATAGTTCGACCAGTGTGCTCATCAACAATAATCACTTCGTCATCTTTTACGATGTAATCAACGTCTTTTTCAAACAATACGTGTGCACGCAATGCAGCATTAATGTGATGAAGTAAGCTTATATTAGCAGGAGAATACAAGGTATCATCTGCGTCCATTAAGCCTTCATCTTTAAGTAGCTGCTCTACAAACTCTTGACCATTCTCTGTTAGGTGAGTCTGCTTTCCTTTCTCATCTAATGTGTAGTGACCTTCTCCACGATACTCTTCACTGTCTTCTTTATCTTGTTTTACAAGCTGAGGGATCAGTGTATTGATTCGAGTATAAAGCTCAGAGCTATCTTCAGCCGGTCCAGAAATGATAAGAGGAGTACGAGCTTCATCGATTAAGATTGAATCCACTTCATCGATCACGGCAAAATAGCGTTCACGTTGAACACGGTCTTCCGCACGAAAAGCCATGTTGTCACGTAAGTAGTCAAAACCAAACTCATTATTTGTGCCATATAATATATCGCATAAATACGCTTGTTTTTTCTCTTGAGGTGCCATGTTTGGTATGTTGATACCAACGGTCATACCTAGGAATTCAAATAATTCACGGTTTGTTTCTGCATCACGCGTAGCAAGGTAATCATTCACGGTTACAACGTGAACTCCTTTACCCGTTAAAGCATTCAAATAACATGGTAGTGTTGCTGTTAATGTTTTACCTTCACCAGTACGCATTTCTGCAATTTGGCTATCGTTTAGCACCATGCCACCAATCATTTGAACATCAAAGTGGCGCATACCATACAAACGCTTTGATGCTTCACGTACCGTAGCAAATGCTTCTGGTAATAGATTGTCTAAATCTTCACCTTGCTCTAAACGCGCACGGAACTCGATTGTTTTCGCTTTTAATTCTTCGTCTTGTAATGATTCGAATTGTGGTTCAAGTTTATTAATTTGATCTACGATTTTACGTAGTTTGCGTAATGTTCGATCATTACGGCTACCGATAACTTTTGTTAGAATTTTAGAAAACATGATTCCGTTGCTTCTCTTATCTCTTGATCATTTCTGATCGTTTATTCTGAAATGTGAATCAATCGCCTAGAGAAATTACTCTAAGAAAAAAATATCTTTATATACTTATCTTATGGGGATGAAGCTTTGATTTTTCAAGGCCAACTCTGATTCTTGTGTTGCTAGTCATCATAAGTAATAATTAGGAAAGTATAAGCGATATCGTTAAGCAATCCTAAGTTAAATCCGTAGAGTTTGATTCCAATTCTGAAAAATTCAGATCTAATTAGCATTTATGACTTTTTCTTTGATAAAACCCTGTTCAATAACGCCCTAGTTGTGAGAGTTCCTTATGATGCGAGACCACAGACCCAAACCTGCGAATGATTTTTTTAATAATACTCGCTTTAAAGACTTACAAGAAAAAGCGATTATTTTATCCAAATTATCACATGTACTTAAAGACGCTCTGCCTTCAGGCTGTGAAGATCATTGCCGCGTGGCAAACTATCGCCAAGGATCTTTAGTGATCGAAGTTTCAGGTAGCGTCTGGGCAACACGAATTAATTACGAAAGAATCGCGATCTTATCTGCATTTCGTCGTCATGGTTTACCCGGTTTATCTAACTTAGAAGTAAAGATCAACCCAGATCTGGCTCGATCTTTCGTTGGTGAAAAACCCACGGTATATAAAACAGAAAAACAAGCAAAACGAGAGTTATCAGCAGCTGCAGCAAGTGCATTGGAAATGGTAGCAGAAACAGCATCGCCTAAATTAAAAAAACGATTAGAAAGTTTAGCGGCATTAGCAAATAAGAAATAAGAAATAAGAAATAAGAAATAAGAAATAAGAAATAAGAAATAAGAAATACTACAGATACAAAAAAGCCAAGCAACTGCTTGGCTTTTTTATTTGATGATGGACTAAGCAAGTACCATTCCTGGTTGCATATACGCTACAGGGGACTCTTTCTCATCTTCAATAGTTGTCCACTCCCATGCTTCTTGATCAGCAAGAACAGCACGAAGTAATTGATTATTCAAAGCGTGACCTGATTTATAAGCACTTATCTCACCTAGAATACTATGACCACACATATAAAGGTCGCCAACAGCATCTAGTACTTTATGCGTTACAAATTCATTAGCAAAACGTAAGCCGTCTTCATTAAGAATACGGTAATCATCTAGTACGATTGCACAATCAAAACTACCGCCTAAGCATAAGTTTTGTGATTGTAAGTACTCGATATCACGCATAAACCCGAAAGTACGAGCTCGCGAAATATCTTTGATGAACGATTGGCTTGAAAAATCAAACACTAACTTTTGGTCATCTGATTCAATTGCTGGGTGATTGAAGTCAATAGTGAAATCTAAGCGGAAACCGTTATAAGGACGAATTTCTGCCCACTTATCACCATCTTCAATGCGAACAGGTTTCTTAATACGAATGAATTTCTTCGCTGTATTAAGTTCTTCAATACCTGCAGATTGCAAAAGATAAACAAAAGGACTTGCACTGCCATCCATAATTGGAATTTCAGGAGCATCAACCTCAATAACTACGTTATCAATGCCCATGCCCGCTAATGCAGCATTCAAGTGTTCAACTGTTGAGATTCTAACGCCGTCATCATTAACTAACGCTGTACATAGCATAGTATCGCGCACTGACTCGGGATCCGCAGGGAAATCTACCGGTGGATTAAGGTCTGTACGACGATAAATTACACCTGTATTTGACGCTGCTGGACGAAGAGTAAGCGTGACTTTTCGGCCTGAGTGTAAACCCACACCTGTCATTTGTACGATACTTTTCAGTGTACGTTGTCTGATCATATGCTCATCTCAACTATAAATATGCTTGATATCAAACCAATTCTAGGAACTGGTTTGATATTTTAGCACACAACTTTCTATAAAACCAAATCGTTTGATGATTAATTAGTCAGCTTGACGTCGTAAAAACGCTGGGATATCTAAATAATCTTCTTTCTGATCTGGTTTAGCTTGCGCTGCTCCAGTATTCTGAACACCTGCCGCAGGCGACGTTGATGGTGCTGTTTGTTGTGCAGCTGGCTTAGTTACTTGCACGTTTTGTGCCGCTTTCTCAACCATAGGTTCAACAACTGGTGCTTTTGCTTTCACAGGAGTTTGAACTGCTGGTTGTGTCGCTGCTGGAGTAGCTGCTTTGTTTGTCACTAACGTGATTTCAGGTTTCTTTTCAGTACCGATACCAGTAGCAACAACTGTTACTCTAATTTCATCAGTCATATCAGGGTCAAGAGAAGTACCAATAACCACTGTAGCGTTATCTGATGCAAATGCTTTTACTGTATTACCTACTGTCTCGAATTCATCAAGACGCATATCTAAACCAGCAGTAATGTTAACAAGAACACCACGAGCACCCGCAAGATCGATATCTTCAAGCAATGGACTTGAGATCGCTTCTTCTGCTGCTTGTTCTGCTCGGTCTTCACCTACTGCAGTACCGCTACCCATCATTGCATGTCCCATTTCAGACATAACAGTTCGAACATCGGCGAAATCGACGTTAATCATACCAGGACGAGTAATTAACTCTGCAATACCCTGAACCGCATTACGAAGAACATCATTCGCTTTTGCGAACGCTTCTAGTAATGTGATACCACGCCCAAGTACTTTTAATAATTTTTCGTTTGGAATCGTAATTAATGAGTCAACATGTTTCGATAACTCTTCAATACCTTGCTCAGCAAAAGCAAGACGTTTACGACCTTCAAAGCTAAACGGTTTTGTAACAACAGCAACCGTTAGAATATTTAATTCTTTTGCAATCTCAGCAATAATTGGCGCAGCACCAGTACCAGTACCGCCGCCCATACCTGCTGCGATAAATATCATATCGGCACCAGCTAATACTTCTTTAATCGCTTCACGATCTTCTAGTGCAGCATCACGACCAACTTGCGGGTTTGCACCTGCTCCTAAGCCTTTAGTGATGTCACCACCAATCTGAATAACAGTATTAACACTCGTCTTACGAAGTGCCTGAGCATCAGTATTTACACTGATAAATTCAACACCTTCAATTGACTCACGTACCATGTGCTCGATAGCATTGCCGCCACCGCCACCTACACCAACTACTTTAATTACTGCTTCGTCGGACATTTCCATCATCGGCTCAAACATCTGTTCTCTCCGTTCCTTCCTGTTCGCTCAGGTTAAAACTCTTTTAGTATCCAATTTTTAAATTTCTTTATTACGGTAGTGAGAGATTGGTGCTTACTTGGCACATAATCTTCCTCATCATGCAATTGACTTTCTTTACCGTAATGCAAAAGCCCTACCGCTGTTGCTTGGTAAGGTTCTTTTACGTAATCTGTTAGGCCTGTCACTTCTAAAGGCTGGCCTATTCTGACTTGGGTTTGAAACACACGCTCAGCGCAATCTACCAAACCTTCAATCTGTGATCCGCCACCAGTTAATACAATACCAGCAGCAAGATGGTGCTTTGTTCCTTCAGCGCGTAACTTATCTTGAATAGCAAGAATTCGCTGATTTACAAGACCCAGTAGCTCAGAATACCTTGGTTCGATAACTTCTGCTAGCATTCTTCGTTGTAAACTTCTTGATGGTCGACCACCAACGCTAGGTACATTAACCGTTTCATCACGATTTATATGCTCACTGAGAGCACAACCGTATTTTACTTTTAATTTTTCAGCATCGTTGAATGGCGTACCGAAAGCGTAAGCAATGTCACTAGTTACAGCATTACCCGCATAAGGTAGAACCTCAGCGTGACGTAATGAACCATCAGTCCAGATAGCAATATCCATTGTACCTGCGCCGATATCTACAACACAAACACCAAGATCTCGTTCATCTTCAGTAATAACTGCATTACTAGATGCTAAACCAGAGAATATAACATGCTCAACTTTCAAGCCACAACGTTCTACAGCTTTTACTATATTGCGCGCCATATCATTATGACATGTAATTAAATGAACACTCACTTCCATTCTCATACCCGATAATCCAATTGGATTTCGAATACCTTTTTGAACATCAATCGTAAATTCTTGTGGTATTACATGCAGTGTTCGCTGTTCATCACCGATTTTAACGGATTTTGCAGTATGAATAACACTGTCCATATCATCTTGAGTCACTTCTTCTTCAGAAATAGATCCCATTCCTTTTTCTATTTGGCTAGCAATGTGCTTACCAGATAAGGAAATAAATACAGAGGTAATGGTACATTCTGCCATCAATTCAGCTTGGTCGATCGCTCTTTGAACAGATTTAACTACTGATTCAAGATCGTTAACCCCTCCTTTATCCATTCCACGAGAGGGACATGATCCAGAACCAATAACGCTCACTTGGCCATCAGGTAAAACTTCACCAACTAACGCTGATACTTTGTTTGTACCGATATCTAAACCAACAATAATACTGCCTTCTGGCGTTTTACTCATGTCAATTCTCTTCTTTAATCTTCAACATTAACAGACTTCCACCCAACAGCAGCGCCTGTATCGTAACGAAGATCTATATAATCTATCGAATTCTTTTTACTTTCTAATTGCTTATATAGAGCAACAAAGCGATCAACTCTTTCTTCTCGAGCATCACGACCAAGCTCTAATCGTATGCCATTATCTAATACAACTTGCCAAGATAACCTATCTGTCAGTGCAACACTATGAACAGTGATATTCAATGGGGCGAATTGATTTTGTAATTGATGCCAAAAATTCAACACTTCTTTACTGCTCGTTTCTGGACCAAATAAAGCCGGCTTGGGCTCTAACAAATCACTCATCGGCGCATTAAATACCACGCCATCAGGGTTAACAATTACCCTGTTATTCCACGTAGCTTCTGGTTGATTCTCTACCACAAATACTTTAATCGTTTCAGGCCACTGCTTTCTTACCGATACCTGAGCTATCCAAGGTAGAGACAATAATGCATCTTGCAGTTTATTCACATCTTGGGTCATAAATGTCCCAATAGAATCCATTGAATCTATTGCTTCACGAATATCATCTGTCGTTATATGCTTTAACTGACCTTGGATAATGATATGAGATAAAGGCAATCTGTCTTCATCTGTCATCCAACTTATGGTTGAAATAACAAGCCACAACGAAATCATCACAACCAAAGAAAGAAAAAGTGCACCAGGTAGGTGTTTTCTTATTTTTTCTTTATCAAATGAAATATTCATTTTGACCGTCTTAATCATATTATTTTCACAACAGTGCCAACAAATAACGCCACTACCAACTCAATTATACAAAATACGTAAGCTTTGATGGCGTTAAATAAATTTATCTAATAAGTATAGAGTGTAAAAGCTCTCTATCCCAATATCTTACTAGGATATTATTAATACAATAAGGATTCTATCTCATTATTCGTATTTTTATTAGAAGTTCTAACTAATTAAACAATAATCACCCAAACTCTTTCATAGTTTCAATATTTAATTTCATTGAAGCCAATTGTTTCGCTAATTTACCTACATCACCAGCGCCCTGAGTCAAAACTAAATCACCATCTTGAAGGATATTAGCTAACACTGGTGGCAATGCTTCAATATTTGGTACAAAAATAGGATCGATTTTTCCTCGGCCACGAATAGTTCGGCATAATGCTCGCCCATCAGCACCTACTATCGGAGTTTCCCCCGCAGAGTAAACATCAAGCATGATAAGTACATCCACATTATCTAATACGTTAGCAAAATCATCATACAGATCGCGAGTACGACTATAGCGGTGTGGCTGAAAAATCATAACTAAACGTTTATCTTCCCAACCAGCACGAGCCGCTTTGATTGTTACGTCGACTTCTGTTGGGTGGTGTCCATAATCGTCCACCAGCATTGCTGAACCGTTACCAGTTTCAAATTCACCCAATTGATCGAAGCGACGTCCTGCTCCTTCAAAATTCAGAAGCGCAGAAAGAATCGCGCTGTCTTCAACGTCTTCTTCTGTTGCAACCGCAATAGCAGCCGTCGCATTCAAGGCATTATGCTTACCCGGAATATTAAGAATAATATCTAAATCTGTGCGATCTTTTCTTTGAACGGTAAAGAAGCTTTGCTGAGCCACTTGACGATACTTAATTAAGCGTACATCTGCATCTTCCGCAAAACCATAAGTAATAACCTGACGACTAATTCGAGGTAATAATTCTCTTATCACGTCGTCATCAATACACATTACCGCTTGACCATAGAATGGTAGATTATGAAGAAAATCTATAAAGGTTTGTTTTAAAACTTCAAAGTCGCCGCCATAAGTGTCCATATGATCAGCTTCAATGTTGGTTACAATACTTACCATTGGCTGTAAGTGTAAGAATGACGCATCACTTTCATCTGCTTCTGCAATCAGAAAGCGACTTGAACCTAAGCGTGCATTTGTACCTGCATTTTTTACCAAACCACCATTAACAAAAGTTGGGTCTAGCCCTGCTTCTGAATAAATTTGAGTCGTTAATGCAGTGGTTGTAGTTTTACCGTGCGTACCTGAAACCGCAATACCATGACGATAACGCATCAACTCTGCTAGCATTTCAGCGCGACGAATAACTGGAATTCGATTTTCTTTCGCTGCAACAATTTCAGGGTTCTCAGGGTTAATCGCAGTAGATACAACCACAACACTTGCTTTTTCTACATTACTGGCTTGGTGACCAAAAAAGATCTCTGCGCCTCTTTGAGCTAAACGTGCAGTGACAGTATTCTCTGCCATATCTGAACCGCTGATATGATAGCCTTCGTTTAAAAGTACTTCAGCGATACCACACATACCTGCTCCACCAATACCCACAAAATGAATACATTCAACACGGCGCATTTCAGGGATCATAGTTCTAATTTCAGCTAATTGCAGTTTCTGATCTTTTATCATTCTAAATCTCAATTCTTTTTATTTTGCGAGGCTTTTAATTGCACTGGCGACACGTACATCAGCATCAATAATGGCTGCCTTACGAGCATTGCATGCCATTTCTAATAATTCTTTTCGCTCTAATTTGTTCAGTGTATCAATCAAACCCTGAACTGTTAAATCTTGTTGTTCAATCATTTGCGCTGCACCACACTGCACAAGGTGGTCCGCATTTAATGCTTGTTGACGATCTTTATGCATAAAAGGAATAAATACAGAACCAACACCCGCAGCTGAAACCTCTGAAACCGTTAGTGCACCAGATCGACATACTAGAACATCAGCCCAAGCGTACGCTGCGGCAACATCATCAATAAACTCAGTAACTTTAGCATCTGTAATACCATTTTCTTGATAAGCGGTATTGACCGTTTCTTGATTTCCTTTACCTGCTTGGTGCCAGATCTCGACAGCATGATTCAGTTTTGGTAACGCTTCAGGTAAGGTCGTATTAAGAATACGTGCTCCTTGGCTGCCTCCCATCACTAATACTCGAATAGGACCGGTACGCTCTGCAAATCGCTCACTAGGTTGAGGTAATTGGCACACATCTTCTCGAACCGGATTACCCACAACTTCTGCATTTGGAAATGCACCAGGAAAAGCCTGAAAAACACGTTTTGCTATTTTAGATAACCATTGATTAGTTAACCCAGCAACCGCATTTTGTTCATGCAATACAACAGGAATACCAGATAACCAAGCAGCAATACCACCTGGACCACTTACATAACCACCCATACCTAATACTACATCAGGCTGCCAAGCTTGAATGTGTTTCTTCGCTTGAGAAATCGCGCCAAATATTTGAAATGGTGCCGCTAGTAGCTTTTTAAATCCCTGTCCACGTAAGCCTTTTACTTTGATAAAATCGATTTCAATACCATGCTTTGGTACTAAATCAGCTTCCATTCTATCTTCTGTTCCTAACCAACGAATTTCCCAGCCTTCACTTTGTAGCTGCTTTGCTACCGCTAATCCAGGAAATACATGACCGCCAGTGCCACCAGCCATCACTAATAAACGTTTATTTTTGTTCTTCATTTTCGCTCCGTGGAGGCTCGTTTTCTAGAAAAATACGACATTCATGATCAATACGAATTAACAGTGATACTGCGACCGACATGATAATCAAACTGGAACCACCGTAACTTATCAGTGGCAACGTTAACCCTTTGGTTGGAACGATACCAGCTGCCGCACCAACGTTAACCAACGTTTGAAAAGCAAACCAAATACCGATCCCAAATGCTAAAAACCCACCAAAACGCTGATCATGCAGCAAGCACTCTCGACCAATAAATAAGGCCTTTAACACTAAAGAAAAAATGAGAATGAGTACCAAAGATACGCCAACAAAACCTAACTCTTCAGCAACAACGGCAAACACAAAATCGGTATGTGCTTCTGGTAAGTATTCTAATTTTTGAATTGAATTACCTAATCCTTCACCAAACCAACTGCCTCGACCAAATGCCATGAGGGATTGCGTTAATTGGTAACCACTACCAAATGGGTCTTGCCATGGGTCTAAGAAAGAAGTCACACGACGCATACGATAAGGTTCAGCAATAATCAGTACTATAACGAGTGAGATACCACTCATCACTAACGCGATAAATTGCCAAAGCTTAGCACCAGCAATAAATAACATACCGATGGTTGTGACAAACATTACAATTGTCGTTCCTAAATCGGGCTGTAATAACAAAAAGAAAGCGAGGCCAATAAGAACAACTAATGGTTTTACGAATCCTTTAAAACTGTCTCTCACTTCACCATGACGACGAACAAGATAGCCAGAAATAAAAACAAATAACGACAGTTTAGCAACCTCGGCAGGCTGTAAGTTAAAGATCCCTAAAGGTAACCAACGTGCCGCACCATTTACTGATTTACCCACCACTAAAACAGCAGCCAATAGCAAAAAAGAAATTAGCAATAGATGGCTACTGTACTTTAACCAGTCATCCAATTTAATACGTAATACTACTGAGGAAGCCCCAAGAGCTAAGCATACGAATAGCATATGGCGCATCATAAAGTGAAAAGGCTGACCTGTTAAGCGTGTACTGATAGGAAAAGAGGCTGAACCAACCATAACAAGACCAGTAAGCATCAGAGCAAGCGCAATCCAAATCAACTGACGATCAAACATCACTTTAGGTGATGGTGTTAAACACCATTCTTGCACTGGAGATGCCCATTGCTTAATACGATCAATTATCAAAATTAACTCTCAGCTGAATACTGTTTTGCTAGTTGGGTGAAAGCATCACCTCTAGCCATAAAATTTGCATATTGGTCAAAGCTCGCACAAGCAGGAGATAGCATCACCATGTCACCTTCCTTGAGAGTATGAAATAGCGTTTCTATTGCTTCATCCATCGTTTGACACTGTTGAGAGCGGGGATCTAAAGACAGAAATTGCTCACCATCTTCCCCGAAGCAATACATCATTAAATCCAAATCATGTAGCGCAGGAGATAGTTCGGAAAAATCAGCACCTTTACCAACTCCACCCACTAATAGATGTAATTTACCCTCTATCTTTAGACCAGACAGCGCGGCAAGAGTGCTCGCAACATTGGTTGCTTTGGAATCATTGACCCAACGAATACCCTGATTATCTGCTACAACTTGGCATCTGTGTGTCAATCCATTGTAAGTTCTTAATATATCTAATGAAGATTCTAGGTTAATCCCAACGGCATCCAATAAAGCAATCGCAACTAGGCTGTTGGCAATATTGTGCTTACCAACCAACCCTAATTCACTTGCTGCCAGTATTGGATCTGCGTCTATTGCCAGATAATAAATACCATCATTAAGCACACAACCGTAATCACCTTGATCAAAACCAAAATTCTTTATGCTGTTAACTTCAATATCAGGGTAGGTTTCTTTGTCATCACGATTAACAATACACACATCAGCATGATCAAAAATACGTAGCTTCGCTTGACGATAATCTGCCATACCTTGATATCTATCCATATGGTCTTCAGATAAATTCAAAAATGCAGCCGCTTTTAATTTTAACGATGAGGTTGTTTCTAATTGAAAACTGGAGAGCTCAAGTACATAAAGTTCAGCATCTTGTTCTAACAAATCTAACGCGGCAAAGCCTATGTTGCCACCCACTGCAGTTTTTACACCAGCAGCATTGGCCATTGTTCCAGTTAAATCAGTAACGGTACTTTTGCCATTAGATCCTGTAATTGCAATCACAGGGGCAGTCACTGCCCAAGCAAAAAGTTCGATATCACCAACAACTGGCGTACCCTTTTTAATCGCAGGCTGTAACTGTGGAGAGGCAAGTGCAATACCAGGGTTGGTAACAATAAGATCGGCATCTAACAGCCAGTCTTGTTGCCAACCACCAGAATATAACTCAACCTGTTCAGGCAATTGTTCTTGGCCTGGTGGCGTTTCACGAGTATCTATAACTTTTACTATTAACGCTTCTGGTTGTCTAAGTAAATGCTTAACAACAGATAATCCTGTCATTCCTAAGCCAACCACAACAACGTTTTTCACACCACCAAAACCAGTCATATTAACGTACCTTCAATGTCGCTAATGCAATAAGAACCAATAACATAGAGATAATCCAAAAACGCACGATTACACGAGGTTCTGGCCATCCTTTCAATTCATAATGGTGATGAATTGGGGCCATACGGAAGATACGTTGGCCACGTAGCTTGTATGAACCAACCTGTAGGATTACCGATAATGTTTCAACAACAAAGACACCACCCATGATAACCAATAAGAATTCTTGACGAACTAAAACAGCTATCGTACCTAATGCTCCACCTAGTGCTAATGAGCCAACATCGCCCATAAATACTTGTGCTGGGTATGTGTTAAACCATAAGAAACCAAAACCGGCACCTACGATCGCAGCACATACGACAACCAATTCACTTGCTTGTGGGATGTGTGGAATATGCAAATAGTTAGCAAACTGTACGTTGCCTGTTGCCCACGCAATGAAAGCAAATCCTCCAGCCACAAATACGGTTGGCATGATCGCTAAACCATCTAAGCCATCAGTCAGGTTTACCGCGTTACTTGTACCAACAATAACAAAGTAAGTTAAAAGAATATAAGTCAAACCAAGCTGAGGCATCACATCTTTAAAGAACGGAACCACAAGTTGGGTTGCAGCGGTATCTTTACCATAAGCATACAAAGCAAAAGCAATGACTAACGCAATAACTGACTGCCAAAAATATTTCCAACGGGCAATAAGTCCATCGCTATTTTTACGAACCACTTTTCGGTAATCATCAACAAAACCAACCGCACCATAGCCAAGTAAGACGAAGATAACCGCCCAAACATAAGGATTAGTTAAATCAGCCCATAAGAATACCGTAACCGTAATCGCGGTTAAGATCATGATCCCGCCCATGGTTGGGGTACCACGTTTACTAAAATGAGACTCTGGACCATCATCACGAACCACTTGACCAATTTGTAGGTTCTGTAACCATCTAATTAGCTTTGGTCCCATCCATAACGAAATAGATAATGCAGTAATAATACTTAAAATAGCTCGAAAGCTAAGGTATTCGAATAAACGAAAAAATGGGAAATATTGCTCTAAAAAGTTAGATAACCAGATAATCATTACTGACTCTCCTTAAGAGCTAAAACCACTTCGCTCATACGTGAACTATTGGCACCTTTCACTAACACAGTAACCTCGTTATTTTTAATTAATTGTAATTCTTGTTTCAAATAGCAATTCAATTCTGCGCGACTTTCAAAATGACGGCCATTACATAGCTCACTAATCACCTTCGTATCATCACCAAATGTTACTACTTGCTCAAATTGATATGGGGCAGCATATTCACCAACTTCACGATGAAGTGCAAGGCTTTCTTCACCCAGCTCTGCCATATTGCCTAAAACTAGCCAACGCTGGCCAGAAAACGCACCTAGGAGATCAACCGCCGCTTTTACCGCAGGGACACTCGCATTATAGGTGTCATCAATAACCTTCAAACCTGAAGCTAGTGTTTCCACCGCAACACGACCTTTCACATTACCTAATCGTTGAAGTCCTTGTTGAATATCAACTAACGAGCAACCAGTTTGACGCGCTAGCGCTGCAGCTGCGACTGCGTTACTGATATTGTGCTTACCAATAATAGATAAAGAAACTAAAATACAGCCAATAGTGGTGTGTAATTGAAAGCTTGGTTCACCAATGGAATTAACCTCAATATTTGAGGCATAGAAATCAGCACTTGGATCACTCATCGAAAACGACAGCACTTTTTTTCCATCAAATAATTCAGACCACTTAGGTAAACCATTACTATCTAAATTGTAAATAGCCGTACCGTTATCTTGCAATCCTTCAAAAATTTCACCTTTTGCTTTCGCAACACCGTCAAGTGAACCAAAACCTTCCAAATGCGCTGCTGCTACGTTATTAACTAGAGCCACATTTGGGCGAGCCAAACGAGTAGTATAAGAAATTTCATGTTGATGATTAGCCCCCAATTCAATAACCGCAAAGTCATCACTTGGTTGAGAGCGTAATAATGTCAATGGCACACCAATTTCATTATTAAAGTTACCCGCGGTAGCTAATACATTACCAGATGCTTGTAATATTGAAGCAAGCATTTCTTTGACTGTCGTTTTGCCACAACTTCCTGTTAGGGCAAACGTAAACGTACTGCATTGCTGATGAACGGCTTGCGCTAGTAAACCCAACGCTTTTTGAGTATCTTCAACAATAATTTGAGGAAGTGAGCACGCTAGTTCACGAGAAACCAATAAAGCCAACGCCCCTTGCTCTTTTGCTGTTTCTGCAAAGTCATGGGCATCAAAACGCTCACCAATTAATGCAACGAAAAGCCCTTCTTTATCTATATTTCGGCTGTCAGTAGAAACCGATGATATTTGGCAATCAATGCCAATCACTTTTCCACCACAAACGGCTGCGATCTGGCTTAATGTCATTGCTATCATGATAATAGTCCTAATAATGTCTGTGCACTTTCACGATCTGAATAATGAATCGTTTTACCTGCAAGCACTTGATAATCTTCATGCCCTTTTCCTGCAAGTAGGATAATGTCTTTTTCATTCGCTTGAGATAATGCAAATTGACACGCTTCAAAGCGATCATGGACCACATGCACGGCGTCTGGTTTCAGCAATCCGGCTAACATATTTTTTATAATCAGAGCGGGATCTTCAGAGCGTGGGTTGTCATCACTTAAAATAATCACATCAGCTTGCTCTTCAGCAATACGAGCCATCATAGGTCGCTTACCAGTATCTCTGTCGCCACCACAGCCAAAAATGCACCAAAGCTGACCTTCACAATGAACACGCAATGCTTGTAATGCTTTCTCAAGAGCATCCGGTGTATGCGCATAATCAACAACTACTTTCGCTTTGTCTTTTGCTGAGAACAATTCCATTCTGCCAATAACAGCACTCAGTTGTGAAGCTGATTGAGCAAGCTCTTTAATGTCATAACCAAGAGAAAGAAGTGTCGCGAAAGCAACCAATACATTACTGGCATTAAATGCGCCAATTAATGGTACAGAAAGCTCTGCATCACCCCAATCAGAGGCTAATGTTAATTGAATCCCATTAGTAGAATAAGCAACAGAGGTAGCAAATACTTTTTGACCTGAATGACCAACTAGTTGCTCTTCATTTAGTGATACACCGACAGCCTGAGGTAACTCTTTTAACCAAGAGAGCCCAATAGCGTCATCTACATTTATAATTGAGTTCTTAGGCTGATGAGCGGTAAATAACAATTTTTTCGCTTCAGCGTAATTAGCCATAGTGCCATGATAATCAAGGTGGTCACGGCTTAAATTGGTAAAGACTGCCGCATCAAACGATAATGCATTGACTCGGCCTTGAACTAAACCATGAGAGGATATTTCTAACGCCGTAAGTTCTGCGCCAATACTATCTAATTCACTTAGTGTTTGTTGAATTTCAAGCGGGCTGCCCGTGGTATTTAACGCAGGTTTCAGATCCGTCAATAGACCATTACCAGTCGTACCCATTACACCTGCCGGCGTATTTAGTAACGTTGCCCACTGCGCAATAATCTGAGAAATCGTTGTTTTACCATTGGTACCAGTAATACCAACTAATTTCATTTCTCGCTTATCAGCGTGATAAAAATGACCAGCAATAGCACTTAGTTTTTCGGATAGGGAGTCAATGTAAACAACAATGGCACCTTCAATTGTCGTAACGGTTCCCGCTATATTTTCATCATCAGCTTCCGCTACAATTGCAACTGCACCTTTTGTTATTGCCAAGGGGATGAATTGTCGCCCATCAACAGCATGACCTTTAACTGCGATAAAAAGACAGCCAGAAGACACATTACGACTGTCCAGTGTCATCGATGAAATTGCCACAGATTGAGTTAATTCACACCAAGGCAACAGTAATTCAGATAACTGCATCATCACTTTCCTAATTCAATACATCAATTTGTTTTACGGTACTTTCGTCTGGCGCCACATTAAGAATTTGCAAAGCGTCTTTCATTATCTGCCCAAAAATAGGCGCGGCAACTTGGCCTGCGTAATACTCATCACCTTGTGGCTGGTTCACAATAGTCACCAATGCAATACGTGGGTTACTAACAGGAGCAACCCCTGCTGTCACAGTCATGTATTCATCGCTGTAACCACCACGAACCGCTTTACGTGAAGTACCCGTTTTAGCCGCCACTCGATAGCCAGGAACCGCTGCTTTTGTTGCCGTGCCTCCCGGTTGAGTTACGGTTTCCATCATTTCTAACACAGCTTTCGCGTGCTGACGATTAACGACTTGCTTACCAGGCGTTGGGCCGGTTGTTTTTAAAATAGACAACGGACGATATTCACCATAAGCGCCCAATGTCGCATAAGCATGAGCTAACTGAATTGGAGTAACCGAAAGACCATAACCAAACGCAAGCGTTGCTATTTCAAAATCAGACCAACGACGGCGATCAGGAAAAATACCGGTTGCTTCACCAATCAAATTTAAGCCAGAAGGATCCGCAAGACCAACCGCACTGTATTCAGCCAATAGTTCTTGTAAGGGCATATTTAACGCCAAGTGCGCCACACCAATATTACTCGATTTCTTTAATATCGTTGTTAAATCAGCTTTACCTATTTTAGAGCCATCACGAACACGGCTACCACCAATTCGCATGATGCCATTACCCGTATCTATGATAGTGTTTAAATTTGCGGTCCCACCATCTAAAGCCGCTAATACGACAAAAGGTTTAACCGTTGATCCTGGCTCTAACGTATCGGTAATAACACGATTTCGCATTCTAAAGCTTTGTAATTGATCTCGGTTGTTTGGGTTATACGAAGGTGCATTAACCATAGCTAACACTTCACCCGTTTTAATATCAATCATCACAACCGAACCTGACATTGCACGATAATCTGCAACGGCTTGTTTAATTGCTCGATAAGCTATCGCTTGTAAGCGCTGATCAATACTAAGAGTAAGGGGTTTTCCTTCTTGTTTTTCTTTTAACGAAATATTTTCAACGACTCGACCATAGCGGTCTTTTCGAACGGTTCGTCGACCAGGTTCACCCGTTAACCAACCATCATAACTACTTTCAATACCCTCTAAGCCACGGCTATCAATTCCTGTCACACCGATAACGTGCGCACTGATCTCACCACTTGGGTAATAACGACGTGATTCTGCTTTTAAACCGATCCCTGCTAGTTTCAGTTTTTTAATGTAAGCAGCCACTGCTGGTGATATTTGACGCTGTAAATAAATGAAACGACGCTTTTTATTTTTTTCAATTTTAGATAATAACTCTTTTCGCTTAAGCCCTAATACATCAGCCAAAGCATACCAACGCTCAATTTCAACTAATCCACCCGCTTTATAGATAGCCACCGGATCAGCCCAAACCGCATCAACCGGAACACTCACCGCCAATTGCTCATTATTACGATCAGAAATAATACCACGAGCAGAAGGAAGCGCTTTAACTCGAATAGAACGCATATCCCCTTGTTTTATAAGATTATCCGGCTCAATAACTTGGATGTAAGCAGCCCTAGCAATTAGAATTGCTAATGCAAGAAAAACAAAGAAAACAATAACGCCAAAGCGCCACTGAATGAGAGTCGGTGGCGCTTTGGTTATGCGTTTATTATTTTTTTTTCTATTTGGTAATTTCATCGTAATTTAATTATAACTTCTTTATCCGGTGCCGGTCGTTCCATATTGAGTTCATCGACAGAGCGAGATTGCACTCGACTGTGTTCCGCTAATGCACTCTCTTCTAAAATCAAATTACGCCACTCACCATCTAAAATGTCTTTTTCAAGCAATAAGTTTTCTCTTTGCACGGCCATTTGACGCGTATTATGTGTCGCTAATACCACGCCTATCGCGCTGATAAAAGTGCAAATTAATAAAATTGTATGAAGGCGACCTACACCCAAAAGGTCTAGGCCAATCATCTTTGTTAAATTAGACGATGAAGGGGAATTTTGACTCATAAGCGCTCAGCGATACGTAGTACAGAACTACGTGAACGAATATTAACGTCAACTTCATTAACGGTTGGCTTAATGGCTTTACCAATAGGCTTCATTTTTGCACTGCCTAGTGCTTTAATTTGGTTTTCAGTCAAAGGGATACCATGAGGAACTTGTGGGCCTCTGCTTTCTTTTCGAATAAAATGCTTAACCATACGGTCTTCTAATGAATGAAAGCTAATCACAGACAAGCGTCCACCTTCAGCAAACACATCAAGAGCACCATTTAAGGCTGTATCAATTTCATCCAATTCACTATTAATATAAATACGGAATGCTTGGAAAGTACGAGTAGCAGGGTGTTTTTTCTCTTTAAAATTCTTAGGCGCTACATCAGAAATTAATTTAGCTAGCTGTCCAGTACGAGTTAACGGCTCATTCTCTTCGTTATCACGATAAGCAACAATACCTTTAGCAATGCGCCATGCATGCTTGTCTTCGCCAAACTCACGAATAACCCAAGTAATATCTTCAACATCGGCAGTCAATAACCATTGAGACACTGGCATTCCTGATGTCGGGTCCATACGCATATCTAATGGACCATCTTTCATGAAACTAAAGCCACGGTCTGCATCATCGAGCTGTGGTGATGACACACCTAAATCAAGCAAAACACCATCAATTTTCCCTACTAAATCTAACTCTTCAACATATCCTTTTAGACCAGAGAATGGCCCATGAATGATATTGAATCGAGGGTCGGTAATCGTTTTAGCTTCAGCGATTGCTTGAGGATCACGGTCAATACTGTACAAACGTCCGTTTTCACCTAATTGAGATAAAATTTGACGACTATGACCACCGCGACCAAAAGTACCATCAATATAGATACCATCAGGTTTAATCGCTAAACCATCAATAGATTCATGAAGAAGAACGGATACGTGTTGAAATTGTTCAGACATAGTGAGTATTTACTACCGTAATAATGAGAATAAGCGACTGAATTTTAGCTAGAAGTGTAAACTAAAAATACAGTGGTGTGTGTCAAATTAGTGATAATTCTAAACCAATGTAGCAGAAAGCACAAAGCCCACCATAAGACTACCGAAATAGTTCTATGGTGGGCTAAGTTAGGAGCCGACATATAAGCCGGGTTCTGTCCCGCTTGCGCGGTGGTAACCATTCGTCTAGGCCTGCAATCGCTCACAGGCTCAAGCAATCTACCCGCCCCCAAACACGAGCAATGCTATGTGAGGGCCTATTTGATCTTGCTCCGGGTGGAGTTTACCTTGCAACGCACTATTACTAGACGCCCGGTGCGCTCTTACCGCACCCTTTCACCCTTACCTGTGCTTACTTCCCTATCCCGAAGAATAAAAGAAGATTAAGCCATCGGCGGTTTTCTCTCTGCTGCACTTGTCGTAGGCTTGCGCCTCCCAGGCGTTACCTGGCACCCTGCTCTATGGAGCCCGGACTTTCCTCCCCTTCACCAGTTTCCCTAAGGACTTGAATGAAGCAGCGATTACCGAGTCAGCTCCTAAAGCGAATGATATAAGAGTCAGTAATAACTTACCACCCCTTTTTCTCTATATCTTTAATCTAAATGCTCTAAACCCCATTTATATAGGGCATTTTTCTTCACGCCATGTATTTCAGCCGCCATTGCTGCTGCTTTTTTAAGCGGAAGCTCTTTTACAAGAATTGAGACCGAGCGTGTTGCTTCAAACGGAAGTTCATCTTTCGCTTCACTTCTGAAGCCATGAATGAGCAAAACCATTTCTCCGCGCTTACGATTATCGTCTTCTTTTACCCAATCAATCAATTCACCTAATGGCGCGCCATGAATGGTTTCATATCTTTTGGTTAATTCACGAGCCAAAACCACGTGTCTTTCAGCACCAAGAACCGTCAGCATATCATCCAGAGAATCCATAATACGATGAGGAGACTCGTAGAAAATACAGGTACGTTCAGCATGAGCTATTTCTTCAAACTTATCACGACGTCCTTTACTCTTTGGCGGTAAAAAGCCTTCAAAGCTAAAACGGTCAGAAGGTAAGCCAGCAGCTGATAACGCGGTGATCACCGCACAAGCACCAGGTAATGGAACAACATTGACATTTGCTTGACGACAACGATTCACCAAATGGTAACCTGGATCACTAATTAACGGTGTTCCCGCATCTGAGACAAGAGCAATAGATTGGCCTTGTTGTAATTTACTGATCAACAGGTCTGCTTTATGCTGTTCATTATGATCATGCAATGCAAATGTTTGACTAGAAATACCAAAGTGAGACAATAACTTGCCAGTATGTCGAGTATCTTCAGCAGCGATTAAGTCAACGGACTTTAAAACCTCTAAAGCTCGCTGTGTTATATCTCCTAAATTACCGATTGGCGTAGGAACAATGTACAAAGTTGCAGTCTCTACCACAGATAAATTGTGATCTGTCATTTGTTTACTATCTCTTCTGCGATTAATATAGGGAATATGAGTAGACATCACTATAATCAAAATAATATTTTAGCTGTTCGGGTGATTAGCATCCATAGTAACAACAGCCCTTTTAATTAGGACCAGTATATTACCCATGGCAAATATGACCCTTAGAAAGAACAGTGTAACACGCCTTATTGCTCCTGTAGCCTTAGCGCTAACATTAGCCGCATGTTCAAGTTCACCAAAAGCGCCAGAACGCTTTGATATTACTCAAGCACCATCAGAAACCAGTTCTGCTTATATTTTAAAAGCAGATCAGCAACAAGGCACCCTACAAGCTGATTTCCTTATTATGGGGCTAAAAGCATCAGTGCAAGAACAAAACGTTGCACTGGCTAACAATTTGCTAACTCGATTATCAGCCTTACAACTATCACCCGCTCAAACCGCAGAAATGCAGCTGGGTCACGCAACATTATTAAAATCACAAAGTAACTATGATAAAGCACTGCAAGTTCTTGATTTTCAAGCTTGGTGGAAGTTAGACGACAGCCAATGGATACAATACTACAAACTTCGCCATGAACTGCATTTATTCAGTGGTAATAACCTCAACGCAGCAAGAGAGCTAATTGCTCTGAATGCTTATACTGCTAATGACCAAAAACAACAACTATGGTCTCAAGTGTGGACTAATATATCGTCATTAAATAGTGCTAACCTACAAGACATCAAATTAGATAAAAGTGAGACAAACTTGCATGGTTGGGTTCAATTAGCGACTTACCTAGACACCTTAAAACACTCACCAGCACGACTGCAAGAAGCCCTTAATGAATGGCTACAGGCAAATCCTACTCATCCAGCGGCAACTTATACACCACAAGAGATAGTAGATATTCTTGCTCTTGAGATCATACGCCCAGATAACGTGGCTCTACTTTTGCCTTTAACTGGACGTTTTGGTCCTCAAGCAATTCGGGCTCGAGATGGTTTTATTAATGCAATGATGGAAGATAAAGAACGTGGTGAATTTACCAAGTTCAAAATCATTGATACTGAAGCAACACCAATGGCAGATATCTTGGCAACCTTACAACAAGAAGATATTCAATTTGTGGTCGGCCCGCTTCTTCGCAGTAAAATAGAAGAATTTCAATCCTTAAATGACACTGATATTGCTCAACTGGCACTAAATATTCCAAGTGAAATCAATACAGATAAAAATAGCTGTTACTTCACGCTTTCACCTGAGCAGGAAGCAGAGCAAGCAGCGATTCATTTATTTGAACAAGGACATAAACATCCTCTATTTCTTGCGCCACAAGGAACAATGGGTGAACGCCTTAGCCAAGCATTTAGCGATAAATGGTATCAACTAACCGCGAAAAAGCCTTCGATTAGCTACTTTGGTAAAAAATCGCAATTGCAGCAAAAAATAAACAGTGTCTTTGGTATTGAAAGCAGCCAAGCTCGTATTTATCAAATGAACGCATTAACTAACATAGAATTAGAATCTCAGCCTCGTAGCCGTCGAGATATTGATGCGGTTTACATGGTAGCGAGAAGCAGCGAATTAGTTCTGTTAAAACCCTTCATTGATGTCGCTATCAATCCTGGGATTGCACCACCAAAACTGTATGCGAGCTCACGTAGCAACAGTGGTAGTCAGACTAAATTAGTCGAAATTCACGGTATTGAGTTCAGTGATATCCCATTACTAGTAAAAGAAGATCATAAGTTCAAAGCTCAATATGATGAACTTTGGCCAAAAAGCAGCAATGGCGAAATCCGCCTGCATGCATTAGGTATGGATGCTTACCAATTAATTGTCGAGTTACCTCAGATGAAAGCGGTAGATAATTACCATATGCAAGGAAAAACAGGTGAACTTAGCATTAATCAAGAGTGTGTTATTCAACGACAAATGAGTTGGGCTGTTCATGGAGACGAAACAGAATAAGCGCGCCAAAGGTGAATATTATGAGTTGGTGGCTCAGCGTTATTTAGAGCAACACCAACTCACATTTATTCAACGTAATTTCTATTCGAAAACTGGAGAGCTCGATCTCATCATGCGAGATCGAGATACCTTTGTTTTTGTCGAAGTAAAATATCGCAACACTTCAAATTACGGTTCCGCGCAAGAAATGGTAACATGGAAGAAACAGCGCAAATTACAGCGAACCGCTCTCTTTTGGCTCATGAAAAATGGGCTCTCTGTTGAACATACATCTTTTAGATTTGATGTAGTTGCTATCCATTCTCAAGGTGAGGAGATCAACTGGATCAAAAATGCAATTGTTGAAGGGTAAACAATGCTAGACCATATTAAAGAAAGCTTTACTGAAAGCATCCAAATTCAAATCGCAGCAGCCGAAGCGCTTCCTGATCATATTATGCACGCCTCTCAAGCTATGGTAGCAACGTTATTGAATGGGAATAAAATCTTATGCTGCGGTAATGGGGGCTCTGCCTCTAACGCCCAACAATTCGCTTCATGCTTATTAAATCGTTTTGAAACAGAACGTCCTAGTTTACCAGCAATGGCTTTAACTGCTGACACCTCTACTTTGACTGCAATTGCCAATGACTACAATTATGATGAAATATTTTCTAAACAAGTCAGAGCATTAGGACAACCAGGTGATATTTTACTTGCTATTTCAACTAGCGGAAATAGCCAAGACATCTTAAAGGCGATGGAGGCGGCAGTAAGTCGCGATATGACAATTATTGCATTAACAGGAATGGATGGTGGTGTGATGGCTGGGTTATTAGGCGAATCTGATGTGGAAATCCGAATCCCGTCTCATCGAGTTGCTCGTATTCAAGAGGTCCACCTTTTAACCTTACATTCCATCTGCGATCTAGTTGATCTGGTTCTTTTTCCACAGAATTCTGAGTAATACTATGAAATTAATAAAACTAAGTGCTCTTTTTCTTTCTGTCGTTTTATTGCAAGGGTGTGCTGGCTTATTTATTGCTGGGGCTGCGACAACGGCTTCTGTCGCGACTGATAACCGTACGATAAAAGAACAACTATCTGATAAAAACTTATCTTTAGAAGCAACAGGATTAGTGAATAAATCCCCTTTCCAATACAACATGCGAGTAAATGCAGTAACTTATAATGGTAAAATCCTGCTAATCGGACAAGCTAAAGACACTCAAATAAATCAAATGTTTGAGAAACAAATTAAAAAGATGAAGGGGATTAATACCGTTTATAACCAAATTCGTATTCGCCCCTTGTTAACCTTTACACAAATTAATAATGATAGCTGGATAACCACAAAGGTAAAATCTTCATTATTAGCAAAATCAGAATTAAATGGAATAAAAATCAGTGTGTTTACTGAAGCTGAAGAGGTTTTCCTTGTCGGCTTTGTGACTGAAGAGCAAGGAGATCTTGCTACAGAGGTCGCTCGTAATATAACCGGCGTAAAAGGGGTTATTAAAGTCTTTGAGTATGGTCAAGGCGGCGGCGTCGACAAATAACCTATTGAGTTATCAATATTGTTCCAATAAAAAAGCCTGCACAAAATGCAGGCTTTTTAATATGATAGATTTAATAGCTAAACTATTTAACTACTCGTAAACTTGGACGGCCAGTTGGTCGTGGTAAGTCTGGTTTTTCATCTGACGAAGACATTTCTTCTGAAACAGACGTTAATGTCTCTTCTTCAAAGATACCATCATCAGAACTCAACTCATAAGCATCTTCTGGTTCAAACATAGTTCCTGCACCGTTTTCACGTGCATAGATAGCTTGAATTGCATAAAGCGGAAGAATCAACGAATGTGGGCGACCACCAAAACGAGCATTAAATGTTACCGCTTCATTACCCATTTCTAGATTACCAACAGAGTGTGGTGCAACGTTTAAAACGATTTGACCATCTTCAATAAACTCTTCAGGTACTCGAACTCCATTCATTGTTGCATCAACAACAAGATGTGGAGTTAACTCATTATCTACAATCCATTCATAGAATGCTCGTAACAAGTATGGGCGACGCGGCATCATTGAACTCATATCCATACTAGTTTGTTAAACGTAGTTCACGTTCAGCTTCAGTTAACGAAGCTAGGAACGAATCACGTTCAAACACACGGTTCATGTAAATTTTTAGTTCTTTAGCGCCTGGGCCTGATAACTCAATACCCATAGACGGTAAACGCCACAATAACGGAGTTAAGTAACAGTCAACTAAGCTAAACTCATCACTCATGAAATAAGTATATTCAGCAAAGATTGGACCTAGCATTAGTAAATCATTACGTAACTTAGCACGAGCAGCTTCTGATTCTTCAAAAGAACCTTTAACTACTTTCTCTGCTAATGAATACCAGTTAGTCTCTACACGGTGCATCATCAAACGGCTGTTACCACGAGCTACAGGGTAAACAGGCATCAATGGTGGATGAGGAAAACGCTCATCTAGATATTCCATAATGATATTTGAGTTGTATAGAGCAAGCTCACGATCAACTAGTGTAGGTACAGTTTTGTAAGGGTTTAATTCTACAAGTTCTGCAGGTAAGTTGGATGGATCAACCAATTCAACTTCAACACTTACTCCTTTTTCAGCAAGTACAATACGTACTTGATGACTGTACATGTCAGAAGCGTCTGAAAAAAGCGTCATTACTGAGCGTTTGTTGGCAGCAACAGCCATTGAGCCCTCCGGTATTTATCTAGGAGCAAAAGCACCGTATCTGTGGTGCTTGTCATTACTATTCAATCTTAAATAGTAGTGACACAAAAACAATGGAGGCAAAGCCTCCATTGCGTACAATTAACGATCTAGAATATCACGATTAGTGGACATCGCGCCAATATTCTTTCTTAAGTAAATAACAAACAAAAGCGAATATCACTAAAAAACCCATCACCCACCAACCTAAACGATGACGTTCAAGCTGTACCGGATCACCTGAGTATTCTAAAAAGTTAACTAAATCACGAACAGCAGCATCATATTCACCAGAGCTCAGCTCACCCGTGCCATCAGATTCAACCCCTACTACCACTTTATGTTCAACACCATTAACTATTGTTGTTTCATAAATCGGAGTAGTTACGCCTTGTAGTTCTTGAAGAACATGCGGCATACCAACGCTTGGGAATACCATATTATTTACACCAAATGGACGTGTTTGATCTGCATAAAAAGTGCGTAAATATGTGTATAACCAATCAGTACCACGAACACGAGCCACAAGCGTTAGGTCCGGCGGTGGAGCACCAAACCAATTCGCAGCTTGTGTTTCTGGGATCGCATTTTCCATCAAATCACCAATTTTGGCATTTGGATCAAACACAAGATTATCCATCATCAAATCAACAGGGATCCCTAAATCCTCTGCAACTCGACCATAACGCTGATATTGAGTTGAATGACAACCAGCACAATAGTTCATAAATAACTTCGCACCATTTTGCAGTGATGCTTGATCACGAATATCATTATTTGCGCTATCTAACGGAACACCTGCTCCAGCAGCCATTGCCATTGATGGCAACAAAGCAAAAAGTACTAAAATCAACTTTCTCATTTAAATGTCACCCTCTCTGGTAATGGTTTTGTTTGTTCATTTTTACTGTAAACAAACAAAAGAACAAAGAACATAAAGTAAGTCAGACTGAATATTTGAGCCAATAACGTGTACAACGAGGTCGCAGGCAATGCACCTAAAATACCAAGAGCAATAAAGCTCACTGTAAACTGTGCAATATTCAATAAATGCAACTTACTACGGTAACGATATGAACGCACTTTACAGCGGTCTAACCATGGTAGAAGGAACAGCACAACAATCGATGCACCCATTGCTGCAACACCAATTAACTTATCTGGTACCGCACGTAAAATGGCATAAAATGGAGTAAAGTACCAAACCGGGGCAATATGTTCGGGTGTTTTCAGTGGGTTCGCCGCTTCAAAGTTAGGTCCTTCTAGGAAATACCCCCCCATCTCTGGGTTAAAGAACAATACATAACAAAAGAAGAACAAGAAGCCCGCAACACCGATCATGTCTTTTACTGTGCCATAAGGATGAAACGGCACAGAATCAATGATGTTGTATTTCGTCGTATAATACTCGTGGAATTTAAACTGAGTCTTATGTTCGCCTTTGTCATCTTTTGCTTTTGGTTGTTTCAGCTCAATACCATCAGGATTATTTGAACCAACTTCATGTAGAGCAAGAACATGCAATACAACCAATAGCAGCAATACAATAGGTAACGCAATCACATGTAATGCAAAGAAACGGTTGAGCGTCGCCCCTGAAATTACATAATCACCACGGATCCACAACGTCAAGTCATCACCAATAACTGGAATTGCACCAAATAGTGAAATAATAACCTGAGCACCCCAGTAAGACATCTGACCCCATGGTAATAAATACCCCATGAACGCCTCAGCCATTAATATCAAGAAGATCAACATGCCAAATAGCCATAAGAGCTCACGAGGCTTCTGATAAGAACCATAAATCAAGCCACGATACATGTGAAGATATACCACTACAAAAAACGCTGATGCGCCTGTTGAGTGCATATAACGTAACAACCAACCGTAATCAACATCACGCATGATGTATTCAACAGAAGCAAATGCCCCTTCACCAGACGGAACATAGTTCATTGTTAACCAAATCCCTGTAATCAACTGATTAACAAGAACGAGCATAGCTAGTGACCCAAAGAAATACCAAAAATTAAAGTTTTTTGGCATTGGGTACTCAGATAAATGCTTTTTATAGGCATTCATTGCAGGTAGACGTTTTTCTACCCAATCAAGTAATGGTTGCATTACGCTTCCCCTCCGTCATCAACCCCAATTAGGATACGAGTATCACTAAGGTACATATGTTTAGGAACCACAAGATTCAATGGCGCAGGTACGCCTTGGAATACTCGACCAGCCATATCAAACTTAGAACCATGGCACGGACAAAAGAAACCAGAATTAACGCCTTCAACTTGTTCACTAAAACTGTCAGGTAAATAGGTAGGTGAACAGCCAAGGTGAGTGCAGATCCCAACGGCTAAAAAGATTTCAGGCTTAATTGAACGATATGCATTTTGTGCATATTCTGGTTGTTGCTCTTCACCTGAAGATGGATCTCGAAGCTGACCATCAATCTCAGTTAATGATTGTAAAAGCGCTTCTGAACGACGTACTACCCATACAGGTTTTCCTCGCCATTCAACACGAACCATCTGCCCATTTTCAAGCTTACTGATGTCGACTTCAACCGGAGCACCTGCAGCTTTCGCTCGTGCACTCGGATTCCAAGATTTAATAAAAGGTACGGCTACCGCCACTGCTCCTAACCCACCAACAACCGCAGTTGTTGCAGTTAAGAAGCGACGTCGACCATTATTCACTGGCGCATTGCTCATCCAACTTTCTCCCATGTGCTCTTTATGTAGTTTTTATTATGTCCATACATTTACGAGCTACGGCTAACTTTCAATGGTGTGATACAACTGAGCTTTTGATGCCCTAGACACTAAAAATAACCAAAGAATTTGTTCATAATTATTGTGCTGTTGTTTTAACCCATAAATGATAAAGAAAACCTTACTTTTTGACAAGGTAAAGCTACTTTTTTGCAACATTTGTGAACTAGGTAGGCTTTTAAAAGCGGAAAGGAAGAAAAGACAAGAAAAGATAAGGAAATTCAAGTGTTAAAGAGTATGTGAACTCACAAAAACAAAAAAAGCCCAGCATAAATGCTGAGCTTTTTCCACAATAACCAAAGTAGCTTTGAAACCAAAGCCACTTGGCAAGCGTAATATTAACGCTTAGAGAATTGTGGTTTCTTACGAGCTTTACGTAGACCAACTTTCTTACGTTCAACGCAACGAGCGTCACGCGTAACATAACCAGCAGCACGTAGTGCAGGACGTAATGTTTCATCGAATTGCATAAGCGCACGTGTGATACCGTGACGGATCGCACCAGCTTGACCAGAAATACCACCACCAGAAACAGTGATGAATAGGTCTAGTTTATCAGTCATTTCAACTAGCTCTAGAGGTTGATTAACAACCATACGTGCTGTTGGACGACTAAAGTAAACTTCAAGGCTGCGCTTGTTGATTACGATGTTGCCAGTACCCGGTTTGATAAAAACACGAGCTGCTGAACTTTTACGGCGACCAGTGCCGTAGTATTGATTCTCTGCCATTGCAATGATCCTCGGTTAAATGTCTAGTACTTGTGGTTGTTGAGCACTGTGGTTATGTTCAACGCCAGCGTAAACTTTAAGTTTACGGTACATAGCACGACCAAGAGGACCACGTGGAAGCATACCTTTAACAGCTAATTCAATAACCATTTCAGGTTTACGAACAATCAGTTTCTCGAAAGAAATAGATTTTAGTCCGCCTGGGAACTCTGTGTGGCGGTAGTAGATCTTGCCAGCTGCTTTGTTACCAGTTACGCGTACTTTCTCTGCGTTGATAACGATGATGTAATCACCAGTATCTACGTGAGGAGTGTATTCTGCTTTATGCTTGCCACGTAGGCGAGATGCGATTTCAGTTGCGATACGACCAAGAGTTTTCCCTTCTGCGTCTACAACATACCAGTCACGCTTTACAGCGGCTGGTTTAGCAACGAAAGTTTTCATGCTAATGATACCCGTTATTAAATAAATTCACTGATTAGGAGCTTTCGCTCCCACTGTATATTTTCGAGCCCAGTCATCACCCCTTCGAGTGGTTGGCACTCTTGGCTATTAAGCCAGTACAGTAACGGTGGGTCGGAGGATTATAGTGAAGCGTGAAGAAAAAATCACCTTTTTTTTGAAGATATTTCACATATTAGGTAAAAAAGGTAAAAAAAATGAATTTTGAACCTCATCACATCAAATAAACCTCTTAAATTACAAAAACAAGGGGAAAATGATTAAGATAAATGTTCTTTCGCTAAGTATTCCTGACTTTGCATTTCAATCAACCGAGACTGACAACGTTTAAATTCAAACGTTAAGCGCCCTTTTTCATAAATACAGGCTAAATCCACCTCAGCAGAGATGATTAATTTGACGTTTCGCTCATAAAACTCATCAACCATCGCAATAAAACGACGAGCCGCATCATCATTAAACTCCCCCATCACCTTAACATTAGAAAGTAAGACCGTATGATACAAGCGAGACAACTCTATATAGTCATGCTGGCTTCGTGCACTTTCACATAATGCCGAGAATTCAAAATGAACAACCCCATCACCTTCTGCTTTTACCTGTAGTTGGCGATGATTAATTTCAATAACTGTTGGCTTATATTTACTTTCAGGCGTTAGCTTTTCAAAATACGTTTTCATATTCTGCTCTGCTTTTTCATCTAATGGAAAATGAAAGATCTCTGCCTGCTCTAATGTTCTTAAGCGATAGTCAATACCACTATCTACATTTACAATTTCACAGTGAGCCTCAATAAGCGCGATAGCAGGAAGAAAACGTGTACGCTGCAAACCATTACGATACAAATCTTGAGGTGGTATATTTGATGTCGCCACCAAAGCGATCCCTCTCTCAAATAAAGCCTCTAATAAAGTAGCTAAAATCATCGCATCGGTAATGTCGGAGACAAAAAATTCATCAAAACAGATAATATCCGTTTCTTGTTTAAATTTGTCCGCCACAATTAATAGTGGGTCAGCCTGCTGTTGCAACGCCCCCAGTTCATCATGAACGCGCTGCATAAAACGATGGAAATGCACTCGCATCTTTCGTTTTGTCGGCAAAGAATCATAAAAGGTATCAACTAAATACGTTTTACCTCGTCCCACACCCCCCCAAAAATAAAGTCCTTTTTCTGGAATCAGTTTTTGCGGTTCCACTTTTTTAAAAAAGTGTTTCCACGATTTTTTAATCTCTGTCTGAGGAACTTTTAATACCAATAGGCGTCGATATAATTCATCTAAGTGCTCAACAGCACATTGTTGATCTCTATCATAATGAAAACCGTCTTGCTGTAAGTCGATATGATATTTTTCTAATGGCGTCATCAGTTTTAATCTTTTCTTTTGTTGATTGACTCTCTTCATAGTAGCATGATCTCAACATACTCAATGAGTGGGCTAACTCACAGTTATGCCGACTCATATTAATAAATATAACAAGGAGCTCTTCATGGCTTGGACATACGCTTTAATCGGTTTAACCGTTGGTGTTATTGCTGGTTTTCTTATTTCCCGTGTTACGGTGCCTGGCATCAAACAACAAAAATCACTAAAACAAGACTTAGAAAAGTCAAAATATGAATTGGAACAATATCGACAAGAATTGGTAGATCACTTCGCAACCAGCGCAACGATGTTAGAAGCATTGGCAAAAGATTTTAATAAGATGTATGACCATATGGCATCAACATCAAAAGAATTAATGCCTAATTTGCCTGAGCAAGATAATCCATTTTCAAACCGTTTAGATGAAATGACACTTTCACCTGAGCTAAATAAAAAAACCGCGCACGTTAAAAATGAAATCAATAAACAACCAAAAGATTACGCCAACGGTGCGACCGGCTTATTAAATGATGAACCTGAGATCGATATCAGCGCAATAAAAGAAGATAAAATCGCATAACATCAGAAAGTAAAATTAATGCTTAAAAAGGTTTTTGCATCATATACTCCAGCTAACATAGCAACAGTGTATTTTGATACTGAAACCTTTTTCATTTTTAACACATACATTCGACCAATCCTCCCTAAATTCAATCTCTACTTTTTAATAACATTCAATGTTATCCTAACCCTCTATTTTTTGATTTTTAAAGGTTAGGAAGCCGATGCTTTCATTTATATTGCGCTCTGCTATTATCGGAACTGCCACAGCGACAGTTCTGCTATTTGCCTTTCCTAACCTGCGTTCATCTATTTCAATTGAATCTAACCAAGTCCATCAAGCCTCACAGCAAATAAGCGATCAAATTTCATTTAATTATGCAGTTCGACGTGCAGCTCCTGCTGTAGTAAATATTTACAGCCGAAAATACAACAATGAAGACCGACTTCGATTAGATACTGAAGGCCTTGGTTCTGGCGTTATAGTCAGTGATAAAGGCTATATCATAACGAACTATCATGTCGTTGCTGATGCAGATCAAGTCATTGTCGCTCTCCAAGATGGTCGTTTATTCAACGCCCAACTCATTGGTAAAGATAAACGTACCGACCTCGCGGTATTACAAATTAAAGATACTAACCTCCCTGTAATTCCATTAAATCCAAATTATCAGGCTGATATTGGTGATGTGGTATTGGCTATTGGTAACCCTTATAACCTAGGACAAACAACCACCTTTGGTATTATTTCTGCCACAGGTCGTGCTGCTTTAAGTTCCGATGGCACCCAAGGATTGATTCAAACCGATGCGGCTATTAATAGAGGTAACTCTGGCGGAGCTCTTGTTAATACACGCGGAGAGTTAGTCGGGATAAATACAGCCTCTTTTCAGCAAGCAACCGACTTAGAAACCTACGGGATCTCTTTTGCTATCCCCTACGCTCTCGCAGATAAGATCATGCGTCGTTTGATTACTGATGGACAAGTTATCCGAGGTTACATTGGCATCGATGGTAGAGACATAAATCCAGCAATGGCTCGCCTAATGAATGCAGATAACATCAATGGTATCTTGGTCTTAGGAGTTGCCCCAAATAGCCCTGCGGAGAAGTCAGGCATCATAACTCAAGACATAATTACTAGCATTGATGGTAAGGGTGTAATAAATAGACAGAATGTAACCGATATTGTGACAGAGTTACGTCCAGGTACTGAAGTCAATATAGATATCATCCGTAAAGGAATCGCTCAAACTATCCAAGTAACGATTGCTGAAGATCCTTCAAATTAGTTTTTTAATACCAATGCAATTAAGTGATTTAGCTAGTAAGAATGAATAAGATAATTATTGGTATAATATTAATAGACAAAAAAATAGCGCATTATTCATGCGCTATTTTTATGTTTAGTTCATGAACCTAAGCTGATTCACTCTCTTCGTTCGATGCATTTTCTCCATTCACATCAATACGCGTAACTCGCTGCAAGCCTCTTGGTAATAAACTACCGCGACGACCACGCTCTCCTCTAAAGTTATCTAAGTCACTAGGTTTCAAGCCTAACTTACGTTTACCAGCATAAAGTGTAACCGTCGCGCCTTGTGGCAATGGTAATAAGTGAGATAAAAACTCATCACGAGATTTAGAGCGAGCCGCTGGAATATTAATGATCTTGTTCCCTTTACCTTTACCTAGTTGTGGTAAATCTTTAATTGGGAACAACAACATCCTACCTTCATTGGTGATAGCTAAAATCTCATCATTATCTAAATCAGAAACCACTTCAGGGTTCATCACTAGCGCATTTTCAGGTAGCGTCAATAACGTCTTACCATTCTTATTCTTCGATAGTAAATCACTTCCCTTACAAACAAAACCATAGCCCGCATCAGAGCTGATTAACCACGCTTGATCTTCTTCCCCCATAACAACATGAGTAATTTGACTGCCTGCCGTTATATTCAATCGGCCCGTAATTGGTTCACCTTGGCTTCTTGCTGAAGGTAAAGTATGCGATTCTAATGCGTAACTTCGACCATTACTCCCCATGAATACCGCAGGATCATTACTCTTACCACGCGCATGAGCTAGGTATTTATCACCCGATTTATAATTTAACGTGGTTGGGTCAAGTTCATGTCCTTTCGCGTGACGGATCCAACCTTTATCAGAAAGAACAACCGTAATGGTTTCATTTGGGATAAGGTCACGTTCTGTTAATGCTTTCGCTTCTTCACGCTCAACCAGAGGAGAACGACGATCATCGCCAAACTTCTCTGCATCCGCTAAGATTTCTTTCTTAATTAACGTACTTAAACGACGCTCAGAACCCAACAGTTTCTCAAGTTGATCACGCTCTTTCGCTAATTCATCTTGCTCGCCACGGATCTTAATCTCTTCCAGTTTTGCTAACTGGCGAAGTTTAATCTCTAAAATGGCTTCCGCTTGAATCGCAGTTAAATCAAAGCGCGTCATTAACTGGTGTTTAGGATCGTCTTCTGTACGAATGATTTCGATAACTTCATCGATATTCAAATACGCAGCTAATAAACCATCTAAAATATGTAAACGCGCTAATATTTTATCAAGACGATGCTGCAAACGTTTACGAACCGTAGTGCGACGGAACTCAATCCATTCATTAAGAATGCTAACTAAGCCTTTCACTTTCGGACGTAAATCCAAACCAATCATGTTTAAATTCACACGGAAGCTTTTTTCAAGATCCGTAGAAGCAAACAAATGATTCATTAGTGGTTCAGCTTCAATGCGATTTGAACGAGGAACAATCACGATACGCGTTGGGTTTTCATGATCCGATTCATCACGAAGATCTTCTACCATTGGTAGCTTCTTCGCTCGCATTTGGTTTGCTATTTGTTCTAGTAACTTACTGCCTGACACTTGATGCGGCAATGCGGAGATAACAATATCACCGCCTTCTTTATGCCATACCGCGCGCATTTTAATGCTGCCTCGGCCAGTATTGTAGATTTTCTTAATATCGCTACGGGACGAGATAATTTCAGCTTCAGTTGGATAATCAGGCCCTTGGATAAAGTTCATTACTTCATCTAAATCAGCGTTAGGGTTATCCAATAAATGAACGGTCGCATTAGCAACTTCACGCACATTATGAGGTGGAATATCGGTAGCCATACCAACCGCAATACCCATAATGCCATTCAGCAATATATGAGGAAGACGCGCAGGTAAGATCTTTGGCTCTTTCATTGTGCCATCAAAGTTTGGCTGCCATTCAACCGTACCTTGGCTTATCTCACCAAGTAATACATCAGCAAACTTCGATAATTTTGATTCGGTATAACGCATTGCTGCGAACGATTTTGGATCATCCGGCGCACCCCAGTTACCCTGACCATCTACCAGTGGGTAGCGGTAAGAGAAAGGCTGAGCCATTAATACCATCGCTTCATAACAAGCTGAGTCACCGTGTGGATGGTATTTACCTAATACATCACCAACCGTACGAGCCGATTTTTTGTATTTTGCATTCGCAGATAAACCAAGCTCTGACATCGCATAGATAATACGACGTTGAACGGGTTTCAAACCATCACCAATATAAGGTAATGCGCGATCCATTATTACGTACATGGAGTAGTTTAGATAAGCGTCTTCTGTAAACTTGCGCAATGGAAGTTGTTCAACACCTTCTAAGGACATTTCTGCACTCATTTGTTATACCTCTGCCTGATCGCCGTTAGATTGTAGCCAAGCACGACGGTCGTCTGCACGTTTTTTTCCTAAAAGCATATCCATCATTTCATTCGTTTTTTCATCGTCATCAATGGTTAATTGAACCAGACGGCGAGTATTTGGATCCATGGTTGTTTCACGAAGTTGAAGTGGGTTCATCTCACCCAATCCTTTAAATCGTTGCACGTTTATTTTTGCACGCTTATTACTTAAACGATCTAATACGCCTTCTTTTTCAGATTCATCCAAGGCATAAAACACCTCTTTACCACAGTCAATACGGTACAGTGGAGGCATTGCCACATAGACGTGACCGGCACGAACTAAAGCCGTGAAGTGTTTTAGATATAAGGCACACAATAGTGTTGCGATATGAAGACCATCTGAATCGGCATCGGCTAAGATACAAACTTTGCCGTAACGTAAACCAGATAAATCGTCGGAATCAGGGTCAATCCCTAACGCGACAGAAATATTATGAACTTCTTGAGAGGCTAATACTTGGTCCGCTGATACTTCCCATGTATTTAGGATCTTACCTCGTAATGGCATTACCGCTTGGAATTCACGATCACGCGCTTGTTTTGCTGAACCACCCGCCGAGTCGCCTTCCACTAAGAAAAGTTCGGTACGAGCTAAATCTTGAATTGAGCAGTCTGTCAATTTACCTGGCAATGTAGGGCCTGATGCTATCTTCTTACGAACAACTTTCTTTGCTGCTCGCATACGACGGTGCGCATTGGCAATACACGCTTCAGCAATCAGCTCTGCGATTTGTGGTTTCTCATTCAACCATAGGCTAAATGCATCTTTTACAACACCAGAAACAAATGCAGCACATTGACGAGAAGATAAACGCTCTTTCGTTTGACCAGCAAACTGAGGATCTTGCATTTTAACCGACAAAACGTAAGCACAACGATCCCAAATATCATCCGCCGTTAGCTTTACACCACGTGGCAATAAATTTCGGAACTCACAGAATTCACGCATTGCATCTAAAAGACCTTGGCGCATGCCATTGACGTGTGTACCGCCTTGAGCTGTAGGGATAAGGTTTACGTAGCTTTCAGAAACAAGATCTCCACCTTCAGGCAACCAAGTTACGGCCCAATCAGCGGCTTCGCCTTTACCTAAGAATGCACCCGTAAATGGGTCTTCAGGCAATAGCGCATAACCGCTAACACCCTCTAAAAGATAATCTTTAAGACCATCTTCATAACACCACTGGTACTCTTTATCATTTACTTTGTCTTTAAAAACAATCTCTAGCCCTGGGCACAATACCGCTTTGGCTTTTAGATTGTTAACAAGGCGAGTAACCGAAAATTTAGGTGAATCAAAATAACTGGTATCAGGCCAGAAATGAACGCTTGTACCACGATTACGGCGACCACAAGTGCCAACAACCGTTAAATCTGAAACCTTCTCACCATGTTCAAACGCAATTTCGTAGATCTCACCGCCACGACGAACCGTGACTTCTACACGTTTTGATAAGGCATTTACTACCGAGATACCAACCCCGTGCAAACCCCCTGAGAATTCGTAGTTTTTACCTGAGAATTTACCACCAGCATGTAGCTTACAAAGGATCAGTTCAACACCTGACACCTTCTCTATCGGATGGATATCAACAGGCATACCACGCCCGTCATCAATCACTTCAAGAGATTGATCGGCGTGCAAAATCACTTCAACTTTTTTCGCGTGTCCGGCTAAGGCTTCATCGACACTGTTATCTATAACTTCTTGCCCTAAATGGTTTGGGCGAGAGGTGTCGGTATACATACCAGGACGGCGACGAACGGGCTCAAGGCCATTTAGAACCTCGATGGCTCCTGCATTATATTGTTCAGTCATATCTCGGAAGGCTTCTTAAAATTTGTTACATAGTCTGAAAGGGAAGAAGGAAAGTCAAGCAAACGGCTCTATTCCTCCTTAAATATGTGGCTTTGTATTAAAGATTGTATCGATACTGTGTCTCTAGCGTAGAGAAAGCGTAACTATAAATTGAGAAATTGAATAATTTTCCCAGGGTAACGCTCAAAATCAACAAAGCTATGATCACCCTCTTTTTCTATCGTTTGTTTACAACCAGAATATTTTTCTACTGCTTGGCGATAATCAAGAACTTCATCCCCTTCTTGCTGCAATAGCCATAAACAGTTTGGTAAATCTATATCCTTTATTTGTAGCGCCGATAGCTCAGCCATGTGTTTCTCTTCTAACACATACTCTTCGCCAGTATATGGATTAACCTGTGCGCCTAAATAATCGGCAAGTAATTCATAAGGCTTTACTGCTGGGTTAACTAATACGGCGTTAAAACCATATGTATTATGTAACCACGTTGATAGATACCCACCTAATGAACTGCCCACTAAACCAATATGATAGTCAGCTTTGTATTTTTCAACGATCTGAGTTAGATATTGAGCAGCCTCTTGAGGATAAGAAGGTAATTTAGGTACGATAACCTTAATATCAGGTCGATGTTCTTCGCAAAAATGGGCCATCACAAGTGCCTTATGAGACAGCGGCGAACTATTAAAACCATGAATATATAAAAGTAAGCTCGGTTTTTTCATTTAATATCCTCCCGCTTCACTGTCTGAAGAAAAATGACAATTTTCCAAACGATGAACTTGAGTTTCAATCGTACCATCAGGTAACAAATCTAATATTCTCCATCCTGGTGCTTGAGGATCTAACGCAAAATCATCGGAATCAGGAAGAAATTGAACACAGGTTGATGGTGTCGCAAGTAAACGAACTCCGTTCACCCTACGATCGAGCTCTTGATGAATATGACCACACACAATACCACTGACATTCTGGTGTCGTTCAAGCACTGACCAAAAATCCTCATTATCTTTTAACTGATGTTGATCAAGCCACGCACTGCCCGCAGGTAATGGATGATGGTGTAATAATATTAATGAATGACGTTCTGGGTTCTGCGAAAGCGCGGTTTCTAACAAAGCTAATTGCTCTGGCGATAACGCGCCATGAGGCACACCAACAACTTGGCTATCTAAAATAATTAATTGCCAATTTTGACCGATAAGCACATGTTCACAAGTTTGGATTTGAGGAGAAGGTAATACTCCCCCCATACTCGGTTTATAATCGTGATTACCTGGTAACCAATAGCACGGTTTTTTTAATGGCTTAATACCAGCAACAAAATGTTGGTATGAGTGAACGGTATGATCTTGAGATATATCACCCGTTGCTAAAATCGCATCAAAATCAGGAGTGCGCCGTTGTACTTGCTCAACAACGGCTTGAAAGCTTTTTAATGTAGGTACGCCAAGAAGCGCTCCATCTTCAGGCGCAAACAAATGAGTATCTGTTATTTGTAACAACCTAATAAGGCTGTTTTTATTATTAAGTAATGTTTCAGAGAGCAAAATAGCTACAACCTTTTAATTCTTTTCTAAAAAAACGGGCTCTTGGCTTATCCCATTTTTCAAACAAAATGTTAGCCAGTCACTTAGGAACTGGTTTAATTGGTGCTTCTCATCTTTTTGAAGCATTTTCCCATTCGGGTACTCATATTTTGCTTTAATATACGCCAGTTGTTGGCTAGCACATACTTCGGCCACTCTTGCATCGTGATAAAGTCTAACTGTCAACTTAGGCAATGGGTAAATAGGTTGCTCATCTATCTGATAAACCTCAACCAATGTAGTATATACCGTCACTTCTTTCACTTTTATTTGATATTGCTGCTGGCACACTTTATAGCTTGCTAGTGAACCAATAATTTCATTTCTTGGTAAAAGTGACACCAATTTTGCGTAATTGGTTTCATATACTCTCATCAAACTGGCTAAGTCTACGTGATATTTACGCATGTTATTACGAATTCCACTGTGATCGTAAGCGCGAAACATTTAATTCTAACCATTGAAGCGCAATAATTGAGGCTGCATTCTCAATTATGCCACGAGTAACCAGAGCATACGCTTCTTCACGAGTCACCACATGCACTCGAATGTCTTCATTTTCATCCTCTAAACCATGAATTCCTTCTGCTTTAGAAGCATCAACACAACCTACAAAAACGTCTAACTTTTCTGTGCATCCACCAGAAGAAGGATAAAAATGAGAAATTTTCTCTAAACAAGAAACAAAAATACCGGCCTCTTCTTCAGCTTCACGAATCGCGACTTGCTCTGCTGATTCGCCTTTATCTATCATTCCAGCGACAATTTCATACTGCCAAGGGGATTGAGACTCTAAAGCCCCTACTCGAATTTGTTCAATTAAAACAACGCGATCGCTAAGTGGATCATAAGGTAGCAGCGCAACTGCATGCCCTCGTTCAAAGAGTTCACGCTCGATAATGTCACTCCAACCACCACTAAAAAGCTGATGACGAAACGCAACTTTAGTCATTTTAAAAAAGCCGTTATATAAGGACTCTTTTGACAAAACATCGACATCATTAGACGTAAATTGATTGTGTAAGAACTTGCTTGATGTCGTGTCCATACCGAACTCCTTATTTTATATCGCTCTGTTTTATCACTCATCGATGATAGCAACAATTTATTAGCTCAACTTTTTTGATAATGCTTACATTTTTTTTAGAAGCTTTCCACATTATTACAAGGAGAAGGGCCAATCAAACGTAAAAAAACGTAATCTTTACAGCCAGAGCATAGAAAGATAATGTACACTCTATGAACTATATTATATAAAATAATTTTTGCAGGACAAACCACCATGAGAAAACTGCTTCCACTCTTTATTGGAATGGCATTAGGTAGTTTCAGCTCTTTAGCTGCTGCCGATGACCTTGCGCAAATATACAACCAAGCTAAAGAAAATGATCCTCAGCTATTAAGAGCAGCCGCAACTAAAGATGCAGCTTTTGAAGCGGTCAACTCATCTCAAAGTTCGTTATTACCACAAATTGATTTAACTGCTGGCTACAATATCGTTCGTAGTGATCTTGATACTCGTGAAAATGACCGTCTAACTGCTGGTATTAATTTATCTCAAGAGCTTTACCAACAATCAAGCTGGGTAAGTTTAGATATTGCAGAGAAAACGGCTCGTCAGGCTGATTCTACTTATGCAGCAGAACAGCAAGGTGTGATTTTACGTGTTGCCCAAGCTTACTTTGATGTACTGCGTGCTAATGATAATTTAGAATTTGTTCGTTCAGAAAAAGCCGCAGTAGGCCGTCAACTTGAACAGACTAAACAACGTTTTGATGTTGGCTTATCAGCAATTACCGATGTTCACGATGCACAAGCAGAATACGACAGCGTATTGGCAAACGAAGTACTGACTGAAAACCAACTAGTTAACAGTTATGAAGATTTGCGTGTGATCACCGGACAAGGTCATACTCAATTAAGTGTGTTAGATACTGAGCGCTTCTCAGCAAGCCCATCGGAGCAATCATCAGATATTTTAATTGATGAAGCTCAACAGAAAAACTTGAGCCTATTAGCGTCTCGTATCAGTGCTGACATTGCAAAAGACAATATATCTCTAGCAAGCTCTGGTCATATGCCATCACTAACTTTTGATGCGGGTTATAACTACACGGATCAAAGTGGTACTAAAAATGGTATCAATGATGACAGTTACGGAGACATCAATGCTGGTATTAACTTGTATATTCCACTGTATTCAGGTGGCAACACGAGCTCATTAACTAGCCAAGCAGAATTCCAATACGTTGCAGCAAGCCAAGCATTAGAAGAAACGTATCGCGAAGTAACCAAAGATGTTCGTGCTTTCAATAACAACATCAATGCCTCTATTGGTGCTTTAAAAGCCTATGAGCAAACCGTTATTTCAGCAAAATCGGCATTAGAAGCAACAGAAGCCGGTTTTGATGTTGGTACGCGTACTATTGTTGATGTATTAGATTCTACTCGCCGTCTATTCGATGCTAACCGTAACCTAGCAAATGCTCGTTACGACTACATACTGAGTGTTCTTCAGCTGAAACAAGCGGTTGGTACGCTAAGCGAGCAAGATATCATGGATATCAATACGGGTTTAAAAGCTAACAAAACAACGCAAGCTAATTAAGCTAATTAAGCTAATTAAGCTAATTATATTCCTCTCATTAAGATAACTTGAGCGGAATAAAACAAAATAAAAAGCCACATTATGAGTTCAACGTCATAATGTGGCTTTTCTTTTACAGATTAAAAAAGGTAAGGGATAAAGAAGTAGTATTAACCTTTACCACCTTTAATTGCTTCAATGATACCCGTTGTTGAACAACCATCTTCAAAATTTAATACTTTTACTTCACCACCTGCGGCAATCACTTCTGCACCACCAGCGATATCTTCAATCGCGTAATCACCACCTTTTACTAACATGGTTGGTAATACTTCAGAGATTAAACGCTGTGGCGTATCTTCTGAGAAAGGAACAACCCAATCAACCGCACCTAAACCAGCCAGTACCGCCATACGACGATCCGTAGGGTTAATAGGACGACCAGGACCTTTTAAGCGTTGGACTGATTCATTGGTGTTCACTGCAACAATCAGACGATCACCCAACTCAGCCGCGTGATTTAAGTAAGACACATGACCAGCATGAAGAATATCAAAACAACCATTAGTCATTACTACTCTTTCGCCACGAGCGCGCGCTTGCTTCACAGCACTAATAAGTAACTCTTCATTGATGATACCAAAACCAGAATCTTGGCTACCATGAATCGCTTCTGCTAATTCAATCGTTGATAGTGTTGACGTACCAAGTTTACCGACAACCACACCCGCAGCAGCATTGGCTAAAGCACACGCTTCATCAAGTGGTTTGCCTGTTGATACTGAGGCTGCTAATACGGAAATAACCGTATCACCGGCACCCGTTACATCAAACACTTCACGAGCCAGCGTTGGCAAATGCAGCGGTTCCATATCACGGCGAAGTAATGTCATACCATGCTCACTACGAGTTACAAGCAAGGCTTCAAAATCAAATTCTTCGATGATTTGTTGTCCTTTAACGACCAAGTCATCTTCGTCTTTTACCTTGCCAACAACTGTTTCAAACTCAAGCATATTTGGTGTTAATAACGTCGCACCACGGTAACGCTCAAAATCCGCCCCTTTAGGATCAATGAATACAGGTACATTTACTTTTCGAGCTTCTTGGATCATTAGTTGAACATGCTCTAATGCGCCTTTTGCGTAATCAGATAATACCACCGCTTTAACTTTTGATAAGGTCGCTTGCATACGACTGATCAACGGCTCAGCAGGTACATCATGAAAGCTTTCTTCAAAATCTAAACGGATAAGCTGCTGACCACGGCTCATAACGCGTAATTTAGTAATTGTTGGAAACTCAGGAAGAGTGACAAAATCACAATGTACTTTTAATGACGCCAATGTTGCCGTTAACGCTTTCGCTGGTTCATCATCACCAACTAACCCAACAAGATGAGCCTCACCACCTAACGCCGCAATATTCATCGCAACGTTGGCGGCACCACCTGGACGTTCTTCAATATTAGTGACCTTAACAACCGGTACTGGTGCTTCTGGTGAAATACGAGTCGTTGGTCCACCCCAATAACGATCAAGCATTACATCACCAATGATCAATACACCAGATTGTTCATAATTAGGAAGTGTCGGTTTCATTCTTTTCTCCGGGCAATAAACAGCAAACAATCCACCATTATTGGTTCGAGCTATTTATAAAAATCATCTGTTATAAATGGTAGCATTTACGCAAGTTCTACGCCAACTTAGTAATAATAAACGAAGAGTTAAGTAATGCTTACTCAACAAACCAATTATTCCAAGCGTTTACCACCGTCTCTCTTTCTTTACTAAAGCTATTTTCATCAACATCGGCATCAAAGCCTAATAAATTGCGATGATGTATTTCATTTCTCATTACACAATAAGCATGAATCAACAGTTGAGATAATTCATTATCCATCACACCTTGCTGAGCAAAACTTTCAAAGATACGCACATTATCAGACCAATGAGTAAGCTTAGGTGCTTGGTGACTGTGATTTAACACTAAATATTGCGCGAGAAACTCAATATCAGTGATACCACCGGCATCCTGTTTAATCATAAAGCGGCCTGCTTTTTTTCCGCCTAAATGGCCTCTCATTTTTTCACGCATCTCAACCACATCTTGCTGCAGTTTTTTCTCATCTCTCGCTAAACAAATAATGTCATGACGAGTTTGATTAAATGCTGATTGTAAGCTCGCATCACCATAAATCATACGAGCACGGACTAAAGCTTGATGCTCCCATGTCCATGCATCTTGTCGTTGATATTCATCAAACGCTTCACTAGTACTGACTAGCAAGCCTGATGCCCCTGATGGACGTAAGCGTGTATCCACTTCATACAAAATACCTGAAGGGGTACGTACTGAAAAAATATGAATAATGCGTTGTGCTAAACGTAAATAAAACTGGCGACCATCAATCTCTTTCTTACCATTGGTATAGGTGTTCGTATCACAATCGTGCATAAAGACGATATCGAGATCGGAATTATAACCCAACTCCCACCCCCCAACTTTGCCATAGCCAATAACAGCAAAGCCTTTACTATCTCGTCCTTCAAGATGTGTCGGTTCACCAAATTTTTCAGTCACTTGCAGCCAAGCTTGGTTTATTACCGCCTCAACAATGGCTTCTGATAAATACGTTAAGTGATCACTTACTTTCATAAGTGATAATCCACCAGCAATATCCGAGGCTGCAATTCTTAGCAAACACACTTGCTTAAACTGACGTAATGCCTCCATTTGCTGTTCCATGTCATCCTCAGGAATACGAGCAAGAAATTCATGTAGCTCAACCTTATACTGGCTTAACTCAATAGGGTTATAAAGTTGATTTATATCCAATAGCTCATCAAGAAGAATTGGATAGCGAGTTAATTGGTCTGCAACCATTGGACTTGCTGCACATAGGCGAACTAAATGTTGTAATGCTCCGCTGTGCTCATCAAGAAGCTCTAGGTAAGTCGTTCTGGTTGCAATGGCTTGGAGCAGTTTGGTGATGCGTGGCAAGGCATCACTAGCATCTTCTCGACTGATCACGACACTAAACAGCTTTGGCATCAGATTAGTAATGGCTTCTCGACCTCGTGGGCCAAGGGTTTTCTTTTTCAACTCGCCTTTAAATTCAATTATATGTTGAGTTAACGATTCTGCTTGTTCAGGGTTTAGTTCTTGTAAGATATGTTCTAAAACTTCTGGGTTATGTGCCATGTCCCATAACTCAATATACGCTTTATCAATACTACTCTCTGACTCTTCTTCCTCGTGGCCAATCAAATCTTCAAACACGGCATGAATCGTATTCATGTGTCGCTCTATTTCAGAGTACAACTCCGCCCAATCTTGCATTCCCATAGCAAAAGCAAGACGAGTTTGGTCTCTTTCATCCATGGGTAATGTTTGAGTTTGTTGATCTCCAATTGCTTGTAATAAATTCTCTAAACGACGTAAAAAGCAGTAACCTTTGGTAAGGTCATCAACCTCTTTAACTGACAGTTGCCCTAATTCTTTAATCGCAGTTAACGTCTCTAATAACCCACGACCTCGTAAAGAAGGCTCTCTGCCACCACGGATTAATTGGAATACTTGAGCAATAAACTCAACTTCTCGAATACCACCAGCGCCAAGTTTTATATTGTCATGCAAACCACGACGACGAACCTCTGTCGTGATCATCGATTTCATACGGCGTAGTGCTTGAATTGCACCAAAGTCGATGTAACGGCGAAATACAAATGGACGCAACATTTGACGTAATTCTTGATAATGGCTGTACGTTTCTTTTCCCATCACTCGCGCTTTTATCATCGCGTAGCGTTCCCAATCACGCCCTTGCTCTTGATAGTAATCTTCAAGTGCCGCATAGCTCATCACTAACGGTCCACTTTCACCAAAAGGACGTAAACGTAAATCGACTCGATAACAGAAACCATCCACCGTAATTTGATCTAACGCTTTAATCAGTTTTTGACCTAAGCGTGTGAAAAATTGAGCATTAGCTATACTTCTGCGAGCGCCTTCCGTTTCACCGTTTTCAGGATACGTAAAAATCAGATCGATATCAGATGAGAAATTAAGTTCTCCACCACCTAATTTACCCATACCAATAATGAGCATTGGTTGATCTTCACCTTGTGCATTTTTTGGTGTTCCCCAATCAATACAAGCCTGCTTATAAATCCATTGATAAGATTCAACAATTAAGGCTTCCGCCAAAAGAGATAAGTGAGCAAGGCTGACTTCTAAAGACCAATAACTATCTAGAATATGACCATGGGTAAAATCTCGCCATGCTATATAAGCCATTTCACGACGGCGGAAATAACGCAGCTCTCGCATTAATCCATTTTCATCACAACATTGTGCTAATTTCTCTTGCAGTCGTGAGCGGTAATCCTCACTACGATCCACCACATCAAACATTGATGGGAAATGCTGACACAAAAACTCATCTTGCTGAAAAGCCTCATACAGAAAGTCACTGCAACCTAACGCAATCATAAGTTGATCTTGAACATTCTCAGGCCATGCTTGAATACGTTTAAGATAAGTTAAGTCTTGTAAACGACGCTCAGCTAAAGACGTTAATGATGATGGCAAAGACATGATATTCCTTATCGATAATTCCATGGTATTCGTTACGCTAATCGAACGAATCAAACTGCTTATACTGTGCCAAAATTTAGTTTTAGCCGCAAACAAAAACGCCTACAACTGAGTGTAGGCGTCAATAAAACAAAGCAAGATTATCTAAATTTTGAAGACTTTCATTTTTGCTTCTAATTCTTCGGCATTTTTTTGCATTTCTTCCGACGTTTCTGTCAACTCCGTCATGACGACAACCGACGCTTCCACCAACTCACGAACATTCGTTAAGTTCTGATCCATTTCAGCAGCAACACTGCTTTGTTGATCAGCAGCGCTCGCTATTTGGAAGTTCATTTCATTGATATTATTAACTTGATTCACAATTCTATCTAATTCTGCTCCGGCATTGGTCACTAATTCAACGCCTTCAGCGGCTTCAACCACACTTTTTTCCATCAGATCGACAGCTTGGTTCGCACTGTTTTGAAGTTGAGTGATCATCTCTTGGATCTCAACGGTAGCACCTTGTGTACTTTGTGCTAGATTTCTTACCTCATCAGCAACTACCGCAAAACCACGACCAGCATCACCCGCACGAGCCGCTTCAATCGCCGCATTCAATGCCAGTAAGTTCGTTTGTTCTGAAATACCACGAATAGTCTCAACCACTGAACTAATCGAAACAACACGCTCTTCAACTTGATTAACCACTTCAGCAGAAGCGGCAATGTCACCCGATAGTGCTTGGATTTTAACAATCGTACCTTCAACAAACTCTTGACCAATTTTAGCTTGAGCTTGAGCTTGTTCAGTCTCCTCTGACGCATTGCGAGCATTATCCGCGACATTTTGCACTGTTGCACTCATTTCACTCATCGCTATGGCTAGTTGATCAATTTCAACAAACTCTTCTTGTGCCGCTTCTTTTGTTCCTTCCATACTAATTGTCATGATTTCAGTCAGGCTAGATAACTCTTGAGAGGCCGATAATTGATTTTCAACCACAGATTTAAGCTGTAAGCGCGTTTTATTTAACTCTCTTGCTAAATCACCAAACTCATCTTTGCAATTCATTTCAACTGGCTCTGATAAGTTTTGTGCGGCGATTTCTTTCATTGATGAATTCAAGTAGCGCATTTGACGTAGCATGATATTTGAAGCACTTAATAGAATAACCATGAAAGCCACGATCATCACAATGGTTTGCCAAATGACTTGGAAAAGATAATCTTGATAATAGAGTTCTGCGCTTTCTGATGTTTGAGAGGCGACGACTACCCAGTTATGGTTTGGTACTTTTACTGCAAATTCATAGCGAGTTTCATCATTTAATGAATACGCGCTCTGAGAAGAAAGCCCACTGATCATTTGTTTTAATGAAGACCCATTATCAATAGATGCAGATAAAGAAGAAATTGAGCGGGCAGATTGATGACCAAAGACTTCACCACTATCGCGATCAATCACATAAATATAGTTACCTTTAGCCCACGCTTTTGCTTGAACAGCAATTGCCTCACCAGCCAGATCTTTACCATTAGGCTTATGATTTAAAATGCCATTCACCAACTCAGCGCTAGCAATCGCAGATTCTTGTGCTCGTTCTTTTTGGATTGTAATCACTGATTGATAAAAAGTATTCGCATCCCATAACTGTTTTGTTACTAACAGTACCGTACTAAACACCATTAACATGACCAACTTTGGTACTAACTTAATATCAGTAACCAGCCTTTCCCATGGCCTAAATGCTATTGTTGACATCCTCACTCCCTGCTTGCTTTCAGAATCAATTTTTTTAGTGCATGATGAATAGACAAAAGCCTAGTTATCCTACAATTACATACTTGAATAGTATATCGATGGACATATATAAATAATTAACATGAATCATAACAAAATTGACCTAAAACCCATGAGCTTAATGTCACTGATATTATCCTTTTTATCCTTAATTGTGATCTCAAGCTTACTGTTCGTACCATTAGATCACAGTAGCCGAACGATACTGATCACCCTTGATACAATCATATGTGCTCTCTTTATATTTCAGCTATCCATCGATTTTTTTCGTAGTACAAATAAACCTAAATATTTAAAAGAACACTGGATTGATTTTGTTGCTAGCATTCCAATTATTGAGCCAATCCGTTATGCGCGTATCTTTCATATTTTACGTGTATTCCGCCTACTTCGTTCAAGCCGATCACTCTTAAAACAGATCCAATCAAACCGCAAAGAAGCAACAATTGCCTCCATTTTAATCTTAATGGTAACCCTAATTTCTTTAGGCTCAGTTTTTATGCTGATGTTTGAAGGTAAAGATCCTAACGCTAACATACATACCGCTGGTGATGCGATATGGTGGGCCTTTGTAACCATCTCTACCGTTGGTTATGGTGACCATTATCCAGTAACTATGGCAGGTAAAGTATTGGCCGTACTGGTGATTATTTCTGGTGTGGGGATATTTGGTATGATTTCAGGCTTAATAACCTCGATTATTACCGAGCCATCAAAACTAGAACAACGAAAGAAAGAACAAGAAGAAAAGCACCATAGAAATGAAATACTTGAACTTCTTTTACAGCAACAGGCTGAAATACTAAAAAAATTACATAATATTGAAAATAAAAAAGAGAAGTAAATACTTCTCTTTTTGTCCATGCTGTCTATTTAGCTTAGCTTAAATTTACTGCCAATAAGGAGGGTATTCTAATCCTGCTTTACGAGTTTGCTCCATCGCATGCAGGATTGAACGCTCTTGGCGAAGCAACCAGCGAACCAGTTGCTCTTGCTCTTCTTCATTAAGCAATTGAACTCGAGTTCTTAATGGCTCTAAACTCATCAAATCATCAATGCCTTGCAATAAATCTAGCCAAGGTAAACGGAAACCTTTTCTTCTCTCATTATCATAAATAAGAGCAAAACACGTTCCTGTCATGAGATTACGACGTAAACGCATTTTCTGTTTGAAATAATCCACTGGCAATAATTGATTCGATGTAGAGAAAGCAGAATCCAATGCCTCCCACGTACGGTCAAGTAAAGTCCCTGAGTGACTATCTATCGATTCTCGCAAGACTTGGCGTTTTTTATCATCTAAAAATGGCTGCCAATCACGCGTTAAAATCCAACGACTTAAATCTAATAGCAACCCACAATAACGAGATGACATTAGCAAGGAGAGCATTTCATCCGTCTTTGGTAACGACTCTGCACTTTCTTTTAGGCTAGCTACCAAAAATTTTCTAGCATCTAACTTTCTTAATACATTGCCCTTTTCTTCAATTAAGTAATCTAGGTGCTCGGATTCATCAAGCCAGTAAAGCTGTTCTTCTAGCCACTTTAATTCCTGACGTAATAATTCACTCGCACGCTTTGGCACCATTTCACCAAACACCAAGAATATTTGACGTAAGAAGGCAATCGCAATTCGGATCTCTTGCAGCGCTAACTGATCATGGCTATCAATGTAAATTTGCTCATGATAATGCCAATGTGAAAGGGCATGCTCCAATGAGTTAACAAAACAAGTTTCGACATTGTCATCCGCATTAGTTCTTACCAATGACAACGGTTTTACTTTATCTGCTGGGGTATTCATCGCAAGACGGTACCCTTTCGCCGCTTTGCTTTGGTTACCTAAACGCATACCACCAGAACTGCATAAGTCACGCGCTAACGTAAACAATGCATCCGTTTGACCAGATTTAAGCTCCAACTCTACTTCACAAATTGGAGTGGTTTTATCATCAGCAAGGACTTCGCCTTGATCAAAAGCCAATTCAATCTCGCTACCATCAGGCATAGCAATTAACCATTGCTGACGAACAAAGTTGGTTGAAAATAGAGGATAAAGTTGTTTTTGAAGATCATCTAAAGCGATGTCATGTGGCCATACGCTTTCTGGATGTAAAGAGACATTAGGAACATCTGAATCATGTTCTGCATTGTACTCAGGTCGTTGATGCAACCCTGCAACAACACGTCCTGCCGTTTTTAACGTTTGCACTCGTTCATCATTAAAACGACGGATCCGCAATCCCATATCGTTTTTACGTAGATGTTGCTCAGGAGTATCAAAATAGATATTCCCTAAGTTGAGGCAACTATGCTCTATGACTGTTGCCCCTGAAATTTTGTCTATAATAGTGTCTACAAACTCAGGAAAAACAAAAAATTTCAGTTCTATTTCAGTTTCCATAATGACCTCATAACCGTTGTCTTTCCAAGGATATGGCTTAAACTGTTCGGTATCAAGCAACAAATAATGCCAAAACCATGATCTAAAGTAGTTTTATTGATAGTGGGATTGGGTTAACATTCGCGCCTTTATGGCCATCGTCTAACAATTCACCATTAGGTACTTGTTTTATTAGGTTAAGAAACCATGCCAGTAAATACTATTATGGGGTTATTCGCAAAGTCCCCAATGAAACCTCTGCAGCGACATGTTGTTTGTGTCAACGAATGCTGTTCACTTCTTATTCCGTTTTTCGAAACGTGTGCAAAAGGTGATTGGGAAAAAGCGAGTGAACTTCGTGCGCAAATTTCTCATTTAGAGAAGGAAGCGGACGTTCTAAAACGTGAAATTCGTTTAAAACTTCCTCGTGGGTTGTTTATGCCTGTTGACCGTACCGATATGCTCGGTCTGTTAACTCAGCAAGATAAACTCGCAAACCTGGCTAAAGACATCGCAGGTCGCGTTGTTGGTCGCCAACTTGAAATTCCAAGCTCTATGCAGGATGCATTTTTAGCTTATGTTCAACGTTGTTTAGATGCGGCTAGTCAAGCGCAAGATGTAATCAGCGAATTGGACGAGCTATTAGAAACTGGCTTTAAAGGACGCGAAGTCACCTTGGTTGCAGAGATGATCAATAAGTTAGATATCATTGAAGATGATACTGACGAATTGCAAATTCAACTGCGCCAGCAACTCATGAGCATCGAGCACAAATACAACCCAATCGATGTTATGTTCCTTTATAAAATCCTTGAGTGGGTTGGTGGCATTGCCGACCAAGCACAGCGTGTTGGTTCTCGTTTAGAACTCATGCTATCTCGCTCATAAGTTTGTGATTCAGTAACAGGTAATACAATGGATATTCTTGCTAACTACGGCACGACCCTAATTATAGTTGCGGCCTTCTTCGGTCTTCTAATGGCTATTGGTATTGGAGCAAATGATGTTGCCAATGCGATGGGCACTTCTGTAGGTTCTAAAGCGTTAACAGTAAAACAAGCAATTATCATTGCTATGATCTTCGAATTTGCAGGGGCGTACCTTGCTGGTGGTGAGGTTACAGATACAATTCGTAAAGGGGTAATTGATACCTCTCTCTTCGCTCACCAACCAGAAGTCTTAGTTTATGGCATGATGTCAGCACTTCTTGCGGCGGGCACTTGGTTATTACTTGCCTCTTACATGGGGTGGCCGGTATCTACAACTCACTCCATTATCGGTGCCATCATCGGTTTTGCTTGTGTTGCCGTTGGTACCGAAGCGGTTAATTGGAGTTCAGTGCAAGGGATTGTTGGGAGCTGGTTAATCACTCCTCTCATATCTGGTATTTTTGCCTATATGATTTTCATCAGTGCTCAGCGATTAATTTTTGATACTGATAAACCATTGATGAACGCAAAACGTTTTGTTCCTGTTTACATGTTCATCACCACAATGGTTATTGCACTTGTTACTATCAAAAAAGGCCTAAAACACGTTGGTTTGCATCTATCAAACGGTGAAGCGTGGCTTGCCTCTATTGCAGTATCAGCATTAGTAATGGTTGGTGGTTACCTGTATATATCTCGTAAATTTGCAAATACAGTCAATGACGAGAAAGACAGCCGCGGCTTTACTGGCGTAGAAAGTATCTTTAGTACATTAATGGTTATTACCGCATGTGCGATGGCATTTGCTCATGGTTCTAACGATGTTGCTAACGCAATTGGTCCACTATCTGCTGTGGTTTCAACGGTTGAAAACTTAGGTGAAATCGCTACGCAAACAACTATCGCTTGGTGGATCCTTCCTCTAGGTGGTATTGGTATCGTTGTGGGTCTTGCTACATTAGGCCATAAAGTAATGGCAACGGTAGGTACAGGCATTACTGAACTGACTCCTAGCCGTGGTTTTGCTGCTCAATTAGCAACCGCATCTACGGTAGTATTAGCTTCAGGCACTGGTCTTCCTATCTCAACCACGCAAACGTTAGTTGGTGCAGTATTGGGTGTAGGTTTTGCACGTGGTATTGGCGCATTAAACTTAGGCGTTGTACGTAATATTGTTGCGTCTTGGGTAGTGACTCTTCCAGCAGGTGCGTTACTGGCGGTTATCTTCTACTACGCAATGCAAGCCATCTTTGGTATCGGCGTTCCTGTCTAACCGTAATCAATTTTGAAACAATTGCACAAAGAGGAGAGTAAAATCTCCTCTTTTCTTGCATCTGGGCTTAAATATTTTTAGTATCTATAACTTCATTTGAATCTGTCGTGATGAGTAAGCTCTTTTTCTCTTTACTTAGAAGATTCAAGACCCATTTTTCAAAGGAATATTATTGTGAAGCATTTTATTAGCCTGATTCTACTTACTTGGGCTATTGCTGCGCCAGTGCAAGCTCAAACTCGTTATATTTCTGATAACCTGTTTACGTACATGCACTCAGGTCCAAGTAATCAATTCAAAATCATTGGTAGCGTAAATGCGGGTGAACGCATTACTCTATTAAGCAGTAACAAAAACTCTGGCTTCACACAAATTGTGGATACTAAAGGCCGTAAAGGTTGGGTTGAAAGCAAGTTACTCTCTCGCCAGGCAGGTTTAGGTGAGCGTTTACCTAAAGTTGAAGCGGAGCTTACTTCTGTAAAAACACAACTAGCGAACGCTCGTAAAGCAGCAAATGATGAGAAGGCAGGGTTAGCAGATAGCTTGACTCAACGTAATCAACAAATGCAAGATTTAGAGCAAAGCTACAGCGATGTAAATAACCAACTGGTTAGCTCTCAATCTGAAGTTCGTGAACTACGAGCTAAGCTAGATACGCAAAAAGAAGACCTACTACTTAAGTACTTCATGTATGGCGGTGGGGTTGCTGGTATTGGTCTTCTATTTGGTCTTCTACTTCCTCACATGATCCCAAGCCGTAAGAAGAAACAAAACGGTTGGTCTTAATCTATATTGATTCTTAATCGATAAACGATGAATACAAAAAAGCTCAGATTTGTTCTGAGCTTTTTTATATCTGTACAATCTGACTATGATTAATAAAACACAATTACCCTTTCCACTCATACAGAGCTGGAACTTCTATTTTCTGCCCTTGAAATTCAATCACCACATCTCTTGGATTAATTTCTAACAATATAATTCCATTTGAAATACTCGCACCAATATTAACTTCTTTACCATTTACTTTTACCCAACGATAACTTGGTTTAGACGTATAATTATGAGTCTGAAAGTTTAGTGGCGGTAACTGCCCAGAAAATTGAACCCCTCTTTTATCTAATTCAATATAGGCCGCATCATCATATGACGTAGAGTCATCATCTCTATCTTTAATGTCAGATGACTCACTTAAAACAGATTCAAAACGCGCGGCTAATTCAGGAGATAAACCTGATAAATCTAATTCATCTACATTGAATGGTTCTATATTTCCCTTACTTACCTTACTTTTATCTTGTTGAACCATCCCTTGATTATCACTTGTATTAACGATTTTTACGTCACTATTTATTGATGACAGAACCGCTAGTTGAACCGCTTGAATCGGTAACTTTTGCGTCTCTTTATCAGGAAAACTAAGCTCGGTATACGTCAATACTGGAATGTGGGGTGACTGTTGCTGATCTTGATAATAAGGCCAAGCTATATAAGTTGATATCAGCAAAGGCGGCAATATAATCAAAGCGCTTAATGTCAGTGATGAAATACGTTCAGAAAACATCTTAACCTTCCCCTTGTAATAAAGGAGCATCATGATTAACGATGCTATCTAACCACATCTGAGTGCTAGACCCTACAATACCATCTTTTTTCAAATCAAAAATTTCCTGAAACTGTTTTACTTGCAGCTCTGTCTTATCGTTAAAAATATCAGACTCTGTAATGGGCTGATCCAAAGCAAAAGAGAGTAATTGGTTCAGCTTTAAAATTGCCTCCCCCTGATCTCCTTTTCTCATTGCTCGTTCTGCCATTATCGGCTTCTTCCATAACTGTACATAAGCCCCATTCCAATGTTGGTTAAGCCATTGATGTGAAACCTCAACACGCTTAGAAGGAAGTAATAATTCAATGCCTTTAGAGTTTGTACGGTATAATATCGCTAATAGCTCTTCGCCAGAATCTTGCTGTAACCACACAATTGCAGGACGGTTTATAGCAAGCAAATCCTCTAAAGAGCCATTTTCATCTAAACAATATAGCTGTGCTCGTTTCGCATTGGTGCAATTTGCTTGGAAGGTATTCACCGAGTAACCCCATACAGAAAGCAGCGCTTTAAATGCATCCGATTGTTGATGAAAACCGCCTAAAGGCGCTTCAATAAGAGGAGATTCTATTGGAAAGTGCGTCTCTAAATAAGTAGGCAATAAAGAATAGCTGCCAAAACATAATAGAGCAGAGAGACTTAATGCCGCTATATTGGAAAATCCTCTTTGCGTTTCTTTTGGAGTCTCATTCTTGTCGATTGAAACACTTTGCCAATCTAATACTAATTCACACGCTTTTTTAATTGCAGCTTGATCGATCTTGTCACTGCCATTTTGATAACTTATCCATAGCGTTTTATCACAAAGTAGATTAACGACACGAGGAACCCCATTAGAATGATAAGCTATCTTTTTTATTACCGAAGAAGGAAACAGCGTAGGATCACCACCCGCAATCGTTAAGCGATGTTTCACATAAGACTCAATCTCTTTCGACGTTAAGGGCAGTAAGTGATAGCGAGCAGTAATACGTTGCGCTAATTGACGTAAATTACTTTGTTGTAGTTTATGTTGTAATTCAGGCTGACCAATCAATAATACTTTTAATAATTTATCACTCTCGGTTTCAAAGTTGGTCAATAACCGTAACTGCTCTAAGACGTCTGGGCCTAAATGCTGAGCTTCATCAATCGCAACAATGGTTTGAAATCCTTTCTCTCTTTCTTCTTTAAGAAAACCAACGATGGCATCCGTTAAATTCTTCAACGACACGTTATCAGAATAAACAATCTTCAACTCATCACAGATGGCTTCTAATAATTCTTGAGCACTGAACATTGGATTTAAAATTAACGCAAGATGAACGTTCTCGTCCAATTGTGAAAATAGCGCGCGTGATACGGTTGTTTTCCCTGTACCAACTTCGCCCGTTAATAATGCAAATCCACCACCTTGTCCTAATCCTGACAATAAGTAATTCAACGCCTCTTTGTGGCGCTCGCTCAAATAGAGAAAACGCGCATTGGGCGTCATTGAAAACGGAAGCTCATTAAAGCCAAAAAAATCTTGGTACATAAGAATGATGTTTGCCTTATCAGGATAATTCCAAGAATAAATATGGAATAAAAAGTCGAAAAACTATGATTGCACGGTATCATTGGAACTAAGAAAGTAAAGAAAGTTCTCTTTATCTTGGCAGCTAGTGGGGCAAAATATGGAAATTTATTTAGTTGGTGGTGCGGTTCGAGATTCACTTCTCAATATTGATGTAAAAGATAAAGACTGGGTCGTTGTAGGCTCCACCCCTAACGAAATGGGTTCACTCGGCTATCAAGCGGTTGGACAAGACTTCCCTGTTTTCTTACATCCTAAAACTAAAGAAGAATATGCGTTAGCAAGAACAGAACGTAAAAGCGGGCAAGGGTATAAAGGCTTTACTTGCTACGCTGAACCCGATGTCACTTTAGAAGAAGACTTATTACGCCGTGATTTGACAATTAACGCCATTGCCAAAGCTGATAACGGTGAATTAATTGACCCTTATCATGGTCAAAAAGATCTAACCAATCGTCTATTGCGCCACGTTTCTGATGCCTTTGTGGAAGATCCATTACGGGTATTACGCGTCGCACGTTTTGCTGCACGTTTTCATTATCTCGGGTTTACGATTGCACCAGAAACGATGACTTTAATGAAAACCTTAGTGGACAGCGGAGAATTATCTCACCTCACGCCAGAGCGTGTATGGCAAGAATGGGAAAAATCTCTATCTAACCAGCACCCTGAGATATTTCTTTCAGTATTAAAAGAATGCGGCGCTCTAGCCATTGTGTTACCAGAATTGGATTCATTGTTTGGTGTACCTCAACCAGAACAGTGGCACCCTGAAATTGATACGGGAATTCATACCTTAATGGTCGCTCAACAGGCCGCATTACTAAGCCAAGATTTACCTACTCGTTTTGCGGCTCAAGTTCATGACTTGGGTAAAGGTGTAACACCAGAATCAGAATGGCCAAGTCATAAAATGCATTGCCATACTGGGATTAAACTCATTAAAAAACTATGTGCTCGTGTTCGTGTTCCGAACGAGTTCCGAGACTTAGCGTTACTGGTTTGTGAGCATCACACCAATGTCCATAGAGCCTCAGAGCTTCGTGCTCAAACCTTCATTAAGATATTCGATAAGATGGACGTATGGCGTAAGCCAGAGCGCTTAGAGCCTATCTTGCTTTGTTGCCAAGCAGATCATGCGGGTCGATTAGGGTTAGAGTCTGAACCTTATCCGCAAAAAGCGCGTTTTGAAATGGCGTTTGAAGCTGCAAAAGCAGTTGAAGTTAAAGAAGTAGTTGCTGCTGGTTTTAAAGGACAAGAGATTAGAGAAGAGTTGACGAAAAGACGAGTTGAAGCAGTTAAGGATAAGTTGGATATCAAATAAGCTATACGCTAACTAGAACGCTTCGCCCTAGAAACTATAAAAGCAAAAACTATGACAGTTGATTTATTTACTGCCAAATCAGTTATATAGGCTCTTATAGTTTCTAGTTTCTAGTTTCTAGTTTCTAAGCAAAGATTAACCAAGCAAACAAACCCGTACCTAATAGCAAGCGATAAATCACAAACGGCGTCATACCCATGCTTGAAATCAGCTTCAAGAAAAAGTGAATACAGATATAAGCACTAATAAAAGAAACCACAACGCCCGTACTTAAAAAACCGAAATTAACTGAGATATCACTTAGTGCTAATTTCAGACCAAGATAAGAACCAGCAAGCGTAATAATTGGGATCGACATTAAGAATGAAAAACGCGCCGCCGCTTCACGAGTAAAACCAAGGTACAATGCCGCGGTAATCGTAATTCCAGAACGAGACGTTCCAGGTATCATCGCCATCGCTTGAGCAATCCCTAAAAATAACGCCTTTTTCCACGTCATTTCGTATTCCTCTTTTACAAGCTCTGAGTTTTTATCCACCCACCAAAGCAAAAGACCAAATACAATCGTTGTTGTCGCAATCACCCATGCACTGCGTAAGTACACTTCAATAAAATCTTTAAATAACAGACCACATAAAGCCGCTGGAATGGTTGCCAATATAATTAACCACGCCAATTTAGATTCTTTATTGTGTTCTTTTTTAACAATAGAGCCAATCCAAGCCGTTAACAGCGTTACCACTTCTTTTCTAAAATAGATAACCACCGCCGCTAATGTCCCAACATGCACTGCAACATCAAAGGCTAAGCCTTGATCTGACCATCCAAGCACGGCAGAAGGAAGTATAAGGTGAGCAGAACTTGAGATAGGTAAAAACTCAGTAAATCCCTGCAATAAAGCGAGAAAAAAAGCTTCAAAGTACGTCATGATATTCCATTAAAAATTAAGGTTAAGTACCACTGGTTTTAGTGATTGAGTATAAGGAAACTCAGACCAAATTTGACGAATGGTTTGTTGGGTATTCGGAACAATGAGATCCGGATTCAATTCAACCATTGGTAAAATAGCAAAAGCAAACTTAAAGAGATCGTCTCGTGGCAAGGTAGGATCTGACTCAGACACCAAGTCACCATACAATAAAATATCAAGATCTAAAGTACGATCTTGATTCTTCTGAGCATTTTGCTCTCTACCCCACTTAATTTCAATCGCACGCAATTGAATACCAAGTTCAGCCAGAGAGTGAGTAACGTTGAGCTCTACAACTAAATTAAAAAAATTATTACTCGAAAACCCAACAGATTCTGCCTCATAAACGGTTGAGATGTTAGTGATCTCACCAAGTCTATTTAACTCATCAATTGCGGCTTTTACGTGTTTTTCAGGGGCAATATTGGAACCAACACCAATATAAGTTGTGATCATTTGCTTCCTCGCTCAATCACCACACCCACACTATATGCATTAACTACAGCACCCGGCTTAGATAAATGAATACGGACCCAAGGCACTGAAAAACGCGTCATAATTAAATCAGCAATCTCTTCAGCTACGCGTTCAACCAATAAAAATCGACCATTTTGAATATGAGCAGTTACCGCCTCACTCACTTCAGCATAATTTAAACAGTACTGAACATCATCTGATACTGCTGCTTTTTTATTGTCATGAGCCATATCAATATCTAATACAAGCTTTTGTTTAATGCCTTGTTCCCATTCATAAACACCAATGGTTGTAATAACTTCAAGCTGTTTTATAAATACTAAATCCATCTTTGATCACACTTTTTATTAAGAGGTCGGATACCCATCAAAAGAAAAACAACGTAATATTGATATTACCTTGCTCAATATGTTGAGCAATATACTATAAAAATGATTTTTGATCGCTCCTGATCACCCAAATAAAGGCTCATTCATGACCCCTCTTGCACTAATTATGATCATCATCGCCTATCTTCTAGGATCGATCTCTAGTGCGGTTTTGATTTGTCGATTAAAAGGTTTACCCGACCCTAGAACTTCAGGTTCTCATAATCCGGGAGCGACCAATGTTTTTCGCCTTGGTGGAAAAGGGGCGGCAGGTTTAGTACTTGTATCTGATATTTTAAAAGGAATGCTGCCAGTATGGGGAGGCTACTTTCTTAACATTAACCCTCTTCTATTAGGCATTATTGCTATCTCGGCCTGCTTAGGTCATATGTACCCACTATTTTTCCATTTTAAAGGCGGTAAAGGTGTAGCAACCGCTTTAGGTGCATTGGCTCCGATTGGATTAGATCTGACGGGGATGTTATTTAGCAGCTGGATAGTCATCATATTACTCACCGGTTATTCATCGTTAGCTTCTATGATCACCGCTTTACTGGCACCTCTATTTACTTGGTTAGTTAAACCTCAATATACACTTCCTGTTGCCATGCTTTCTTGTTTAATTGTCTTAAAACACCACGAAAATATTCGACGTTTCTTTTCTGGTAAAGAGAAGAAAATCTGGCAAAAAAAAAGGGACTAAATTAGTCCCTTCTATCTGCTATTTAGAATAAAGCCTCAAACAAGATCATTTACGATCCTCGCTGATCTCTATTGTTTTGCAATCGGTTTCAGCTGATCGATTGGCCAACGGGGCTTTGCTTGAACTGCTAAATCAGTAGTCTCGCCATTTTTCAAACGTTGCATACCAGCGTAAGCAATCATTGCACCGTTATCAGTACAAAATTCAGTTCGAGGGTAAAATACCTCACCACCAATTTTCTTCATCATCGCTTCAAGTTCATGGCGTAAATAAGTATTAGCACTCACACCTCCCGCCATAACAAGACGTTTCATACCCGTTTGTTTTAATGCTCGACGACATTTTATCGCCAAGGTATCAGCAACCGCTTCCTGAAAAGCAAAGGCAATATCAGCACGCGTTTGCAAGTCATCATCATTAGCACGAATGGTATTTGCCGCAAATGTTTTCAAACCTGAAAAACTAAAATCTAAGCCAGGGCGATCGGTCATTGGACGAGGAAATTTAAATCGTCCTTTTGTGCCACTCTCTGCTAATTTAGATAGCAAAGGACCTCCTGGATAATCAAGACCCATTAATTTAGCTGTTTTATCAAACGCCTCACCTGCGGCATCATCCACAGATTCACCAAGAATTTGATATTCGCCAATGCCTTTTACTTCAACCATCATGGTATGACCACCAGACACTAATAAAGCAACAAATGGATATTCTGGTGGCGTATCTTCAAGCATTGGCGCAAGTAAATGACCTTCCATGTGATGAACAGGAATTGCAGGAACATCCCACGCATACGCAATACTGCGGCCAATCGTTGAACCAACTAATAATGCACCAACTAAACCGGGACCTGCTGTATAAGCAATACCGTCGATATCGTCTTTGGTCATGCCCGCATCATTTAACGCCGCTTGGATTAATGGAATTGTCTTTTTAACATGGTCACGAGAGGCCAATTCAGGGACAACACCACCGTAATCTGCGTGGAGTTTTACTTGGCTATACAGCTGATGAGCTAATAGCCCTTTTTCATCATCATAAATCGCAACACCCGTTTCATCACACGAGGTTTCAATGCCTAAAATTCGCATACTTTTCTCAGTTACCTGTTAATTTAACGCCATATTACCTATATCCCTAAGCTAGCTCAAGCGACCTGATGACCATAGAAGGCAAAATAAACAAAGAAATTACTCAATTCTTAATCAAGAATGCTTTACAAAACGTCTTGATCGGATTAAAATTCGGCACCAATTTGAATAATAGCTGGTTAATTATAACTACCAGCGAATTGACTAACACCTGAGGTGAAAGGCATATGCCAGTAGTTAAAGTACGTGAAAACGAACCGTTCGACGTTGCACTACGTCGTTTCAAGCGCTCTTGCGAAAAAGCAGGTATTCTTTCTGAAGTTCGCCGTCGTGAGCATTACGAAAAACCTACTACAGTACGTAAACGCGCTAAAGCAGCAGCTCAAAAGCGTCACGCTAAGAAGTTGTCTCGCGAAAACGCACGTCGCGTTCGCCTGTACTAATAACTTACCTAATTTAGGACTAAGTTATGGCTCTAATTGAAAAACTCAAAGACGAGCAAAAGTTAGCGATGAAAGCCAAGGACAAATTACGCCTTGGCACAATTCGTTTAGCTTTATCTGAAATTAGACAACGTGAAATCGATGGTCATACTACTTTGTCTGACGATGATATCATTGCTGTTTTAACTAAGATGGTTAAACAACGTCGTGATTCAGTCGTGCAGTTTTCTGCTGCTGGTCGTGATGATCTTGCTGATAAAGAGAGTGCTGAGATTTTAGTGCTTGATGACTTTATGCCGCAAGCACTTACCGATGAAGAAGTTGCTGAGTTATTAGACAAAGCAATTATTGAATCTGGTGCTGCTGGAATGCAAGATATGGGCAAGGTGATGGGCGTGTTAAAACCTCAAATCCAAGGCCGCGCTGACATGGGTAAAGTAAGTCAATTAGTTAAATCTAAACTGGCTTAATAGTACTCTATTTATAAAACAAGCCGTGCTATCTTTGATATGCACGGCTTGTTTGTATCTACAGGAAAAGAAAAAAGATGTCTGGACATATCCCTCGCAGTTTTATTGATGAGCTTTTAAATCGACACGATATTGTCGATATCATTGACACAAGAGTAAAACTGAAAAAACAAGGGAAGAACTACGGTGCTTGCTGTCCATTCCATAATGAAAAATCCCCTTCTTTTTCTGTTAGCCAAGAAAAACAGTTTTATCACTGCTTTGGCTGTGGTGTTCATGGTAATGCCATTGACTTCCTTATGGAGTTCGACCGTTTAGAATTCGTCGAAGCCATTGAAGAACTCGCCTCTATGCTTGGCCTTGATGTACCTCGAGAACAACGTAGTGGCTTTAATGCCCCTTCCGGTCCATCAGCCAATGCTGAAGAAAAGCGTAGCCTCTATGATTTAATGGGTGGCATCAGCCAATTTTATTGCTCCCAATTAAAATCTACCGCAAATATTCATGCAATCAACTACCTTAAAGATCGTGGACTTTCTGGCGAAATAGTTCAGAAATTTGGTATCGGTTATGTGGCTGATGAATGGGAATTAGTCAAAAATAACTTTGGCCGAGACAAAACATCACAAGATGCTTTAGTCAGCGGTGGAATGTTAATTGAAAGCGATAACGGTCGTCGTTATGATCGTTTTCGTGGTCGAGTCATGTTCCCAATTAGAGATCGTCGAGGTCGTGTTATCGGCTTTGGTGGTCGCGTAATTGGTGAAGGCACTCCCAAATATTTAAATTCACCTGAAACACCTATTTTCCATAAAGGCAAAGAGCTTTATGGTTTATATGAAGCGCTGCAAGCTTATAAAGATTTACCCCAAGCTCTCGTTGTTGAAGGCTATATGGATGTCGTAGCTTTAGCGCAGTTTGGCGTAGATTACGCTGTCGCCTCTCTAGGTACAGCAACGACAGGCGATCATATGCAACTTCTCTTTCGCCAAACAAGCACTGTCGTGTGTTGTTATGATGGTGACCGAGCAGGTCGAGAAGCGGCATGGCGAGCAATGGAACAAGCACTGCCATATCTAAATGATGGCCGCCAATTAAAATTCATGTTCTTACCTGACGGCGAAGACCCGGACACCTATATCCGCCAGCATGGTAAAGCCGCCTTCGAACAAGAAATAACTCGAGCAGAGTCACTTATTAATTTCATGTTTAGAAGTTTGGTTGATCAAGTTGATACTAGCAGCCGAGAAGGCAAAGCAAAACTCACAACACTTGCCGTTCCGCTCATAGATAAAGTCCCTGGTGGCACGTTACGTCTCTATTTACGTGAGCAACTTGGCAAAACGCTTGGAATTATGGATGAAAACCAACTACAGCAACTAATATCTAAACAGGGCGCTCCTGAAGCAAAACGTCAAGCTCAACCAGAAATAAAACGCACCGCTATGCGTGAAGTAATAACACTTCTAATTCAAAATCCGAATTTAGCTCAATTAGTCCCGGATTTAGAGAGCGTCAAAGACATTCCACTTCCAGGATTAAGTTTATTTCTTCAATTACTTGAAAATTGTCGACATAATCCCCATATCACTACAGGCCAATTATTAGAATATTGGCGCAGTGATAAAAATGAAAAACTATTATCACGCTTGGCAGCATGGGAACTTCCTATAGACCAAGACAATCAACAAGATGTATTTATAGATTCATTGGACAAAGTATTGGCCCAGTGCATCGAAAAGCAAGTGGAAGCTTTACAGACTAAAGAAAGAAGTGTCGGCTTATCAGTCGAAGAAAAACGAGAGTTAGGCGAATTAGTCATTAATCGTCTCGTGTAATACTCTAGTTCTGTTGAGATAATACACCAAATTAGGTGTTAAGATTGGTTACTCTGTAATCATCAATAGAGAAATTTGCTATTAAGTAGTGGTTTGCATTTCGCATACTAATTCCTTCACACAGACCAGAAGTAGGATACCGTCTATGGATCAAAATCCGCAGTCACAGCTAAAATTACTTGTAATCAAAGGCAAGGAACAAGGCTATCTGACCTACGCAGAAGTTAACGATCACCTACCAGAAGAAATTGTAGATTCTGAGCAGGTTGAAGATATTATTCAAATGATCAATGACATGGGCATCAAAGTGGTTGAAACCGCACCTGATGCTGATGATATGTCATTGAATGATGATGATGCCGTAACTGATGAAGATGCAGCAGAAGCTGCAGCAGCTGCACTATCAAGTGTAGAAAGTGAAATTGGCCGTACAACGGATCCTGTACGCATGTATATGCGTGAAATGGGTACTGTTGAACTCCTTACTCGTGAAGGCGAAATCGACATCGCTAAACGTATTGAAGAAGGTATCAATGAAGTTCAGTGTTCTGTTGCTGAATTCCCTGGCGCAATTTCATACTTATTAGAACAGTTTGATAAAGTTCAAGCTGAAGAGATCCGTCTTACTGATATTATTTCTGGTTTTGTTGATCCTAATGATGATGGCTCAGCAGCACCAACAGCAACACACATCGGTTCAGAACTAAGTCCAACAGATCTTGCTGACGAAGATAAAGAAGCAGAGACCGATGATGATGAAGACGAAGAAGAAGAAGATGTAGGTATTGATCCAGAGCTTGCTTTGGAGAAATTCACGGAGCTTCGTACGTCTTATCACAACATGCAACTTGCTTTTGAAGAGCATGGCCGTGATAACGTAAAAGCACGTGCAGCTATCAGTGAATTAACGGATGTATTCCGTGAGTTTAAACTGATCCCTAAGCAGTTTGATTACCTTGTTCGTGAAATGCGTGGCAGCATGGACCGTGTTCGTACACAAGAACGTTTAATTATGCGTATGTGTGTTGAATATGGAAAAATGCCTAAGAAATCGTTCATTGCTCTGTTCTCAGGCAATGAAGCTTCTGACGAATGGTTTAATGAAATTATAGCTTCAGATAAACCATACGTAGACCGCCTAAAGCGTTACGAAGAAGACATTCGTCGTTCAATTAAAAAAATTAACAACATTGTTAAAGAAACAGGATTACCTGTTGTAAACATCAAAGACATCAGCCGTCGTATGTCTATCGGTGAAGCGAAAGCTCGTCGTGCGAAAAAAGAAATGGTTGAAGCGAACTTACGTCTTGTTATCTCAATTGCGAAAAAATACACCAACCGTGGCCTACAATTCTTGGATCTAATTCAAGAAGGCAACATTGGTCTAATGAAAGCGGTTGATAAGTTTGAATACCGTCGTGGTTATAAGTTCTCAACTTATGCAACATGGTGGATCCGTCAAGCGATCACTCGTTCAATTGCCGATCAAGCGCGTACTATTCGTATTCCTGTACATATGATTGAAACGATCAATAAATTGAATCGTATTTCACGTCAAATGCTACAAGAAATGGGTCGCGAACCATTACCTGAAGAACTTGCTGAACGCATGCAAATGCCAGAAGACAAGATCCGTAAGGTTCTGAAGATCGCAAAAGAACCTATTTCAATGGAAACACCAATTGGTGACGATGAAGATTCTCACCTAGGTGATTTCATTGAGGATAACACGCTTGAACTTCCTGTTGATTCTGCAACTTCAACCAGCTTGAAATTTGCAACCAACGATGTACTTGCAGGTTTAACACCTCGTGAAGCAAAAGTGCTTCGTATGCGTTTTGGTATTGATATGAATACTGACCATACTCTAGAAGAAGTAGGTAAACAATTTGACGTAACACGTGAGCGTATCCGTCAAATCGAAGCTAAGGCGTTACGTAAATTACGTCACCCTAGCCGCTCAGAAGTATTACGTAGCTTCTTAGACGACTAATAATTAACCTATTATTAATCAATAGAATCAAAAAGGTGGGCTTAGGCTCACCTTTTTTCGATCTAAATAGATATTTTTAACTAACTGATTAAAAAGTAAACACATTATCCCTAGACACCCTTTTCATCTTCCCCTATAATCAGCACCTACAAAGGCCCCTTAGCTCAGTGGTTAGAGCGCACGACTCATAATCGTTCGGTCCCCAGTTCAAATCTGGGAGGGGCCACCAAATTTAGAAAGGCGTAATAGGTTAGTACCTACTACGCCTTTTTGCTATCTGACGTTTCTGGGTCAGGTAACGGGTCAGACAAGCCCAATGCACTCATATCCTCTTGTCGCTATCCCATAGTAATCTGAGACCTTCTCTGTTGCCAAGTTTTGTTTATTGCACAACAACGACTGGCATAGTTAAGTCATCTTTGGAAAGGAACGATCTAGATATATTCATAGTCCGTTAAAGGCGTATTAGCAAAAGTACCATATTAGATTTCGTTTCTTTATTGCGGTGATATATTATCTAGATGTAGTTCTAGAACCTTACTAGATATGATTAGTCGTTTTATGACCTGATAAATAGCACCATTTAGATGGACGATACTTCCCTCAGTATTTTTCCCCTGAAGGTCTTTAACATTAATCACACAACTAGGCGTTCCACTTAAAAACACAAGCTTATATGTTTCTGGGATTGGATGCGTTGTAATGATATTTATCTTACCTTGACGCTTCTTTATGCGACTTCTAACATCATTCAGATAATCTTGACTTTGTTTACTTAACATATTTTTCCTTATAATTTTTATAATCAGTTAATTTGGTTAGAAACAATTCTATTAATTGAGTGCATATTTTTATTCAGACATGAGAATATCTCCTTTTGAAAAAGAATAATTTAATTGAGAGGATATAAGGGTCACGACGATGTATGGTTTATATCTTGAGTAAGTACCAATGGGAAAGTTATCAATACTTAAGCGATTGATATCATAGCAAATGGTAACAGTTAAATTCCTGATAACTTCTTTGTAGGTACTTAGAACAACGGAGGCTAGAACTAGCCATATAGTTATTATGCCATAAACACACCTCCAAATGCAAACGGTTATCATTTGCAAGTAAATATTATAGGTAACGTTACAGTTAAGATACTTATGAATAGAAGCGCGTTAGAATTGATGCACTAAACCGTTAGATTCGGATAAAATAAGTTTTGGTAAAATCTAGCCTATTGTTGGCTGCAAATTAACCCCCTATTCACTTAGACTTATTGGACAACTTATTGCTACCTGTCTCGAATTAGGTCTGTATATATAAATTTTCCCATAAGATCTATAATTCCACCTTTGAATAAATTCAGTAACCATTGAGGTAAAAACTATCTGATATGAGTGATCGTATTATTCAGGCTCGCAGGGCTTTGATCTTAGAGCAAATAGCGGGAAGTTCCTCTGCAAAACCGCTATTTAGACATATAAATAAGCTTAGCTTTTCAGCAGAAGCTCGAACACTAGTAATAGCAGTTATAAAGGTAGAGTCTACTGCTAGGCCATGGTGGTTCAGACTTGTTGAATCGACAGTAGCACTGGTAGCAGCAGTTCTCTCACTATTAACAGGACATCTACCAAGAAATTATACCGTTGGTCCTCTTCAGGTAGGGATCAAAACATCCTTAGAATGGACCAACTCAAAACTGACTCCGCTCAATTACATTCTGCGACTCATTCTTTTGTTGCAAGTTAAAGGTAGTTTACGGATATTTAAGTGTGGTTATAGATTTCATTTACGCTCTATTAGAACAAACAAAACCTCATTAGTTAAATTCAGTGATTTTTACAATGGGAAGCCATCTATAAATAACAGTTCGGTTCCGTATCATGAAGCTCTATTGGTAGCCATTGAATCAATAGAGGGTGCATCAATGATCGATATCGCTCGTGATGATAATCGATTAAATCTAGTCCAAACCGACAAAGAAAAAGACTCAGCTTTAGCCCTAGAGCAAGCTGTAAAGAAGAGGCTGCATTCGATACAAGAAAGTAGTAAAGATGGAGAGTTAATCTCTGCTGTGGTTGTTCTTTGCAGCAATAGGACCCGAAAGGTGATTCATTCAATTTATGTTGGAGAAAATGTGGAACAGCGGCCTGCTCTTCAGCAGAGACGATTAGTGGGGTCAATCCTGAAGGTACCCTTATATACATGCTATATAGATCAATTCAAGCTCCCTATTGATGAGACTTTCATTGATAAGCCCATACAAGTCATATCCGATGGGCAGGTGTTACAGCCTAGAAATGCAGACCATAAATATCGAGGCCCAGTGACCATACAACACTCATTTGCCTATTCAATTAATACAGTTGCCTTGCAGATACTAGAAAAGCTTAAGGTCGAAAGGTTCATTTCATATCTAAGAAAGTCAGGAGTGCATGTCCCTTTGCCTAATAGCCCATTGCTTGCGCTTGGGGCTGTACACCTAACTATCTGGGAGGTGCTTGCGCTCTTTTCTCCCATTATGACTGGAGGGTACCTGAGCTGGGTTGCTAATGGTGATTCTCGTCAGATTTCCCCCCTCAACAATCTAACTCTTATACACAAATAATTAAGAGTTAGTTTTGCATTAAATTGAACTTTTA